>JBBQRX010000001.1:0-248678 GCA_038214375.1 Candidatus Limnocylindrales bacterium
GAGCACCGCAGGTGGCCCGGTTCGATCGGTGTCGATCCGGGCAGCGAACCGTCGAAGGTTCTCGGCCGCCCCCTCGATACGCCCGGTACCGAGCTTCACCTCGAAGGCGCCCCAGCGGCCGTCAGCACCCTCCACGATCGCGTCAACTTCGACCGTGTTGTCCCGGTAGGCGAACACGGTCGCATCGACAGCCTGCGCGTAGATCCGCAGATCACGCACGACGAGGGACTCGAACATGCACCCGAGTGTCTCGAGGTCCCTGAGCAGGGCGGCGGGCGAGGTCCTCAGCGCGGCGACGGCAAGCGAGGGATCCACGAAATGCCGTTTCGCGGCCGCGCGGAGGACGGAGCGCGAGCGCAGGTGCGGCGCCCACGCCGGCTGATCCTCGACGATCATCAGGCGCTCCAGCGCGTCCAGGTACTCGGCCACCGTGCGATTGTCGAGCGACCCCGTCGCGCCCCCGGCGTCGGCACCAAGCGCGGTGTCGGCTGCATACGTCGCCACGTTGCGCGCAATCGAGCGGAGAAGGCGCCCGACGCGAACGGGATCGCGGCGAGGGCCGGCCACCCGCACGACGTCAACTCGCCGGATCTCGTCGAGATAGTCGCGAACCGCTCGCAGCTGGGACGGCACGCTTCGTCCCAGGCTGCCCGGCCAGCCGCCCACCGCCACGCGCTCAGCAATGTCGGCCACGGAGAGCCCCGGTTCGGCGCTGCGCACCTGCTCGCCGGCGAGCAGGCCGCCGAGGGAGATCGCGCCGCTGGAGTGACCCGTTTCGAACAGGCTCATCGGGCGCATCCGAAGCCGAGTGATCCGCCCGGCGCCGGTGTGGCGGGTGATGTCGTCAGCGGGCATGGCCGAGCCCGTGAGGATGAACTGGCCAGGCGCACCCCGGTCGTCGATCGCACGTCGTACGTGATTCCAGATCGCGGGCTCGATCTGCCACTCATCGATGAGGCGCGGGCTCGCGCCACGGAGCACGAGCGCGGGATCTACCGAGATCGCCTGTCGCGCGGCAGCATCCACGTCGAGGCGAACCTCACTCGCGGCCACCTGGCGAGCGGTCGCGGTCTTGCCGCACGCTTTCGGACCCTCGATGACCACCCCACCGGACGCCTCGAGCCGGGCCGCGAGCTCCCCGTCGACGATGCGCGGAACGTAGCTCATGGCCGCAGGAGCCGAGACACGCCTGCTGATCTGTCCTCCAGCATCGGCAGATTGTAATCCTTAGCGTCGGCATTCTGCAACGCGCAGCGTCGGCATTCTGGCAGCTCGGAAAACGCCGACACAGGGATCAGCTTGGAGCTCACGGGCGAAGTCCTGGATGGCGCTGGTACCGCGAATTCGGGAGCGGCGGGTCGAGCTCCGGTTCTGGACCGGGAAGATCGGCGGGGAGCGCCCTCCTTCCGTGCCATCGGAGCTGGCACAACCGCCGCCGACCCTCTACCCATGGACGCGTACCGGCGGTTCATCGTCCGCGAGCTCGCGATCGAGGAACGGTCGTGCACCTCGATGGCGCAGTTGCGGGCTCCGGCCGACCCGGCGACCCATGCCGACTGGGCATGGATGACGCGATCAACGGGGCCATGATGGCCGAACCGCCGATGACGACAACCTCCGTCAGCGCCTGCCCGCGATGCGGCTCGAGTGAGATCGCACGCATCCAGTACGGCGAGCCCGCCTACAGCCCCACGCTCGAAGCCGATCTCGACGCGCACCGGGTCGTCCTCGGCGGGTGCATGGTCGGGGAGGGACAGCCGGACCGCGCGTGCACGACCTGCGGCCTCGAGTTCCGCCGCGACGGACGACCGGCGACCCTCCCGGAGGGGACGTGATCGAGGCGCCACCGCCGCCCTTCACCCGCTCCGCGGACGCGGACGGCCTGACCGACGAGCAGCGGCGGATCGTCGACTGGGACGAGGGCCCCCTGGTCGTCATCGCGGGCGCCGGCACCGGCAAGACGCGGGTCATCGTCGAGCGCGTCCGGCGGCTGCTCGAGACGAAGGGCGCGACTTCCGACGCGGGCGCCGACCGGACAGCGGCGATCGACCCGTTCAAGGGGCCGCTCCTGCCCGAGCAGATCCTCGTCCTGACGTACAACGTGAAGGCCGCGAAGGAGCTGGCGGACCGCCTGGAGAAGGCCGTGGGTCCCGCCGTGAGCGGCCGGCTCGCAGTCTCGAACTACCACTCGTTCTGCCACCGGCTCCTCGTCGAGAGCGCGCCCGACGCCGGCCTCCCCTCCGCTCCGGATGTCCTCGACGGCGTGGGCCAGGTGCTCCTGCTGCGGGCCATCCGGCCCGGCTTGCTGCTGCTCTACTACGCGGGGAAGGGCAACCCGAACTTGTGGCTCGACCGCTTCGTCGGCTTCATCAACCGGGCCAAGGACGAGCTCGTGAGCCCCGACGACTTCGACGCCTTCGTCGAGGTCGAGCAGCGGGCCTTCGAGGCACGCTTCGGCAGCTACGAGCGTGCCCTCGAGCGCCTCGAGGCGCTCGGCTCGTTCGACAAGGGGTCTTCGACGACCCATGGCGCCTACGCTTCGTTCCGCGCCCAGGAGCGAGCCGCCGACGGCGGGGATCCCGCGGCCCACCCCGACTTCGAGAAGGTCGAGAAGGTCGCCGACCGGGAGGCCCGCCGGGCGGTCTTCGGCACCGGCGCTGCGGTCCGCCCGAACCGCCTGACCGACCAGCAGCGCGAGCAGGCCGCCCACCTCGCCGCGACCTACGTCGCCGACGGGGCCGCCCTCGAGGTCCTCCGCCTCTCGGAGCTCGCGCTCGTCTACCACGCCTACGAGTCCGAGCGGGAGCGCCGTGGCGCGCTCGACTTCGGCGAGCAGATCGCCGCAGTGATCCGGCTCTTCCGCGCGCGGCCCAACGTCCTGCGGCGCTGGCAGCGGCGCATCCGGTACATCCTGGTGGACGAGTTCCAGGACGCCAACATCGCCCAGATCGAGCTCATCGAGCTGCTCGGGCGGACGCCCGACCGGCCGGACAACGTCATGGTCGTCGGCGACGACGACCAGTCGATCTACCGCTTCCGTGGCGCGAGCTATGCGGCCTTCGTCGAGTTCGACCGGCGCTTCTCGGGGCCGCCGGTCCACGATCCCGGGGGCCGGGCGCCCGGGCTGCCGACCCGGATGCGGATCGAGCAGAACTTCCGCAGCCGGCCGCCGATCCTCGTCGTCGCGAACCGGCTGATCATCCGCAACCTCCTCCGCTACGCGCCGGACAAGCTGCTCGCCCCCAACCGCGACGGCGAGGGCGCGCTGGCGGTCGAGATCGTCACCTGCGCGGGCCCCGAGGACGAGGCGGCCGCGATCGTCGAGCGCATCAAGGCGCACGCCGCCTGGGATCCCGCGGTCGGTGGGCAGCCGGCCGAACCCTGGAGCTCGTTCGCCGTCCTCTACCGCAAGCACAAGCACCGCGAGGCGATCCTCGCCCGCCTCCGCGAGGAGAGCATCCCGTACACCGTGTCGGGCGGCCTCTCGCTCTTCGCGGTCCCGGAGATCCGCGACCTCGAGCAGGCCCTCCGGACGCTCGCCGACCCCTTCTCGGATGTCGCCCTCGCCCGGGTGCTGACGGCGGGTCCCTGGCGCCTCGACGCGCTCGAGCTCGTGGCGGTCACGCGGGCCGCGAAGCGGGCAGGTCGCCACCTGATCGAGATGGTCCGCGAGGCGACCGGGTCGGGCGAGGTCACCCTCGATGCGCTGCCGCGGGAGCGCGACGGCGACGGCGAAGGCGAGCAGCCGGTGATCCGGAACGCGGACAACGCCGACAGCCCGGCGGACGCCGGCAATCCCGCTCCAGCCGACCCGCACCGGACCGATCGCCCAGCCACGCCGGGCCGCACCCTCACGCTCGCTCCGGCGACGCGGGCGAAGCTTCGCCGGCTCCTCGCCACGCTCGACGAGCTCGTCCCGGGAGCGCCCCGCGAGGGACCCTTCACGATCCTGGAGCGGTATCTCGAGCGGACCGGGATGCTCCTCGACCTGCTCACCGCGGACACCCTGGAGAGCAAGCGCGCGGTCGCCAATGTCGCCTCGCTCATGCGTTTCGCGGCCGACTGGCAGCGCGAGCACCCGGCCCTCGCGCTCGGCGACTTCGTGGACTACCTCGACGCCTACCAGGCGGCCGGTGGCGAGCTGCCCACGAGCGTCGAGCTGTCCGAGGACGTGCAGGGCGTCCAGCTCATGACGCTCTACCAGGCCAAGGGGCTGGAGTATGGCCACGTCTTCGTCCCGCACCTGCTCGAGGGCGAATGGCCGGTCCGCGAGCAGGGCTGGAGCCTCTTCCCGCGCGAGCTGCTGCGCGAGGCGGTCGCGGCCGGCGACATCCACACCGAGGAGGAGCGCCGCCTCCTGTACGTGGCGATCACCCGGGCGCGCGAGAGCCTCGTCCTGCTGACCCACGGTGGCCCGACATTCGACGGGAAGCGGAGCGCGTTCGTCGAGGAGCTCCGCGAGGGCGCCGGCCTCGAGCTGATCCAGGTCGACCGGACGGTGCCGAGCACGACCGGCGCGACGGCCAGCCCGGACGGGGAGGAAGGCGAGGGCGAGGCCGGCGAAGCGGGCGAACGACAGACCGGCGACACCGCCGGGCCCGCCGCGACCACCGCCCTTGAGCGCATCGTCGCCCTGCCCAGCCCCCGCGAGAGACGAACCGCGCTGCGCCTGCGGGCGAGCGAGATCCTCTCGCTCCTCGAGGGGGTCGATCCGGCCTCGCCCGAGGCCGCCGCAGCGCGGGCCGGTCTCGCCGCCGAGCTCGCCGGAGTGGGGGAGGCCACGCTGCTCGGGGCCGACGCGGCGCGCGCCGCGGGGCTCGACCCGCTCACCCTGCGGACCGTCACGTCGGACGCGGGCGCCGGGGCGAGCCTGCTCGCGGTCGTGCCGCTCCCGGGCGCCTTCAGCTACAGCCAGCTCGACGCGTACGAGCGCTGCCCGGCGATGTACGCGTTCCGCCACCTCTACCGGATCCCGGTGGAACGGACCGCGGCCGCCGCCACGTTCGGGAGCACTGCCCATGCCGCCTTCGAGGCCTTCACGAAGGAGCGCCGCGAGCGGGCCGCCGGCGGTGAGCCGCCCCCCACCCGCGACGACCTCGGGCGCCTCTTCGCCGCCGAGTGGAAGCCGACAGGCTTCCCCGACCGCACGAGCGAGGACACCTACAAGCGCCGGATCGGTTCCCTGCTCGACAACTTCTGGACCGGTGAGCTCGCCGGCGCGGGCACGGCGCTCCACGAGGAGCTCGGCTTCGAGCTCCACCTCGACCCCGGCGACGGGCGCCCGGCCGTCGTGATCGGCGGCACGATCGACCGGATCGATCGCCTGCCGTCGGGCGGGATCGAGGTGCTCGACTACAAGACCGGCAGCCCCGCCAGCCAATCGAGCGTGGAGACGAACCTCCAGCTCTCGATCTACGCCCTGGCCTGCCGCGACGCCCTGGGCCTCGGCACGCCCGAGCGCGTCACCCTCTACTTCACCGAGGCCGCCACCCGCATGAGCACGACCCGGACCGACGAACAGCTCGACGCTGCCCGCGATGAGCTCCTTGCCCTGGCCGCGGTCATCCGCTCGGGCGACTTCCGGGCAACGGCGTCGGCGCGGCAGTGTGGCTGGTGCGACTACCGCGCGATCTGCCCGAGCCGGGCGTGATGGGAATCAGAACTTCACACCGGACGCGTGTAGATCCTCGGCGATATGCCTGACGACCTGACACCTGGCCTCCACGAGGAGCTCGTCACGGAGGCCTTGCGGGCCCGTATCGAGCGCGCCCGAGCCCAAGGCTGGCTCGTCGATTGGAAAGCGATCGACGAGCCGCGCTCGCCGACATCCTCGCGCGTCACATTCACGACCGAGCGCTCGAACGCATCGCCGGAGTCCCTGCGTCCACCCTCGGCCGACAACGGGCACAAGTCGACCTCGCGAACCGCGTGATGGAGGTGCTCGCGGAGTACTCAGCGGACCATGAGACAACTGGCGGAATCGAACCCGAGGCCCAGCTACTCATGGAGGTCAGGGCACCCCTCGTCCCAGGTCGCAAACGGCAGACCACGCCAAGGCCGGGCATCCCGCTACGGGACAGCGTCCTGCTCGTCAACGGTCACAAGGATCTGCAGATCGGCACCCAGGTCGCGCTCGAGATTCAGAGCGCGGATCACGTTGACCTCCTCTGCGCCTTCGTTCGGTTCGCAGGACTCCGACTCATTCGGCAGGAGATCGAGGAATTCCGCTTCCGCCGGGGCGAGATGCGCGTGATTGCGAGCGTCTACACCGGCTCGACCGAGAAGCGCGCGCTGGATGAGCTTGTGGGCTTGGGCGCCAAGGTCAAGGTCTCCTATGAAACCTCTCAGACCCGACTCCATGCGAAGGCCTGGCTGTTCGAGCGCAACTCAGGATTCCACACGGCATACGTGGGATCGTCGAACCTGACCCACTCCGCATTGCTCGATGGATTGGAGTGGAACGTCCGCGCGACGCAAGTCGACAACCCAGCGATTATTGGGCGAATCCGGGCCACGTTCGAGCAGTACTGGAACGAGCCCGAGTTCGAGTCGTACGACCCGCGGGTCGATGGCGACCGCCTGCAGGCGGCGCTCGACGCCGAGAGGGGCCCCGGTGTCAGTCCCGCGCCGTATCGGCTGAGTATCCACGTGGAGCCGAAGCCATTCCAGCTGGAAATGCTCGAGGCTCTCAGTGCGGAGCGCCAGCGAGGGCATTTTCGAAACCTCGTCGTGGCGCCGACTGGAACGGGCAAGACGTGGGTTTCAGCCTTCGACTACCAGCGGTTGCAGAAGGTCGGATACGAACGGCTGCTCTTCGTTGCTCACCGGAACGAGATCCTTCAGCAGAGCCAGGAAGTCTTCCGGCTTGTCCTGGACGCCCCGACCTTTGGTGAGCGGTTCATCGCCGGGGAGCGGCCGGCGCGGTGGGATCACGTCTTCGCGTCGATCCAGTCGCTGCACCGGGCGGTCGAGCACCTGGACCCGACGCAGTTTGATGTCGTCATCGTGGACGAGTTCCACCATGCGGAGGCGGATACCTACATCAAGTTGCTGAAGCATCTCAAGCCGAAAGTACTCGTAGGCCTCACCGCCACACCCGAACGAGCAGACACGAAGGACATCCTCCATTGGTTCGACGACCGCATTGCCACCGAAATGCGGCTTTGGGAGGCACTCGACCAGGGGCTGTTGTCCCCGTTCCATTACCTGGGGGTAGGGGACGGAACCGACCTCCGGCGCGTTGGGTTTCAGCGCGGCCGATACGTGACTTCGGAGCTCGAAAGCGTCTTCACCGGCGACCACGTCCGGGCGCGCCGGATCCTGGAGTCGGTGCGGGAGTGGGTGCTCGACCCGATGAAGATGCGCGCTCTCGGGTTCTGCGTTGGCATCCATCACGCGTGGTTCATGGCCAGGCAGTTCAACGAGGCTGGACTCCCGTCGGTGGCGCTGGACGGCGAGACGGACGCTGAGACACGACTTGATGCGGTTCGAAGGCTGCGGCGAGGTGATTTGCGCGCCATCTTCACAGTCGACATCTTCAACGAGGGCGTCGACATCCCGGAGGTCGACACGCTGCTCCTGCTTCGACCGACCGAAAGCGCGACCGTCTTTCTTCAGCAGTTGGGCCGCGGCCTTCGCTGGGCCGAAGGCAAGAGCGTGCTCACGGTCCTCGACTTCATTGGCCAGGCGCACGCCGACTACCGATTCGACATTCGGTACCGGGCGATGGTCGGCGGGACGCGACGTCAAGTCGAGAAGGAGCTGGAGCATGGCGTCCCGCTAATGCCGCCCGGCTGCGCAATCCGGCTCGACGAGATATCCCAGAAGATCGTGTTGGACAACCTGCGATCTGCCCTCAAGAACACGCGGAAGGCGCTGGTGGACGATCTTCGTGGTCTGCCTGCCTCGACAACGCTTGGGGAATTCCTCGCGGCGAGCTCGTTCGACCTGGCGGACGTCTATGCCAACCCATCGAGTGGATCGACGTTCACCGCCGCCCGGCGCGCCGCCGGTCACCTGCGAGGAATGCCCACGTCCGAGGAGGCCGAGTATGCAAAGGCACTCGGCAAGATGCTCCACGTCGACGACGATGAGCGGTACGCGCGATGGCGATCGTGGCTGACGGCGAGCGCGCCTCCGTCGGCCTCGATGCCGGGATCCAGGGACGAGCGGCTGCAATGGATGCTGTTCGCGGCGCTCGGCCAACGAAAGCGGCCGCTGAATGACGTGGGCTCCGTTCTTGCCGAGCTGTGGCGCGCGCCGGCAATGCGCCAGGAGCTGATCGAGATTCTCGATGTGCTCCGGGAACGAGGCCGGATGGACTCGCAGCCGATCGACGCCAGCGGGATTGTGCCGATCCACAGCCACGCAACGTATGGCCTCTACGAGTTCATTGCGGCCTACGGGTTGGTAGGAAATGGAAACCTACGCGAGACCCGCGAGGGCGTGATCTGGGCCGCGGCGCAGCAATCGGACCTGTTCTTCATCACGCTGAACAAGTCCGACGACGATTACTCGCCGACCACGCGCTATCAGGACTACCCGATCTCGCCGACCCTTTTCCACTGGGAGTCCCAGTCGCGGACGGCCACTGCATCCCCGACAGGCCAGCGCTACATCAGTCACGTCGCCCGCGGCTCCAAGGTCATTCTCTTCGTGCGCGAGAACAGGCGGGACGAACGCGGCGTTAGCACGCCGTATTTCTGTCTCGGCCCAGCCCGCCATGTGAGCCACAAGTCGGATCGCCCGATGCAGATCGTGTGGGAGCTGGAGCGGCCGATGCCGGTCGAGATCTACAGCCACGCGAAGGTCGCGGCAGGCTGAACGACGACCCCGAGAACTCCTGACCGGGCCGTCTGATCCACCGCGAGGCCGGCTGCATCGGCTACGCTCCGGTTGAGCACCCGCGCGTCGAGACGCGCCCCCCGAGCGAGCGGGAGCGAGCGGAGGGAGTGAGCGTGGGCATCGCCCGCCGGGCAGCGGTCCTGGCCGTCGCGTTCCTGGTGGCGGGATGCGGGTCGAGCGTCACCCCGGCTCCCGTGCCGAGCCCGGCCCCGTCCGCCGCTCCGGCCGGGCAGGCGGGGACGAAGGGACAGGCGGGGACGCCCGTCGCGAATAGCGCGACGCAGGGACCGATTCCCACGACTGGCCCGACACAAGGCGCTGGGGTTGCACCCACGCCGGCGTCGTCCCCGGTGCCGACCGCGGTGGCCATCGCATCGCCGACTGCAGCGAGGGGACCCGCGCCGCGTCTCGTCACCTCGGTCGCCGATAACCAGCGGGATTACCAGCGGTTCGTGAACCGGAAGCCGCTCTCCGCCGCTGACCGGCGCGTCAGAGGGGCGTTGATCGAGAACCTGCACCGGTCCCTCGGGATCGCGGCTCCGGAGTCCTTCGAAGGCGTCATCTACGCGGACGCGAGCGCGATCCTCGAGTACATCAGCGGGCCCGATGATTTCGAGGTCGCGATCCTGAGCCCGGACTTCGACCTGGCCAAGCGCAACGTCGAGGCGTACCTGGCCCGACAGGGCCTGAGTCCGGTCGGCATCTGCGATCTGCCGCTGACGTACTACGTCTTCTGGAAGCTCCGGGAAAGCCTCCCCTGGGGCACGCACTTCGACCCGAACCCACTGGCGTGCGGGTAGTCAGCCGCGGCCCGAGCCTGTTCACGCGGGTGGGGTCTGATTCTTCCTGGTGCTCCCATATCGTCGGATTCGACCATCCGAAAGAGCCCCTCTATCGTAGCGTTGACACGTCATAAGCGCCCCTCTATCGTAGCCTCGTGCTATCGCTCGATGATCTCAACGCCCTGAACCCGTGGTGGACCGATCCCGGCTGGGAGGCGGCCGACCCGCATCTCTCGAGCGCCGCGGCTGCCAGGTTCAGGTGGGATCCGCGCCCGTTCGACGCCGAGGACGTCGCGTCAGGTGCGGTCTTCACCCTGCGCGGTCCCCGCCAGAGCGGCAAGACGACCCTGACGAAGCGCCTGATCGCCCAACGTGTCGCCGCTGGGCTGGGACGACGCACCTGCTTCCTCACGCTGCGCGTCATCGAGACCGCGGACGAGATGCGTGCCGTGATCGAGACGGTTCTCCGCCTGTGGCCGGCGGCGGAGGAAGAAGCGCCCTGGCTCTTCGTACTCGACGAACTGACGTTCGTGCGGGGCTGGGCAAACGCTCTCGCCCACCTGCGCGAGTTCAACCGCGAGTTCCGACGTGCCACGGTCATCCTGACCGGATCGTCGGCTGCCGACCTGGTCGCGTCCGCAGACGACCTGCAGGGGCGACGCGGCCGCTGGCAGCGTCCGCTCGACAGGCTGCACATGCCGATGACGTTCCGAGACTATCTTGTGGCCCGATCTCCCACGATCGAGCTGGGCGAGCGCGCCGCGATCGACGACCTGCTGACACCGGACGTCCGCCGGGCAGCGCAGCTCCTCTCCCTGCGTACCGGCGAGATAGACCAGTACCTCGGCGAGTACGCGCGCTGCGGCGGCCTCCCTGGACCAGTCGCGGACGCTCTCGCTGAGGGGCGGCTGCTGCCCGGGACGGTGATGGAGTTGTGGCGCGGCCTGTCGGCCGATGTCCGTCGACTCGACCGCAGCGAGGCCCGTCTCGCCAAGCTCATCTCGAGGACCGTCGTGGCCCTCGGCCATCCCACCAACCTCACCGATGTGGCGCGTGACATGGATGTCGCAAAGACCACGGCTTCCGATTACGTCGAACTCCTGGCAAGGTCCTTCGGCCTCATCGCGCTCCACGAGCGCGACACCAAACGCCAGGCCGGACCGTCGCTGACACGGGCCCGGAAGCATTACTTCGGCGATCCCGCCTTTGCAGCAATTCCGGCCTCCCAGGGAGGACCCAAGGCAACCGATCCGGCCCTCGTCGAGAATCTCATCCTGATCGCCCTGTTCAGGCAGGTGGAGCGCAATGCGCTCGAGTCCTTCGCGGTGCCCCAGAGCCTGTTCCTCTGGCGGAGCGAGCGCGGACGCGAGATCGACTTCGTCACCGACGTGTCGACCGGAACGCTTCCAATCGAGAGCAAGTACGCCCAGGACCCCGACGGGAAGGACTACGAGAGCATCACGAAGGCGTTCGGTGGTGGGGTCATGGTGAGCAGACGGACCATCATCATCGACCGCGACATCCTGACGGTGCCCGCCGGAGTATTCCTCGCGATGATCGGGTAGAGAAGGGGCGGCACAGGTGTCCCCGCGCCCATTCGACACGAGGACCAACACTCGGGTCGTCGGGAAGCCGGCTAAGCAATCGGCTTCAGGTTCTCAGTCGAACAGGGCTCCGGCCAGAGTGAGGGCGTGGCTCGTGGGTCGCGACCGGTCAGCGGGCGCGGCTACGCCCGATCGCGTAGTGCAGCCCGGCGGCCGTCACCGAACGGACGCGGGCGGCCTCAACCCGCGAGAGCCACGGCTCGAACGAAGCGAGCGAAATCGCGCCGGCCAGGTCGAGCTCCGGCAGGCGCGGCGGCCTGCCGCTCCGGGCGGCCGCGACGTAGCACAGGTCGAAGATCGCCTTGTTCGGCGTCGCGATCGGCCCGCGCGGTGTCTCCTCCCAGCCGCCGAAGAGGGCGGGTGGCAGGTGGTGGACGGCGAACGTCCCGACCGACGTCTCGATGGTGCGGGCCCGATCGAGCGACGCCACGCTCACGACGCGCGGAAGCTGATCGATGGCGCCGGCAAGATTGAGCGCTGACATGAACGAGACGTAGGCCGGATAGGGGCGACACAGGTCGCGGACGATCGATGTCGGGGCCGGGAGACCACGACCGATGTGCCACAGCCCGCTGCGGATCCGCGTGGCACGCCGCTTCTCCGACATCGTGCGAAGCGTCCGACTGGCGCTGCTGACGCTCACGCGCAGGGCGGCTGCCGCCTCCCCGGTCGTCACGAGGCCGCCGAGCGACTCGAGCCTGTCATAGGCCTCGAGGATGCTCACCGCAGGGCGCCCAGAGCCGCGGCGACCTTCAGGACCATGTCGGTCCACACCTCCTCGCGGCCGTAGACGCCAACCTGCTCGTCCTCGAGAAACTCCACGACGAGCTCGCGGTAGGCGTCGTAGTCGATGCCGAACACGGCGCCCAGCGCGGCCTCGATCTCGTGCGCGGGCACGTCGCCGGGCAGGACGGCAGCGGGGTAGCGGGCGAGCAGCAGGTCGAGGTCGAACAGGTCGCGCGGCTCCGTTCCGCTGCGCTGGCCGAGAGCCCGGATCATCTGGCGGATCGCGGCCGGGGCGAGGTAGCGGTTCGCGCGCACCACGCGCAGTCCGAGCCCCCGCCCGATGTCGTCGCGAGCGTTCGCGAAGTCGTATTCGGGGTCGGTGCCTCGGTTGCTTACCTCGATCTTCGAGTTGAGGAAGGCGCCGGAGCCCTCGACGCTGAACTTCCACCTGCGGGTGGTCTCGGTCTGCTTGGGCTTGGTGGGCTCGCTCATCCTGACGTCGGCGAGCGCCAGCACCCCCCGGAACGGGGCCGAGTGGAGCGTCGCATCCACCTTGTCCTCGACGAGGTCGAACCGGTCCGCGCGGCCGGCGTAGTCGAGGTCGATGTCCTGCGAACGCCGGGGACTCCGCTCGAACAGGCGGAGGTTCGCGCCTCCCTTGACGATGTAGTCGGCCGGCGGCAGGTGCGACGGCATCGCCTGGAGGAGGGCAAGGTGCAGGATCTCGATCAGCTTCGCGCCCTGGCGGATCTCGTTCACGTTTTAAGACTACGCACATTACACGTCACGCGTCAAGGCTGTGCAGTCCAAGCTTCGGGGGGACGGTCCGGATCGGTCATCGCGCTCCACGAGCGCAACACCCGGCTCCAAGACGGACCGTCACTGACGAGAAGGACTCACGTGTCGTCGGGAAGCCGGCCAAGCAATCGGCTTCAGGTTCTCAGTCGAATAGCGTCTGCTGCTCGTCAGACGTCACTTGATCCTTGTCCTCCTGGGCGCCGGCCTCCCGGTACCCCGCGGCACGCTCCGGGATCTCCGGCACGGCTTCGGCCCCGCCCTCGAGCGCGATTGCCCCGAGCGCGATCAGCGCCGCGTTCCCGGCCGGTACGCCCTCGCCGACCCTCGCGTGGACCGGCACCCAGCCCGCCTTGAGCGCCTCCGTCGCGCCCGCCCAGGTGCCGCCCGAGCCCTCCGCCGTGGAGATGACCAGCGCCGCATCCGCCAGGCAGTAGATGAGCCGGTTGCGGCCCATCGCAGCGCCCACGGAGAACGGCACATCCGCGCCGTACGGGGAGACGAGCACGAGGCGCTCGTCGGCCACGAGCGCCCGGACCTCCGCCGAACGAGCCTGTCGTTCGAGGCTGTCCGCGACGACACCGACAACGCTCCCACCCGCCTCGGCCGCGCCGCTCATCGCCGCCGCGTCGATCCCGTGGGCTCCGCCGGAGACGACGGACCTGCCCGACCGGGCGACGGCTGCGGCGGCCTCACGCGCGTAGGCGAGCGCATCTGCATCGGCGTCGCGCGAGCCGACGATAGCCACGCCACCCGCAGGGAGCAGCTCGACTGAGCCTGCGCCGTACAGGATCGGCGGAGCGGAATCGCCGAGGCGGTCGCGCAGCCGCGCAGGGTAGGCGTCGTCCGCGATGCTCACCAGCCAGACCCCGCGCCCAGCCAGTCGCTCCACCTCCATCGCGAAGGTGGTGGCTCGCGCGGCGAGCCGGGCGATCACCTCGGCCGCGCCGGTTGCTCCGCCGAGGAGGTGCCCGAGCTCCGCGGCGTCGCGACCCAGGAGATCGGCGGGCGACGCGCCGGCGGCTGCAAGCGCTCGCGCGACCCGCGCCCAGTCCTTCGGCGCCAGCGGGCTCGGTCCGTCCTGCTCGAGGCTGCCTGCTCGCCCGCCGGCCCCGCGTGCCGTCAGCGCGAGGATCGCCAGCCCGTCGGCGCCCAGGGGATGGAGGACCGTCATCAGGCGCCATCCTGCGGGGTGGCGGTGGCCAGCGCAAACGGGTGGACGGGCCCGGCCCCGTGGTTGCGCAGCAGCCAGCCGGCGTAGGTCAGGGTCCAGCGGGAGTCGACGATGTCGTCCACCAGGAGGACCGGGCCGGTCGGGCACTCCCCGTGGAGGCGGAGCGATCCGGCCACGTTCCGAAGCTGCTGGGCGCTGTTCTGCATCTCCTTCTGCGGCGGCACGTCGGCGGCGGCCAGCACGTCGTGGAACGGGAGTCCCAGTGCCACGGCCAGCCGCTGGGCGTAGTCGCCGACGAGCGCTAGGTGCCGCAGCGACGGGATCGCCGTGACCCACGTGGGGGCGGGGTCGGGCCGCCAGCGACCGCGGACGAGCTCGACGGCCGCGGCCACCAGCTCATCGTCGAAACGATGGTGGCGATACTTGCCGTCGGCAACCAGCCGGCCCCAGCCGGCGTCGCCATAGACCGCCAGCGCGTGCCCCGGCTCGTTCGGCTGCCGGATCCGGCCGGTCAGGGTCGGCACCGCGCCCGCCGGCCATTGCAGGCGCGGCTCGATGACGCGATCCGACCGGCGCAGGAAGTCCACGGCCTGCCGGACGAGGCCGGGATCGGGCGTCGTGGGCAGGAGTCCACCGAGCTCCGACACGCACCGACCGCAGGGCGCCGACGCCGGATCGTCGAGCGCGCTCGTCAGGTAGGTCATGAGGCACCCGGCATGCGCCATGTACGCGCGCATGTGGGCCAGCTCGGCCCGCCGGAGCGCGGTGACGCGCTCGATCCGATCGGTGTCGGGCTGCCACGGGTTCAGCGTCCGGAAGTAGCGCTGCCCCTCCCGGGCGACCGCCCCATCCACATCGAGCAGCTTGAGGATGTGCGTGATCCGCGAGCGGCGCAGGTTCAGGCGCTGCTCCAGGACGGGGAGCGACGCCATCTCCACGCCCTCGAGCGCAGCCAGGACGGCGCGCATCTCGGCCTCGGGCGGGAACGCGTTGCGGATGAAGAAGTCGTTGATCTCGTCGTCTTCGCGACCGCTCAGGAGGACGCCGTACGCGCTCTCGAGCGCACGACCGGCCCGGCCCACCTGCTGGTAGTAGGCGATGACCGAGCCCGGTCGCTGGTAGTGGACGACGAACCCCAGGTCGGGCTTGTCGAAGCCCATCCCCAGCGCGGTGCTGGCGACGAGGGCCTTCAGGCGGTTGGTGAGGAGCGCCCGCTCGAGATCGACGCGATCCTCGGTAGTGAGCCGCGCGTGGTAGGCGGCCGCCACGATGCCGTTGCGGTTCAGCCAGGCGGCGACGCGCTCCGTGTCGGCCACGGTCAGGCAGTAGACGATGCCGTTCCCGTCCATGCGGGGCAGGTTCTCGGCGAGCCAGGCCAGCCGTTCGGCACCGTCGCGGAGGCTGATGGCCTGGAGTCGCAGCGAGGCACGGGCCAGGGGACCGCGGACCGTGCGGACGTCGCCGCCCAGCTGCTCCACGACGTCCGCCGACCACCCGGTCGTTCGCCGTCGCGGTCGTGGCCAGGAGCGGCGTGCGGGGCGGGAGACCGGCAATGATCCTTCGCAGCCGCCGGTAGTCGGGCCGGAAGTCGTGGCCCCAATCGGAGATGCAGTGGGCCTCGTCCACCACGAAGAGCCCGATGCCGCCCCGGATTGATGGCAGGATCTCGGTCGCAAACTCCTCGTTGCCAAGCCGCTCCGGCGACACGAGCAGCACGTCAACCGAGCCGTCCTGCAGCCCGCGGCGCGCCTCCTGCCACTCGTCGCGGTTGCCCGAGTGGATCGTGGAAGCGCGCAGGCCGAGCGCGACGGCGGCGTCGATCTGGTTCCGCATCAGCGAGAGGAGCGGGCTGATGACGAGGGTCGGGCCCCGGCCGCGATCGCGCACCACGCGGGTCGCCAGCCAGTAGACCAGGCTCTTGCCCCACCCGGTTCGCTCGACCACCAGCGTCCGCTCGCCGCGCAGGACCGCCTCGATCGCCTCGCGCTGCCCATCGCGAAAGGTCGCACCCGGCCCAAACATCCGCTCAAGGAGCGGCTGGAGGAGGTCGGGGCCGCTATCGGTCACGAGCCGCGCACCTCGGGAAGGGGTAAGTCGGCCGGGTCAGCGCCTGCAATCGGCTTCCCGGTTCGGTCTGGCGTGGGGCCAAGTGTGCGCGGTTGGAGCCCTTGCCGGGAGAGCCTCCGGGCCACGGATTCTTGTCGGGGGGAGCCCTGACTGCCCGCCGTGCAGGTGGGCCCAGCTGTCGCCCGTGCGGGGCGTGACACCCGAGCTGTCACAGCGCACCTCGATGCTCGGGCCGTGACCACCCACGACCCGCCTCGGCCTCCCGTGATCCGGTTCCGACGTCCGGAACCCCACCGGGAGAAGCCCCGCATGGAGCTCAAGCTCACCTACGACGCCACGACGGACGTGGCCTACCTCGTGATGGCCGAAACGGGCCCCGCCGACATCTTCGGCCCGACGCTCCTTCTCGAGAGTGACCCGGAGTTCGCGGGTGCGGTCTCGGCGGACTTCACCGTCGCGGACGGGCGCCTCGTCGGGCTCGAGTTCCAGCTCGCCTCGGCGTGCCTCCCGGTGGCATGGCTCGCCGCCGCGGAGCGCATCGACGGGGAACACCTGGCGCGCCGAGTCGAGGAGCGCTTCGGGCGTCGCATGCGGACGAGTCGTCTCCCTCGCCGCGGCGGGGACAACGCGGCACGGTCACACTGACCCGGCGTCCCCGCCGCTGAAGCTCAGCTGACGTTCCACTCCAACAGGAGGACCATGCCCAACGGCGGCGAATACCTGGTCCAGGGCCACCCCATCGCGCCCCAGCCATGGCTGTACTCGCACCGATTCGTCGAGACGGTCCAGGCTGCGCTCCTGATGCACGCCGGCCAGGCGCGCAAGGGGACCAGCATCCCGTACATCTCGCACCTGTTCGGGACGTGCTCGATCGCGTTCGACTACGGCGCCAGCGAGGACGAGGCCATCGCGGCGCTCCTCCACGATGCCATCGAAGACGTCCACTACGCACCGGGTGCCCGGGCCACCGTCGCAGGGTTCGGACCGGAGGTCCTGCGCATCGTCGAAGCGTGCACCGACGCCGACACGGAGCCAAAACCGCCCTGGCGCGAGCGCAAGGAGGCGTACCTCGCGCGCCTGGCCACGGCTGACCGCCCGATCCTGCTCGTGTCGGCCTCGGACAAGCTGCACAACGCCCGCGCGATCGTCGCCGATCTCCGGCGCCATGGGGACGCCACCTGGGCTCGCTTCACCGCGTCGCAGGCCGACGTGCTCTGGTACTACCGCTCGCTCGTGATGGCCTACCGTGCGAACCCCGCGCACGTCGTGGACCTCGTGGACGAGCTCGACCGCACCGTCATCGAGATGGAGCGCCTGGCGGGCGTGGCGGAGGGGGGCGCGCTTGCGGCCGCGGCCGAGGGTGACGCGCGTGCCGCCGCAGCCGAGGGGTGACGCGCGCGCGGCCGGCAACACGACCACCTCCGGCCTGGCCTCTGCGCCGACGTGTCAAGCGCAGCAGAATTGCCCTTCACCCACCGGGGGGCTGCCGAGGTCGAGCCTGGCCTGCGCATTGTCGAGAAGGAGACCGTGATGTCGCTGATATCCAGGATAAGACGAGCGTTCTCGGGAGCGCGCGCAGTGTCGGATGATGAGCCTGCCCCGCGCCACGAGCGCCGCGAGGCAGGTCGGGAGCGGCATCGTGAGACCGGCGAGCCCGCCTGGGAGAACAGCGACCAGGTCGACGAGCCTCCGGGGGCCGGAATGCGCAATCCCGACGCGGCCCCAGAGATCCTGGGCGGGAGCTGACTTGCCCCGCGACTGTCGCCACGGCAGGCAGCAGGCGCCTGTGAAGCAGGCGTCATTGAACGGGCCTCCGCTCGGATCCACCAAGGCCGCGAGGGGACGATCCAGCGGGTCAATTGGCTGGTGACCGTGGCCGAAGAGCAGGTCGGGATTTCCTCCGGCCGGTCATCGATAGCGACAAGGTCATCCGCGGCAAGCTGATGCTCAGCGCCGCCTACCCGGTGGCTGCCGCCGAGCATGCGGCGTCGTGATCGGCAGAGGGCGTAACCGGCACCCCGATCATGCCTTCGAGAAGCGCCGCGCGACCGTGCTGAGGCCCACGGCGAGGATCAGGATCGCCCCCTGGAAGACGTACTGCCAGAACGTCGGCGCACCCAGGATGGCCAGGCCATTGAAGCCGATCGCGACGATCAGCACGCCGATGAACGTGCCGACGATGTGGAACTCGCCGTCGCGCAGCGTGGCGGATCCGAGGTAACACCCGGCGAACGACATCAGCAGGTAGCCGTCCGCCGCACTCGTCGTGCCGCTGCCGATCAGCGACGCCAGGAGGATGCCGGTGATCGCCGAGGAGATCCCGGTCACGACCAGCGCCAGGATCTTGATCCGGTCCACCCGGATGCCCGAGAGGCGGGCTGCCTCCGGGTTGCCGCCGACCGCCTGGATACGCTGCCCGAGATCGGTTCGGTTGATGAGGACCCATACCAGGGCGAGAGTCACGAACATGAAGATGATGTTGTTGGGGATGCCGACCACCCAGCGTCCGAGGGCGATATCCAGGAAGGCTTTGGGCACGCCCGAGGCGACCGGGACGCCGCCCGCATAGGCGTAGTTGATCCCGACCACGACGGTACCCACGCCGAGCGTGGCGATGACCGAGTTGACGCGCAGCTTGGTGATGACGAGCCCACTCACCGCGCCGATGGATGCCCCGATCACGAGCACGGTCAGGATCGCGAGCGGCCACGGAACGCCCTGGTCCACCATGAAGCCGGTGACCAACACCCCGGAGAAGCTCGCCACGTAGCCGATGCTGAGGTCCATCTCGCCGACGATCAGCGCGACCGTCAGGCCGCCGGCGATGATCGCGGTCAGCGATGCCTGGTTCAGGATGTTGGTGGCGTTCGATAGCGTCGGGAACGCGTCGGGCGCGGCGATACTGAAGACTGCGATCATCAGCACCATGCCGAGGAGCGTCCCATAGCGGCCCACGAACGCAAAGGCATAGCGGCGCCGATCGCCGGCGGCCATGCCGCCCTGGACCGAATCGGACGTCTGTGCAGTGGTCATGATTCGGTGCTCGCTCCCTGCCCGTGGGCGTAGCTCAGCTGGAGGATGGCTTCCTTCGTGATCTCGCGACCGGTCAACTCGCCGGCGACGCGGCCCTCAACCATCACGAGCACGCGGTCGCAGAGACCGGGCAGCTCTTCGACCTCGGAGGAGATGACGATGGCGCCAACCCCGCCGGCGGCCAGCTCCTTGATGCTTCGGTGGATCTCGGCGCGCGCACCGACATCGACACCGCGGGACGGCTCGTCGAGGATGAGCACCCGCGGATGGCGCGTCAGCCACTTCCCGATCACGACCTTTTGCTGGTTGCCACCGCTCAGCTCGATCACAGGCGTCGTGACCCGCGGCGCCTTGATCTGGAGCTCCTGGGCGATCTCCTTCGCGCGGCGCGCGGCGCGCGACAGGCTGATCAAAGGGATCGCGGGCGCGTAGCGCAGCGGTTGGAGATCGGCGAGGTTGATGTTGAAGCTCACATCCTTCTGCAGGATGAGGCCCTGGGATCGGCGCTCTTCGGGGATGAAGCCGATGCCGCGGGCGAACGCGTCGTGCGGCCCGGCGGGTCTCCAGGGGGCGCCGTCCAGGAGGATTGTCCCGGTGTCAGCGCGATCTGCGCCGAAGATGAGCCGCGCGAGCTCCGAGCGTCCGGCTCCGACGAGACCGGCGAGGCCGAGCACCTCGCCCGCGTGCAGCTGGAGCGAGACGTCCCGGACGACGCTTCCCCGGCCAAGGTGACGGGTCTCGAGCACGACGGGGCTGCCCTGATCAGGGGCGCCGGCCCAGGAGGCTGGCGCAACATCGCTCCCGACGATCGCGCGCACGAGGCCGCCCTTGGTCATCGCCGCTCGATCGGCGTGGAGGACGCGGACGCCGTCCTTGAAGACGGTCACCCGGTCGCAGAGATCCATGATCTCGTCGAGCCGATGGGACACGTAGAGGATCGCGATCCCGTCCGAGCCGAGCTCGCGAATGATCTGGAACAGGCGGCCCGCTTCCTCGGCCGACAGCGACGCCGTGGGCTCGTCCATCGCGATCAGCCGCGCCTTGCGGATCAGCGCGCGGCCGATCGAGATCAACCACTGGTTCGCGACGCTGAGGTCCTCGACGGGGATGTCGAGAGGGAAGTCCGCACCGAGGCGGCGTGCCACCTCGTCGGCCTGACGGCGAATCGGCCCCCAGGTGATAAGGCCGAGCCGACTCGCCTTCGGAAGGCCCAGCGTCATGTTCTCGATGGCATTGAACTTCGGGACCAGGTTCAGCTCCTGGTGGATGAAGTTCAGGCCGATCCCGGAGGCGTGCTGTGGGTCCACGATCGTGACCGGCTCGCCGTCGACCACGATCGACCCGGCATCCGGCCGGTACACACCGGCCAGCAACCGGATCAGGGTGGACTTGCCGGCCCCGTTGGCGCCGACGAGGCCGTGCACCTCGCCTGCCAGGATGTCCAGGTCCACACCCTTGAGGGCTCGCACGCCACCGAAGCGTTTGGAAAGCCCGCGAACCTGGAGGAGTGGCGCGGGGCCGCCCCCTCCAGGCTCTCGGGTCGCCCCATCCCGGCCGACGGTCGGGATGGGGCCGGAAACGGAGTCGATCACTTCGGCGCTTGGATCGCCTCGGGATGGTCCTTGATGAACTGCACAACGTTCTGGTTGTTCACGACGATGACCGGGACTTCGACCGCCTTCGGCTGCCAGCTCGCGCCGGCCTGCATCGCATCGAGCAGGGTCTGGAACATGACCTTGCCTTCTTCCTCCACCTGGGCATACGAGGTGGCGGTCATCGTGCCGTCCTTGACCGCGTTGATCGCGTCGACGTTGCCATTCTGGCCGTAGACCTTGACGTCGGTGCGCCCCTGCTGCTTGAGTGACGAGATCGCTCCGAGCGCCGGATCGTCCCAGCAGCCCCAGATCGCCAGCGGGCCGGAGCCCGCGGGCTTGCCGGCGAGCCACGCCGCCGCGTACTGCGCGCCGTCCTGGAGGTAGCCGGGGATCTTGACCTCGTTCTTGGTGACCTTGATGTCCGGATAGCCCTTCAGGGTGTCGTCCAGGACCTGCTCGCGATCGCGGCAGACCTGGCCGGTGTGATAGGTGAGGGCGAGGATCTGGCCTTTGCCGCCGAGATCCGCGACCATCTGCTTCACGATCGGCTCGGCCTGCGGGCCGCCGCTGCCGTTGGTCGCGACCACGCCGTTGCCAAGACCGCCGCCCCAGGTCCCGACGGGGACGTTGGCCGCCTGTGCAGCCGCGAGACCCGCGCCCAGCGATGTGACCGGGAAGACCAGGTCGGTGATCGCGGTCGCTTTGCGCTGGATCAGGTTCTGGATTGCGGCGTTCGCTTCGTCGGCGTTGCCGTGGGCGTCGATGACGCTGACGTCCCAGCCGCCGGCCTGGGCCGCCGCGGTTGCCCCCTTGATGAACCGGGCGTTGCTCGAGTCGTTGACGGTGATCGAGACCATGCCCAGCAACTTCTTGCCCTCGACCGCGGGCGCGGAGTTCGAGGCGGGCGCGGAGCTCGCGGTGCTGGTCGCGGCCGGGGGAACCGAGCCGGTGTTTGAGGACGTGGCCGCGCTGGAACACGCGCTGAGCGCGAGGGCGGCGCCGAACAGGACGAGCGCCATGGGCTTCCGATGCATCTTCTTTCTCTCCTCCTACCAGGGATTACTTGATCGCCAGGGCGTTGCCCGGCGAGCCGGAGCCGCCGGTCTTGTTCAAGGGGGCCGCCGTGAATAGGCCGACATGGATCCCATCGGTCGCGCAGTCCGCTGCAAGGTCATCGAGGGCGAACATCTCGCCCACGGCGATCCCCAGCAGGGGGATGACGTTGTAGTGAAGGAACCCCTCGGGCGTCGGGGTATAGGGAAGGGCTTCCAGCCCCGGGACGTCGGCGGCGACCGCCGCAACACGGTGATCCCAAAGAAACTCCAGGATCCGGCGGTCGGCTGCCAGCCCCGGGGTCCGGATCTCGATCTCGGCCTGGGCGAGCGCCGTGCGCTCGGCGGCGGTCCGCTGCTCGTACCAGGCGATCCATCCACAGCGCACCAGCAGGATGTCGCCGGTCTCGAGCGTCACGCCCTCGTGCGCCAGCGTCGCCTCGAGCATGTCCGCAGTCACCGGCACGCGCTGGCCGTTGTCGATCGGCCGCCCTGCCGCCGCCATCGCCCGCTCCACGTCCGCCAGCACGAACCGGCCGACGATTCCACGCTGCGCCCAGTTCTCGATGCCGTTCCGACTCCCGGGACGCCCGGTGATGTCGGGACGCTGGACGCCGTTGTAGTAGCCGTACTCGGGATGGGGCATGTGGCACAGGGCATCCCACTGGGTGGAGCCCTGCGTGTAGTAGTTGTCGTAGTAGTCGTCAGTACCTGGGTTCAGCTCCACGATGTTGTGGCGGAGCGCCGTCCGGCGAAGGAGCGGCGGATCGGGCAGCTCAATGTTCCAGTTGAGCGGGAAGACCGCACCCTTGGTCACGAGTCGTGCGGCCGCCAGGACCCGGTCGGGCGTCAGGAGGTTGACGGTGCCGACCTGGTCATCCCGACCGAACACGCCCCAGGCGGACCCGGGGGGCTGGGACGGGTCGACCGGCAGGTCCCGATACTGGGGCAGACGACGGTCGGTCCACGTGGAGCTCATGCGACCCTCTCATTCGCTGTCCGCGGAAGCCGCGATGGCTGCGGCGCGTGCGGATAGCACGACGTGCCCAGCTGCAGGGGTGCCTGCAGGATGACGTCCTGGGGCGGCGCTTCATCGCCGCCGATCAGGCCCAGCAGGATCTCTGCGGCGATCCGCCCCATCTCGTGGGTCGGCATCGCCACACGGGTCAGCGTCGGCTCGAGCAATGGCATCCCGGGCACCACGTTGAACGACGCGATGCCCATGTCGTCGGGGATCCGCAGCCCGAGCTCATGGAGTGCGAGCAGCGCGCCCATCGCCAACAGGTTCGTGCCGCCGAGGATTGCCGTTGGCGGCTCGGCAGCGGTGACCAGCTCTCGCGTGAATGCATGGCCCTCCTCCTCGTGAGGCGGCCCGCTGCGGACCAGCGCCGGCAGCACCGGCAGTCCGTGTGCCTCGAGGGCGCGGGCATACCCGAGATATCGCTCGCGGCCGGTCGTCATCGTCATGGGACCGAAGAGCCCGCCGATCCGGCGGTGGCCGTCGGCGATGAGGTGGGCGGTCAGCTCATACGCCGCCTGCTCGTTGTTGATCAGGACTCTCGGGGCGGACACGTGCAGGAGCCGCCTGTCGACCGTGACCAGCGGGATGCCGCTCTCGAGCAGGCGCCCGCAGGTCGCCTCCGTCTCGCTCGTGGGGGACATCACCACCCCTGCGACATGCTCTGCCACGAGCAGGTCGATGTACATCTTCTCCTTGCGGATGTCCTCGTCCGAGTTGCACAGGAAGACGGCGCAGCCGTTCTGCGAGGCGACGTCTTCGACCGCGCGGGCAAGAGACGTGAAGAACGGGTTCTGGATGTCGGCGATCACGAGCCCGAGGACCTGTGAGGCTTGGCCGCGCATCCTGCGGGCGACGCGGTTGGGCTGGTAGCCGAGCTCCTCGACCACGACCATAACCCGGCGCCGAACGTCCTCGCTGACGTGCGGTCCATTGTTCAGGACACGCGAGATGGTGGCGATCGACACACCGGCCCTTGCCGCGACTTCCCTGATACCGACTGCCATGCGCATGCCACCAAAGCAAGGGAGTAACCGAAAACGTTTTCAGTCGACCCGTATCAAAACGTTTTCAGAGCCGCTTGTCAAGCCCCGACATGCACGAACTGCTCCTTTGCCTCGCGCGTCCGAGCGACGTCACGGCCGCCGACCTCGTCGAGTCGGGGCAGGTCCTGGGCCGTGCGGACCGATCGCAGTGCTGACCCGCCAGCTGGACAGTTCGCGCGGGCCGGAGGAGGTCATCTACTGCGACAGCCTCGACGGTCGTACCGCGGCGGGCGACGGCTTCGAGGTCAGCCACACGTGGACCCGCCGCCAGCAGCTCGGCTGGACAGCTACAGCCGCCGGATCGACGGCGCAGCCGTCGTCACGCGTCGATGTGTGGCGGTCGGCTCCGGGGCCTGTAGGCTGTTCCCAATGCCAGCCCGTCCGCCGCTCAGCAATCTCGACCGAGCCCTCAGCGCCGGCCTGGTCGTGGGCCCGACGGCGTTCATCACCTCGTGGGTCGTGTCCGGAGCGATCACGCCCGGATACTCTCCCGTCCGCGACCCCATCAGCGATCTCGCCGCTGTCGAAGCGACGACACGGAGCCTGATGAACGTGGGGTTCGCCGCGTTCGCCGTGTCCGCCGGGGCGGCGGCCATCCCGGCGCGACGGTTCCTCGGCACGCCGGCGGCCTTCGTCCTCGGGGCGAATGTGCTCCTGACAGTCGGGATAGCCCTCGCTCCGCTCGGGCAATCGCCAGAGGGCGATCGGGCGCACGCAGCGGTCGCGGGACTCGGCTACCTCGCGCTCGCCGCCATGGGGCCGTCGGCCGCTCCGACGCTCGCGAAGAGGAGCCCGGCGATCGGCCGAGCCTCGGTCGCGGTCGGCGCCGTCTCGATCGCCTGCCTCGGGCTGTCACTGGTCCGGCCCGAGGCCGGGTTCTGGCAGCGGGCCGGGCTCCTGGCGACGGACGCGTGGCTGATCGCCATGGGCCTGCGTGCTGTCATGGGCGGCGCGCGCGACGATCGCTGAACCCGGATCCACCGACGGTCCGATGAGCTGAACGCTTGAGGGCCGAAGTAGACCTCGGCCTCTTGTTCGCCCCCCAGGAGGAGGCCAGGGATCGAGCTGATCCGAGTAAGCCGATACGGCTATCCGTCCGATTTCGTGCGTGGGGTCTCCGATGATCAGGAGTTAATGGCTGGCGAGGAAGGATTCGAACCTTCAGTGCCGTAATGGATGGCACGCCGGTTGCCGCCGCGACGCGTCCATGGCGGCGAAGCACGCGATCAACGAGAGGGGGACGTCGATGTCCGATGGCGACGCGATCAACCCGGCAGCTCGGCCGTGCGGATCCGGCTGCCTCGAGTGCGTGGCATCGGGCGGCTGGTGGTTCCACCTGCGGCGGTGCGCTGCCTGCGGCCGAGTCGGCTGCTGCGATTCCTCGCCCTCGCAGCACGCGAGCCGCCATGCCTTCGACGCCGGACACCCAGTCCTTGCGAGCTATGAGCCCGGGAAAGACTGGTTCTGGAACGTCGTGAGGGAGGAGTACCTCGACGGCCCGGCGCTGGCGCCACCGCACCACCACCCGCTCGACCAACCCGTGCCCGGCCCGGCCGGCCGCGTGCCGACGAGCTGGGAGCAGTTGCTGCACTGACGAGCCGCCGCGGACGGCCAGGCGAATCGAAAGAGAGGCATCGTGGACGGCATCAAGATCCTGGGTTTCGCGGGCAGCCTGCGTCGCGGGTCATACAACCGGGGATTGATCCGGGCCGCCGCGGAGCTGGCCCCGAGCGGGATCGCCATCGAGATCTTCGACCTGACCGACATCCCGTTGTTCAATCAGGACGTCGAAGATTCCGGCGAGCCGGCGTCGGTGGTGGCGTTCAAGACCGCGATGGCCGACGCTGACGCACTGCTCGTGGCCACGCCCGAGTACAACCACGGGATTCCGGGAGTCCTCAAGAACGCGCTCGACTGGGCGTCACGTCCCCATGCGACCAGCCCCCTCCGCGACAAGCCGGTGGCCATCATGGGAGCGAGCCCCGGCCACGGGGCCACCGCTCGTGCCCAGGCCCAGCTGCGCGACGCGTTCGTGTTCACGGGGGCGTGCGTGATGCCGCTCCCGGAGGTGCTGGTCGGATCTGCAGGGGCCCACTTCGACCTCGACGGGAACGTGACCGACCCGGAGCTTCGCGCCTCGATCGTCGAGCTCGTCGAGGCGCTGCGCCGATGGACCCTCCGCATCGACGTCCAGCGCGCCGCCGCGTGAGCTGCAGCCCGAAAGCACCCATCTGCCACTGCCTCGACGGCGTCCATCACCTAGGCTGCACCACAACTAGATCGCTCTCGCGCTCGCGAACGTATGGGCCACGATGAAAGAGCCGATGTCCTTCCACGAAGAGCCCTTGGCGACCGGCCCACGAAGCCGTCGCATCGTGGCGCTTGTCGTGGTTCTGGTCATCGGGTTCATCGGCGTCGCTGTCGTCAAGCCGTGGGGAAGCCCCGCCGGGCGGACCGCGCTGCTCCCCGAGCCATCGGCGAGCGGGTCAGCAAGTGCGCTGCCTTCCACATCGCCCGCGGTGTCGCCGACGCCGAGCCCGGAGACGCCGACGTCGAGTGGGTCTCCTCCCGACGCTTTCACGACGCCCGTTCCACCCCCACCAGCCATGGCGTGGACCAGTCTCCACTGGCACATGCTTGCGCGCAGTGACCCACTGACGCTCGTCCGGTCAGTGCTGCACTGGCGGGGTGGATACATCGCCGTCGGCGGCGGCCTCCCGGGATCAGTGGCAATGACGCCCGGCTGGACGGTGGCGTGGACATCGACCGATGGGGCGCACTGGGAGCCCTTGCCCGGCACGACGTTCTGGCCGGGCCTCGTCGTCGTCGGCATCGCCGAAGTGCCCGCGGGACTCGTGGCCGTCACCGAACTCGCTGACCCGTCCTACTGCACCGGAGGGAAGCCCGGGTGTCTGCCTGTCATGGCGTGGACCTCGCCCGATGGACGGGTATGGGCGCCCCAGCAGGCACCTGTCTTTTCGGCGCCTCGGCCGTTCGCTGCGGGGACGTTCCTTGCCGCCGGACCGGCTGGGCTCCTCGCCGTGTCCAGCCCCGCCGGACCGGCTGGGCTCCTCGCCCCGTCGAGCAGTGGGCCCGCTCTCGCGGCAACCTCACCCGACGGCGTCCGGTGGACCGCCCGGGCCCCCGGGACGATCCCGAGGGGCTTCGTGGTGACCTCGCTCGTGGGCACTCCGACGGGCTACGTGCTCGGTGGCGCCGTCGTCACCGACACCGCCCAGAGCGTCGCGGCCACGCTCTGGTCAGCCGACGGGCGGGTCTGGTCGCCATCGGGTGCAATGCCTACGGCGACTGTCTCGGGGGTCAGGCTCGCGAGCACGGGCCAGCAGTCGATCGTCACCTCGGTCGTCGTCGGGAGCGAAGGGCTGATCGCACTCGGCCGGTTCGTTGCGACGCCCGGTGCCGACATCTGGTGGCACTCGACAGACGGCCGACACTGGCAAGTGCTGCCGACCTATCCACCGCTCGGGCCCACAACCTGCACCGGCGAAGGCTGCGGCAGTCAGGCCAATGGTGTACTCGTCGGTGACGGGACCCGGATGGTCGCCCTCCGACGCGGACCCGACACCCGGGCATGGACATCCTCGGACGGTCTGGAATGGCGACGGCTGAAACTGACCGGCGACCTGCCGACCGATCAGGCGACGCAGGCGGTGCTGCTGCCGGGTGGCCTGCTGGTCTCAGATGGTCCAATGACCTGGTTCGGGGAGGCGCAGGGCCGTTAGCGGGGCCACAGCCACGCCGCGATCAGGGCGGTCACCGCGAGCGCGCCGAGCATGACCAGCCACCCCGCTGTCGCGACGAGGAGCGTCCCGTGCGGTCGTCAAGGGGCCGGGGTCCGGCGTCAGAAGGTAGCGGCTCCGCACCCGCACCGACGGCTCGAGGCACGGCTCCTCGGCGGCGGCCTCGTACGACCCCGTCGTTGTCCGTGACGCTGCGACGACCCAGGGAATGCGCGGGCGGGTACACCGCTGTCGGCGAGGATCGCGACCACGACCCGGAGGGGAGACCCGGCGTCCATGAGTGCCGCGACCTGGTCGCCCGAGAGCCGATGGTGCCCGTCGAAGGACTCGCCCCGAAAAGAAGGCTGACGCCGCCTGTGAGGACAGCCGCTGAAGCGGTCCGCCCGACATTGACGTGGCTTCCGGCCCCGCTCTGCCCCGCCTGACGGTAGCCATGTTGGGTGACGTAACCATTGTCGTCGTTCTTATCCCAACGATCCAGCGTGGTACGTCGGCCTCGTGGCGAACCCGGTCGTGACCATCGAGGTCGGCGGGGAGACGTTCGAGGCTCGGGCGAGCGTCGTCGAGAGTCCGGAGGGTGACCGCCTGTGGGCTGCGCGAGCGCCCGGGCTTCCCCGATTACCAGCACCGGACCGCCCGGGCTATCCCGGTCGTGGTGCTGGAGCGTCTCGGGTAGGCGCAGACTGCTTCGAGGGATGTCCCGAGGCACCGACGAAATCAGTGGAGGGTCAGGACATGGCGGACGGAACGCGGGGCACATGGGCGTGCCCGAAGGACGGGACGGCGATGGAGCGCAAGGGTCGGAGAGGCCCATGGCGCTGCCCCGAGTGCCGCGGCGTCTTCTTCGACACCGCGGCCATGCGAGGCGGGCGTAAGGGGCCGCCTGTCCTGACGTCGGTGTTCACGAGCGTCTTCTGGAGCGTGCTCGCCACGGTCGTCGTCCGGAAGATGCGTGCTCGGAAGGACAGGAGGCCGCAGGAGTAACGCGGACATCGAAACGGCCGCCGAGGGCCGTTGTCCCGCCAGTGTTAGGCTCCGCCGCCCATACCACGAACGGCACGGAGGCGGACGAATGTCGAAGATCACCCCGAACCTCTGGTTCGACGGGCAGGCAGAGGAAGCGGCCCGCTTCTACGTCTCGCTATTCCCTGGCAGCCGGATCGACGCGGTCACGCAGGCGCCGGGCGACAACCCGAGCACGAAGGCCGGGGAGGTTCTGCTCGTCTCGTTCACGCTCGCTGGTGAGCCGTTCGTCGGCATCAACGGTGGACCCCAGTTCCCATTCACCGAGGCCGTCTCATTCCAGATCGACTGCGAGGATCAAGCCGAAGTCGATCGATACTGGGACGCGCTCGTCGAGGGTGGCGGCGAGCACGGGCAGTGCGGCTGGTTGAAGGACCGCTTCGGCCTGTCATGGCAGGTCGTCCCGCGTGAGATGGGCACCTACCTCGGTGGGCCCGATCCTGCCGGTGCTGCCCGGGCGATGGCGGCGATGCTCGCGATGCAGAAGCTCGACGTGGCGAGGCTGCGGGAGGCGTACGAGGCTGCGGGGTGAGGTCGTACGACGCTTGAACCAGCCGCGCCAGGTTGACCGCGGCGGCGAGGAGCGCGAAGTCGGCGCCGACCTTGAGCCGGCCGCGGACGCGTGCCCGCCTCCCGCCGTGTCTCCGCCGCACGAGGTGCGCGAGCAACGCGAAACGGGCGGGTAGTGAGAGGAAGCTGGCTGGCGAGGAAGGATTCGAACCTTCAATCCCCTGATCCAGAGTCAGGTGCCTTACCGTTAGGCCACTCGCCAGCGGCGGGCCCGATAGCACGCTCGCGGGCCGCAGTCACGATCGCAGATCGCAGCCCGGCCGACGCGGCGCCTGGGCGACCCGGATTGTACCCCAATCGTTCGGCGCCGATCCCCGGCCGGCGACTGGCGGAGCGCGGTGAGCGCCCGGGCGCGGTGGAACCAGCGGTGCCGTCAGGCGCGAAGATCGGTCCGCGGGACGCTGGCGCGAGCCCGCAGGAACGCGGTGGCAGCCGCCCGCCCTGCGGCGTTGAGCGCCGTGATGTTGGGCCCGGTCGGTCGGCCGCCCTCCCATTTCGGACGGACCTCGTCGAGCAGGCCGAACAGCCGCCAGTGGTAGAGAGCCCGATGGACGGCCAGACCGGCCGCATGCGGCGTGATCCGTTCATCGCCGGCGATCCAGCCCTGGGCGGCGACGATCGGACCGAGGTCGCGTTCGAGCGCGCCGTCGAGTGCCGGTCCGTCGAGGAGCCGGTGGGCGACGAACTCGCTGAGCATGGATACGTAGTCGTCCTCGCAGGCCAGCGTCGCCGCGATCAGGCGCCACAGGCCGATCGGGTCGTCGATGAGGGCCATGCCACGGGCGCTGGCGCTGAGCCTGCCTGACCGCTTCGACACGAGGCGGAGTCGCGCGGCGGTGTCCCGCAGAACGCCGAGCTGGTGCACGTCGACCTCGGAACGCGGGTGTCCCCGAAACGGCCACCAGCCGAACCGACCGACGACCTCTCGCACGACGCCAGGCGGGAGGTAGCCCGCCTGCGTGAGCGCGATCCCGGTTCGGCACGTCTCGAGGAGCCAGCGCATCGGCGCGATGGTGGCGGCGACGTCCGACGTTTCCATCTCGGCCGCCGCCCGAACCCGTGCCTTCTCGCGCCAAACCTTCAGAGATGCCGGGCGTGCCAGGCTCACCCACGTGTCGCTTCGTTCGTCCAGGACGGCCGCGAGAAGCGTTCGGTCCGCCCCCGCGCCGGAAGGCCTCAGCAGCGTTGAACCACAGATGTCGGCCGCGACGCGTCGCCATGAGCCCGTTCCGGGGCGGAGGTCGCCCGACTCGATCGCGCGTTCAAGCGCCAGTTCGACCGACGACAGGGCGGCGGCCTCCTCCATTCCCATGATCTCGCCCCATTCGAGGAGGTCCGTATCCGGCGGCTGGACGCCCGAAGCTGACCTCGCTGCCCGGAACCGGGCGAACCCCTTCGACGGCACCTCTCGCCACGCTTCGAGGATCGCCGCCGTCGTCGACGATCGCGCGATGGCGGCGTAGCCGTCGAGTCCGAGAAGCGAAAGCAGGACCCCGGTCGCCTCGGTCAACGGCCTCCAGGTGTCGTCCAGGTACTTCCTGGGCTGCTCGTACCAGAGGAAGACCTGAAGGCTCGCCTGGCTGATGATCTCCTCGCCCTCTCCGGCGGTCAGGGCGTCAGCGGCGGTGCGCATCCACCCGGCCAGTTTGGGGTCGTGGCGCGCCACGGCGGCGATCACCGCGTCGACCCGTTCGGCGGTCATGGTCGCCGGCTTTCGCGGGCACGGTCCCAGGTCGCCGTCGTGACACCGTCCCCGGGGATCGGGTCGAGGGCGCGATGTGACTTCGCATTCGTCATTACGTAAGAATGGGGCACGTGGCGCTGGTGGGCGACTGGCGGAGCGCCGTCCGCGACCGAGAGGCCGCGCGGTCAGCGGCCCCTGCGGTCTCGCGCCTGGACCTTGGCCCAGGTGTCCTCGAGCGAGGGTGCGGTCTGGGACGGGGCGCGCAGGCGGTCACGCTCGCGTGTCGCCCAACGCGATCCTCCTGATGAAACCCGTGACCATTTCAACGGGATTACATGGAAACCTCACGGGATTCTCCCTGATCCTGCACGTCGTCTCCATCCACCCTCCACGTTCGGGCCGGATCCTTGCCCTCGTCCCCGACCGGCAGACACGGCCGGCTCCGGGGTGGAGCTGGAGGCCACACTGGTGGGTCGCGCGTTCGATGGGGGGAACACCACGGCCCCCTTCGTGGGTTCCGAGTACGGAGGCATCCGGCGGCCGCGCAGGGGCCTCGCGGCGCTCCGGGGAGTCCAGGGCTTCCGGCGCGCCGTCCAGGTCAGCGTCGCGCTCGCGGTGGTCTGGCTGGTCGTGGGCCGATTATTCGCCGCAGCCGGCGGCGCGGCGACGAGTCCCGAGTCGCTCTGCCCATTCGGCGGGATCGAGACGATCGTCACCTTCCTCTCGACCGGCGCCTTCGTGCCCCACGTGCACTCGGCGAACGTCGTGCTCGCCATCGCCGTCCTCGCGTCGGCGTTTCTGGCCCGTGGTGCCTTTTGCGGTTGGATCTGCCCGCTCGGGTTCCTCCAGGATCTCGTCGCCGGGTTGAGCGCGATGGTCCAGCGCCGGGTGCCCGCCATCTTTCGAGGCGTCCGAGCACTGCGCCGGCGCGCAGCTCCGCTCGCGGTCCTCGACCGTCCGCTCCGGTTCCTCAAGTACGTGGTCCTGGCGTGGGCGATCTGGGGCACGGCCGCCTTCGGGGTGATGGTCTTCCGCGATGTCGACCCGTGGATCGCGCTGCTCGACATCGGCCGCGAGAGCACGGGCTTCGGGCTCGTGGTGCTGAGCCTCACGCTCCTTGGCGCGCTCGTGGTCGACCGTCCGTGGTGCCGCTACGCGTGCCCCCTCGGTGCGGCGAACGGGCTCGTCGCCCGGTTCAGCCCGATCCACCTCGAGCGATCGAAGGACGCGTGCGTGTCCTGCAACCTCTGCACCCGGAGCTGCCCGATGGGCCTCCCCGTGGCGACGGCCACCCGGATCACCTCGGTCGACTGCAATGGCTGTCTCGAGTGCGTGGAGTCGTGCCCGCGATCGGGCGCTCTCGAGCTTCGCGTTGGGCTCCCCATCCTGTTCCACACATGAAAGGAGACATCAGCGTCATGGAAGCCGCTCCGACGCGTCCTCATCGCCGGCAGATCCCGCCTCTCGCCTTCGGGATCCTTGTCGTGGTCGTCTTCGCGAGCGCGATCGGCCTGGGTGCCGTCTCCGGTCTCTGGCAGACGAGCGGCCGCACGACCGCCGGCGGCGAGCAGGTGGCACCCCAGGGCGAGTCCGCGGCCGAGGTGAAGGGCTGGATGGCGATCGGCGACGTCGCGACGGCGTGGGACGTGCCGCTGCCCGACCTCCTCGCCGCGTTCAACCTCCCGCCAGCCACCGCATCGTCGGCCCTCGTCAAGGACCTGGAGAGCGGACCTGTTCTCGGTGACGGCGCTCCGGGACTGGCTCGCGTCGCGAGCGGGGCAGGCACCGTGATGGGATCCTCTGCCTGCTTTTCGATTCCCGGCCGGGGACCACGAGAGCGTCACGAGGGACGGCCGGTCAGCCGCCCTGGCGGCCCTGCGCCTGGACCTTGGCCCAGGTGTCCTTGAGCGTCAGCGTGCGATTGAAGACGAGGTGGTCCGGGGTCGAGTCGAGGTCGGGGGCGAAGTAGCCGAGCCGCTCGAACTGGACGGTCTCGCCAAGGGGCGTCTCGGCGAGGCTCGCCTCGATCAGTGCGCCGTGGAGCACGGTCTCGGACTCGGGGTTCAGGTCGGCGAAAAGGTCGCCATCCGCGCCGGGGTCGGGGCGCGTGAAGAGATGGTCGTAGAGTCGCACCTCCGCCGGGATCGCGGAGGCGGCCGAGACCCAGTGGAGGGTTGCCTTCGGGCGGCGGCCGTCGGGTGCGTCGCCGCCGCGGGTCGCGGGATCGTACGTGCAGCGAAGCTCGACGACGTCCCCGGCGGCGTCCTTGACGACCTCCTGGCATGTCACGAAGTAGGCGCCCCGGAGGCGGACCTCGCGGCCCGGCGCAAGGCGAAAGAACTTCGGCGAGGGCGCCTCCATGAAGTCGTCGCGCTCGATCCAGAGCTCGCGGGTGAAGGGCACGCTGCGGCTCCCGGCCGACGGGTCCTCGGGGTTGTTGACCACGGTCATCTCTTCGACCTGGCCCTCGGGATAGTTCTCGATGACCACCTTGAGCGGGTTCAGGACCGCGAACCGGCGTTGCGCGGTGCGATTGAGCACTCCCCGGACGGCGAACTCGAGCTGCCCGACCTCGACGACACTGTCGGCCTTGGCAACCCCGATCACGGCGGCGAAATCGCGGATGCCCTCGGCGGGGAAGCCGCGGCGCCGGAGGCCCGAGATCGTGGGCATCCGGGGATCGTCCCAGCCGCGGACGTGGCCCTCGTTGACGAGGCGCAGGAGCACGCGCTTGGAGAGGACGGTGTGGGTGAGGTTGAGCCGCGCGAACTCGTACTGCCGGGGGCGCGACGGCACGGGCAGGTTCTCGATCAGCCAGTCGTAGAGGGGCCGGTGGACCTCGAACTCCAGGGTGCAGATCGAGTGGGTGACGCCCTCGATCGCGTCGGACTGGCCGTGGGCGAAGTCGTAGGTCGGGTAGATGCACCACGCGTCGCCGGTGCGGGGATGCGCCGCGTGCACGATCCGGTAGAGGACGGGGTCGCGCAGGTTGATGTTCGGCGCGGCCATGTCGATCCGGGCTCGGAGGACTCGCGCGCCGTTCGGGAACTCGCCGCTCCGCATCCGCGCAAAGAGGTCCAGGTTCTCGTCCACCGGCCGGTCCCGCCACGGGCTGTTGCGGCCGGGCTCCGTGAGGGTGCCCCGGTGCTCGCGAATCTGGTCCGCCGTCAGGTCGTCGACGTAGGCGTTGCCGGCCCGGACGAGATCCATGGCCCACGCGTAGAGCTGCTCGAAGTAGTCGGACGCGTGGTAGAGGTGCTCGCCCCAGTCGAAGCCGAGCCACCGCACGTCGGCCTCGATGGCGTCGATGTACTCCTGCTCCTCCTTGACCGGGTTCGTGTCGTCGAAGCGGAGGTGACAGCGGCCGCCGAACTCTGCGGCGATGCCGAAGTTCAGGCAGATCGACTTCGCATGGCCGATGTGCAGGTAGCCGTTCGGCTCGGGCGGGAAGCGGGTGACGATCGTCTCGTGCAGGCCGTTCCGGACGTCGGCGGCCACGATCTCGCGGATGAAGTCGCCCCGCTCGGGCGAGATCGGCGTCTGGGTGCTCACGAGGGGCATCTTAGCGTGGGGCCACTCGCGAGCGGCAGCGAGCGCCCGCGGCGCAAAGAAGGGGCGGGCAAGGTCCGGACAGGGAGCGGACAGCGCCCGGCCCCCTGCGCGACGCGGAACTTACGCTCGACCGCGGTGGTAGCGCTCCATGAGCGTGGCAACGGCAGCCCGGGCCTCGGCCCATTCGGGCTGGTCGCCGAAGACCTGCGCGTTCGTGCCCCAGCGGGCGATCTGCGTCATCGCGGAAACGATGGCGTCGTGGCGCGCCTGGCGGAGGCGGCCCCCGTCCACGACCCCGGTCACGAGGTAGCGCCGGACGACGTCGAACGGGGCGCGCCACCGGCCGATCCGGATGCGGTCACCCTCGCGGAGCGACTCCAGCCAGTCGTCGTCGCCGACGGGGGCGTCGTCGTGCTCGACCTGGTGGCTGCGGAGCGACACGCGGCGGCCCGGCGAGCGCGGCGAGGGGAGGAAGCCGTCGGGGTCGGCGTCGCGATAACAGATCGGGCAGGTCGGCAGCACTGCGTCCGCGCGCGGCGCGTTGCCGAATGGGAGCCCGCAGCGGCGGCAGAACGTGATCCCCGGGCGGGGGGCCACGGACCCGCACTGGAGGCACGCAGGCAGCGCTTCGATGGCCACGGATCAGGCGATCGCGGACGGTCGAAGGAGCGCGGGCTGAGGCTTGCCGGAGAGAAGCCTGGCACAGGTGGGCACGGGAAGATCGTGCCCGAAAGCGGCACGCGGGCGCCATGACCCGTGGGTCAGGGGACCGTTCGTACCCCCAGCCTCCCGGCCGCCTGCGCGATGCCGCGCGACAGCGCCTCGGTGACCGGTTCGGCGGGCCAGGCGAGGTGCCGCGCGGCGTCCGCCACGAGGTCCTCGGGCGGGGGCCCTCCGGGATCGTGGCCGGCCGCCCGCAGGTCGGGCCACTGGCGGCGCGCCATCTCACCGAGGAAGGCGATGTCGCCAAGCTGCGCGGCCACGAAGTCGCGATCCACGACCTCGCCGTGACCCGGCACGACCTGGCCGTCGCCGGCGATGTCGAGCAGCTGGCCCAGCGTTGCCGGCCACTCGAGCGGGAATGCATCGCCGAAGGATGGCGGCGCGCCTTCCTCGACAAGGTCGCCGGCGAAGACGACCGCGGCGTCGGGCACGACGGCGATCACGTCGTGGTCGGTGTGGCCGCGGCCGAGGAACCGGAGCTCGACCCGGCGGTCCCCGAGATCGAGCACGGCCTCGCGGGCAAAGGTCCGGTCCGGTGGATCCACCGGCGAGGCAAGCAGGTCGGCGACGATCCCGGGCATCTCCGCCGCCACCTTTGCCCGCCGCTCGAGCCCGAGCTCGCGCATGAAGCGGACGCAGCCGTCCTCGGCCCAGATCTCGCACGGACGGAACGCGGCGTTCCCGAGGACGTGGTCGAAATGAGCGTGCGTATTGAGCACGACGTGGGGCAGCCCGCTCACGTGGCGCAGGTCGTCGAGCAGCTCGCGCGCCTGCACGAGCGTGGACCGCGTGTCGATGACCAGGACGCGATCGCGGCCGACGACAGCGCCGATGGTCTGGTCGAAGAAGGCGAAGCGCCGGATGAAGACGCGGTCGGCGATCTCGCGCCAGGGGTTCACGGGGCCGAGTCGGCGGGGGCGGCGTACGGCCGGGGCACTCGGGCACCCGGTACCGTGGAACCCGATCCCTCGAGCCGTTCCGTCAGCCGGCGCTGACCGAGCTGAGGCCGTCGAGCGCGGCCCGCGCGGCGTCGATGTCGTCCACCACGAAGCTGAACTGCGCCTGGTCGCCCCAGCGGCCGATGAAGAGGTGCCCGTAGATGTTGACGCCGGCGTCCGCCAGCCGGCGCGCGACCCGGGCCATGCCGCCGGGCTGGTCGTCCACCTCCACGAGGAGCGACTCGCCCTCGATGAACTCGTAGGCGCCCGCTTCGAGCACGGCGCGAGTGGCGGGGTCGTCGGAGGTCTTGAAGATGAGGTGGCCGCTCTCGCCGATCCCGCCGCCGCCGATGGCGCGCAGGTCCACGCCCCTTGCCGCCAGGATCTCGGAGAGGTCGGCGAGCGCTCCCGGGCGATTCGGGAGCTGGATCACGAACTGGTTGGCCATGTGTCGTCAGCCCTCCGGTACCGCGCGGTGCGTTGGCGCCAAGTCTACGACCTGCGGCGGGAACGATCGACGTGATGGCTGCCCTGGCCACGCCGCGGACCTCGTGGAGCAGCTGGCCGGAACTCGGCGGCCGGTGTTCCGGCCGGGGTAGGAGAGGGCCGAGTCCGCAAGGCGGCGCCCGCCCGCGCAGCCCGTGTCCGTCGCGCGCGCAGCACGTGCCCGTCGCGCATGCCCGTCCGCCGCCGTCGCCGTGGTGCCCGTCGCGCGTGCCGGGCCGCCGCCGGCGTGGATGGACATCCACGCGACAATCAGCGCAGACGCGCGCGACCACAGGCCGCCCGACGGCCGCCACCAGGAGGCTCCTCCCTTGACCGACACGCTGACAGACGTGATGACCCGGCAGCAATTCATCGGCGGCGCGTGGGTGGACGCAGCGTCCGGCGAGACCCTGGCCGTCGAGAACCCGGCGAACGGTCGCGTGATCGCGAACGTCCCGAAGAGCGGCGCGGAGGACGTGGACCGGGCCGTGAAGGCGGCCGCGACCGCCTTCGAGACGTGGTCCCAGACGACGCCGCAGGATCGCAGCCGCCTGCTGCTCCGGCTCGCGGACGCGATCGAGGCCCGCGCCGACGAGATCGGCCGCCTGGAATCGCGGAACGCGGGCAAGCCGACCCAGGCAGCGATCGAGGAGATCCCGGTCGTCGTCGACAACCTGCGCTTCTTCGCCGGCGCCGCGCGCACCATGGAGGGCAAGGCCGCCAACGAGTACCTGGCCGGCCACCTCTCGATGATCCGCCGCGAGCCGATCGGCGTGGTCGGCTCGATCGCGCCCTGGAACTACCCGCTCATGATGGCCGGCTGGAAGGTGGGCCCGGCGCTCGCGATGGGCAACACCGTGGTGCTCAAGCCGTCCGCGCGGACGCCGCTGACCGCGCTGCTGCTCGCGGAGATCGCGTCGGAGATCCTTCCGCCGGGCGTCCTCAACGTCATCACGGGGACGGGCGACGAGGTCGGCACCGAGATGGTTCGCCACCCCAGGATCGGCATGATCTCCGTCACGGGCGACACCGACACCGGCAAGAAGATCGCGCGGCTCGCCTCTGAGACGGTGAAGCGGCTGCACCTGGAGCTTGGCGGCAAGGCGCCGGTGATCGTCTTCGACGACGCCGATCTCGACTACGTGGCCGAGCAGATCCGCTACTTCGGCTACTGGAACGGCGGCCAGGACTGCACGGCGGCGACGCGAATCCTGGCCGGCCCGCAGATCTACGAGAAGTTCGTCGCGACGCTGGCGGACCAGGTCAGGCAGATCACGTTCGGCGACCCGGCCGACGGCGAATACGAACTCGGATCCCTCATCGCGCGCGGCCACGTCGAGAAGGTCGCCGGGATGGTGGAGCGCGCCCGCGTCGGCGCCGAGGTCGTGGTCGGCGGCCACTCGCCGGAGCGGCCCGGCCACTATTACGAACCGACCGTCATCGCCGGCGCCGACCAGCGCAGCGAGATCATCCAGGACGAGGTCTTCGGGCCGGTCGTCACCGTGCAGCGGTTTACCGACGAGGCGCTCGCGATCAAGTGGGCGAACGATGTCCGCTTCGGCCTAGCGGCGTCCGTCTTCACGAATGACCTTGGACGCGCGTTCCGGGTCGCCAAGGCGATCCAGTTCGGGACGGTCTGGATCAACGAGCACTTCACCCTGGTCTCCGAGATGCCCCACGGAGGCTTCAAGGAGTCCGGCTGGGGCAAGGACCAGTCGGCCTATGCGCTGGAGGACTACTCGGTCATCAAGCACGTGATGGCGAAGATCTCCTGAGGTTTGCGGGTCGCGGGTCGCGGGTGACGGTCGGCGGGTCGCGGGTCGCGGGTGACGGTCGGCGGGTCGCGAGCGGCCCGCGGGATGCCCGGCCGGCTCGCGCGGAGGTCACACCGGCGAGGGGCCGCGCGTCGTACGCTTGACGGGGCGCCGGTCGCGGCCGGGACTGGGCCCGTCCCAGCACAGGGACGAGGAGGAATCATGCGGCGTCGCTTGGCATTCGTGCTCGCAGGGGCGCTCGCGGTTGCGGCGTGTGGCGGCGGGGCCACGTCGGCGCCTTCGGCTTCTCCATCGGCTACGCCCGCCTCGAGCGATATCTTCGCCCCGTCACCGGCCCCGAGCGAGGCAGCGAGCGAGTCACCGGCCGTCTCCGCCGCGCCGAGCGCGCCGGTCGGTGGGAGGACCTACACGGTCAAGAAGAACGACACCATGTGGGCGATCTCGCAGAAGTTCGGGATCACCGTGGACGCGCTGATCGCCGCGAACCCGACCGTCGAACCCAACAAGATGCGGATCGGGGCCGTGCTGGTGATCCCGCCGAAGTAGCGGCCGATCGGGGGGCGGGCGGCGCGGCGGCTGAGGTCGCGGCCGATCGGGGGGGCGCCGCGGCGCAGGTCGCCGCGGCTCGGGTCTCGCCGGCGCAGGTCGCCGCGGCTCGGGTCCCGGCGGCGCAGCTCGCCGCGGCGCGGCTCGGGTGCCGCCAGCGCAGGTCGTGCTGGTGCCCCGGGTATCCTTCGGCCGTGGCACGCCTTCCCGATCGCGATCACGCGCTGCCTGTCGACCTCGTCGGATTCCGCGCTGCGCTCCTGACCTGGTTCGACTGCGACGGCCGGGCGCTCGATTTCCGTGCTTCGCACGACCCGGACCCGTGGGCCGTCCTGGTCAGCGAGGTCATGGCGCAGCAGACGCAGGTATCGCGGGTCGTCGGGAAGTGGCGAGCGTTCATGGAACGGTTCCCGACGCCGGCCGAGCTCGCCGCGGCGCCGACAGGCGACGTGATCCGCGCGTGGCAGGGGCTCGGGTACAACCGGCGCGCGATCGACCTCCAGCGCGCGGCCCGCGCGATCGCCTCCGCCGGGGGTCGCGTCCCTGACGACGTCGAGGCGCTCAGGTCCCTGCCCGGCGTCGGTCCGTACACCGCGCGCGCCGTGGCCGCGATCGCGTTCGGCCGCCCGGTCGGCGCGGTCGACGTGAACGTCCGACGCGTCATCGGACGCCTGATCGGTGCCGGCCCCTGGCCGGTGCAGCCCAGTGCAGCCCAGGCGAGAGCCGACCGCCTGCGCACGAACCGGGCGGCCCCGACGAGCCGGGCGGCCCCGACGAGCCGGAATGCCGGCGCGGCAAGGGAAGGCGCCGCGATCCAGGCGGCCGCGGACGCGCTCGTCGACCCTGCCCGAGCGGGCGACTGGACGCATGCGCTGATGGACCTGGGCGCCACGGTCTGCCGTCCGTCCCGGCCGGCATGTGGCGCGTGCCCGGTCACGACGTGGTGCGCGTTCGCGGGGACGGTCGGAATCACGGGACGATCCGCCGGCGCGGCGGAGTCGAGGCCGCCTGCGCCCCGGCCCCTGGTTTCGACGCCGCCGGCGGCGAGGCTTCGGGTTCCGCGGCCCGCGACGTACCCCCGCGCCACGATCCCGTTCGAGGCCACCACGCGCTGGCTCCGCGGCCGGATCGTGGATCGCCTGTGCAGCGTCCCGCCCGGTACGAGCGTCACGTTCCAGGGCCCGCTCGGCCTGCACGCCGCTGCGGCAGTCTCGGCCGCCCTCGCAGCCCTTGCCGCGGATGGCCTTGTCGAGCTCGAGCGCGAGGGAGGCGGGACGGCCCGGCTCGCGGGAGAGCGCCCGTGACCGAGCACCCGCTCCGCCTCGATCCCGAGGCCCTCGACCCGGCATTCACGCTCGCGCGCCGGCAGGTGGAGCAGGGCGAGGCGCCCTTCACGGTCCTTGCCGTGGCGAGCTCGGCGGGACTCGTTCGCGCCGAAGCCGTGGCCGGGCCGCGCGCCCCCGGTGTCACGGTCGATTCGGTCTGTCTGCTCGCCTCGATCACGAAGCCGGTCGTCGGCCTCGGCGTGATGCAGCTCGTCGCCGAGGGCCGCCTGCGCCTTCTCGACGAGATCGACCGGCATATCCCCGAGTTCGCGCGGGCCGGCAAGCCGGCAGTGACGGCGTGGCACCTTCTCTCGCACACCTCCGGCCTGCCCGACTACGGCCTCGCCGAGATCGCGACGGGCCGACCCGACCACGCCGCGCTGGTCCGCCGCGCCTGCGATGCGGAGCTTGCGTTCGCGCCGGGAAGCCGGTTTGCCTACTGCTCGATCTCGTTCGACCTCCTGGCCGAGCTGATTGCACGGATCACGGGCGAGCCGTACCCGGCCTACCTCCGGCGACGGATCCTCGAGCCGCTCGGGATGACGTCCACCACGTTCGATCCGTTCGACGGGCTCGGCGAGCGGAGGGCGCCCGTCTTCTCGTCCGGCGTGCCGGGCGCGATCGAGCGCGACGTCCCGCGCGACCAGGAGATGGCGGAGCTGCGTCACCTCGCCTCGATGGCGCTCCCCGGCGCGGGCCTGTGGAGCAGCGCGGGCGACCTGGTCCGCCTTGGCCGCGCCATGCTCCGCGGCGGCGAGCTCGACGGTGCCCGCATCCTTCCGCCCGCGTACGTGGCCCTCATGACCCGCGAACAGACGGTCGGGGGGATCGGTGACGCCGCTGATCCGGTCCGGGCGGCCCACCATGCACTCGGCTGGGCGAAGCCGGATCCGCACACGGATCCCGCGTCACCGGCGGCCTTCGGGCACAGCGGGGCGACCGGGACCCGTCTCTGGATCGACCCGCTGCACGACCTCGTCATCGTCTACCTGACCGGCGCATGGGACTTCCCGTCCGGCGGGATCGACAGGGCCGTCCAGGCCGTGTACGCGGCGCTCTGGTGACCGCGCCCCGGGGCTGGGTTGCCTCGCGCGCGAGACGGTCGAACGTCGCGGTTCGGGCGGAGCCGCGCTCGGTCGGGAGCGCGGGAGCGCGCGACCCGCTGGCGCGCGAGGTCCGGTTGCTCGGCGCGCTCCTCGGCCAGGTGGTCGCGGAGCAGGAGGGAGAGGCAGCCCTCGACCTCGTGGAGCGGGTTCGCAGGCGGACGATCGCGTTGCGCCACGACGCGGACCCGGCCGTCCGGGCCGCCCTCGACGCGGACCTCGCAACCCTCGGGACCGCCGAGATCGCCATCCTTGCCCGCGCGTTCTCGACCTACTTCCAGCTGGTGAACCTGGCCGAGGAGAAGGAACGCGTGCGGGACCTGCGCCGGCGCGCCCGGGTCGCCGGCCGGACGCCGATGGACGACACGCTCGGCGAGGCCGTGCTGGTGTTGCGACGAAGTGGCCTTTCGAGGGACGCGATCACGCGACGGATGGGACGCCTCCGCATCTCGCCGGTCATGACGGCCCACCCGACGGAGGCGCGACGGCGGACCGTGCTGGTGGCGCTTCGCCGCGCATACGACCTGCTGGACCGCCTCGACGACCCGCGACTGACCCCGGCCGACGACGCCGAGGTTCGTCGACGCCTGCGGGAGGAGATCACGCTCCTCTGGCGAACCGCCGACCTGCGCCAGGCGCGCCCGACGCCGCTCGACGAGGTCCGCTCGGCGATGGTCTTCTTCGACGCGACACTGTTCACCGCGACCCCGGACCTGTACCGGACCGCAGACGGGGCCCTCGACGTCGCCGACGGGGCCGAGCCTGATCAGATCACTGCGGCGTTCGACCCGGCCGACGGGGCGTTCGATGTCGCCGACGGGGCCGAGCCTGATCCGGGCACCGCACCCGCGCCGGACATCCGGTCTGGCCGCGGGCCGGCCGCCGACGAGGGACGGACCGGGACGCGTCCGCCCGCCAGTCCCGCATTCCTCGCCTGGGGCTCCTGGATCGGCGGCGATCGCGACGGCCACCCGTACGTGACCGCGGAGACCACATCCGAGGCGTTCCGCATCCAGGCGGACCACCTGCTCCATGGCTACGAGGCGGTCGCGACCCGGCTCATGGCGACGCTGGCCGCGAGGCCGCGCGCGGGTGTGCCGGTGGCCCCGCCCCTCGCGCGCCGGCTGGCCCGCGACGAGGACGACCTGCCCGACTCGATGCGAGAGATGGCGGCCCGATTCCCGCACGAGCCCTACCGCCGGCGGCTCGGGGCGATCGCGGAACGGCTCCGTCGGACGCGCGCCTACCTCGCCGAGCTTCCCGGGCCGCAGGGTGGGCGGTACGCAGGCCCCGCTGAGCTGCTCGCCGAGCTTGGGGAGCTGCGCGAGGCGCTCGTCGCGGACGGCCTGGAGCGGCTGGCCTACGGCACCCTCCAGGAGTTCCGCTGGCAGGTCGAGACGTTCGGGTTCCACCTCGCCTCGCTCGAGGTCCGCCAGCACGCGGAGGTACACACGGCTGCGCGGTCGGCGCTGAAGGCGATGCCGCCGGACCTCGCGAGACAGGTCGCACCCGGGGTGACCGCGGCCGAGGTCATCGCCACGTTCCGGTCGATTGCCGCCCTGCAGCGGCGGGCGGGCGAGGCGGCCTGTCATCGCTACGTGATCAGCTTCACGACCGGCCCGCAGGATCTCGCGACGGTCCGCTGGCTGGCCGCCCGCGCCGCAGATCCGGCCATCCTTCCGAGCGCCACGAGCGGATTTCCGCCGGGCACCCCGGCCCTCGACGTGGTGCCGCTCTTCGAGTCGGCCGACGCGCTCGAGCGGGCGGGGGCGATCCTCGCTGACCTGATCGCCGAACCTGCCTATCGCGCACACCTCCGCGACCGCGGCGATCGGCAGGAGGTGATGCTCGGCTACTCCGACTCGAACAAGGAGTCGGGCTATCTCGCGGCGAACTGGCTGCTTTACCGGGCGCAGGAAGAGCTGGTGACGGTGGCGCGGGCGAGTGGCGTGGAGCTGACGCTCTTCCACGGGCGCGGGGGCGCGATCGGCCGGGGCGGCGGGCCGACCCATCGCGCGGTGCTGGCCGCACCGCCGGGCGCCGTCGACGGCCGCCTGAAGCTGACCGAGCAGGGCGAGGTGATCGCGGCCCGCTACTCGAACCCGGCGATCGCGCGACGGGGGCTGGAGCAGGTCACGTCGGCGACGCTCCTCGCGGCTGCGAACGTCACGGACAGGGGCGTTGCGTCGGGGGGCGTTGCGTCCGGCGGCGTTGCGTCGGGGGCTACGGCGGACGGGGGCGTCGCGTCGGCGGCCACGGCCGACGGTCGGGCCGTGATGGAAGAGCTTGCGGTCGAGGCGCGCCGCGCCTACCGCGCGCTGGTCTGGGACGACCCCGCGTTCGAACGCGTCTTCGGCGAGGCGACCCCGATCGCGGCGATCTCCGGCTTGCGGCTCGGCTCGCGGCCCGCGGCGCGAGCCCTGGGTCCCAGTGGCGCCGGCGATCCCAGGGGGCCCGGCCCGGCGAGCGCCTCGCTCGCATCGCTGCGCGCGATCCCCTGGGTGTTCGCCTGGACGCAGGTGCGGCTCAACCTGCCGGGCTGGTACGGGCTCGGGAGCGCGCTCGCGGCATTCGAGGAGACGCACGGCGAATCCGGCCTCGCGCGGCTCGCTGCGCTTTACCGGAGCTGGCCGTTCTTCCGGGGCCTGCTTCAGAACGCGGAGGTCGCGCTTGCCCGCAGTGACCTCGCGGTCGGCCGGCGATACGCCGCGCTGGCTGGCGCGGATGGCGACCGCCTCGCGGACCACGTGGACGCAGAGGGTGACCGGACGGTCCGGCTCCTGCTGCGGATCTCCGGCCGCTCCACGCTGCTCGAGGGCGTGCCGGCGCTGCAGCGCTCGATCGCCCTGCGCGCCCCCTACCTGGATCCGCTCAACGAGCTGCAGGTCCTGCTGCTCGGGCGCCTTCGCGGGACGGCGGAGGACGATCCGTCGAGGCCCGAGCTCGAACGGCTCGTCGGGCTGACGATCAGCGGGATCGCGGCCGGCGTCCAGGGGACTGGGTAGTCTCGGCGGGATCTCCGCCGGATCCGGGCAGTGGGGCGCCGCCGGATCCGGGCAGTGGGGCACGCGGCTTGGACTGGGGAGCGCCCCGGCCGGGAAGTGGGCCCGCGGCCCCGCGCAGAGAGCGCCCGCCGATCTGCGGGGTGGAGTGCCGCCGGATCCGGGCAGTGGAGCGCCGCCGGATCCGACCCGCTACGCTTGCTGCTCGCCCATGACGACCCCCGATCGCGCCGCCCGCGTGCCCCGCGGACCGCGGCTTCCTGCCGACCACCCAACGCTCTTCGAGCTCGACCTCGCGGGGCTCGCGACGCGCTGGGCGGAGGCGATGGATCGGGCGCCGATCACCGCGGCCGAGATGACCGGTATCGACGCGAAGGCACAGCGCCTCGGCGTGAGCGGCGGTCGCCTCATGGAGCACGCCGGAACCGCGGTCGCGGCGACCGCGCGTGCCCTGATCGCGGCAGCCGAGGCGGCGTCGCGTCTGGCCCAGGCGGCCGAGGCGGCGCGTGTGTCAGTGGAGGCCGAGGCGGCGCAGGCGGGCGCGGTGCCCGACCTTCCCGAGGCGGCGCAGGCGGAGCAGTCGAACGCGGTGCCCGCCCTACCCCAGGCGGCCGGGGTGCCCGACGTTCCCGACGTGTCCGATCCGCTCCACGCGCCAGTGACCCACGCATACCGTCCCGTGCCCCACGCCCCCGTGCCGAACCCACCGGGCCCCGTGCTGATCCTCTGCGGCCCGGGCAACAACGGCGGCGACGGGTTCGTGGCCGCGCGGCGACTCGCCGCGCACGGAATCCGTGTCGCGGCCGTCCTCGTATCGGCCAACGCGCGTCCCGGGACGCCGGACGCTGCCCGTAACTGGGATCGGCTCGGCGCGGTCGCCGCGGTCGAGCGGATCCACGCGCCGGTCGCGCGGGACATCGCGACCCTGGGCCAGGGAATCGAGCGCGCGGCGCTCGTGATCGACGCGCTGCTCGGCACCGGGGTGCGGGGAGCGCTTCGCGATCCGGTCCGGGCGGCCGTGGAGCTGTGCCTCCGCGCACGAGCCTCGGGCGTCCCCGTGCTCGCGGTGGACACGCCGACCGCATGCGACCTCACCTCGGGCGAGCTTTCCGACCCGATCGTGCGCGCCGACGTGACCCTGACCTTCCACCGGCCGAAGAAGGGGCTCCTGACCCGACGCGGGCGTCTTGTCGCCGGCCGTGTCCTGGTCGCACCGATCGGGATCCCCGCCGAGGCGGATCGTGCTTGACCGCTCCGACGGCCCGAACGGCCCCGGCTGGCGCGAGGTGCTGGTCATCGCGGCCGGGGTGATCGCGGTCGTCTTCGCGCTCGAGATCGCGAGCGCCATCCTGCCGCCGGTTCACGATGCATTCGTCAGCTTCCCGACCACGATCGTCGTCCTGGTCGCGGGGACGATCGGTGTCCTGGCGTTCGCGATCCTCGGGCGTCCCCACTGACCGTTCGAGTCCCGGGCGCGAGGCGCCGCGAGCTCAGAGCCGCTGGGTAGGGTGCACACCGGGCCGGCTCGTCAAATCCGTACATCCGGCGCACGAATGCGACTCCGCAGTGCATTGGATGCATCATCCGACCGAACCGGAGGCTCTGGCGGTCCCGTGGACGGCTCCGGGAGGCGGCAACGGCCGGAATCGGTCCAGTTCGTGCGCCGGGTGAAGAGTCTTGACGTGCTGGCCCGTCCGCGGTCCCGGCGGACGGTCGGATCGTGCGTTTGACGCATACCGCGCCGGGGGGGCGCCGCGCCCAATGCGGGACGACGTCCGTCGGGGCATGTCCGTCGGGGCACGGGAGTCAGGGCAGTGGCGCGGCCGCCCAGCCCCGCCGTCCCGGGCGCGGAACAGCCCCGCCGTCCCGGGCGCGGAACGGCCCGGGCGCAGGGCCCGGGCCGTTCGACCGCTTGAAGCCCTGACGCTTACGAAGCCGGGGTGCCGCTGCCCTTGAGCGCCGCGAGACGCGCCTCGACGTCCGCGTCGGCCGAGATGTCCTCGAGGTTGTCGAACTGCGCGTCGAGCGAGCTCGCCGAGACCTCCTCCATGCCGCGCACCTGGGCCTCGTCGCGGCGGATCTTCTCCTCGAACCGGGAGACCTCGCTGGTCGGGTCGGTCGCGTTGATGCTCTTGAGCGACTGCTGCACCTTCGCCTGAGCGTCGGCCATCTTCGACCGGGCGACCAGCTCGTTGCGCTTCTGGACGAGCTCCTCGCGCTTTGCGCGCATCCCGTTGAGGCCGTCCTTGAGCTTGTTCGTGAGCTCGGTCTGGGTCGCGATCTGCGTCGTCAGGCCCTTCGCCTGGTCCTCGAAGCCGATCTGGCGCTTGAGCGCAACCTTGGCGAGGTTGTCGAACCGATCGGCCTCGGCCGTGTTTCCTGCCGTCCGGAGCTCGTCGGCCTTGTGCGACGCGGCGAGGGCCTTGCCGCCCCACTCGGCCATGCCCGCCTGCGCCGTGCTCAGGTCATCCTCGCTGAGGCGCAGGTTGCCGATCGTCTGCGCGACGGCCTGCTCGGCCTCGGCGATGTTGTTCGTGTAGTCGCGGACCAGCTGGTCCAGCATCTTCTCCGGGTCTTCCGCGCCGTCGATCAGCGCGTTGACATTGGCCCTGACCAGGTTCCCGATTCGCCCGAGGATGTTGTCGCCCATCGCACCTGCGTTCCTTTCTGTCCTACCTGCGGCACCGGCCGGTCCGGCACCGAACTCGATCTCCGTCCGACCATGCTAGCCGACGGCCGCCACCACTCGGCGCCCGCTACCAGCGGCCGCCACCGGACGAGCCGCCACCGCCCCCGCCGAAGCTGCCGCCACCGGACGAGCCACCGCCCCAGCCGCCGCCGAAGCCGCCGCCTCCACCTCCGCCGAAGCCTCCGAACCCACCTCCGCCGCGACCTCCGCCGCTCAGCATGCCGCCGATGATCCCGCCGATGATCGCGCCGGCGATGTTGCCGCCGACCCCGGCTCCGCCGCCTCCACCGCCCCCGCGACCTCCGCCATGCCATGGGTCGTCGTATCGACCGTAGTCGTCCTGGGCAGCCTGGTAGGCCGCGTTCGCGAGCTGCGTTGCCTGGTCCGCTTCCCGAGTGGCGCCGACCGGATCGGAGGCACCGGCCGCGACGGCCTGGTCCAGGTGCCGCTGCGCCTCGGCGAGCCGCGTCCGCGCCTCCCTGCCGACCGCGCCGCGTCGCGTCGCGATGAAGTCCGTCGCGCGCGTCAGGGTGGCTTGGGCTGCCTTGATCGAGGCGTCGAGCCGGGCCGCGTCCCGGGCGCGCTGCTCGGTCGCGGTCCGCAGCGCGGTCAGGCTCTCGTCGGCCATCGTGTGGGCGTCGCGCGCCTGCTGGAATGCCGCGGCGACGTCCGGCTTCGGCCCGCCGAGCGCCGCGCGTGCCCCGGCGAGCAGCGTCCCGGCCTGCGCGAGGCGCGCGGCCAGGGCCGGGTCCGGCGAGCCCGCCGACGCCTGCTTCGCCTGGGCAAGGTCGAGATCCGCGTCGACGAGCATCTGGTCGACCCTGGCCTTCGCGTCATCGAGCTCACGCGCCAGCCGGTCGATCCCGTCGAGGAACGCGGTGCCCTGGCCGAGGGCGTCCTGGCCGAGCCGCGCCGCGCGGCCAGCGGTCGGCGCGTCGTTCGCGGCGATCGCCTTGCCGCCCTCGTCGACCGCCTCGCGGACGGCGGCCAGGCGCTCGCGGGTCTCGTCGATGTTCGGGGCGACCGCCTGCCAGCTCGCATCGGCGTACGCCTGCAGGCGCGTCATCGCTGCCTGCGCCGCGGGAATGCGGGCCTCCAGCGAGTCAGCCTGGGCCGGGAGCGCGGCGAGGATCTGGGGCGCCTTTGCCTCGATCTCGCGGAGCCGCTCGAACTCGTCCTTCACGGCGTCGAGCCGGGCCTGCGCCCGCCTGCAGCCACGGACCAGCTCCTCGACCATCCGGCGATGCGTGGCCGCGTCCTCGGGAATCGCGTCGTCGAGCTGCTGCCGAAGCTTGAACGCGCCGGCGAGATCGGCCTTGGCGTCCGCGATCGCAGCCTGGAATGGCGCGACCTCCGCATCCCCGAACTGTGCCTGCGCGAAGCCGAGCTCCTGCTCGCTGTCGCGGACCGCGTCGTCCGTCTGGACGAGGGCCTGGTTCGCGAGCTGCTCGAGGGCCGGCGTCTTCATCGCGGCGATGTCGTCGACCGGCCCGGCGGACGCGCCTGCGCCCGTGGATCCCGCCCCGCCCGCGACCGGCCGCTTTCGGCCGTAGAGGAACCACCAGCCGAGCGCCGCGATGAACGCGACGAACAGGAGCACCGTCAGGAGCGTGCCGAGCGGCGAGCCGCCGCCGGCGGGCGGGTTCAACGCGCCGGTCCCGCCGCCGCCGGCCGGGCTGGTCGTGGCAGCCGGGACGGGGGTGGCGACCTGTCCACCGGGCGAGCCGCCGATCGCGTCGCGGATGCCCACGGCTGTGGTCGTGATCGCACCGGCGTTGTCGCCCCCGCGCAGCCCGGGCTCCAGCTCGGATCCGAGGATCGAGTCCAGCCGGGAGTTCGAGAGCGGGATCGCGTCCGATTTCCAGTAGCCGTATGCGTGGTCCGTCATCGCGAGGACCAGCAGCAGGTCGTTGCCGCCGAACCCGCTGAGCTTCGCCGTCTGGGTCGCGAAGTCCGCGGCGGAGAGGCCGCCGGTGGTGTCCGTGAACCAGACCCAGAGCTGCACGTTGGCCGTGCGCTGGAGGTCTTCGAGTGCCGGCTTGACGCTGCCCGGGCCACTGCTCAGGGCTCGGACGTCGTCCGTGATCGGCGCCGCGAGCTGCTTCGGACTCGCCGCCAGGACAGTCGAGGCAAGCGCGGCGATGAGAAGAAGCGAGCCCGCAAGCCCTGCCGCTGCGCGCGCGGCCTGCCGTCGGTGGGTTGTGTGAGCGGAAAGCGTCGACATCGGTGCTGGCATCTCGTGCAGGAGCGGCGACTCGTGCGGGCGCGGCGACCGCCGCGTCGGGTCCATTGTCGCGCGAGAGGCGGGTTTGTCGCTGCCCGCTCGCGCCGGGACCGCGGGTCGTACTGCGGCGGGGGCACGGCGGTCGTCGCCACGGCGGCCGTCGCCGCGCACGGAGGTGCGGGCGGGCCACGGAAGTCGTCTCCAGGCCGTCGTCTCTCCACGGCCATCGCCGTCCGCGGCGCCACGGCGCCATGGTGTGCACCGCCTAGACCTTATGACCGGCGGCGATCGGTGCAGGGACGATCTTGAGCCACAGAACACACCGCGCGACCGCTGAACCGCTGGCGCGGTCACGGGGCGCACAGATTCTGCCTTCCGGGGGTTCTCGCCGGTCGCAGTGGTCACCCGGTGCACGCCCAACCTGCTGCACCGCCGACGCGGCGACCCGCGGCTCGGCACCCGCGCCGCGGCCACGGCGACCGGTGACCCGCGCCGCGACGCCGCGACTCGGCGCGGCGACTCGGCACCGCCGACTCTGCACCCGCGGCTCGGCACCTGCGCCGCGACGCGGCGACTCGGCACCGCCGACTCTGCACCCGCGGCTCGGCACCCGCGCCGCGACGCGGCGACTCGGCACCGCCGACTCTGCACCCGCGGCTCGGCACCCGCAACGCGGCGCACGGCACCCGCGACGCGGCGACCCGCGCCGCGGCGCACGGCACCCGCGACGCGGCGGCCCGCGCCGCGGCGCACGGCACCCGCGCCACGGCACCCGCCACTCGGCGCACGGCGCACGATCTGCGCGCCCGGGCATGGCCCGCGTTACCATCGACGGCGTGATCCCTCCCCATACCGGCAGGTCGGCTGTGGCCGCCCCCGGATCGGCGCCCGGATCGGGTTGCGCGCTGTCCGCGCGCCGCCGCACCGGCGCCCGAAAGGTGCCCTGACCCATGGCTGTCGGCTCGTCCAACTTGTTCGACCTGGTGGTCCTCGGCGCGGGGACCGGCGGGTATTCGGCCGCCTTCCGGGCTGCGCAGCTGGGCATGAAGGTCGCCCTCGTGGACGAGGACAAGATCGGCGGCACCTGTCTCCACCGGGGATGCATCCCCACGAAGGCGCTCCTCGAATCGGCCGACTTCGCGAACCGCGTCCGGACCAAGGGCCGCGAGCTCGGCGTGATGATCCCCGGCGACGCGGCCGTCGACTACGCCGTGATCGCCGCCCGCAAGGACCAGGTGGTCCGCAGGATGTGGACGGGGCTCAAGAGCCTGGTGGGCAAGAACAAGGTGGAATGGGTCGCCGGTCGCGGACGACTCGAGGGACCCGGCAAGGTCCGCGTTCGGCTGCACGGCGAGGACGGCACACCTGGGACCGGCGGCGAGCGTGTCCTCGAGGCAACAGACGTGATCATCGCCACGGGATCCCGCGTCAAGAGCCTGCCCGGCATCACGCCCGACGGCGTCCGCGTCCTGACCTCGGATGACGTCCTGCGGCTGGTCGAGCTTCCGACCAGCATGGTGATCATCGGGGCTGGCGCGGTCGGCTGCGAGTTCGCATCGTGCTTCCACGACCTCGGCGTGAAAGTGACCTTGCTCGAGTACCTCCCGGCGATCGTCCCGCTCGAGGACCGCGACGTGTCGAAGGAGCTGGAAAAGAGCTTCAAGAAGCGCGGCATCGACGTCGTCACGAACGCGCGCTTCGATGCGAAGTCGCTCGTCGCCGGCGACGACGGCATCCGCCTGCACGTCGGGCCGGAGGGCGGCGAGACGAAGGAGGTCGCGGCCGACGTCCTGCTGGTCGCCGCGGGTCGCGCGGCGAACATCGAGGACCTGGGGCTCGAGACCACGCGCGCGGTGACCGACCGCGGGATCATCGTGGTCGACGGCCACATGCGCACCGCCGAGCCGCATGTCTGGGCGATCGGCGACATCGTCGGAGGGCTGTGGCTGGCCCACACGGCCGGGCACGAGGGGCTGACCGCGGTCCATACGATCGCCGGCGACCCGGACGTGCACGCGATGGACTACGTCGCGCAGCCGCGAGCCACGTACTGTCGGCCCGAGATCGCGTCCGTCGGCCTGACCGAGCAGGAATGCGAGAAGCGAGGCCTGCCGGTGAAGGTCGGCAAGGTGCCGTTCCAGGCGATCGCCAAGGCTGTCATCGGCGGCGAGTACGAGGGCTTCGCCAAGGTGATCGGCCATGCCGAGACCGGCGACACGCTCGGCGTCCACCTGATCGGGCCGCACGCGACGGACCTCATCGCCGAGGCATCCCTGGCCGGCTCGCTCCAGGCGCAGCCGTGGGAGATCGGTGCGGCCACTCACCCGCATCCGACGCTCTCCGAGATCCTCGGCGAGGCGGCGATGGCCGTGGACGGGCGCTCGATCAACTTCTGACGACAGCCGCGTGGCCTACGCCGGCGAGGGCGCCTCCGACGGAGCAGGGGGCAGCAGGACCTTCGAGTCGAAGCGGGACGGCAGGAAGATCCCCAGCGCGCCCTTCAGGCCCACCGTCATGACGATGTTGAGCAGGAAGGCGAACAGGGCGAGCGCGATCAACGTGCCGCTCACGCCCGCGAGGATCATGTAGGGCCGGAACTCGCCCTCGTAGTAGATCGTGCGGCGGAGCATGCCCTGGAGGCCGGCCATTCCCATGAACGCGCCCATCCCGATGCCGCCGACGAGGTGCGCCCAGAAGTGGAAGGTCGCGAGCCGTTGGCTGTAGAGCTTCGCGCCGTTGGTCAGGATCGGCAGGAGCAGGTAGATCGCCGAGTAGAGCGTCATCGTGAGGCCGACAAGGATGGCCACGTGGACGTGGGGCCCGATCACCCACTGCGTGTTGTGGAGAATCCGGTTCAGTCCCATGTCCGCCTGCATGATCCCGGCTGCCACGGCCAGGCCGAAGCCGGTCAGGCCGCCGAGCAGGAACTTCAGCTCGTTCGTCATCTTGAGCGGGCGAGCGCTCCAGAGGGTCGCCAGCGTGATGAAGAAGGCCAGCCCCTGGGTGATCAGCTCGAAAGCGGTCACCATCTCACCGGAGACGACCTTGAGCACAGCCGGCTGGGCCTGGTCGGAGAGCAGGTGGTGCGACCAGACCGTCCACGAGACGACCAGCTCGACGAGCAGGGCCGCCCGGGCGACGTTCTGCATGAAGACCCGCTTGCCCGTGATGAGCGAGGCAAGCAGGTACCACGTGCCGGCCACGAAGATCAGGACGAGGCCGTCTGCCACCAGATCCAGGCCCCACCAGAACCAGTTCTTGTAGAGCAGCGAGTCGACCAGCGTGTGCTGAAGCGAGACCCCGAAGACGGCCGCGATCAGGAAGACGAGGATGAGGACGCCGGTGAACAGGATGATCCCGGCGTTGAGCGCGACGTCGACGGTGCCCCGGACGATGGCAGCCACGGGCAGCGGGACGAGATCCTCCACCTGGCCGCTGCGCCGGAACAGGTTCCGGAATCCCGTCAGGCCGAGGGCCGACCGGAGGAGCGCCCCGACCGGCTGCGGGTCCCAGCCTTTCGGCGTGTAGGTGAGCGTCTTGAAGATGTTGATCACGAATCCGAATGTCCCGAGCATGACCATCGCGATTCCCGCCACGAAGATCGTCCCGGCAAGCGGGCTGAACTGCGTGGTGTCTGCGGGTAGCGGCCAGTAGAGCGTGTAGAGCGGGGCGTAATGGGTGAGGAAGCCGTCGAACCAGAAGACGAAGGTGCCGATCGCGATCAGCCAGAGCGTCCAGTTGGCCAGCCCGAAGCTCCAGAGGGGTTTCTTGAGCAGGAAGGGAACGAGGAAGAGGAACGCTCCGAAGACGAGCAGGTAGGTCGAGCCGAAGATCCCGACCAGCGGATGGGCAGTCAGGATGCCGAAATACTGGTCCGCCGGGATCAGCGAGATCGGCTCAATCGCGTAGATGCGCATGATCATGCCTTCGAGCACGGCGAAGGCGTAGTAGACGAGGCCGATGATCACGAAGCGCAGCGTCAGCTTCTGCATCGGGGTCAGCGTCGTCACCCGGAATGACCCCTGGTTACCGTCAAGCAGGGTCTGAGTGAAGCTCATGGTTCGGTACTCCGTCGTTCGTCGGGTGGCCGGCGGGTCAGGAACCGGCCGTGCAGCCGGTGACCTCGACGGCGTTGTCGACGCCCATCCCGACGCCCGCCGGTCCCGAGTATTCGGTGGAGCGAATGTCGTAGACGCTGTTCTTCTCGAAGGTCCAGAGGAGGTCGTTCGGGTGTCCGGGCACGACCTGCATCTGGAAGAGCATCGAGTGGTCCTGCCGGAACAGCCCGAACCCATAGGTGAGATCCGCGCTTGTCACCCTGAACAGGACCCGGTCACCGCAGGTGATCTCGAGGCGGGGCGACGGCATCGCGAAGGCGTGGTTCGCGGCGCCGATCGCGAACACCTTGTTCGGCGTCACGCTGTCCCGCTCGAGGTCGGCGGCCGCCCAGGGGATGGTGTTGTAGGTGATGAGATGGAGCGAGACGCCGACCACGATGAGGAGCGCCGCGAAGCCGTAGAACAGGGCGGGCGGCACCCGCGGGGTGCCCGGCCGGGTCAACTTGTAGGCAATGGTGCCGATCACGATCAGCACCGCGAGCGCGTACAGCGTGTACACGATGGTCTGGCCCCAGAGGACCATGGTCGAGTCAACCATCGAGCGGCACCTCCTCGCGGCAGCGCGACGGTCGTCGCGCGCGTGGCGGCGACACCGATTGCCCTGGCCGGGAGGCTCGGGCCATGACGGCGCCCGCCGCCAGAGCCATAGATCCTGATCGCCCCTGCCAGTCCACCCGAACGGGTCCAGTCGTGCATTGAGCGACAGCGGGTGGCCCCTTCCGGCCGGGCACGTGTACAGTCGCGTCGTGACACACTCGGGGGCGCCGACCTCGCCGGATCCCGTCGCGCGCTCCGGCCTGCCGGCAGCGCGGCTCCGCGAGATCTACCGGCTGATGGCGCTCGCGCGGGGGCTCGACGAGCGCGCCTGGATCCTCAACCGCTCGGGTCGCGTCCACTTCGTGATCAGCGCCCAGGGCCACGAGGGCGCCGAGGCGGGGATCTGCGCAGCTCTCACGCCGGGCCGCGACTGGCTGCTGCCGTACTACCGCTCGATGGCCGCGATGCTCGCGTTCGGGATGACGCCGCGCGAGCTGATGCTCCAGCAGTTCGGACGGGCCGACGATCCCGGCTCCGGGGGGCGCCAGATGCCGGCTCACTACGGCGGGGCTGCGTACCGGATCTTCAGCGGCTCGTCACCCGTCGGGACGCAGGCGCTCCACGCTGCGGGGATCGCGCTCGCCGCGAAGTTGCGGGGCGAGTCGCAGGTGGCGGTCGCGATGATGGGCGAGGGCGCCACAAACCAGGGCGACGTCCACGAGGCCCTCAACTTCGCGGGGATCCATCGCCTCCCGATGGTCCTCCTGGTCGAGAACAACGGGTACGCGATCAGCGTGCCGGCCGAGAAGGAGACCGCGGTCCGCGACCTCGCCGTCCGGGCGGCTGGCTACAACATGCCGGGCGTCATCGTGGACGGGACCGATGTCCTTGGGTGCTACCTCGCGATGCGCGAGGCGGTCTCTCGCGCGCTCGCCGGCGACGGCCCGACCTTCATCGAGGCGAAGGTTACCCGCCTCACCGGCCACTCGTCGGACGACCAGCAGACGAAGTACCGGACGGAAGACGACCTGGCCGAGGGACGCGGTCGCGACCCGCTGCCCGCCTTCCGCGACGAGCTGCGGGCGGCCGGCCTCCTTGACGAGGCGGCGGAGGCGGCGATCACCGCGGAGGTCCGCGGGCTCGTGGATGACGCGACGGACTTTGCCGAGGCGGCCGCCGACCCGGACCCCGGCACGTTGACGCGCCACGTGTATGCAGAGCCGGACGACGCCGGGCAGCTTCACCCGCCGCCCGCCCCGGGTGTCGGCTGATGGCGATCCACACGTTCATCGAGGCGATCCGCGAGGGGCTGCGCGACGAGATGCGCCGCGATGGCGCGGTCATCGTGCTCGGCGAGGACGTCGGCAAGAAAGGTGGCGTCTTCTTTGCCACCGATGGCCTCTGGGCCGAGTTCGGCGACGACCGCGTGATCGACACGCCGCTCACCGAGTCCATGATCGCCGGCGTGAGCATCGGGGCGGCCGCCAACGGCCTGCGGCCCGTGGCCGAAATCCAGTTCGCCGACTTCATCTTCCCGGCGATGAACCAGATCATCCAGGAGGCGGCCCGGATCCGGTATCGCAGCAATGGGACGTTCGGCTGCGCGATCACGATCCGGGCCCCGTTCGGGGCCGGGGTCCACGGAGGCCTGTACCACAGCCAGTCGGTCGAGGCGTTCTTCGCGCACGTTCCGGGTCTGAAGGTCGTGATCCCGTCGACCCCGTACGACGCGAAGGGGCTCCTTCGATCGGCGATCCGGGACCCCGACCCGGTGATCTTCCTCGAGCACAAGAAGCTCTACCGAAGCGTTCGCGGCGAGGTGCCGGACGGTGAATACACCGTGCCGCTCGGCCGCGCGACGGTCAATCGCGAGGGCAGCCGCGTCACCGTCGTCACGTACGGGCTGATGGTCCACCACGCGCTCAACGCGGCGGAGCGTGTGGCGGGGGAGGGGATCGAGACGGAGGTCGTGGACCTGCGCACGATCCGGCCGCTCGATGCCGCCACCGTGCTCGCCTCCGTCCGGAAGACCGGCAAATGCCTGGTCGTCCACGAGGACAACCGTTTCGGCGGCTTCGGGGCGGAGATCGCCGCGCTCGTGGCCGAGGAGGCCTTCGACTATCTCGACGGTCCCGTCACGCGGCTCGCCGGGCCCGAGTCGCCGGCCGCGCCCTACTCCAGCGTTCTCGAGGAGGCGTTCCTGATCACGCCCGAGAAGATCGCGGCCGCGATCCGAACGCTCGCGGCGTATTGAGGCGACCCGTCCGCCGGAAGACGCGGCCGTCCGATCACGACGAATCCGAAGGCCCGCCGGGTGCCGGCGGGCCTTCGAGCTATTGGGTCGGGCGGATGCTGGCCCGCGCCCGACGGGGTCGCGCATCCGAAGGCCCCCCGGCCAGCACGAATCCGTAGGCCCGCCGGCTTGCGGGCGGGGCTACGAGCTGTCGGGTCGGGCGCGGGCGGTTCGACCGACGGAATCGCTCGGCTTCCGCCGGGGTCACGCGGCTTCCGCCATCCGGTCCCGCTGATGCGCACCGTGCGCCTGGTCACCCGGGGCTGGCTGACCCATTTCTTCCGGAACACGCACCGTGTTCGTACTACGGGACGATTCCGTACCACGCAGGCTGTTCAAGCCAGCTCGCAGGCGCAGCCGAGCACCGGGATGAGCGTGGATACGTCATTCCCCGGGTGCATCGGCCGTCGGCGCGTCCCCGGATACGGCGGAGTACGAATACCGGGCGTATCCCGGGATTCTCAGGAGGGCGACCGAGAGCTCCTGATCGGCCAACGGGAGCACTGAGGGATGCGGGCGAGCCGCGCCGCGACCCGCCGACCCCGTGAAACCGAAGGCCCGCCGGGTGCCGGCGGGCCTTCGAGCTATTGGGTCGGGCGGAAGCGCGCCCGAGAGCTTACGGGTCGACGCGGACGATCGTCGGGTTCGGCATCCCGGCCACGCCGCCGTAGGCGACGGAGCCGAGGTACTTCGTCCCGGCGGTGAGGCCGCTGAAGGACAGGTTGATCGCGCCCGTGGTACCAAGCGTCGCGGACGCCGGGGCGGTCACGGTCATGTTTCCGGCGCTGGTGGAGCCAAGCACCCAGGTGAACAGGGTGAACGTGGACGGGTTGCCGGTGGCGAAGCCGTCCACGAGGACCGTGTACGTGCCGGCGGTCGGGTTCAGGAGGTTGACCTCCTCCGCCGACGTGCCCCCGCCGCTGGAACCGACGACGGCCGCGGGGACGAGGGCCGTGCCCTTGTACACGACCAGGTCGAGGTCGCTGGGCGGCGTCGTGTTCGCGTCGAACAGCGAGAAGCGGGCATACGTCGAGCCGTCCGGAACCGTCACGGTGTACGTCAGCTGCTGGCCCGTGTTGATCGAGCCCGGGAACGTCGTCGCCGGAACCAGCCCACGAGCCGTCGCCGTGAATGGACCGGTATAGCCGAACGTGACGCTGTAGCTGGCCGACACCTGCGCCGGGGCCGCGAGGGCCACCGGCTTGAGGACGACCGGGATGCGGACGACATGTCCCTTGTCGCCGGTCAGCGTGAACTGACCACCGACGTAGGCGTTGAGAGCAGCGGTGGTCGTCGTGAAGCCGACGCTGAACGCCTGGGTGGCGCCCTTGGCGATCGTCATGGAGTCGGGGAGCGCAACGGAGATCCCGGTCAGGCCGGTGTAGCTGGCCGTGTAAGTCTCCGCCTGGCTGCCCACGTTGGTCACCTGGCGGGTGACGGTCTGGCTGCCCGCAAGCTCGGCGATCGCGATCGAGGCGACGTTGAAGTTGCTCGGATCGAGAACCGGGATGCCCGAGCCCGTGCAGAACGACGTGGGCAGCTGCGTGCCGCACAGGAAGCCCAGCCAGTCGTTCCAGCCCGAGTCGAACACGAGACCGGGGTCGGCCGCAGTGTTTGGCCTCACGTGACCGGCGCCCTGGCGGTAGATCATGCGTGCCGTCGGCTCGATACCGGCTTCAGCCGCATTCTGGGGCGCGTTTGACACGACGTCATAGGCCGTGGTCATGAGCGCCGACTTGATCATCATCGGCGTCCAGGTGGGATGCAGATCCATCAGGAGCGCGGCAAGGCCGGCCACATGCGGGCTCGACATCGACGTGCCGCTGTAGAGGTCGAAGTCGCGGCCGGCGTTTCCTGGCGGTGCAACTGCGGCCAGGATGTCCTGGCCTGGGGCCATGAGGTCCGGCTTGAGCAGGTCGCCCGAGGCCAGAAGTGGTCCGCGCGACGAGAAGGACGCCGTGGTCGGGGCCGGCAGATTGTAGACGATGGTGGCCTTGTTGATGGTCGCCGTCGCACCCGCGGTGGTGGCGTAGGCCTTGATGGCCGTTCCGTCCGCGAGAGTGACGTGAACCGTCGGCACGAAGTGGAAGTCCGCGTTGAGGGAGCTGTCGGGGCTGTTGAACAGCACCATGCCCACACCGCCGGCCTCCTTGACCGCCAGGCTCTTGTTAACGCGCGCGGTCACGCCGCGCTGGCAGATGACGATCTTGCCGGCCACCTTGGCCGGGTCGAGGACCGCGCCGCCGTCGGTCGCGCCGTAGCACAGCGCGACCTGCGTCGGATTGGCACCTGATAGGCCCGCGGCCGTGGCGTCGATGAGCGGCGCCGTGACCGCGGTGGCCACGGAGGCGCCGTAGTAGGTCACGCCGTTGCCGAGGGTCACGCTGCCCGCACCGTTGCGGTTGTGCGTACCCGCAGCCACCGTGGTGGTCCACGGGGCCGGGTGCGCGACCGTCGAGATCGCCGGACCGCTGTTGCCGGCCGACTCGGCCACGAAAATGCCGGCCTGCGCCGCGTAGAGGAACGAGATCTCGACCGGGTCGCGGAAGTTGGTCAGCGTTCCGCTGATCGAGTAGTTGATTACGTCCACGCCGTCGGCGACGGCCTGGTCGATGGCCGCCACCAGGTCGCTCGTGCGGCCGCTGCCCTGGCCGGGCGCGACTTCCCAGAGCGCCTTGTACATGGCGATCCGGGCATGCGGGGCGATCCCGCTGATCGAGCCGAAGACCGAGGCCGCACCAGTGGTAGGAACGTTATTGTTGCCGCCGGCTGTGCTCGACGTGTGGGTGCCGTGGCCGCCGAAGTCGCGGGCGGAGTTGAACTCCCAGGGCATCGTGGCGTCGACGCCGGCGTCGCCGCCGAAGCCCGCGTTGAACCACTGGGCGCCGATCAGCTTCTGGTTGCACAGGGAGGCGGCGAACGCCTCGCCCGGCTTGCACTTGCCGTGCCAGCCCGGGATCTGCTGGTAGGCGAGCTTGCCGTCCTTCGACGCGTTGCCGTTGGCGCCGGTCCGGTCCGAGAAGCTCAGGCTCTCGGGCCATATGCCGGTGTCGATGACGCCGATGATGACGCCATCGCCGGCGCTGCCGACACCGCCCAGCTGTCCCCAGAGACCGCCGGGATCGCTCAGGCCCAGGAAGGCCGGAGTCGACGACGTGTCCATCGTGCGAATCTCGTCGGGCGAGATCGCCACGACGTCCTTCGACGCCGCCAGCTTGTTCGCCTGGTCGGCAGTCAGCCGGGCAGCGAAGCCGTTGTACGAGTAGACATAGTCGTAGAGCTTCGACCCGCCGACCGCGTTGAGCGCGGCATTGTGCTTGCTGTTGAGATAGCCAGCGTAGGCCACGACGTCGCCAGCGGCCGGGTCGATCTTCTGACCCTGCCTGGGAGCCGTCGCCTTGAGGCCCTTCACCCCGCCGGCGTAGGCCACCACAGGCTGGTCGACCATCTGGACGAGGTAGATGCCGTCCGTGTTGAACTTGTCAGCACCCCCGCCGACACCGGCGGGTTGCTGGGCGATGGCCGTCGCCGGTAGCAGCATCGCGACGAGCGCCGCCGACGCGACCAGGGCAGGAATAGACCGATGCCTCACGAGAGCCTCCCATCCCCCACGTCCGCGATTTCGCGCGTTCGTCCTGGGGGACAGACTCCGGCCGCGCCTCCAGGCGGCAGGGGTCACGCGCGGGGATCCGGTGCGGGCCGGAACCATCAGAATGGCATCGTAGCGCGAACCTACTCTCTCCGTGCTCGCCGGGTCAAATGCGGAAGTTGTGAAACGCCGACTGTGTGCCGATTTCGATGCGTCGGCGCACCGGGCCCCGTCAACGCCGTCGGATGGAAAAGCAGTCCGTGCCAGGACCTCGTTCGGGCCTTACCGACCGGATCGGCGACACCAGCGACGACGCTGGGGCTCGTGGAATCTCGTGCAGGACTACACGTGGCGGCGGAGTGGATCAGCCGCCGCTGGGCCGCACCCGTGCCGCCGCTGCTCCTTTTGATCAGCCGGCCTGATGGTTATCAGCCCCGCTGATGGATTTCGGGCCGCTGAGCATGACTTCTGCGCCGAATCCCGATTTCGTCGTCGAACCGAGCGTGAAATGCTCCGAGTCGATCAGCCGGCTTGATAGTCATCAGACGGGTTGATGGGAGCCGGCAGTTTCGGCGGCCCGGCACCCGGCGGCCGGACCAGGGTTCCCGCATGCCGTCGAGCGCGGGATGGGCCACACTAGCGCGGCCCGGGGGCACCGCTGAACCGGCGGGGCGCCCGACGCGTACGAGAAGTGACGCGGGACGCGGTTCCGCTGAGGAGGGACTCTGTGGCGAAGGTCACGATGCCGCAGCTCGGCGAGACCGTCGCCGAGGGTACGATCGGCCGCTGGCTCAAGAAGCCCGGGGATCGCGTCGAGAAGTACGAGCCGATCGTCGAGGTGGTCACCGACAAGGTGAACGCCGAGGTCCCGTCGCCGTTTGCGGGGATCCTGACCGCGATCCTCGCGGAGGAGGGCTCGACGGTCCCGAACAACGCCGAGATCGCGGAGATCGAGACGTCGGATGCGGACACGGCGGCGGTGAGCGCAGCCCCGGCAGCCCCGTCCTCGAGCGCGACCCCGGCCGCAAGCGCAGCGCCGCCGGCTGTGAGCGCAGCGCCGACGGCCCCGGCTGCAGGCGCGGCCTCGCCGGCCCCGGCCGCCATCGCCTCGCCGGCCACGAGCGCTCCGTCGGCCGCGGCGAGCCAGGCGCTTCCCGCTGGTCCGGCGGAAGCGGCGGCCTCGACGCGAACCGCAGCGCCCGAACCTGCCCCGGCCGCGCCCGCTCCGGCGTCATCGGCGCTTCCCGAAGCCGGCGATCCCGACGCGCGCATGACGCCAGCCGTGCGCCGGCTCCTGCGCGAGCACGGACTCACCGCCGCCCAGGTCGCCGGGACCGGCGGCGGCGGACGGATCACGCGCGACGACGTCCTTGCCCTGGTCGAGGCGATCCGGACCGGGAGCATCGCCCCCAAGCCGCCCGCCCCCGCGGCCGCTCCGCCCGCCGCGGCGCCACGTGCCGCCGAGGGAGCCACGTCGCCACGTGTCGCCGAGGGAGTCACGTCGCCACGTCCCTCCGAGGGAGCCACGTCGCCACAGCCCACTCCGGGCGCGGCCCGCCCCGCCCCCACGTCGACCGGGCCCGTCGTCGTCTTCCCGCCCGGCGCGGACGAGGTCCTCGTCCCGATGACGAAGATGCGGAAGGGTATCGCCGCGCAGATGACGCGCGCCCTCCTGGTGCCGCACGCGTACGTGCACGTGGAGGTGGACGTCACCAACCTCGTCCGGTTGCGCGACTCGGCGAAGCGCGCGTACCAGGCCCGCGAGGGGATCAGCCTCAGCTACGTGCCGTTCGTGATGAAGGCGGTCGTCGAGGCGCTCCGGAAGCAGCCCACCTTCAACGCGGTCTGGACCGACGACGGCCTCCTGGCGCGGCGCCGCGTGAACCTCGGGGTCGCGGTTGCCGTCGACGACGGCCTCATCGTGCCGGTGGTCCGCGACGTCGACCAGCTCTCGATCAACGGCATCAACCACGCCGTCGCCGAGGTCGCCGTCCGCGCCCGCGCCAACCGCTTCCGGACCGACGACTTCGGGGGCGGAACCTTCACGGTCGACAACACCGGCTGGTTCGGCAGCAACCTGACGATGCCGATCATCAACGTCCCCGAGGTCGCGATCCTCACGATGGAGGCGATCACGAAGCGGCCGGTGGTGCTCGAGACGCCGGAGGGCGACGTCATCGCGATTCGGCCCGTCATGAACATGGTGATCGGGATCGACCACCGCGCGAACGACGGTGCCCAGGCCGGCTTCTTCCTCCGCGACGTGAAGGCGTGGCTGGAGGGCGTCGGCCCCGACACGTCGATCTACTAGGCGGATCGATGGCAGGGGAGCCCGTCAGACCGGTCGTCGCTCCCGGGTCGGACCCGGGGCGCGAACTGCGGCGTGTCTCCGTCGAGGAGCGGGCGGAACGCCGCGAGCGACTCCGGGAAGGGCACGACCGGTACACGGCCCTGCTTCGCCACCTCCAGGCCGGCCGCGAGGTGCGGCTCGCGCGACCCGGCGCGCGCTCGCGAATCGAGTGGCACCCGATCCTGCGCACGTTGATCCTGGCCGCGATCGTCGCGGTCGTGATCTGGTTCGCGGCTCGCGCGGGCCAGGACTGGATCCGTCGCGGGCAGGTGACGACGTGGACCGGCCCGGACGCCGCCGTCCAGTCCGGCCAGGTGCTCCCGGGGTGCGCGACCGTCGATGCGATCGACAACCCGATCTTCCCCTCGTGGGTTCGCTGGCAAGGGGGGGTCTACGCGTACACGGGTTCGAAGCGCCCGTTCCTTGGGATCACCTCGACGAACGGCTTCAGCGAGTCCGGGTACCGGACCGGCGACCTCCACCTCTACCTCATCGACAACACGCCGGACGGGCAGTCGCGCGACACGATCCTGCTCTGGTTCGAGGGCGGGATCGCCGGCGTGGAGTACGCGCGGGCCCCCGACTGCCCCTGACGGGTAGACTTTCGGGGATGCGCCAGGACCTGCCGATCTTCGTCCCCATCGCCGGGTTGCCCGTTCCCGCAACCGCGGCGTCCGGCGCGGTCGCCACGTCGGTCGACGCCACCCAGGATCCGGCGACCCGCCGCCACCCCGACTGGCTCAAGGCCAGGATCGGCGCCGGCGCCGAGTACCAGGATCTGCGTCGACTGGTCCGCGGCCTCAACCTGAACACGGTCTGCGAGGAGGCCCGCTGCCCGAACATCGGGGAGTGCTGGGATCAGCGAACGGCGACCGTGATGATCCTCGGCGATACCTGCACACGTGCCTGCGGGTTCTGCGCCATCAGGACCGGCCGCCCGACCTGGTTCGACGCGGACGAGCCACGCCGCGTGGCGGAGGCCGTAGCGGCGATGGGGCTCGAGCACGTCGTCGTGACGTCGGTCGCCCGGGACGACCTGCCCGACGGCGGTGCGGGCGTCTTCGCGGAGACGATCCGCCGGCTTCGCGGCCGCTGCCCCGGGATGGGCGTCGAGGTGCTTATCCCCGACTTCAACGGCGAGGAGGCACCGCTCCGAACCGTGATGGAGGCCGGCCCCGACATCCTCAACCACAACGTGGAGACGGTGGAGCGGCTGCAGGCCCCGGTCCGCAGGCGGGCGCGCTACGACCGCAGCCTCGGTGTGCTCGAGCGCGCGAAGACCTACGCGGCCGAGCTCGGGCGGGCCGCCAACACGAAGAGCTCGATCATGGTGGGCCTCGGCGAGGAGCGCGCCGAGCTCTCGCAGGCGTTCCGCGACCTTCGCGCCGTGGACTGCGACATCCTGACGATCGGGCAGTACCTGCGGCCCACGGTTGCCCACCTGCCGCTCGTCCGCTACTACCACCCCGACGAGTTCGCCGAGATGAAGGTCGAGGCGCTTGCGCTCGGCTTCCGGCACGTCGAGTCCGGGCCGCTCGTCCGCTCGTCATATCACGCCCGCGACCAGGTCCCGGGCGCCGCGCTCAGGGCGGCCGCGCGGCGTGCGACGATCGACGCGGACGGGCGCGTGGTCCTCGCCTGACGAAGCGGGTCGCGCGCTCGGCGTCCCAACCGCCCGGCGTCCCAACCGCCCGGCGTCCCAACCGCCCGGCCTCCCAACCGCCCGGCCTCCCAGCCGCTGGAACCGGCCGATTCGGCGACATTGCACGTGAAGTCAACACCACGCTCGATTTCGCGGGCGTTGCCGGGTTGCCCGAGCCCGCCCACCGATCGCGGCGTCCCCGCCGCCGTGCGCGCATCGGCCCGCCGTCGCGCGGATCGCCGTGGCACGCACAACGGCGTCCGCGTCGAGCGCGGGCAGGGTGGGAAATCGAATAGCCGACCCGATCCCGGCCCGGCCGCGACCGGGTCCTCATCGGGGCAGGGGGCCGGGGACCCCAGGCGTGTTGACTTGACGTGCGATTCCGCGACCTCGACGGCTCGCGGCCTGGCGGACGGTCGCCTGACGGCGCGATCGCCCGACGGCCCGCGCCTGGCGGCGCGTCCCTCAGAGGATCTTCGAGAGGAAGCTCTTCGTGCGCTCGTGCGTCGGGTTCGTGAAGAAGTGCTCCGGGGTGCCATCCTCGATGATCTGGCCGTCGTCCATCATCACGACACGGTCGGCCACCTCGCGGGCGAACCCCATCTCGTGGGTCACGACGATCATCGTCATGCCCTCTCGGGCGAGCTCCTTCATGACCTCGAGGACCTCGCCGATCATCTCGGGGTCGAGCGCGGACGTCGGCTCGTCGAAGAGCATGAGCGCTGGCTTCTTTGCGAGCGCCCGGGCGATCGCCACGCGCTGCTGCTGGCCGCCCGACAGCTGGGACGGGTAGACGGTCTCTTTCGCCTCCAAACCGACCCGGGCGAGGAGCGCGCGCCCCATCTCATCGGCCTCGGCCTGCGGCATGCCTCGGACCTGGACCGGAGCCTCGGTGATGTTCTCGAGGGCCGTCTTGTGGGGGAAGAGGTTGAAGCGCTGGAAGACCATCCCGATCTCCTGGCGCTGCCTCGCGATGTTCGCTTCCCTGTCCTCGACCAGCCTGCCGTCGACCTCGCGATAGCCGATCAGGTGGCCGTTGACGAAGATCCGGCCCTTCTGGATCTTCTCCAGGTGGTTGACGCACCGGATGAAGGTCGTCTTGCCGGACCCGGAGGCCCCGATCATGACGACGACCTCCTGGCGCTTCACCTGGAGGCTGACGGCCTTGAGAACCTGGAGCTTGCCGAACCATTTCTCGACGTCCCGGGCATCGACCACGATGTCGGTGGCCGGCACCGGGACCCCGCCGATGGCGCTCAGCAGGTTGTTGGCGACGATCACGCCAGTGGCGTGAGGTTGGCCGGTCATATGCCGCCCCTCTCGCCCTGCCGCCCGCGGCCCATGCCCAGCATCCGCGCCCAGAAGCCGGGCACCGGTTCGCCGGATGCCTGGCCGACGCCGAGGCGCTTCTCGATGCGACCCTGGGCGAAGCCCCAGATCGTGGTCAGGGCCAGGTAGTAGACGCACACCCCGAGGAGCGGCTCGAACGGCCGGAACGTCGATGACGACCGGTCGGTCGCGACGCGCAGGAGCTCGCCGACCCCGATCACGCTCATGAGCGACGTGGTCTTGAGCATGTTGTTGAACTCGTTGCCGAGCGGCGGGACGATCACGCGAAGCGCCTGGGGGAGCACGATGCGGCGCATCGTCTTGCGCGGGGTCATGCCCAGGGACTTGGCTGCCTCGGCCTGGCCCGGGTCGACCGAAAGGATGCCTGCCCGCACGATCTCGCTCATGTACGCGCCCTCGTTCACGCCGAGGGCCAGGATGCCCGCAACGACGGCGCCCCGGAAGTCAATCGGCCCCAGCTCATACAGGCGGGGGAACAGGTCGATCCCGAGCAGGACTGGCAGGCCCGTGTAGAGCAGGAGAATCTGGACCAGGACGGGCGTGCCGCGGAAGATCCAGACATAGAAGCCGCTGATCGTGTTGATGATCGGGTTCCGCGAGCGACCACCGAGGGCGGCCAGGATCCCGAGCGCCACGCCGAGCAGCTGGGCAACGATGGCGGCATAGATCGTGATCGCAAGACCGCCGATGAGCGCCGACGACGGCTGGAAGGTGAACGGCAGGAAGTCGTCGAAGTTGAAGTTCACGGCTCCTCCGCCTCCGGTGGGGGCGCGGAGCAGGCGTCGCCGCCGCTCCGCGCCCGATCGATCACGACGCTGACCGAAGACGTTACTTGAGCAAGACCACGGCGTTCGTCATGCCCCACTTCGCGACGATCGCCTTGAGCGCGCCGTCGGCATACATGGAATCGATGGCAGCCTGGACCGCGTCCTTCATTCCGGGGTCGTCCTTGCGCATCGCGACGCCGATCGCGATCGGGTCGATCGGCGTGCCGCCGACCTCGAACTTGCCCGCGTTGTTGGGAAGCGTGTTGTAGTAGGCGACGACCGGCGAGTCGGTCGAGTATGCGTCGACGCGCCCGAGGGAGAGCTGCTGGAACGCGTCGGTGTCCTTCTCGAACCCGACGACATCGATCCCCGGCTTCCCGGCCGCCTTGAGCGCCTTGTCCTTCGCGTCGAGGGCATCCTTGTTGGATGTGCCGAGCTGGACCGCGACGGACTTCCCCGAGAGGTCGTCGAGGGTCTTGATGTTCTTGGGGTTGCCCTTCGGGACCAGGAGGCCCTGGCCGACCTTGAGGTAGTCGACGAAGTCGACTTCCTTCTTGCGCTCGTCGGTCGAGTTCATGCCGCTCAGGATCATGTCGCACTTCTTGGCCTTGAGAGCCGCGATGATCCCGTCGAACGGCGTGTTGTCGACCTGCAGGGTGACGCTCCAGCGCTTGGCGATCTCGCCCGCGATGTCGATGTCGGAACCCTGGATCGTGGTCCCGTCGGCCGCGTAGAACTCCTCGGGAGCGTAGCTCACGTCACTGCAGACGATGAGGGTGCCGGCGGTCTTGATCCGATCCGGGACAGGGATCCCGGCCGGGCTCGCCGATGCCGCCGCCGACGACGGTGCTTCGGACGCAGCCGCCGAGGGAGATGCCGCGGCCGCAGGCGACGCGGACGCGGCCGGCGCTGCCGAGGGAACCGCAGTGGCCCCGCCCGAGCAGGCGGCCACGAAGACGGCCATCGCACCCATGAGCGCGAGCCCACGGGAACGCATGATGGACATGAAGTGCTCCTCCTCGTTGACGATTCGGCGAACCTTGCAACGTCGCCGGCCCTCTGCGATGTTTCCATCGCAGTCTCCCCCGAACCCTAGCGTAGTGAATGAGTGCTCGCGTGCGCAAGCCGTCCCGCATTGCAGCCCGTCCGTGCTGCAACCGGGCCCGTGCTGCAACCGGGCCCGTGAGAATCCCGACCGATACAATCGGCGCCGGCAACGCGACCGCGGTCGTGCCATCCGGCTTCGTGCACGGCCAGCCCAGCCCCGCCGCGCGATATCCTGTGTCAATGACCCGACCGCTCTCCCGCAAGGTGCCGCTGGCCGAGCTGCACTGCCACCTGGGTGGCGCGGTGACACCCGCGATCATGTGGGGGATCGCCCACAGCCAGGGGATCCGGCTCCCGACGAAGGACTACTGGGAGTTCCGCGACATGATCACCGTGTCGACGCGGCACGGCCATTCGTTCGACGGGTACCTGGACCTGTTCCACTGGACGGAGCTGATCCAGTCGTCGCCGATCGCGATCGAGCGCTCGGTCTACGAGGTCGTCGGCGGCGCGTATCGGAAGAACAACGTCACGACCATGGAGCTTCGCTTCAACCCGATGAAGCGGAACAGGGGTGGCGAGCAGGACCTGGACCACATCATCGCGGCGGCGATGCGCGGGATGGACCGGGCGGTCCTCGAGTACCCGATCCGGCCCGGCCTGCTCCTCTGCCTGGACCGTGCCTTCCCGTACCAGCTGAACGAGATCATCGCGGAGAAGGCGATCAGCGGCCGCGACCGGGGGATCGTCGGGATCGACATCGCCGGCCCCGAGTCGTCCGGCTTCCGGGTCAAGGAGTACCGGCGGCTCTTCCAGCGCGTGCGGCGGCATCACCTGGGGATCACCGTCCACACGGGCGAGTCGGGGCCCGTGGAGGAGATCGCGGAGGTCATCGAGGAGCTGGAGCCGGACCGGATCGGGCACGGCGTGAAGGCCGCCTACGACCCGCGAACGATGGCGATGATCCGCGAGCGAGGGATCGTCCTGGAGATCTGCCCGACATCGAACCTGAACACGCGCGTCGTCTCGGGCTGGGACGAGTTCCGCTGGATCCTCGACACCTTCCGACGCAATCAGATCCGCTTCACGATCAACACGGACGGCCCGGAGATGCTCAAAACCTACATCCGCGACGAGCTCGCGATGCTGGGCCGGCTCGGGATCCTGAGCCTCGAGGAGCAGGAGGAAGTGGCCCGGACGGCGATGCAGGCCTCGTTCGTCCCGAACGTGAGCGACGTGCCGCTGCCGCGCCTCGAGCCACCGACCCGCCTCGTCGTGGAGCGCGAGGAGGCATAGCCCCTCTCGCCTGGCCCGTCAGTCGCAGCCGCCGGCGAGGTCCTGGCGGCTCAGACGTCCCGCGGCTCGATCCGGTAGGTGCAGGATCGATCGCCCGCGGCGATATGCGAGATCCGGGTGACGCGCGCCTCCAGGACCTCCTCGAACAGCTTGACCTCTGCCCTGCAGGCGGCAGGGTGGCCCGCCGCAGCTCCGAGAATGGCGCAGTTCGCCTCGCGCAGCTCGAGCGGACCGTCTATCCCGTCGAGTGAGGTGGCACGGCAGAGATAGCCGGACTCGTCCTGGATCACGGCCAGCTCCCGGACGCGGGCCGCGAGCGTGGGCGACGGCCCGAGGGCTGCCGCGAAGCGGGCCCGGATGCGGTCCCCGAGAATCCGCCGACGCGCCTCGAAGACGGCCTCGACCAGCCTGTCGCCCCCGACCTCTGCGATCGACTCGAGGAGCGTGGTCGCCAGGCCGTCGTAGTTGGCAGGCAGGCTACGCTGCGCCTCGGCCGTGACGTCATACAGGTGGCGTGGCCGGCCCACGCCGTGACGGATCGCCTGCCGGATGACCGCGCCGTGCGATTCGAGGAGGCGCAGGCGCTGCAGGACGCTGGCGCGGCTGGCGCCCACGCGCGCCGCCAGCCGGTCGGGCGCGCTGGCACCCATGTCGCGAAGCGCGATGAGGATCGCCCGGTCCAGCCCGTCGTGCGTCGCCCGCGCCGGAGTGCGCGGTGGATCGGTCGCGAGGGGATGGCCGCTGGGGTCGGTCATGACGACAGGCTAGCACCGGAGCCGGTTCGGAGCCGTCGGCCGGGGCCTGCGCCGTCGGTTCGCCGTTCGTCTGCCGGGCGGTCGCCGTGTGTCGGCCGTGCGCGACGGTGTGCCATTCGTCCGCCGCGTCCGCTCGCCGACCGTCGCCGGGGCGGCGGCACCGTCAGCCGCCGACGGCGGCCCGCTGCAGCGCAGTCCGGAGCGCGTCCTTGAACGCGGGTGCCCACGGCCCGCTTCCGGCCAGGACGTACGGCGGCTCGTCGACCGCCCCGAGCGCGGCCGGGTCGGTGACGTACGAGCGGGCGCACGCGTCCACCGTGGCCCGAAGCTCGTCGTAGACCTGCTGGTCCTTGAACGCGTACAGGTGGACCCGTACCGCCGTCGTCTGGTCGAGACCGCGCGCATTGAACCCGATCGCGGTGCGCGAGAGGCGCTGGTCGTTGCAGCCGGCTTCGCCGCTCACGACCCGGTTCACGTCGATTCCGAGGCTTTCCAGCTCCGACACGACGCCTGCGAAGTCGGTCGGGGTCGCCGGCGCGGTGGTCGCAGTGAAGGCGCTGCAGGCTCCCACCAGGAGGACGGTGAGCCCGACGACCACGGCGAGCTGGACGATCCGGCGGCGACCGGTGGCACGGGCACGCATGGCCCGGAGGCTAGCACGTGCGCGGACCGTATTGCCGGGTGCCGGCACGTGCCCGGGTGTCGGCACGTGTCCAGGTTCCGCACCTGCCCAGAGGCCGGCACGTGCCCGGGTGCCGGCCCGTGCACGCCGCCTCGCCCAGATGCCGGCAGGGTGCCCGGACGGCCCGGGCGGTACACTCTCGCCGGCGCCCAGCCGCGGCCGTGACGTGTCGTCCGGCCGATGCGCCGCACCGGTTCCAGCCAGCCCGCAGGAGGTCGCGTGCCCGAGATCCGCGCGTTCCGCGCCCTGCGCTACAACCGCGACGCGGTGCCGGACCTGGCGCGCGTGGTCGCGCCGCCCTACGACGTGATCTCGCCCGCCCAGCGGGCGGTCCTCGCCGCGCGCGATCCGCGCAACGTGGTGGCGATCGACCTCCCCGTGGACCTGCCGGGGGCGACTGATCCCGACGACAAATACCGCGCGGCGGCGCGCACCTTCACGGGCTGGCGCTCGGACGGGACGCTCGCCAAGGACCCTCGCCCGGCGATCTACGTGTACGAGCAGGCCTACACCCTGCCCGGCTCGACCGTCCGCCGCATCCAGCGCGGCTTCTACGCGCGGGTGAAGCTGGAGCCGTTCGGGCCCGGCTCGGGGATCCTTCCCCATGAGCGGACACTCAGCGGGCCGCGGGAGGATCGCCACAAGCTCATGCGGGCGTCCGGGGCCAACTTCTCGGGCGTGGTCGGGCTCTACGTCGATCCCTCCGGCGACGCGACGCGCGCCCTGGCGGAGGCGACGACGAACAACGCGGTCGCCGACGTGACCGACGACGACGGTGTCCGGAATCGGCTCTGGATGCTGCCCGACGACGGGCCGACGGCCGGCGCGGTGACCGTCCTGCGGGAGGCCGCGGCGAGGGCGCCGATCACGATCGCCGACGGGCACCATCGCTACGAGACCGCGCTCCACTATCGCGACGAGCGGCAGCGGACCAGCTCGAACGAAGAGGACCCGGCGTTCGACTACCTGCTCATGCTGCTGCTCGAGACAGGCGGTGGTGCCCTGACCGTCCTGCCGACCCACCGCGTGGCCCGCGGCGTTGCGGATGGCGCCGGCCTCCTGGCGGCCGCGGGCTCGCTGTTCGACGTCGAACCGGTCGACGCGGCGACTCTCGAGCGATCGTTCGGGCCGGGAGTGTCGGCCGCGGGCGGTGCCGGCCGATTCGGACTCTGGACGCGCGCGGGCGGCGCGATCCTGACCGCGCGGCGCGACGCGATCGCGGCATTCCTGCAGCCGGGCGGCGACGCGCTGCGACGCCTGGACGTGACGATCCTGGCGGCGGCACTCGAGCAGCTCACCGGGATCGACCGCGCCGCCACGACAACGGGGGGCCGCATCGCATACACGAAGTCCGCGTCCGAGGCGATGGCATGGGTGGACGCCGGCGTTGACGGCGCGGATGCGGCCTTCCTGCTGGAGCCGACCCCGGTCGCGGAGATCCTGGCGGTCGCGGCGGCCGGCGACGTGATGCCGCAGAAGTCCACCTATTTCTACCCGAAGCCGCTGAGTGGCTTCGTCATCAATCCGCTCGAGTGGTAGACGACGACATGCTCGACGACCCCCTGGACCGCGACTATCCGAGACCTACTTCGGCGGAGCCTGGGGGTGGTCCCGGTGGACCCGGTGGCGGTGGGGGCAGCGGCCCCGGGCGGCCGGTCCGAAAGGATGAGATCGAGCTCGAGGAGCGCGGGCTCTACATCGAATCGTGGCTCCCGGAGCGCCGCTCCCGGCGCCGGCCGCTCCTCTTCGTCCACGGCGAGCTCGCCGGGTCCTGGCTGTGGGAGCGCTGGCTCCGCCACTTTGCCAGCCGCGGCTGGGAGGGACACGCGCTCAACCTGCGCAACCACTATTGGTCGAAGACGGCGGACCCTGCGACGCTCTCGTTCGAGACCTATCTCGACGACGTGGTCGCCGGGATCGACCGGCTCGGCCCGAACCCGGTCGTGGTCGGGCACGGCATGGGTGGCCTGCTCGTCCTCAAGGCTGCCGCCGAGCGGGCCGGCGTCGCCGGGCTGATCCTCATCGACGCCGAGCTTCCGGCCGGGCTGCGGCCGCCGGTCAAGCCGCACGTGGTCCGGGAGGTGCCGATCTCCTACGGCCGCGTGGTGATCGGCTGGGATCTCCTGCCCGAGAAGCTGCAGCAGGAGAACCGCGACATGACGCTCGACGACGTGCTGCGGGTCCAGCACCTGCTTGGCCAGAAGCCCCGAGAATCGGGCCGCGCCCGCGCCGACATGCTGGCCGGCGTCCCGGTGGACCCGCGGCCGCTCGCGGATGTGCCACGGCTCGTCGTCGGCTCGGGGCTCGACGGATCGGACGCCGCCGTTGCCGCGGAGCGGCTGGCCGCCTGGCTCGGCGCCGAGCACGAGCAGTACGGCGCGCACTCGCATTTCGGGATGATTCTCGGGACCGAGAGCCACCGCCAGGTCGCCGACCGGATCCGGATCTTCCTGGAGACGCACCACCTGTAGCCGGCCGCTTGGGCGCGGAGGGCCGGCTGCGGGCGCCTTGGCCGCTCGTTCCCCGCGGCCGCGTAGTCGCCGTGCGCACCCGCCCAGGCGGGTCGTGCCCGGACGGGTCGTTGCCGCCGCCCCCTCCACAGCGCGCGTGCCGCCGCTCCCCCCACAGCGCGCGTGCACGGATTGCGCACTCGGACCGCCAGCGAGCTGCCCGACGGTTGGCCTGCGTCATGGATGACGCCGCACGACCGCTCACCGGTCCTGCGGGTCACCCGGTGCACGCTTCAGGCCCTGCCGGCTCCCTCGCCGGTCGCAGTGCTCACCGGGTGCACGCCGGCACGCTGCCCGGTCGGGGCCTCCCCGCCGGCGCCCTGGCCGGTCGCGGGCCGGCACGCTACCCGGTCGGGGGCTTCCCCGGCCGACCGAGCGCCCATCCATGTTTCCTCGTCAATACGTCGTCTGCCACCGCTAACCCGAAAGTCTGGATGTTCGACGCGGCCGCATGGCACGCGGAGGCCGCCGAGCCCCGGGTGGAGGCGGTCGCGCCCCGGAATATCCTCGCCTTTGCGTCGCAGGCGCAGCATTGACGAGGATCAGCGACCCGATCGGGCTACCGGGGTGCCATTGCATCCGGGATAGTGATCGCCTGGCCATCAACGACCGGGATTTCGGGACGGCAGGACGCCCTGACGGCCGGTGCAACCGAGCCTGGACCGACGCCCGCCCTGCGCCGGGGCCCAATGCCCGGCGCAGAGGCCGGGACGCCCGCGAGCAGGGCCCCGACGCCCCCGCGTCGGAGCCCCACACCCAGCCCGGCGCCGGAGCCCGACGCGCCCGGCGCAGAGGCCGACGCCGCGCCCGAGGTCCCAGCGCAGGAGCCCGAGCGTCCCCGGGCACAGGGTCCCGGGCGTCCAACGGCCGGCGCAGGGGTGTCCCGACCCGCGGTTCCAGCGTTCCGTCGGCGGTTTGCCAACGCGACGGCCGCTCTGGTAGCATCGTGGCCCGGTCGGGGCTCGGATGGGTCCGTGCGGGCCGCCCTGCCGCATTCGTCTAGAGGCCCAGGACGCCGCCCTCTCAAGGCGGAGATCACCGGTTCGAATCCGGTATGCGGTACCAACTGAAGATCCCGACGCCCCCGGTCCGCGCCCCGGGGGCGTTACCTTTTCGGCGGCGACGTCCGGCAACAATCCGCGAAGAAGAGACACGGCGACCGCTCGGGGCGACCGCGACGCGACCACGAGCCCAGCCGGCCCGCAACCAGCCAGCCCGACACCAGCCAGCCAGCCCGCATCCTGCCAGCCCGCAACCAGCCCAGGAGGACCGATGGAGCCCACGGTGCCGCGCCGGCTCGTGATCCTGACCGAGGGAGAGTTCGGCCCCCACGGCGCGAAGACCGCGTGGGGCGTGATCCGCTACGGCCGCGACGAGATCGTGGCGATCCTGGATTCCACCATCGCCGGGCGCAACGTTGAAGAGTGGCTCCCAGGTCACGACATCCCGGCCGTGGCGACCCTCGGGGAGGCACTCGCGATCCCCGGCCGACCCCGCCCGAACGCGCTCCTGATCGGGATCGCGCCGACCGGCGGCCGCCTCCCCGACGCGTGGCGCGCCGTCCTTCTCGAGGCCATGGGAGCGGGCCTGGAGCTGCACTCGGGGCTCCACACGCTGCTCGGCGACGACCCGGAGATCGCGGCGGCGGCAGCCGCGGCCGGCGTCCGCATCGTGGACTATCGCCGCGCGCCCGACCGGATGGACTGCGCGGTCGGCCGGCGCCACCTTCCCGGCCGGCGCGTGATCCTCACCGTGGGCACCGACTGTGCGATCGGCAAGATGTCCGTGGCGCTCGACCTTCGCCGGGCAGCCCTCGCGGCCGGCGACCGGGCCGTCTTCGTGCCCAGCGGCCAGACCGGGATGATGATCGACGGGTGGGGCGTCGCGGTTGACCGCGTCATCAGCGACTTCCTCAACGGCACCGTCGAATGGCTCGTGGAGCAGGGCGAGGCGATGGGGGACTGGATCCTCGTCGAGGGCCAGGGCTCGCTCGACCACCCGGCCTACAGCGCGGTGACGCTCGGCCTGATCCACGGCGCGACGCCGCACGCGATGGTGCTGGTCCACAAGGTCGGCCTCGCGAATCACGACTTCGACCACCTGCCGGACCGATCCTTCCCGATCGCGCCGCTCCGCCCCTTCATCGACCTCCACGAGCAGATCGCAGCGACGGTGGCGCCGTCGAAGGTCGTCGCCGTCGCCGTCAACTCGTCCCTCATCCCCGACGAGGCGGCCGCTCGGCGCGCGATCGCCCAGGTTGCAGCGGAGACAGGGCTCCCCACCGACGACCCGGTCCGCTTCGGGGCGGGTCCGCTGTGGTCCGAAATTCGCGCGGCGGTCAACGCGCTCCCCTGGGCTATGGAGGCACACGAATGACCGCCGGTTGGGACCTTCGGGCCGAGACCCTCGGGCTTCCGTTTCGCGACCCGTTCGTGATCGCGCGGTATGCGCCGGGCGAGGGCCATGCGGTCACGACCGTCGTGGTCGAGCTGCGTTCGCCGGCGCTGCCGGGCCTGGTCGGCATCGGCGAAGGGTGCCCCGAGACCTACTACGGCGAGACGCCCGTGACGATGACGGTCGTCATGGACCTGATGCTGCGCGCCGTGCCGCCGGAGATGCTCGAGGTCGGCGGCGGGGTGGAGGCGGCCCGGGCGGCCCTTGCGGCCATCGGCGCTGCCTTCGACGAGGCGATCCGGGGCAACGGCGCCGCCAAGTGCGCGCTCGACATCGCCATGCACGATCTCGCCGGCAAGGCCCTGGGCCTGCCGATCCATCGGCTGCTGGGGCTCTCGCCGGAGATTCCGCCGACCGATTTCACCCTCGGCCTCGACACGCCGGCCGCGGTCGCCGAGCGGGCCGGCCGCCGGGCGGGCTTCCCGGCCCTGAAGATCAAGCTGGGCGGGCGACACGACCTGGCGACCCTCGAGGCGGTTCGGGCGGTGTACGACGGCCCGATCCGGGTCGACGCGAACATCGGCTGGACGCCCGACAGCGCCGCCGCCATCCTCCCGGACCTGGTTCGACTTGGCGTCGAGCTGATCGAGCAGCCCTTCCCGCCGCGGCGCTACGAGTGGCTGCGCGACCTGCAGGCCATCTCGCCGCTGCCGATCGTCGCCGACGAGTCGGCCGTGACGATCGAGGACCTGGACGCGCTCGTGGGCGTCGTCGACGGCGTCAACGTGAAGCTCGCCAAGTGCGGCGGGGTGGGCCCCGCGGCTCGCATGCTCGCGCGCGCCCGGGAGCTCGGTTTCCGGACGTTCCTCGGCTGCATGGAGGAGACGTCGGTCGGCATCGCCGCGTCCGCGGCGGTTGCGAGCCTCGCGGAGTGGGTCGATCTCGACGGCTGTCTGCTCCTGGCCGACGACCCGTTCACGGGCCTCGAGCTTGGCGACGACTGCCGCTGGCGCCTGACCGACGCGCCGGGCCACGGGGTGACGCGGCGCGCCTGACCGCGGCCAGGTGCCGTTCGAGCCGGCTGGTCACGGGCCGCGTGTCGCCGGGTCGTCGGGCCGCACGTTCGCCTGCCAGTGGTCCCGCCGGCTGTCCACCCGACGGCGTCGCCCCGTCCACCGAACGCCTGTTCCTGTGGACAAGTCGTGGGGGCAGTTGGTGGACAAGGCCCTTACGCCGGGTATCCCCGGGCGAGTAGGCTTCACGGGTTGCCGGATGAGGGAGCTGATGGCGACACAGGCGGAGCGTTCGACCCCAACGGGCGCCCGACCGTCCCATAACCGCAGCCGACCCGCACCAAATCGCGGAGGCTGTGCTTGTCACGGTGGCCAGGCCGCGCGGCTCGCTGCCCGGCGGAGGAGAGCGGAGATTGATGGACCCCAGCATCCGCATGCCCGGAACGTCCGACTGCGAGGCCGCCGACTTCGTCCGATTCTGCCGAGAGCGAAGGCATGTCGGATGGCCCGAGCTCTACGACGAGATGTGCGTCGTGGCGACTCGGCGGCTCTTCCGGGGATACGGGTTCGCGGAGCTGGGGGAGCTCGGGATCGGCTTCAGCCTCTTCGAGACGATGCACCTCGCGGCTGTGGTCGCGGGGGTGATCGCGGACGAGCCGCAGGCCGCGCGGCGGGGATCCCTGACGGCGCGGCGCGGCGTCGCCGTCCTGGCAAACGTCGAGGAGCCCATTCCCGCCAGGGTCTGACGCGGGGCGCGGTCGGACGCGGCGCCGTCAGGCGCGGTCGACATGGCGCGGTCTGACGCGGTCTGACGCGGTCGGACGCGGCGTCGTCAGGCGCGGTCGGACATGGCGCTGTCTGACGCGGTCGGACATGGCGCACTCAGGCGCGGATCGCCCGCCGCGACATCTCGCCCTCGATCTGGCGCTCCGCCTCGACGTACGTGTCGATCTCCTCGCGCAGCCGGTTCGCCTCGGGGGTGTAGAGGTGGGCCTGCTGCTGGAGGACGTAGCTGAGGCGGCGGCTGGTCATCCGCACGTGGTCGAGGTTCTTCATCAGGACGAGCGGATCCATCGCCGCGAGGTCGTCCGGGTGGAACATCGGCGTCATGGCCGGAGTGTACCGGAGGCCCGGCCGCGCGGTCCCTCCCACCGCACGGGCAGCCCGGCGCCCGCAACGGCGCGGCGACGACCGGCTTCCGTCGAGCCGAGGACCAGGATCCGGTCCGTCTTCGTGGCGTGCCCGGCCGACTCGCCCCAGAGCTTCGTCATCTTGCGCGGCGCCGCCACCGGGTCGAGGATGATCCCCGCCAGCCGATAGCCCTCCGGCTCCGCGGCGTCCTCCCAGGCGGCATCGGCGAGCCCGACACCGTCGCCGATCCGCTTGCCCTTGTCAGCCTCGACATCGCCGATCACGAGGACGACCACGGCGTCCTCCGCGAGCGCGAGGCGCAGGCCCGCGAGCGTCTCGCGAAGGAAGACGAGGTACGGCTCGCGACGGTGCGCGTCGTCGAGCGTCCGGTCGATCTGCGCGGCGTCGAAGCCGAGGAACCAGGCTCGCAACCAGTTGTAGTAGCCGTACTTGAGGACGCGGAGGTACGGCGGCGAGGTCACCACGAGGCGCGCCCGATCGGGAAGCGCCCGCTCGCGAAGCGCCGCCTGCATCCTGCGACCCGCGTCGCGGGCGTCGCCGCGGAGCGCAAGGCCGTGGATCGCCGGCCGACCGTCGCGGTCCAGGCGCACGAGCTTCTCCCCGAGGCAGGCGAAGACGTCCCGGTCGGCTCCCGTGAACGCCGTTCGACGGGCGAAATCGCGCACGTACCGCGGCGCCATGCTGAACGCGTTCGGCATCAGCTCGGAGAGATAGCTCCGGCTCTTGCCGTGGAGGATCCCGGTCAGGGCGGCCGCGAGGAAACGGTCGGTCCGATCCGCGACGTCGAGGCGACTCCGGACGAACAGGAGCTGGCCCAGGGTTCGCGGATGGTACGCGAGCGCCACTTCGAGCGGAAGGGGCTCGTCGCCGTCGCCGACCGATGCCCCGGATCCCGCGCGGGGGACCGCGAAGTCGGGGACGGGTGCGGCATGCCCGCCTTCGCCGGTCGCCGGCGGGCTGGCGGCCAGCGTTCGAGCTGCGGACCGGGCCAGCTCGTCGCCGAGCGCCTCCCACCCGGCCGCCTCGAACGACCAGGCGATCCGAAGCCGCGCGACGCGCGCGGCAGCTTCTCCGGCCGTCGGCGGGTCCACTTTTGCGGCCGTCAGGATGTGGGCGAACGGGTTGAGGTCGTTGCCCACGCCCAGCCGACCCTCGACGCAGGCCTGGAGCGGGACCGTGCCGCGACCTGAGAACGGGTCCAGGACCACATCGCCGGGCCGGGAGTAGCGGGCGATGAACGCGTGCGCGAGCGCCGCCGGGAAGCTCGCGAGGTACGAGCACATCGGGTGGAAGGCATGTCCCCAGAGGCGGGCGCGGTCCTTCCAGTCGGCCTCGATCGGGAGCCGCGGAAGGTCGCGGACGAGGTCGAGGTCGAGCTGCGCGGCGCGGATGGGCTCGGTTCCCGGCGCGGAAGCAGCCCCGGGAGCAGCCCCGGGAGCAGCCCCGGGAGCCGCCCCGGAGGCTCCAGGCATCCGGCGCCCCGCCGGCGCGGAGTCCGGTGCCCGGCCACTGAAGGCGCCGCGAAGCTGGATCGGCGGGCGGGCGTTGGCCGGGCGGAGCGGAGCGGGCTTGGCCACGGCGAGCGGGCGCGCGGTCGGGTCCGGGGACGCGACGTCGCGCCTCACGCGTTGCGCCTCGGGTCGCTCGCGCCGGGCCGCGGGTCGCTCGCGCCGGGCCTCACGCGTCGGCGAGGCACCCGCGTCGAGTCGCTCACGCCTCATGCGTTGCGCCTCGAGTCGCTCGCGCCGGGCCTCACGCGTCGAGCCTCACGCGTCGGGTCGCACGCGGCGCACGCCGACATTCCTCCGGAATATGCGCGCGGAGACTGGTATGTGAGTGCGGACCGCCGTTCGGCGGCGCCGCGGTCCAATTGTGCCGCTCTGGAGGCGGGCCGCGAGCGTGAGCGGAAGGCGAATTCGGTTCGATACCTCGGTTCGGGACCCTGGTCGGGCGCACTCCGGCGCATACGAGTCCGGGGGCGCATATTCCGGACGAAAGGACGCCGCCCCATCGGTCGAGGCGCCAGGGATGCCGGGTGAGCGTCCTCGCGCGCGGCTGCCGGATCGCCGGCCCGGTCCTGACATCGTCCGCGCCGCTGCGAGACCGGCGTGCCCGGATGCGAAGCCTGCCTGCTCGTCCGGACCTCGTCCGCGGCCACGCTGCCACCTCCGATGACGCGACGCGGCTCGAAGCCGTCCGCGGGGCGCGGAGCATAGCACGGGCGTTCGGGCGCGAACACGCGCCGAGAGCGCGAGCCCCGCGGTGCAGCTGCCGCCGGGGAGGCACGGACGCCTGCCGCCAAGGGGACGGTCGTAGCCCGCCGACGACACGAACGGCCCGGTGCGACCCCCCGAATTCGACGGCGGAAGGTGGGCCGACTTGGACTACGCTAGCGGCGTGCCCCCGTAGCTCAATGGATAGAGCGACCGGTTTCTACCCGGTTGGTTGCGGGTTCGACTCCTGCCGGGGGCGCCAATGTGCTGCGGGTCAAACGCCTGGCGGGTGAACCGTGCGCTGACCCGACGACGACGCGCCCCGGGCGTTGGGGCACACATCGTGCAGTCAACTCGGGCGTGGCCGGCTATTCCGCCCCAGGACCGGCCGGAGCAGGCTTCAGCCAGGCACGCCACGAGGTCGCGCTGTTCGACAGCGGTCCGCCCGTCGAACCGGAGTCCGCCTCGTTCATGCTGGCCGACCGCCACGCCGCCGCCCTCGGCGCGGATCGACCGCCCGGGGCGCGTGCTGGCCGCAACAACAGATCAGCACGCCGAAATACGGTGCGTTTGGCACTGTCACGGCCCGGCAGCCGTCCCGGATCGTGCCCCTCAACGGATTCCATCACGACCCGCTCGGAACCCGAACCACAGCTCCCCAGCAGCGGGCCGATTCGACAGGCGGCGCACACGTCGAGGCAACGGACTGCGGCGGCAGTCCACCCAGGAGCTCGCCGAGCGCGGGTCTCCCCGTACGATCGAGGACGAGGAACTGAACGCATGAGCATGGACAAGATCCTGCGCATCGACATGGGCGCCGAGGGCGGCCCCAAGGCCACGATCCAGCCGCTCGGCGACTACGCGGGTCTGGGCGGCCGCGCCATGACCTCGCTGGTCGTGAGCGCCGAGGTCGATCCGCTCTGCCATCCGCTGAGCGCGGCCAACAAGCTGGTCTTCGCGCCGGGCATGCTGACCGGCTCGGCCGCGTCCACGAGCGGGCGCATCTCCGTCGGCTGCAAGAGCCCGCTCACGGGCGGGATCAAGGAAGCCAACGCGGGCGGCCAGGCGGGCCAGGCGATGGCGCGGCTCGGCTACGCGGCGATCGTCGTCGAGGGCCAGCCCGCGGGAGACGACCTGTGGACCATCCTCATCAACAAGAAGGGGATCTCGTTCAAGGTCGACAACAGCCTCAAGGGCCTGGGCACCTATGACGGCGTCGAGAAGCTCCGCGCGGAGTACGGCGAGAAGGTCACCTTCATGCTCATCGGCCAGGCCGGCGAGATGATGTTGCCGGCCGCCTCGATCGCCGCCTGTGACCGAGAGATGCACCCGACCCGCCACATGGGCCGCGGCGGCGTCGGCGCCGTGATGGGTTCCAAGAAGATCAAGGCGTTCATCCTCGACGAGACCGGGACCAAGACCCGCCAGCCGGCCGACGAGGCGCGCTTCAAGGCCGCGGCCACGACCTTCAACGAGGGGCTTCGGCGCCACGGCGTGACGGGCACCGGCCTGCCGTCGTTCGGGACCAACGTCCTGACCAACATCCTCAACGAGGCCGGAGGCTACCCCACCCGCAACTTCAGCACCGGCCAGTTCGAGGATGCCACCAAGATCAGTGGCGAGACCCAGGCCGCCCTGATGACCGAGCGCGGCGGCGAGGCCACCCACGGCTGCCACCGCGGCTGCATCATCCAGTGCTCCGGCATCTACTACGACGCGACCGGCAAATACCAGAGCAAGCAGGCCGAGTACGAGACGGTCTGGTCGTTCGGCGGAAACCTCGGTATCAACGACCTCGACACCATCCAGGCGCTCGACCGCCTGTGCGACGACGCGGGCATCGACACGATCGATGCCGGGGTTGCGGTCGGCGTCGCGATGGAGGGCGGGCTGCTGCCGTTCGGCGACGGCCCGGGTGCCATCCGCCTCCTCACCGAGGTCGGCAAGGGCACCCCGCTCGGCCGGATCATCGGCTCCGGCGCCGGCACCACCGGCAAGGCCTTCGGCGTCGAGCGTGTGCCCGTCGTCAAGAACCAGGCGCTCCCGGCCTACGACCCACGCGCGGTCCAGGGCATGGGCGTCACCTATGCCACGACCCCGATGGGTGCCGACCACACCGCCGGCTATGCCGTGACGGCGAACATCCTCAAGGTCGGCGGCTTCGTCGATCCGCTCAAGCCCGAGGGCCAGGTAGAGCTTTCGCGCAACCTCCAGATCGCGACCGCCGCGATCGACTCGACGGGCATGTGCCTCTTCATCGCTTTCCCGGTCCTGGACCAGCCCGAGACCTTCAGCGCGCTCGTCGAGATCATCAACGGCTTCTACGACATCAACCTGACGGCCGACGATGTGACGGCGCTCGGCAGGAAGGTGCTCGACGCCGAGCTCGACTTCAACGCCAGGGCGGGCTTCACCGCGCTCGACGATCGCCTGCCGCGCTTCTTCGAGGAGCAGCCCCTCGCGCCGCACAACGTCACCTTCCAGGTGACCGACGCGGAGCTGGACGCGGTCTTCAGCTCGTAGCACCTCGAAGCGGGTGGGTGGCGGCATGCTGACGAGCCGCCACCCGCCTGCCGCCCTTCGCGAAACCGCGCTCGCGGGGCGGGCGCCGCAACCGCATCCCGAGCTCGTGCCCGCGCATCGCCGCCCGTATCCCTCGAAGCTCTTCGTCGAGGTGACGACGCGCTGCAACCTACGCTGCGCGATGTGCGTGAAGCAGGCTCCCGGGCAGGGCCTCGTCGAGGGCGACATGACTGCCGAGACGTTCGCACGCCTCGGGCCCGCCTTCCCGCACCTCGAGGCGCTCGTCCTCAACGGAATCGGCGAACCAACCCTCCACCGCGGGCTCGAGGGCTTCATCGCGGCAGCGAAGCTCGCCATGCCGGCGAGCGGCTGGGTCGGCTTCCAGACGAACGGCCAGCTGCTGGGTCGGCGGCGGGCCGACTCGCTCGTCGCCGCGGGCGTGGACCGCATCTGAATCTCGGCCGATGCGGTGGCGCCCGAGCAGCTCAGGGCGCTCCACGGCGGCGCGCGACTCGGCCCGATCGAGTCGGCCGCCGGGTGGCTGCACGACGCGGCGCGGACCTCCGGCCGCTCGGTCAGTCTGGGCCTCGAGTTCGTCGCGATGCGGAGCAACCTCCACGAGCTGCCCGACCTGGTCCGGTGGGCCGCGGCTCATGACTTCGGCTTCCTCCTCGTCAGCCACATGCTCCCGTACGACGCGGCGATGGCCGGCGAGGCGGCCTTCAGCCCGACGTCCGACCGTGCGCTCGAGATCTACCGGACGTGGCGCGACCGGGCGACCGCCGAGGGCGTGGACCTCGGGCGCTACCTCGCGACGCACATGCAGATCTCGCCATCGCCCGAGGACCGGCGCGCGATCGAGCTCGTCCGCGGGATGGTCACAGACGCGACGGCGAGGGGCGTCTCGCTCAAGGTGGCGGAGCTCCTCCGCTTCGACGAGGCGCGACTCGAGGAGGTCGAGGCCGTGTTCGGCAGCGCATCGGCCATCGCCCGGCAGCTTGGCATCGACCTCCGGCTCCCCCGGACGGTGCCGACCCAGGTCCGGCGCTGCGACTTTGTCGAGGAGGGCTCGGCGTTTGTCTCGTGGGACGGCAATCTCCATCCGTGCTACTTCCTCTGGCACGGCTTCCAGTGCCACCTGGCGGGGCTGGTTAAGGAGGTCCGGCCGCGAACGTTCGGAAGCGTCGCGGACCGGGGGATCCTCGAGACCTGGAACGGGGACGAATGGCGCACCTTCCGCGGCGACGTGACCGCCTACGACTTCCCGTTCTGCTACGACTGCAATCTCGCGATGTGCGACTACGTGGCGGGCGGCGACTTCGAGCAGGACTGCCACATCTCGTCGGTGCCGTGCGCCGCCTGCCTCTGGTGCACGGGCCCGTTCCAGTGCCTGCGTTGAGCGGCGGCCGGCAACGCCGGCGCGGCGGGACAGCCGAAGACGTCGCGGGCGGCCCCGGCCGGCTCACGCACGTGCGCCACGTGCGCCACGTGCGCCATGTGCGTCACGTGCCGACGTAGCGCGCGTAGAGCGAGCGTGCGACCGCGAGGTCGCTCGTCCCCTTGATGATTGCCCGGCCGTCGGCGAAGACCGTCATCTCGTGCCCGTCCACCCGGCAGCGGACCAGGTAGTCGTTCAGCGTGACCGGCCCGGTCGCCTCCATCCGGCGGCCAAGGTCCGCGAGGTCGAGCGTCTGGACCTGCCCTGGGCTCACCTGGATTGCATCGCGCCCGCAGAGCGACGCGGTCCGGCTGGTCGCGCGCGCATCGAGATAGTCGAAGCGCCGCTGCCCGCAGCACGGGCAGTCGGGGTCCCGAAGCCTGCCCTCCGCCTGGAGATGGTCGTTCGTCCACACGTCCACGGCGGTCAGCCCGGGGTTGCGGTTCTTTCGGTCGCCGACCAGAAGCTTGAGCACCTCCGCACACTGGATCGCGGCGACCGTGACGATCCCGGCGGCCAGCACCCCGGCCGTCTCGCACGTCTCCATCGAGCCGGCTGGCAGGGGGCTGGGGAAGAGACACCGGAAGCAGGCGGTCTCGCCGGGCACGATGGTCATGGACATGCCGGTCGACCCGACCGCCCCGCCGTAGATCCAGGCGACGCCGAGCTTCACGCACGCGTCGTTGAAGAGGTAGCGGCTCTCGAGATTGTCGGTCCCGTCGAGGACCACGTCCGCCCCCGTCACGAACTGCTCGACGTTGGCCGGGGTCAGGTCGGCGACGAACGGTCGGACCTCGACCTCCGCGTTGATCCGCGCCACCGCGCGGGCCGCGGCGACAGCCTTCGGCAGGCCGGCCGCCGCATCAGCCTCGTCGAACAGGAGCTGGCGCTGGAGGTTGCTCAGCTCGACGACATCGCGGTCCACGACCGTGATCCGGCCGACGCCGGCGCGTGCGAGGAGGTTCACCGCGGCGGATCCCAGCCCGCCGCAGCCAACGACCAGGATGCGGGCGGCCCGTATCCGCTCCTGCCCGGCCGGGCCGATTCCCCAGAATCGCGACTGGCGGGAGTACCGGTCCGCGTCCACTGGTCGATCCGTGGCCAAGTCGTCTTCCCCTGCAGTTTTGGTTCGGGCCGCCTCCCTCACCTCGTGCCATTCTACCCGCGGGCCGCGGCCGTGCCATGCGAGTGGGAACGCATATCGAGGTATCATGGCGTTCTGTTGGTGCTACACCTATGGATGGCGACCTCAATGACGACCTATTCATCGCGGCTTGCAGCAGTGCTGGTCGGTGCAATGGTGGTCGCCGCGGCCTGCAGCTCGGGGTCGTCGCCGAGCCCGCAGACGAGCTCGCCCGCGGTCGGCGTGGCTCCGGCTTCTGCGGCGGCCTCTCCGGCCCCGAGCCTCACCGGCACGAAGGACCTGATCCTCGCCACGACCACCTCCACGCAGGACTCGGGCCTCCTGGACGTCCTCGTGCCGGCGTTCGAGCAGGCATCGGGCTACGTCGTGAAGACGGTGGCGGTCGGCACCGGCCAGGCGTTGAAGATGGGCCAGGACGGCAATGCCGACGTGCTCCTGGTCCACGCGCCAACCGCCGAGAGGGCCTTCATGGACGCAGGCTGGGGCGTTGACCGCCGGCTGGTCATGCACAACTACTTCCAGCTTGTTGGTCCGAAGAGCGACCCCGCGGGAATCCGCGGGATGACCTCTGTCGCCGACGCGTTCAAGAAGATCGCCGCGGCCGGGGCCACGTTTGTCTCGCGGGGTGACGGCTCCGGGACCGAGACGAAGGAGCTCGCCATCTGGAAGACGGCGGGCATCACGCCCAAGGGCGACGCCTGGTACCTGCAGTCCGGGCAGGGCATGGGGCCGACCCTACAGATCGCCTCGGAGAAGGGCAGCTACACCCTCACCGACAACGCGACGTTCCTCGCCAACAGCGCGAAGCTCAGCCTCGAGGTCCTCGTGCAGGACGATCCGATCCTCCTCAACATCTATCACGTCATCGGCGTGAACCCCGCGAAGTGGCCGAAGGTCAATACCGCGGGCGCAACGGCCTTCGCCGACTACGTCACCTCGGCCGCCGGGCAGGCGCTCATCGCGGGCTTCGGCTCCCAGTACGGCGGAACGCTCTTCGTGGCGGACGCCGGGAAGGCCGAGAGCGACGTCAAGTAGTCGTCGCTCTCGGGGTCCGGGCCTCGAAACCGGTAGGCTTCGCGCCCGATGATCGGATCGCTCGCCGACGGGGTCCAGCAGCTGCTCGCGGGATTGGGTGGCGCCGACCTCGTCGAGATCACCCTCCTTTCGCTGGGCGTCTCGGGCCTCGCGACCGCGATCAGCCTCCTGATCGGGCTGCCGCTAGGGACATGGCTCGCCCTGTCGCGGTTTCGGAGCCGCGGGCTCGTGCTCAGCGTCGTCAACACGGGCATGGCCCTGCCGCCGGTCGTGGTGGGCCTCTTCGTCGCGTTCCTGCTCTGGCGCAGCGGTCCGCTGGGTGACCTCGGCCTGATCTACTCGCCGTCGGCGATGGTGATCGCCGAGGTGGTGATCGCGACACCGGTCATCCTGGGTCTCACGGTCGCGGCGCTCGGACAGCTGGACCCGCGGCTCCGGCTCCAGCTCATGGGCCTGGGAGCGTCGCGCTGGCAGACCGTCTGGTGGCTCTGGCGAGAGGCACGGTTGCCGCTGCTCGCCGCCCTGATGGCGGGCTTCGGGAGCGTCATATCCGAGGTCGGCGCGGCGATGATGGTCGGCGGCAACATCCTGCACCAGACGCGAGTGCTCACCACCGCGATCGTCGTCGAGGTGGGCCGCGGCGAATTCGAGAAGGCGGTCGGGCTCGGGATCGTCCTGCTGGCCCTCGCGTTCGCCGTGAACGGCATCCTCACGTGGGCGCAGCAGCGCGGTCCCGGGCGACAGGACGCGAGCCGGTGACCGCCCGCGAGCCGGCCGTCGCGCGCGGGCCGGTCACTGCCGCAACCCTCGTCGAGCTCCGCGACGCGGTCGTGGTTCGCGGCGCACGCCCGGTCCTGACGATCGACCACCTGGCCATCGCGGATGGCGCGACCCTCGCGCTCGTCGGGCCGAACGGGGCTGGGAAGAGCACGCTCCTGCTCGCACTCGCGAGCCTGATCCGCCTGGGGCGCGGCGCGATCTCGTTCCGGGGGATGCCGATCGGGCGTGGCACCGAGCTCGCATACCGTCGGCACATCGGCCTCGTGCTGCCCGATCCGCTCCTGCTCGACACCACCGTCTTCGCGAACGTCGCGGCGGGGTTGCGCTTCCGCGGCGTCACGTCGGCCAGCGCTCGGCCGCGCGTGACCGAATGGCTGGAGCGGCTCGGGGTGGCGCACCTGCACGACCGCCCGGCGCGCCAGATCTCCAGCGGCGAGGCCCAGCGGGTGAGCCTTGCGCGGGCGCTCGTGCTCGAGCCGGAGCTGCTCCTCCTCGACGAGCCATTCGCGTCGGTCGACGCGGCCACCCGTGCGCGCCTCCTCGACGATCTCGAGGGCGTCCTGCGCGAGACGCATGTCGCGTGCGTGATCGTGACCCACGACCTCGACGAAGCCGTCCGGCTGGGCGACCGGATGGCGGTCATGGTCGCGGGGAGGATTCGCCAGGTCGACACGCCCGAGCGGGTCCTTGCCTCCCCCTTCGACGAGGACGTGGCGGCCTTCGTGGGCGCCGAGACGCGCCTGGCGGGCCGGGTCGTGTCGAGCGAGGAGGGCGTCGCCGTCGTCGACGTCGGCGGAAGCCAGGTCGAGGCCGTCTCCGCGCTCCCGCCGGGCCGCGCGGTGCTGTGCTGCCTGCGCCCGGAGGACGTGACGCTCTGGTCGGTGGACCCGGGGGCCGTCCCGACGAAGGTGGTGTCGAGCGCCCGGAACCAGCTGACCGGGCGCGTCTCCCGGATGGTGGGTCAGGGCTCGCTGGTACGGGTGAGCATCGACTGCGGGGCGCCGCTCGTCGCCTCGATCACGCGCGCCTCGGCTGCGGACATGGGGCTCGCGGAGGGCGCCACCGTCCTCGCGACCTTCAAGGCCTCGGCCGTTCACCTGATCCCGCTGGCTGGCTGAACGCGGTTCGGGATCTCTGGCGCGCGTGGGGCCGTCCCCAGGTGGCCACTCGTCGAATTCGTGCACCTGCCTCACGAATCCGACCGAGCCATGCGTCCAGTGCACGATCCGACCGTCCGAGGTCCGGTCGAGGCCGTCTGCCGGGCGTATGCTGGCTTCCGGGAGCCGGTCGGGGCGCGAAATCGGCGATTCAGTACGCCACGTGCACAGATCCGACGAGTTCGCCTGTCTCGCGACCCGTCGACCTGCTGGATCGTGCATCTGCCGCAAGACGGGTCGTCGGCCGCCGTCGCTGTGCCGCCGCCCGCGCCCGCGGCCCGGAGCACACAGCCGCGGCCCGGAGCACGCGGCCCGCGCCCGCGCGGCCCGACTTCGCGGATCCCCGCGCTCAGCCTCCGCCGATCACCGGGAAGATCGCCAGGGTGTCGCCGGCGGCGGGGCAGAAGTCGAGCTCCACGTGGCGGGCGTTCACCAGCACCACCCCGAGCTCGGCGACCGGGATCTTCAGGTCGCGAACGATCGCCGCGACGGTCGTGGACGGCGGGTAGTCCCGCATCTCGACTGCGAAGCGACCCCTCTGGAACGACGCGAACAGCTTGATCGTCACGCTCACCGCCTGGCTCGGAGTCAGGGTGCAGTCACCCGGAGCGACACCCATCTTGCCCCGGGGTCGTCGGTCGCGTCGCCGGACGCGTCGCCGGCGTCGCTGCACCAGGCGCGCAGTGTCGCGGTCGCCTCGACACGATCGACCATCACGCCGCGCCGCAGCAGTGCCGGGCCGATCTCCCGGAGGACGGTGTTGAAGAGCTTGAGCCGGACCGTGCCGGGAGGCGCGTCGCCCTCGCGTCCCTCGGACACCGCGCCGCCCTCGAGCTTCCAGCTGATTTCCGATCGCATCGCTGCGTAGAAGCCGCTCCTGCGCAGCGTCGCTCCCACCAGCCCTGGCATGGCCGCGGAAAGCGTGAGCGTGGACCCCGGCCAAACGGTCGCGGCCGCGAGGTCGTCGACCACGGAGCCGTCAAGGAACACCGTGGCGATCCGGTCGCGGACATAGTCCGGGTCGATCCCGAGCTGCCCGGTGAGGAAGTCGCCGACCGAGCAGCGCGCCGCGATCGGACAGAAGACGCCGCGCTGGAGCAACCCGCTGAAGTCGCCCCAGCGCACCGGATCGTCCAAGCGCACCGAATCGGGGGTGATCGCCACGGAGCCATGTTGGCGCCGGGCCGCGGCGGACGTCACGTGCCAGATGGACCACTGGTACTCCTGGGTGGTCACCGTGTTCAGGATGGCGCGCATACTCGGACCCATGCGCCGCCGTGACATCGGCGACCCGGCGGCGGAGGCGATCATCCGGGCGATCGTCGCCATGGCCCACAGCCTGGGGTTGCAGACCGTGGGCGAGGGGATCGAGCGCCAGGACCAGGCCGAATCTCTCCGCGCCGAGGGCTGCGACGTCGGCCAGGGGTACCTGTACGGACGCCCGATGCCCCCGGACGCGGTGCTGGAAGCGTGGCACCGGTGAGGAGGAACCGATGACGGATCGTTCGTTCGCTCGCGCCGAGGCGCCGGGCGCGATGGCGGCCGATCCCGCCGGCGAGTTCGAGCACGCCGCGCTCGATCAACTATACGAGGGCGTCTACTACGTCGACCGGGCTCGCCGGATCCGGTACTGGAACGCTGGCGCGGAAGGGCTGACCGGGTATTCGGCCCCCGCCGTCGTGGGTCAGTTCTGCTATGAGAACATCCTCAACCACGTCGATGCCACCGGCAAGGAGCTGTGCCGGTCCGGATGCCCGCTATCGGCGACCATGCTCGACGGGGTGCCGCGCGAGGCCGACGTCTTCCTGCGCCACCGCGAGGGCCACCGGGTGGCTGTCAAGGTCCGCACCTCGCCCGTGAGCGACCGCGAGGGAAGGATCATCGGCGCCGTCGAGATCTTCAACGAGAGCACCGAGCTCTCCGCCGTCCGGCGCGAGGTGTCGGAGCTGCGCGACCTGGCCATGCACGATGCTCTGACCGGGCTGCCGAACCGGCGCCACTTCGAGATGTCGATGGCCTCGCGGGTGGCCGAGCTGGCCGGTTATGGACGCCGGTTCGGGCTGCTCATCGCGGACATCGACCGGTTCAAGCTGGTCAATGACGTGCACGGGCACGCGACGGGTGACGTCGTGCTGCGCACGGTGGCGCGGACCCTGCTCGAGTCAACCCGGGTGGCCGACGGCATCGCCCGCTTCGGGGGTGAGGAGTTCGTGCTCACGATCACGGACGTCGAGGAGGTCCGGCTTCGGGCGATCGCGGAACGGTTCCGAGCCCTCGTCGAGCGATCGCGCGTGACCACGGGCCGGCAGGACCTGCACGTGACGATCTCGGTTGGGGGTGCGATCGCAGAGGTCGGCGACACCGCCGACGCGCTCTTCGAGCGCGCGGACGCCGCGCTCTACCGCGCGAAGCAGACGGGCCGGAACCGGGTCGTCCTGGACGGAGACCAGGAGCCCCGAGGGTCCTAGCCCGTCGTCGCGCCGCGCTCGCAGGCGGGCTCGCAGGTCAGGGCGTGACGGCCCCCTGTATCCACGCCGCCCCGAGGGCGACCGGGAGCACGACCAGGATCAGGAGCATGGCGACCGCGACGAGGATGGAGCTGCGCACCGCCGCCCACGCGATCAGCCTGAGCTCCGGACCGACCGGCCGATGACCGAGCGGCCGGAGCGAGGGGCGCTCGCCCGGAACGGCCAGGCTCGCGGTTGTCATGACAGGCCCGGCGTCGTGCCGAAGGTCGGAACCACGACAAGAAGGACGCCGAGGATCCCCACGAGCAGGCCGACCGCTTCGACCTGCTCACGTCGCTCGACCCGCTGTGCGGTTGGTTCGGCGCGCCCGGTCCGATAGATGCCGGCCCCGGATGCTTCGGTGATGGTCATGTCAGAATCCCCAGGGAACGTCCCGCCCCTGCATTCGCTGACGGGGTCAAGGAGCCTTCGGCCGCCGCACCGTGTCCTGGATGTCTCCAAGGCCGTTCTGGGCGGCTCCCTGCACCTTCTTTGCCTTGCCGCGGGCCTCTTGCGTGCGGTTGTGGGTCAGCTTCCCGAGGCCCTCTTCGATGGTGCCCTTGGCCTTGCTGATAGCGCCCTTGGTGTGCTCGTTTGTCATGTCGATCTTTCTCCTGTTCATGCTGGGAGTGTGTGGCGGGGCCACCGCGATGTCATGACGGTCGGTCATGACGGGTGGTCATCCGCCGCGCCGCGCTCACCGGCGTCGACGGCGAGCGGGTCCGAGGGTCAGCCAATCCACGATCACCCCGACGATCCAGACCACCAACCGGAGGATCCAGTACACGATTGCCAGTGGCCACGCAATCAGGAGGAGGAGGATCGTGATCAGGCAGCCGTGGTCGCCGCCTCGGCGAACCACGACGATCTGGGGACGCTCCCTACCCACGCTTCACGCCATTTCTGGGTCGTCTCAGAGCCGACACGGGCCGCCAGCGTTCGCCGCGTTTCGGCCGCACGACGGTCACCGGGACCAGGACTTCCGGGTCGACCCGCTCGACCGACCGCGCGACGATTGCCGCGCCCATCGCAATGGCAGGCGCAATGGTCGCCGCAATGACCAGGCGCGGCTTGCCGGTCAGGAAGAGCCCGGCACCCAGCCCGACTGAGCCCGCCGCGAGCCATTGAAGGGTCGGGTCGGGGAGACCCTGGAGCGAACGCGCCGCCTGGCGCCCGCCGGTTCTCGTCGCGTCGAGAGTGCCCGGTACCCGCCCGATGAACGTCGTGGCGGTCGCCCACGCCGACGAGACCGCTCCGGACAGTCGCCCGGCGACGCCGGCACGGCGCTGCCCGGGGTCCGGGCTCGGCGTCCGGCCAGCGCGAGAGCGCCGCCCGGACCTGGTGACCTTCATTCGCGTGCCTGCTTCCAGCCGGCGTCAGCGGCGAAGCACACCACGCGAACCGGTCGCGAGGTGCACCACGAAGATGACCAGGATCGCGCCCAGGGTGGCGATCACGATGCTCTCGATGTTGATGCCGGTCACGTCCCCCTTGTGCAGGACGGACTGGGCCACGAAGCCGCCGACCAGAGCGCCGACGATGCCGAGCACGATCATCATCAGCAGGCCTTCACGCGCGCGCATGACCTGGCTGGCGATGAAGCCGGCGATGGCGCCGACCACGATCCAGGCGATGAGGCTCATTCCGTATCTTCCTTCCGGGTGCGTGGCCATCCCTCGGCCGACGCGATCAGCGGACAGTGCCCAGCCCGAGTGGGGACCGCCGTGCGGTCAGGTGCGCCCGCTGGCGCCGGTCAGGCCGGCTCGCGCCGGAAGATGCCGACGGCCCAGAGCACGATGAGCTCGAGGATCGTCCAGCCGACGAACGCCACGACGGCAGCGACGTCCAGGGTTGCACCGCCCGCGGTGAGGGCGTTCGACTTGAGGATCCCCTCGAACGGGGCGACGAAGATCTTGCTCACGTCCAGGATCCCGGAGACGAGCGCATTGCCGGTCCTGGCATCGAGGAGGAGCAGGACGATCCGCAGCCCGATGACGATCTGGATGAGCCCGAAGACCAGCACGATGATCCGGCGTGCCATCTCGGAGCCGCCGGGGCCGCTCCGCGTGATCTGCCGGCCTTCCGTCCGGACCGTCTGCTGCGACAGCGGTGGCGCGACCGGCTGCGCCGCAATCGGGACGGGCGGCGGTTCCGCGACCGGCTGCGCCGCCATCGCGACGGGCGGCGGTTCCGCGACCGACGTGCGTTCCTGGGTGACGACTGTTTCGTCTACTCGATCGATGGACATCGGGTGCTCCTCGTTGTTCGTGAGATGGGCGTTTGCCGCGGCCGGTCGCTCGGGCCTGTCACGGCTGGTCATCCTGCGTACCGATGGCAGGCAGGATGTGCTCTGGTTCCAGGGGTCGACGGCTACGCTCACTTCGTGGGCGTGATGCGAGTCTGTCGGGCGAAGCTCCGCGCGTCATTACGGCGCGTCATTCGGTTGAGTGCTCAGCGGCGAGCGCGAGGCGCGCTGGTCCGCAGGCGCGCGCGGGGGCCGGAGCGCTTCGGAATCCGTCGGTACCCGACCGCACTCGACCTACCCGTACGACCCTCCTATGCCGAAGGTACGGCTTGGTTCGAGGTGCTCGGACTCCTACGCTCCACCACAGAGCGGGTCGCACTCCACCTGTGGCCACCGGACACGTCCGGCGCGACCGCAACCGATCAGACGAGGAACCAATGGCGATCAGCGAGCTTGGACCGCTCCTCACCGCAAGTGAAGTCGCGGAGATGCTCCACCTCCACGTGAACACCGTGAAGCGCCTCGGTGATCGAGGCGAGCTCCCGTTCTTCCGTGTCTGCCGGCGTGGCGACCGCCGCTTCCGGCTGACGGACGTGATGAGCTTCCTGGCGAACAGCCGCCAGCAGTAGCCGGCGGAGCCTCGCCGGCCCAGCCGGCGGTTGCCCCGGGCGCGGGGACCGAGCCTGCGGGGCGGGGCCGGTTCGCGGTTCCCGGTGTCTCGCCCGGGCGGATCGGGGCCGGTTCGCGGTTCCCGGTGTCTCGCCCGGGCGGATCGGGGCCGCGGAGCCTCGTCCGGGCGGGACTGAGCCCCGTCCCTGACGGCGCTGTCAGGCGGCCTTATCTTGATCAGGCCCAGTGATGGATTTCGGGGCGCCGAGCACGAAACCGCCCACGAAACGCGGTTTCGCCGTCAGAATGAGCGTGACGCGCCTCGATTCGATCAGCGGAGCTGATGATCATCAGGCCGGCTGATCGGACCGCCCGCCGCGCCCGCCGCGGGACCGCAAACCGCCCGCCGCGCACGCCCTCGGCCGCCCTCGGCCGCCAGCAGTAGCTCCGGGCTAGGCCGGAACGGAGCCGAGCACCCGGCCAAAGATCCCGAGCGCCTCGTCGATCTCCGCGGACGTGACGTTGAGCGGCGCGATCCAGCGGATCACGTTGTGCTCCACGCCGCACGAGATGATCAGCAGTCCCGCATCCGCGCAGCCCTGGATCACGGCCTCGCAGAGCGCGCCGTCGGGCTCACGTGTCGCGCGGTCGCGGACGAACTCCACCCCGATCATCAGCCCCATACCGCGCACGTCACCGATCCTCGGGTCGTCGGACGCGATCGCGCGAAGCCCCGCCATGAGCTCGGCCCCGCGCGCGGCGCTGTTCTCCACCAGCCCCTCGGCGCGGATCGTCTCGAGGACTGCGATCCCTGCGGCGCACGCCACCGGGTTTCCCCCGTACGTGGTGCCGTGGGCGCTCTTCCCCCAGCGCTCCTGGAGGGCCTTCGAGCTCGCGAGCGCGGACAGCGGCAGGCCGTTCGCGATCGCCTTGGCCATGCAGACGACGTCCGGGACGATGCCGGCGTGCTCGAACGCCCACATCTTCCCGGTCCGCCCGAAGCCCGCCTGGACTTCGTCCGCGACCAGCAGGATGCCGTGCTCGTCGCAGATCGCGCGCAGCGCCTGGAGAAACGCCGGCGGCGCGGGGATATAGCCGCCCTCGCCCTGGACCGGCTCGAGGATCATCGCGGCGACCGCGGAGGGCGGGATGGTGGTCGCGAGCAGATCGTGCAGGTGCTTGAGGGAGACCTCGACCGCCCGCGCCTCGTCGCCCGCGAAGTCGCGGTAGGCCGACGGGAAGGGGCTGAGGTAGACGCCCGGCAGGAGCGGCTCGTAGCCGCGCCGGTAGTTGATGTTGGAGCTCGTGATGCTCGCGGCCCCGATCGTGCGGCCGTGGAACCCGCCCCGGAAGGCGATGATCCCGGGCCGCCCCGTGACGCGGCGGGCGAGCTTGATGGCCGCCTCGATCGCCTCCGAGCCCGAGTTCATGAAGAAGATCGAATCGAGCGGCTCCGGCAGGAATTCGGCGAGGAGCTTCGCATGGCGGACGGTCGATTCCGCGTAGCCCATCGCCGCGCACGGCGCGATCAACTGGTCGACCTGGGCGTGGATCGCCGCCGTCACCGCGGGGTGGCCGTGACCCAGGACGCTGACCGCGATCCCGTTCGCGAAATCCAGGCAGGCGTTGCCGTCCGTGTCGTAGAGGCGGTGGCCCTCGCCGCGCGCCCACGATCGCTCGAAGAAGCGGCCGAGGACAGGCGTCAGGTTCGCCTCGGCGAGGGCGGCGAGGTCCAGTCCGGAGGCAGTCGGATTCGAGCCGGAGGCGGCCGAATTCAGGCCGGAGGCGGCCGGCGCGGTCACGGTTTCCATGGGGCGGGTCCTCGGGTACGTCGCCGGCCGGGCCGCGTCACTCGGGCGGGCTGCGGCGGACCTGCCCCGAGTATATCGGGCGCGGACCGGGAGCCGGGGGTGCCGAAGGTCGCGCGGATGGCACGCCAAGCCGGGGATGTCGCGCCGGGGGCATGGCCGTCGCGCCGGGGCGCCGGGGGATGTCGCGCCGGGCCGAGCCGTCGCCGTCGCACCGGGGGGCGTCGCCGTCGCGCCGAGCTCCGCGCCGCGTGCGACGATGTCGGTCAAACCCCTCCAGCCACCCGCGGAGTAACAGCGTGATCGACTTCAGCCTGAGCGACGAGAACCGCCTGGTCCGCGACTCCGTCCGCGAGTTCGTGGCGACGGAGATCCTGCCGAACATCCGGATATGGGACGAGCAGGGCGAGGCGCATCCCGAGGTCTTCGCGAAGATGGGCGAGCTCGGCTACCTGGGCGCGCCGATCCCGGAAGCGTGGGGCGGGTCCGGTATGGACTTCGTCTCGTTCGCGATCCTGTGCGAGGAGCTGGAACGCGCGGACACGGCCTTCCGGGTAGTCATGAGCGTCCACGTCGGCCTGAACTCGCTGGCGCTGCTCCAGTGGGGGAGCGACGAGCAACGGCGCCGCTGGCTGATCCCCCAGGCGCAGGGCGCCAAGCTCGCGACGTTCGCGCTGACCGAGCCTGGCGCCGGGACCGACGCTGCCAGCCTGCAGACCACGGCCCGGCGCGACGGCGAGGCCTACGTCCTCAACGGCTCGAAGATCTGGATCAGCCTGGCGGACCTCGCGGACCACATCCTGCTCTTCGCGACGGTCGATCGCGGGAGGAAGCATCGCGGGGTGACCGCTTTCATGCTCGAGCGGGGGATGCCAGGCCTGACGACGGGGACGCTGCACGGCAAGCTGGGGATCCGTGCCGGGAATACCGGCCTCGTCACCCTCGACAACGTGGTCGTGCCGGCGGAGAACCGGATCGGCGAAGAGGGCGAGGGGTTCCTCGTCGCGATGAGCGCGATCGACCAGGGCCGCTTCACGGTCGCGGCGGGCGCGGTCGGACTCGCGCAGGCCTGCCTGGACGCGAGCGTCGCGTACGCCCACCAGCGGGAGACGTTCGGCGAGGAGATCGGCCGGCACCAGCTCGTCAAGCAGATGATCGCCAAGATGGCCGCGGGGACGGAGATCGGGCGGCTCCTCGTCTGGCGTGCGGCCTGGCTGAAGAACCACGGCGTGCGCAACACGCGCGAGACGTCGCTGGCGAAGTGGCACGCGACGGAACACAGCGTGGCGGCCGCGCTCGATGCCATCCAGGTGCACGGCGCGAACGGCTACAGCAACGAGTTCCCCGTCGAGCGCTACCTGCGCAACTCGAAGGCCGCGGTGATCTACGAGGGCACGAGCCAGCTCCACACGCTCATCCAGGCCGACTACGCCCTTGGGTACCGCGAAGACCGGCCGATCCGCTGCGAGCCCTTCCCAGCGCAGGGCTTCGAGCGCTGGCCGGCGCTCGGCGGGGCCGGCCAGTGAGCGACGAGGGATCCGGCGACTCCAGGATCGCGGACGTCGGCCACTACGCCGCCGCGATTCGTCGCCAGATCGGCGCAGCCTGGACGACCGGGAGCGGCGGCCGGCGCGCGACGATCCTGGCCGGCGGCGCCGTCACGGCGCTGCTCGCGGCCGCGTTCCTGTTCGGCGCCTGGCACCTCCTGTTCGGCGGGTTCGTCAAGGGCAACTGGCGTGCAGGGGCGTTCGGACTGACTCTCGCCGGAGCCTGCGGCGTGCTCCTCGCGGGAGAAGCGGCACTGCTTCGGCGGCGCTTGGCGCGCTGACGAGCCCGGAGGCGCGGCCGTCAGGCGTTCGGTGTCGCCGGATCTCGCAGGTTGCCCTGGGCGTCCTTGAGCCACGTGACCAGCCCCGCGACGGGTTCGTCGGTCGGGTTCGCTGCCAGCAGCGCTCCGAGCGCGATCACCAGGCGCCCGACATCGCCGTCGCCGCGGGAGAACCAACGCCGGTGCAGCAGGACGACTCCGGGATGAGGTTTCCCGACCGCTGCATCGCGCCGCGCCAATCGCACGAAGTCGTCCACGTCGTGTGTGACAACCACCCGATGCTCCCTTCGAGCGGCCTCCCAGAGCGTGGCGTCTGCCGCACGATGCAAGTCCGGCCGCTCGACGACCGCGACGACGTCGTGACCCCGCAGGTGCAACTGGACCGCGATCTGTGGGGAGAGGTGCTCGTCGAGAAGGAGCCTCATCAGACCTCGGGGTGCTGGCGTTGATAGAGCTCGAGCTCGCGATCGGCCACCGCCCGGTTTGCCGCGCTCCACGCGTCGATCTCCTGCGGGTAGGCCGCGTAGTACCGCATCGCGATCCTGATGAGCGGCTGGGAGATCTCCAGGTACGCCGCCGCCCGTGGAATGCTGTCGCCGTTGGCGGCTACCGTCTCCACGACCTCCCAGACGTCGAGACCCGATGCGGCCAGCCCGGCCCGGCGTCCGGCTGGGCCATCGCGGAACACGATCCCGGGGTGCTCGACGAGTCGCAGGGCCTCCTCGAGAAATCGCTCGGCCACGCTGGTCCGGTTTGACCCGACGGTCGCGGCGTAGCGGTCCAGCCGATCGACCACGTCCTGGGTCAGCCGGAAGCTCCGGACCTCGCGGAAAGCACGCTTGGGTGCCGGTCGTTCGCTCATAGATGACAGTGTACGACACTGTATTCTTGAGGTCCAACACGAGCTCCCGCCCGTGTCGAGCGTTCGAGTCGCAGCTCGGGGGCTGCCGCGGTCAGCCGCCGCCCGATCCCTACGCGATCGGCTCGAAACGGGCCTGGAAGAAGCGGAGGTACTTCGGTTCGTAGACCATCCGGAGGCCCGTGGCCCTGTCGCGCGCGTCGAAGCAGGCCTTCACGGACTCGGCCACGACGTCCATGTGGGCCTGCGTGTAGACCCGGCGGGGGATCGTGAGCCGAGTGAGCTCGAGCTTTGGACGCTTGTGGTCCCCGGTCTCCGGGTCGCGGCCGGCCGAGACGATCCCACGCTCCATCGAGCGGATCCCGGAGTCGAGGTAGAGCTCGCAGGCGAGCGTCTGGGCCGGGAAGACGTCCTGGGCGAGGTGCGGGTAGAAGCGCTTCGCGTCGAGGAAGATGGCGTGGCCGCCGATCGGCTGGACGATCGGGATGTCCCATTCGGTCAGCAGCTCGCCGAGGTAGCGGACCTGGCCGACGCGCGAGCGGACGTGGTCGTCCTGGACCGCCTCGGAGATGCCGATCGCGAGCGCCTCCATGTCGCGCCCGGCCATCCCGCCATACGTGTGGAGCCCCTCGTAGACCACCACGAGGTTGCGCAGCTCTTCGAAGGTGTCCACGTCGTTGACGGCCAGCCATCCACCGATATTGACCAGGTGGTCCTTCTTGGAGCTCATCCAGGCGCCGTCGGTGTACCTGCAGAACTCGAGCAGGATCTCGGCGATCGTGCGGTCGGCGTAGCCCTCCTCGCGCTCCTGGATGAAGAGCGCGTTCTCGACCATTCGCGTCGCATCGAGGAGCAGCTTGATTCCGAGGTCGGCGCAATACGCGTGGAGCTCCCGCACGTTGGCCATCGAGACGGGCTGGCCGCCGGCCATGTTGACCGTGCCTGCCAGCGACACGTACGGGATCTTCGCGGCGCCGACCTCCGCGACGAGCGCCCGCAGCTTGGCGAGGTCCATGTTGCCCTTGAACGCATGGAGCGATGTCGGGTCGTGGGCCTCGTCGATGATCACGTCGTGGAACGTGGCGCCGGCCAGCTCCTGGTGGAGTCGCGTCGTCGTGAAGTACATGTTCCCCGGGACGTGGTCGCCCGGTTCGATCAGCGCCTGGCTGATCAGGTGCTCCGCGCCGCGGCCCTGGTGGGTGGGCACGAGGTACGTGTACCCGTAGTAGCGCTTGACGGCCTCCTCGAGGTGGTAGTAGTTGCGGCTGCCCGCGTAGGCCTCGTCGCCCAGCATCATCCCGGCCCACTGGCGGTCGCTCATGGCCGAGGTTCCGGAGTCGGTCAGGAGGTCGATGTAGACGTCGTCCGAGCGAAGCAGGAACGTGTTGTAGCCGGCCTCGCGGAGGGCCGCCTCGCGCTCCGGGCGCACGGTCACGGTGAGCGGCTCGACCATCTTGATCTTCCACGGCTCGGCCCACGACCGGCGTCCGTGCTGCTGGCCCATGGTGTGGAGGGAATCGTTCGTCATGGTGCGGGTCTCCGGTCCTGGGGTGCCGGGCCACGCCGGCGCGGGCCACCGGCGTGATTGCCGGTCCGCGGCTACAGCGTAGCGCCGCGTGGGCCGAGCGACCGGCCCGAGGTCTCGGGTATCGTGACGCGAGGCACGCGAGGGCCGGTGGCCGGGCGCCCGGCCCGGACCAGGGGGGGCCAAGCTATCGCCCCGTACAGAGTCCGATGAGGCAGCCCACAGGATGAACCTGTTCGACATCTTCGCCATCGTCGACCAGCCCGACCTCTGGGCGGCTCGTGCCCAGATGGCACTCTCGCTCGCGTGGCACATCGTCATTGCCTGCTTCGGCGTGGGTCTGCCGCTGCTGATCCTGGTCGCGGAGTTCCGCGCCCAGCGGGGCGGCGGGGCCGTCTACGACGAGCTGGCCCACCGATGGGCGAAAGTCCTCGGCGTCCTGTTCGCGGTCGGCGCCGTCTCGGGCACGATCCTGTCGTTCGAGATGGGGATCCTCTGGCCGCGCCTGATCGAGACATTCGGATCGGTCATGGGACTTCCCTTCGCGATCGAGGGGGTCGCCTTCTTCATCGAGGCGATCTTCATCGGGATCTACCTCTACGGCTGGGATCGCCTGCCGCCACGCATCCATCTCCTGACCGGCGTCCCGATCGTCATCAGCGGGGTCGCCTCGGCCTGGTTCGTGGTGACGGCGAACGCCTGGATGAACCAGCCCGTCGGCTTCGTGCTCACCGACGGCGTCGTCACCGGCGTCGACCCGTTGGCCGCCATCTTCAACCCGGCGACGCCGGTCGAGACGACCCACATGATCCTCGCCGCGCTGATGGTGACCGGCTTCGGCATCGCCGCCGGCCATGCCTGGGGTCTCTGGCGCGATGCGGGATCGCGGGTGCACCGGACAGGATTCCTCGTCGCCTTCACGCTCGGGGCGCTCGTGACCCCGGCCCAGGTCGTGGTCGGGGACGCGGCCGCCCAGTTCCTCGCCACGAACCAGCCGATCAAGCTCGCGGCGATCGAGGGCCTGTACCAGTCGGAGCGCGGGGCGCCGCTCTCGATCGGCGGCATCCCGATCGACGGCCAGATGCGCTTCGCGCTCCAGATCCCGGACGGGCTCTCGCTGCTCGCGTTCCGCGACCCGAACGCGCTCGTCCAGGGGCTCGACACGGTCCCGGCGGACCAGCAGCCGCCGGTCCTGCCCGTCCACGTCGCGTTCCAGGTCATGGTGGCGATCGGGTTCTTCATGCTCGGCCTGGGCGTGTGGCTCGCCTGGAGCTGGCGTCGCCGCCGCGGCCTGCCGGGCGCTCGTGCGTTCCTGCTCGGCGCCATCGTGTCTGGCCCGGCGGCGGCTGTCGCGATGGAGGCCGGCTGGGTCGTGACGGAGCTTGGCCGGCAGCCCTGGATCGTGTATGGCGTCATGCGGGTCGATGAGGCGGTCACGGTGGCCCGCGGCCTCCCGATCGGGCTCTTCACGCTCCTCGGGGTGTACGTGGCGCTGACGATCGGCACCGTCTTCGTCCTTCGCCGGACCCTCAGGCCGGCGCCCGCCGAGCCCATCGCGTGACCGCCGCCGACGCGGTCCTCGTCCTGCTGTGGGCGGGCCTGACGGCCTATGCGCTGTTCGGCGGCGCCGACTTCGGGGCGGGGTTCTGGGATCTCCTCCGCGGCGGCCGGCGCGCCGACCGGATCGGGGCGCTGGTCGAGGACACGATCGGCCCGGTCTGGGAGGCCAACCACGTCTGGCTGATCTTCGCCCTTGTCGTCGTGTGGACCGCGTTCCCCCCGGTCTTCGCGGCGGTCGCCTCGACGCTCTACGTCCCGCTCACCGCCGTGGCGATCGGGGTGATCCTGCGGGGATCGGCCTTCATCTTCCGCAAGTCCGTGGACGACCCGCGGCTGGAGCGTCTGTTCGGCATCCTGTTCGGGCTCTCGTCGATCATCACGCCGTTCTTCCTCGGGGCGATCGCCGGCGCCATCGCCTCGGGACGCGTCCCGCCGGGCAACGCCGCGGGCGACCCGGTCGGCAGCTGGCTCAACCCGACGTCCGTCCTCGGCGGGACGCTGGCCGTCGGGATGTGTGCGTATCTCGCGGCGGTATATCTCACGTCGGACGCCCGTCGAACGGGGGACCCGGCGCTCGCCGACGCGTTCCGGGCCCGCGCCCTCGGCATGGGAACGGCGGTTGGGGTCGTCGCGATGCTGGGGATCGGCGTGCTCTCGCGCGACGCTCCCGCCCTGTATGACGGGCTCGTCGCGCGCGCCCTTCCCGTCGTCATCCTGTCCGCGTTCGCCGGTATCGGATCGCTGGGGCTGCTCTACCAGCGCCGGTTCGGCGCCGCGCGCGCGACGGCAGGCCTCGCCGTCGGGAGCGTCCTGTGGGGCTGGGCCGTCGCCCAGTACCCACACCTGCTCGTGGGGTCTCTCACGATCGGGCAGGCGGCGGCCGGCGAAGCGACGCTCGTCGCCTTGCTCGTGAGCCTGGTCGTCGGGGCGATCCTCGTCGTCCCGTCGATGGCCGCGCTCTTCTTCCTCTCGCAGCGTGCGCGCCCGTGACGGAGGCCTGGGCCGGCTTCGGTCGCCTGGCGCGGCCTCGGTCGCCGGGCGACCGCACGTGCCCGCGCCTCAGGTGGCCTCGACCACCTCTTCCGGGCGGGGCGGCACCGGCTCGCGGCCGCGCGTCCAGACGATGATCGCCACCGCGGCGATGATGATCACCCCGGCGACCAGCGTGCGGGGCGTCACGGACTCGCCCAGGATCACCGAACCAAGCGCCACGGCCACGATCGGGTTGACGTAGGCGTAGGTCGCCACGAGCGGGAGCGGGGCTACTCGCAGAAGCCATGCGTACGCCGTGAATCCGACCAGCGATCCGACGCCGACGAGGTAGGCGAGGGCCGCCAGGCTCTCCGTGGTGACGGCAGCCGGCTGAAATCGGCCCGCCTCGCCCGTGGCGATCGCGACCACCCCGAGCATGACCCCGCCGCAGAGCATCTGCATCGCGACCCCGACGAGCGGCCGCGCCGGCAGGTGCGCCCGCGCGCTGTAGAGCGAGCCGGTCGCCCACAGGATCGGTGAGCCGAGCAGGATGAGCGCCCCAGCCGGGTCCACTGGCGCGCTTCCGCCGGTCGGGCCCACGAGGACGGCGACCCCGGCGAGGCCGAGCCCGATCCCGCCGACGGTCGAGCGCGACAGGCGGAGGTCGAAGAAGAGCCGGCCGAGGATCGCGACCCAGAGCGGGAGCGTGGCGATGAGGAGCGCCGCGATCCCCGACGGCACCGTCGTCTCCCCGAGCGCCACCAGGCCATTGCCGCCCACCAGCAGGAAGCCGCCGATGATCGCCGCGTCCCGCCACTCGCGGCGGCTCGGGCGTGGCTCGCCGCCGCGGCCGGGCGACGTCACGAGGAACAGGATCGTGCCCGCGATCAGGAAGCGGATGGAGCTCTGCGCGAATGGCGGGATCGTCCCCACGGCGACGCGGATCGCGAGGTACGTCGAGCCCCACACGACATAGAGGGCGCCGAGGGCGAGCGCGACGTGAGCACCGGGTGCGCCGAGGGTGCGGTGGACAGCGGTTGCCATCCGGGAAGGATGCCAGCCGCACCGGCCTCCCGCTGCCGGGCTCCGGCGACAGGGCCATTCCCGTGGCCTGCCGTGCGTGCGACAATCGGGGCACGATGCCGCTCGACGACCGCTTCGATGATCTCGTCGCCAGCCTCACCGGCTTCTACCGGGCGTGGATCATCCAGCTCGGGATCGAGCTGGGACTGTTCGCCCGCCTCCGGGAAGCCGGGCCGAACGGGCTCACGCGTGCCGAGCTCGCCTTCGCCGCTTCCGCGGCGGCCGAGCCGATCTCCGCCTGGTGCGACGCCGCCTATGCGTCCGACCTCATCGCCGATGACGGCTCCCGCGTCAGCGTGGACCCGGACGTGGCATCGATCCTGCTCGACAAGGATCGCACCGCGTACCTCGGCGGGCAGTTCACCTACACGGTGACGGCCAGCCTCGACTACGACCGGATGGCCGAGTACCTGCGCACGGGCTCACCGGTCGCCTCGCGGCCGCCCCGCTACTACCGCGCGATCGAGGCACTGACTCGCCAGGACATCGCGGTCTTCTTCGAAGAGGTGCTCGCCGCGCTCCCGGACCTCGTTGCGGCCCTCGCCCTCGGGATCGACGTGGTCGACCTGCACTGTGGCGGTGGCCGGTGGCTGGCGGCCATGGCACGCCGCTTCCCCCACGCGCGGCTCGTCGGCGTGGAACCCGAACCCGATTCCGTGACCCGCGCGATCCAGCTCGTGCAGCGCGCGGGCCTGCGGTCGCGGATCCGGATCGAGGCGCGCGAGGTGGACGAGGCGCTCGACGTCGGGTCGTTCGACCTGGCCTACTTCCAGCATGCCCTCCACGAAGTGCCGAACCCCGTCGTGGCGCTCCAGGCTGCGTGGCGGGCGCTCCGACCCGGGGGCAGGCTCATCGTCCTGGGCTGGTGCCTGCCCGACGAGCTCGAGGAGTACGCGAGCCTCCACGGGCAGCTGATCGCGGGCGTCGCGCTCGACGAGCTGTTCCACGGGGCGCGGCTGCGGACCGTCGCCCAGCATGCCGAGCTGTTCCGGGCTGCGGGCCTGCCCGAGCCAGACGAGATCCCGCTGCCCTCGGACGCGACGCTCCTGGTCGCGCGACGCGACGCCTGACCGCCGTGCGGGCCGTCGGGCGTCGCGGCTGGAGCGCGCCGGGCTCCCCGGCGGAGGTTCGCGACTAGTTGACGACGATCGTGCCGTGCATGCTCGCGTGGATCCCGCAGACATACGTGAAGGTGCCAGCCGTCGCGAACGTCCGCGAGTACGTGGCGCCCGTGGCGAGCGTCGCGCTGCCGGCCGCGCCGTCGTCCCACTTCACGCTGTGTCCGGCACTGTCCTTGTTGGTCCAGGTCACCGACCCGCCCGCCTTCACGGTCAGGCTCGCCGGCGCGAACGCGAAGTTCTGGATCGTGACCGCGTCGCCCGCCGCCGCGGCCGCGCTGGCAGCCGCGGCGGGGCTGGCAGCGGCACTGGCGGCCGCGGCACTGGCGGCCGCGGCCGCGCTCGCCGCCGCGCTGGCGGCCGCGGCCGCGCTGGGTGGCGCGGCAGTCGGGCTCGCGGAGCTGCCGCAGGCGGCGAGCGCGAGGCTCGCGGAGAGGGCCAGGCCGGTGATCAGGGTTCGACGCATGGGGATTCCTTCCAGTTCGATGTCGAATGCCTTCCGGCTCTCCGTCCCGCGACGGCCGGCGCGCATCATGCGGCTCGATACGCCGCGGACCGATCCGCCGGTTTTCGGCTCCGTCCGATGACTGGCTCGCCGATCTACGTCCGGTGGGTGGCGAATGACGGCGGGCGGATCCGTTCGGTGCTGGGCGCGGCTCTCGGGATCGACGTCCCCTCGGGCCGCCCGCTCGAGGTCGGCGGGCTCCGAGTCGAGATCGTGGAGGTCGCGTCCGGATCCGGCCGAGACGCTGACCGGCTGGCAGTCGGCGCGGCCGACACGAGCATCCCGCCCGGCACGCGGACCGCGGCCGACGCGAGAACCCCGACGGAGGCCGCTTCGGCCGACGCGAACATCCCGGCCGACGCGAACATCCCGGCCGGTGGCGCCCCGCCGAGCGCGCCCGCGGAGGGCGCTCGCTTCCTCGCGCTGGGCTGGGCGACAGTCGACCACGAGCGGGCCGCGGCCGCGTGGCCGGGCACACGCTGGAAGGCGGCGCACCGGGACTCGCTCGTCGGCGCTTCCGCGCTGCTCGGGCGACCCGACCGGGCAGCCGCGACCCTGCCCGACGGCGCGGCGACCAACGACCCATTCACCATCGTGCTCCTCGAGCCCGACACCGAAGGACGCCTCGCCGCCGCGCTCGCGCGTCATGGCGAGGGGCCGGCTGTTCTCTACGTCGCGGTCGCCGCGGAGGCCATCGCCGTCACGCGGACCCGCCTCGACGCGCTTCGGGTCCGGTGCCGGGCCGGGACGGGTCCGTTCGGTCCGGCGTTCGCGATCGCCGAAGCCCCCGCCTCGAGCCCGACGCTGATCCTCGTGCCGGACCCGACGGGCTGCCCCGCGACGGGCGGGGACGCGGCGGGAGGCCCGGCACCGGGCCAACGCGGTACCATCGAAGGATGATCGAACGTGCCACGCTCACCTTCCGGGACGCCGGCCCGGACGATGCCGAATGGATCGCGGGCCTCCTCTCCGACGAGGGCTATCCCGCCGGGGCGACCGATATCGTGCGCCGCCTCGAGCGCTACATCGAACGCGAATGCCCGGTCCGCGTCGCCGAGGCCGGCGGCGAGCGTGCGGGCTTCGTCGCCTGCCAGGTGATCCCTCGCTTCGAGCATGACGACCACGTCGTCCGCGTGATGGCGCTCGTGGTGGCCCCGGGCGTGCGGGGCCGTGGTGTCGGGGGCGCCCTGATGGCCGAGGCGGAGGCCATCGCTGAGGGGATCGACGCCGCGTTCCTCGAGGTGACCGCCGGCCATCACCGGCCCGGCGCCAGGCGCCTCTTCGAAGCCGCGGGATACGACGCCTCGGTCACCACGTACCTCCGGAAGCGGCGCTGAGCACGCCGCCGGGCGAGTCCTTTCCACACCTTCGACTCCGGGTCGCGTCGGAGCCGCTCCTCGCACTGCCGTGGGAGCTGCCGCTGGCGCGCTGGCGCGCCGACCGGGCCGTCCTGCGGGCGCTGCCCGTCGGCCCGTCGCGCCACCTCGTGCGCTTCGTGGTGGTCGACGAGACGGTGTACGCCCTCAAGGAGGAATCGATCGACACCGCGCGCCACGAGTACGAGCTGCTCGTCCGGCTCGAGACGCTCGCGCTGCCCTCCGTTCGCGCCATCGGGATCGCGGAGCGGGCGCACGATGGCACCGCGATCCTGGTGACCGAGTATCTCCGCCACTCGCTCCAGTACCGGCGGCTGCTGATGCGCGTCCCGCTGGCGGCCGGCGGCTACCGCGACCGGCTTCTCGATGCGATGGCGTCGCTCCTCGTGGACCTCCACCGGGGCGGCATCTACTGGGGCGATTGCTCGCTGGCGAACACGCTCTTCCGGCGCGACGGCGGAACGATCCAGGCGTACCTGGTGGACGCCGAGACCAGCGAGACGTACGCCTCGCTCTCGGACGGCCAGCGCAGCTACGACCTCGACGTCCTCGTCGAGAACGTCGCGTTCGGCCTCGCCGACCTCGCCGCGTTCCAGGGTCGGCCGGACGCGATGGACGAGCAGATTGCCGCGGCCGAGTCGGTCAGGCAGCGGTACTCCGGCCTCTGGCAGGAGCTCCACGGCCAGGTCGAGATCCTGGCCGGCGACCGGTTCGCGATCCAGGCCCACATCCGGCGGCTCAACGACCTCGGCTTCGCGATCGGCGAGATCGAGCTGCTTCCCGGCGCCGGCGGGAAGGTCCGCCTCCGGACGGCTGTCGCCCAGCGCGACTTCCACGCCCGGGAGCTGGATCGGCGGACGGGCATCGTGGCGCTCGAAGGCCAGGCCAGGCTCCTGCTCAATGATCTCCGGGAATACCGCGCCTGGCTGACGTTCTTCGAGCAGCGGCCCGTGTCGTCGCCCGAGGGCGCGGCCCGCTGGCAGGGGGAGGTCCTCCAGCCATACCTGGGCAGGCTCGAGAAGGTCATCGGCCCCGGCCGCGATCCGCTCCAGGCGTACTGCGACCTGCTCGAGCACAAGTGGCTCCTCTCCGAGCGGGCGCAGCGAGACCAGGGGCTCGAGGCGGCATTCGCGTCCTACGTGGCGGCCGGCGCGCCCGCGCCCGAGCTGCCCGGGGGGGATCCGGGCCTGGACCTCGACTCGGCGGACCCCGAGACGATGTGGGGCGGCGGCGCCGCATCGGAGGTCCGGGGGGCATAGCCGCGAGCGGCAGTCGGTCCACCGCCCGCGTGGCCCGGAGCCGTCGACGCGTTACCAGCGCTCTTCGTGCACGAGCTCGGCCAGCGCCCGCCGGCCGCCCGCCCGTTTCGGCCTGGTCAGGGCCGACTCGTCGGCGGGGTAGCCGAACGAGAGCAGGTATTCGCACGCCATGCCGTCGGGAAGGCCGAGCAGCTCGGACACCCGCGCATGCTCGTAGACGGTGGCCGGTACGCTGCCCACGCCCAGCTCCCACGCGGCGAGGACCATGTTCTGGGCCGCGCGGCCGAGGTCGAACGCGATCGAGAGCGGGGCGCCCTCGGCGCGCGGGTCGGGGCTCACGAGCGCGATCGCGGCCGCCGCGCCCGCGAGGTGGCCGGCATACGGCCCGACGGTCGAAAGCTCGCGCAGGTGCGCGCGGTCGTCGCACACGATGAACGCCCAACGCTGCTCGTTCTTGGAGCTGCCTGCGCGTCGACCCGCATTCAGGATTCGGTCGAGCGCCGCAGGCTCCAGCGGCCGATCCGCAAACGCGCGGACGACACGAAGCGAGTCGATCGCTTCCCAGGTGCCCAGGGCCGGTTCCATGCGAGCGCCTCCAGTCTGCGAGGGGTGGGTTGGTGGTGTGCGAATCGGCCTGTTTCGAATCGGCCTTTCAGGGTCCCACGAGGCCGAGCTCGGCTGCTTCCGGGTTGCGGGGGTCGGGCTCGGAGCTCGCCTCTCCGTCGAGCGCGCTGAGCGACCCGTCGGTGTCCGGTGGGCGTTGCACGTGGGCAGCGACGGCACGGACGGCCGCCAGGTCCGGCTCCGGGGCGCCGGCGAGGTTGCGCGCAAGGAAGGCGGCGATGCGCCCGCGGTACGCCGCGTCCTCGTAGAGCCAGCGATGGCGGCCCTCCGGCAGGATCAGGAGCTCGACCTCGCGGCCTGCGACGCGCCGGGCCGCCCGATCGAGGCGATCCGCGTGGTCCGGCCCGACGATCTCGTCGAGCGCGCCGTGGACGATGAGGATCGGGCCCGCATACCGGGCGACCGCCGCGGCCGCGCTGACTGCAGACGGCGCGTGGCCGCGGGGCCGCAGGTAGACGCGGGTCGTGAGGGCGGCCAACGGTTGCGCCACGAAGCCCGGCATCGACAGCCCGGCGAGCTGGAACGTTCGCCTCGTCAGGCGCCGCGGATCGGCTGGCGCGGCCGTGGTGACGAGGGCAGCGATCCGCGGATCGCCGGCGGCCGCGATTGCCGCCCCGATCGCGCCCATCGAGTGCCCCAGCACCGCGACAGACGTGACGTCCGGCCGGGCCGCCGCCAGCGCGACGGCCGCACGAGTGTCCGCCCCGAACTCGGCGCCGCTGATGGGGAGCGACTCCGGCCGGTTGTCGCCGTGGCCGCGAACGTCGAAGAGGAGCGCGGCGAAGCCCGCTGCGTGCAGGAACGCGGCGTTCGGGAGCATCCGGGCGCGGTTCGATTCCCAGCCGTGGACGAGCACGACCGCCGGTGCGGGCCGGCCCCCTGGTGCGGGGATGAACCAGCCGGGCAGCGACCCGGCCTCGGACGCGACGGCCACGACCTCGAAGGGCAGGCCGTATGCGTCGGGGGTCTCGAGCGCCGGCCGGCGCGCCGGGAATCCCGCTCGGCGGCGATATTCGACGGCAAACCGGTAGGCCGCGACGGATGGAGCGACGACCGCGGCGCCGAGCCCCACGAGAACCTTGCGGGATGTGCGCATCGCCGAAGGGTACCGCCCCGCTCGGCTAGGATGGTGTGATGGCCCAGCGCGACCCCCACGACGTGCTCGGGGTGAGCCGGGATGCCAGCCAGGCCACCGTGAAGGCAGCCTGGCGGCGCCTGGCCCGCGAGCACCACCCCGACCTCGCGGCCGATGCGACCGAGCGCCGGGATGCCACGCGCCGGATGGCGGAGATCAACGCGGCCTACCAGGCGCTGCGCTCCGGCGCGGGCCGCTCTTCGGGCTCGGCGTCCGGCCCGGCGGGTGGCGCAAGAAGCGCCGGCGGCACGGGGCCGGCCCAGTCCGCGCCCGACGCCGCGCGTCCCAGCGGCCCGCCGCCTCCGCCGCCCACCCGGCCGGTCACCGCCCGGCTCGACACGACGCACCTCTTCCGGCCGCATAACGCGACGACGACCCCGGCGGGCGGTGGCTACCGGCACCGGCCGCGTGCCCCGAGCGCCCTTCGGCGGGCGACGTGGGGCGAAGTGGAGGAGCCGCGTGCGTCGGACCCGACCGGTCCCCTGGAGCGCGTCCGGGCGCGCCGCGCATCCCGTCGGCCTCTGCCGAGCCTCGATGCAGCGCTCGGGACGGAGATCGTCTTCGGCAAGTTCCACGGGCGCACGCTCGAGGAGATCGAGGCCCTGGAGCCGACCTACCTGGAATGGCTCGAGCGCACGATCACGCGCGACCCGGATCTCGTGGCCGCCGCCCGGGTCGTCCTGGACGAGCGCTTCCGCCGCCACGCGGCCGGGGCCGGGCGGCGAGCAATGGCAGACGCCGGGTGCCCGGATCCGAACCAGCCGGAATCTCCAGCCGAGCATGCTTCGGCGCCCTCCTCCGCCGCTGCGTCCGAGGACGTTGCGGGACCCGCCGAGCATGAGGACGGGGACGCCGATCGGCGTCCCCGTGAAGCTGCCGCGAGAGGATCCGCGGGATAGGTCCGCGGCCCGATGAGTCCACAGCCACCGTCGCGGACCGGGCCTGCTGGCCGGAGATCCGTGGTTACTCGACTCGTGCCCGAAGCCCCAGGGGCCACCCAATGACGCTCCCCGCGGCGTCCTCGAAGTTTGGTGTGTCCCGGCGCTCCGGGCCGTGGCCGACGCCCCAGGTTGTTCCCGGTGGCTCGCGCCGACGGCTGCAGATGGAAGGTAGGCCTCCTCGCCGCTCGTGGCAATGCGACCTCCGTCCCGGTTCGGGGCCCGACAATCGTCGGAGGCGTTCGGGCACCGGCCCCGGACCGTCGTACCAGGTGACCGCCTGCACCGGATGCCGCGTCGCCGTCGCGCCCGCGGCCCCAGCGGCCCTTCGTACCTGCGGCAGCCGTGCACGACGCCGGGTACGCTGAACGTATGCGCAACGTCATCTCGCGCGGCGGCGCCGGGCTCGTCGCGGCAGCCCTGATCGTTGTCGCCTGCACGGGCTCCTCGGCTCCGCCTCCGTTCGACCCGACCACGCCATGCGGAGGGGTCGACCGCCAGGAGATGAAGGGCGCCTACCCGGACCTCGAGGCCCGGATCCCAGCCGCGCTCGACGGCCAGGTCGCGGACAGCCGCGATTCCGGGCGCTTCTGCTCGAGAGCCACCCTCGGGACGCTGTGGGACGCGGGGATCCGCGAGTCCCAGTTCGGCGGCGGGATCTGGGCGATCGATCCGGCCGGGGGCACCTCCCTGCCGGGGCTCCAGCTGTCCGTGTTCCGCGCGCCGGGCCTGAGCGCCAGGCTCCTCGCGGACGAGTACAAGTCCGGTGCCGATGCCACCCGCCGGGTCTCCGTCGTCTCCGCGACGAACGAGCAGGTCGGCGGCCGGCCGGGATTCCGGATCAACCTTCTCAACGGCGACTCGCACCAGGCGATCGTGGTGTGGCCGTCGGCCGACGGCGCCGTGGTCCAGGTGGTGATCGCCGCGGACGTCGGCGAGTCGAAGGTACAGGCGGCGATCGCCGCGCTCCGCTGAGCCCAGGATTGCCTCGGATGACCCGGTCGGCAGCGGTCGTGGAGTTCGCCGGCGCGCCCGATGGACGCCTGGGGCCCGTCGGGCTAGCATCGCGCGCATGACCTGGCAGGCTCGGAAGCGCGCCTGGGAGCGCGAGCGGCTCGACCCGGCGCGAACGCGCGCGCCGGAGCGCTCGCCGCGCTTCACCACGATCTCGGACGTGGAGGTGGCGCGCCTCTACGGCCCATGGGACTGGACACCGCCGGGATCCGGCGACGCCCGGGGTGCGGACGGCGACGACCCGGCGCGGCGCGACGCCCCCGGCGGAGGCGGCCCCACCGCGGTCGATCATCGCGGGGAGCCGCTCCGGGCCGGTCGGTGGAATGACTTCGATCCGATCCGCGACATCGGGTTCCCGGGCGAGCCGCCGTTCACGCGGGGCATCCACCCGACGGGCTACCGCGGGCGCGCCTGGACGATGCGCATGTTCGCCGGGTTCGGCGCGGCCGAGGACACGAACACCCGTTTCCGCGACCTGCTCGCGGCTGGCCAGACCGGCCTCTCGGTCGCCTTCGACATGCCGACGCTCTACGGCTACGACACGGACGATCCCGAGGCGGAGGGCGAGTTTGGGACGTGCGGGGTCGCCGTCACCTCGCTCGCTGACATGGAGGTGCTCCTCGACGGGCTCCCGCTCGACCGGGTCAGCACGTCCATGACCATCAACTCGCCGGCGGCGCCGATCTGGGCGATGTACATCGTAGCCGCCGAGAAGCGGGGCGTGCCGCGGGCGGCGCTCGAAGGGACGCTCCAGAACGACATCCTCAAGGAGTTCATCGCCCAGAAGGAGTACCTCTTCCCGCCGGCGCCGTCGCTCCGACTGGTCACCGACACGATCGAGTTCGGGACCCGGGAGCTGCCACGCTGGAACACCGTCTCGATCAGCGGCTACCACATCCGCGAGGCGGGGAGCACCGCGGTCCAGGAGCTGGCGTTCACGCTCGCCGACGGCATGGCGTACACGGAGGCGGCGCTCGCCCGCGGGCTCCGAGTGGACGAATTCGCGCCCCGGCTCTCGTTCTTCTTCAACGCGCATGCCGACTTCTTCGAGGAGATCGCGAAGTACCGGGCGGCCCGCCGGATCTGGTGGAAGCTGATGACGGCGCGCTACGGGGCCGAGAACGAGCGTTCGACCTGGCTGCGCTTCCACACCCAGACCGCGGGCGTCAGCCTCACGCCGCAGCAGCCGCTCAACAACCTGACCCGGGTGGCGATCCAGGCCCTGGCCGCGGTCCTCGGCGGGACCCAGTCGCTCCACACGGACGCCTACGACGAAGCCTGGGCGGTGCCGACCGCCGAGGCCGCCCTGCTCGCGCTCCGGCAGCAGCAGGTCATCGCCGAGGAGACCGGGGTCGCGAACACGATCGACCCGCTCGGCGGGAGCTGGTTCGTCGAGGCGCTCACGAACCGGACGGAGCGCGAGGTGTGGCGCTACCTCGACGAGATCGACGCGCGCGGCGGGATGGTCGCGGCGGTCGCCCAGGGGTACCCGCAGCGCGAGATCGCGGACGCTGCCTACCGCTTCCAGCGCGAGGTGGACGCAGGAGAGCGTCGGATCGTGGGCATGAATGCGCACGTGGATCCCGACGAGGTGCTCGCGGTGCCGCTCCTGCGGGTTCCGGCAGGCTCGCTTGAACGCCACCTCGCTCGGCTCGAGCGCACCCGTCGCGAGCGGGACGCGACCGCAGTGGCCGCGGCGCTGGCGGGGCTGCGCGAGGCGGCCGCGGCGCCGGAGTCGTCCGCGACGAACCTGATGCCGCATTTCCTTCGCTGCGCAGCCGCCTACGCCACGCTCGGCGAGCAGTGCCGGGTGCTTCGCGAGTTCTTCGGGGAGTACCGAGAGCCGGTCGCGATCTAACTCGCCCCGGCTGGGTGCGCCTCCGAGCCGGCCCGCAGGGTCTCCGGGTCGTCCGGCAGGGTCTCCGGGTCGGCCGGCAGCGCCCCGGCGACGGTCCGTGCGAAGGAGGCCGCATCGACAAGCGTCGCGGCCAGGAAGTCCACCTCGAGGCGTGCCGCCACGCCGGCGTCCGCGACGATCCCCCCGCCCAGCATGATCGGGAGAGGTGGGTCGGCCCGCTCGGCCCGGGCCGCCGCCACCGCGTCACGGATTGACGCCTCGCGCTCGGGGAGCGACGCGGTCAGCGCCAGCAGGGCCGCCTGGTTGCGGGCCAGGAAGCGGGCGAGATCGGCCGGGGGCACGTCGGGCCCGAGGTTCGCGACGCTCCAGCCGTCGTCACGCAGCACCTGGTCGAGGCACGCGAGCCCGAGCCCGTGCTGCTCGCCGGCGACGCCCGCGAGGACGGCCAGCGGTCCGACGCGACCCTCGGGACCCTGGGTCGGCCGGATCCGCTCCAGCGCGCGGAGCAGCGTCTGGGATGCCAGGTGCTCCTCGGCGACCGTCCAGCGGCCTGTCTGCCATCGCTCGCCGACGAGCGTCATCGCGTCGCGGAGGAGCCCGTCGAAGGCCGGCGCCCGTCCCTGCTCGGCCACGGCGTTCCTGAGGGCCCAGGCAGCGAGCTCGTCGTCGCCGTCGGCAAGGAGGGACGCGAGGAGGTCGGGCGTGAATGTCGTCGCGGCGAACTGGTCGGTCGCGCGAGCGGGATCGACGGGCGGTAGGTTCGGCATCGGGTCCTGCATCGAAGGGTGACTCTACCACCCGTTCGGCGCCCGGCGGCCGGCGGATTGGTCGTGCGTCTGACAATCGCCCGGGCCGACCGAATGACGGCCCCGGAACGGCGGCGTGACTGCCGGGCGCGACGGGGCTACCATCGGGGTCATGTACTTCGATGCGCTCTCCTTCCTCGAGGACGAACGGGACGCCTGGCGCTCCTACGAGGCTCTCCTGAACATGACGCCCGAGGATCTCGAGCGGCCGATCGCCGGCCCGGACCGCTGGTCGGGACGAGACCTCCTGGGGCACCTCGTCTTCTGCCAGGAGGTCGCGCTCCAGGTGGCGCGTGAGCTGGCCGTCGGTGAGACGAGTCCCTCGCGCCTGCGCGCCGAGGCCGAGTGGAACGCCCGGGGCGACGAGATGAACGCCGAGGCCGTGGCGGCCTGGCGGGCACTCCCGCTCGACGAGGTCCTGGCCCGCGCCCGCACCGTTGCCGGCGAGCTGCGCGGCCACCTGACTGTCGTGCCCGAGTCGCGCTGGCTCAAGAACGGCGAAGTCCAGGCGTTCTTCGCGGGCGAGACGATCGACCACTACGCGGAGCACGCCGCCGACCTTGACGTGATCCTCGCCGCGGCCCGATGACGGGGCCGACGCTCGGGTCGCTTCTCGACGAGGGCGTCTCGCGACTCGAGGGAGCGGCCGCGGTGCCGACCGGGGAGGGGACCGAGTACTTCCTGGACGAGGTCCTGTTCGCGAGCTGTGCCGGGAGCGCGGCCGAGTTCCGCCTCCGGGACGAGGTCGGCGTTGCGGCACTGCGGACCCCGAATGCGACGGCCTCCGCGCGGGGCCCCGGCTGGGTCCGGTTCGCGCCCCGGACGCTCGACGGGCACACGCGTGACCGCGCACTTGCCTGGCTCGAGAGCGCCTGGCGGCGCGCCGATACGGAGCTCTCGGGTCTGCCGGGCCCCGACGGGGATGGGGCCCGCGATGACGACGCGGACGACGACGACGCGGACGACGACGAAGATAGCGCGGACGACGACGAAGATGGCGCGGACGACGACGAGGGCAGCGCGGACCCGGCCGACTGAGGGAAGCGCGCCGCCCGCGGGCCAACGCGGCCCGACGAGGCAGCCCGAGACGGCCGGCCTTGCGGCGGATGCACGATCCAGCCGCCCGGCAGGCGGGACCCTTGGTCCGCTCGTCGACATCTTGCACCTGGCGTACGGGTCGGCCGGCTGGAGCCAGAAATCTGCCCTGAAGAGCCTTGACGCGACCCCGCGAGGGCGCCGACGGGGTCTCGGCCGGTCGGATCGTGCGTCTGATGTACGGCCCGGTCGGATTCATGCGGCTGGTGCATGGATTCGACGGGTCGGGCCGTAACTGCCGGCAGGAGGTTGTCTGTCCACTCGGAATCGAACCGCCCCACCAGGGTGAACCCAGCGGGGCGGCTCTCGAGCGGCGAATTGACTGAGTGGCAAGTGCCCGAGCGGCGAATGCCTGGGGTGCAGCGGACGCGCGCGGAGCCGATGCCCGCGCGAACGGGTCAGCTGACGGCGGGCTTCGCGTAGGTCGGGAGGCCGAAGCGCTGCTCGAGCTGGTCGGCGGGCTGGAAGCCCACGACGCCCATCGGTTGCTTGCCCTCACCCGGGAAGAACGCGATGGTCGGGATGCTCATGATGTTGAAGGCCTTGCTCAGGCCGGGGTTGGCGTCGACGTCGACCTTCACGACGCTCACGGCGCCGTCGTACTTCGCGGCGAGCTTCTCGAGCTCCGGGGCGACGAGCTTGCAGGGCCCGCACCAGGCGGCCCAGAAGTCGACGATGACCGGATGATCGGCCTTCAGGACGAGCTCGTCGAAGGTGGTGTCGGTTGCGTGCTTGATCTCGACCATCGGTCGGGAACCCTTTCTCCCGGCTGCGCGGGCGCGATGGCAGGCCTAACCGGCCAGCCCCTGGATGAGACGGTAGGCTTCGAGGACGCGCGGGTCCGCGAGCCTGTAGTAGACGGTGCTTCCGTCGCGACGGGTCGAGACGAGCCCGGCGCTTCGGAGAACCGCCAGGTGTTGGGACATGTTCGGCACCTGGCAGCCGACACACGCGGAGAGCTCCGAGACGGAGAACTCCCCGCCGGCAAGCGTCTCGAGGACGCACAGCCGTTTCGGGTCGGCCAGCGCACGTCCGATCAAGGCGGCGCGCTGCCGCTCGGCGTCGGTGTTGATGCGCTCCTCGGTGACCACGTGCGGAGTATCTCATCACTTGCGCAACAACGCAAGTGCGTCTCGTGCCGCCGTCGTCTCGTGCCGCCGTCGGTGCACGGGCGTTGGCCGCCGTCGGTGCACGGGCATAGGCCGCCGTCAGTGCAGGGGCGCGGGCCGCGAGGTGCCCGAAACACGGCCCGTCGGCGATACTGGGCGGGATGCCGATCATGTTCGACCCGCTCGGGCACGCGATCCCGGCGGAGGCGTTCGACGAGGCCGCGCGGCTGATCGCCGGACATGTCGCGCGGACGCCGTTGCTGGCGTCGAGCACTGCGGCTCGGGTGGCGGAATCGGCGAGCGGCGTTCGCCTCGCGGGAGGGACGCTGCACGCGAAGGCGGAGCATCTCCAGGCGACCGGCTCGTTCAAGGTCCGCGGCGCGACCCTTCGGCTGGCGCTGCTCGACGACGCGGAGAGGGCTGCGGGTGTGATCGCGATCTCGGCGGGCAACCACGCGGCTGCCATCGCGACGGCGGCACGGCGCGCCGGCATCCGGGCGGTGGTGGTGATGCCGGCGGCGGCCGTCCGTTCGAAGGTGGAGGCGTGCCGGGCGTACGGCGCCGAGGTGATCCTCCACGGCGCCACGACCGCCGAGGCCTGGGCGGAGATGGAGCGCGTCCTCGACGAACGCGGCCTCACGTTCATTCACCCGTTCGACCACCCCGTCACGATCGCCGGACAGGGGACCGTCGGCCTCGAGATCCTCGAGGACCTCCCGGACGTGGACGTGGTCGTGGTCGGCGTCGGCGGGGGTGGCCTCATCTCCGGGATCGCGACTGCCCTGGCAACGCGCCGGCCCGCGACCCGGGTCTGGGGCGTCGAGCCGGCGAATTCCACGGCGCTGTCGAGCGCCCTGGCCGCGGACGGGATCGTCGCCGTGACGGCCGGAAGCGTGGCCGACGGCCTCAACGCCCCGTTCGCCGGCGAGTGGACGCTCGCCCTCGCGCGGCGCCACCTCGCCGGGATCGTGACGCTCACTGACCCGGAGATCCTCGGCGGGCTGCGGTTTGCGGCGGAACGGATGAAGCAGGTCCTCGAGCCCGCGGGGGCCGCGGGGCTCGCGGCGGTCCTGCTCGGTCGCATCCCGCTGCGTGACGGCGACCGCGTCTGCGTCGTCTTCAGCGGCGGCAACGTCGCGATCGAGCGGGTCGGCGAGCTCATCGCGGAGGCGGCGCCGATCCCGGGCCTCTGACGGGTTGGCGGCGACCTTCAGTCCACGCCCAGCTCGGCGAGGCGATCGTCGTCGATGCCGAGGTGGTGCGCGAGCTCGTGGACCACCGTGATCCGGACCTCGTCCTCGAGGTCGAGCGGATCCGGGAAGTCTTCCTCGAGCGGGAGACGGAAGATCGTGATCGAGTTCGGGAAGGGCACATCATCGGCGCCCCATTCCGTCCGCGGAACGCCCTCGTAGAGTCCGTACAGCGTCTCGTCGGGAGCGAGACCCTCCTCGCGACGCTGCTCGCGCGAAGGCTCGTCGGCGATGACGATCGCCACCTCGTGCAGCGCGATCGAGAACGGCATCGGAATCCCTGCGAGCGCGCGGTCGACGAGCTCCTCGAACCGGGCGTGGTGCGCCTCGCGCCGCCGGCCGATGGCGGCGAGGTCGGCGGCGGGGATCCCGCGGCGTCGCTTCGGCATGGCGCGCCTATCCTACGGCGGCATGGAACGCACGCACGCCGAACGACACACGGGCGCCGATCCGCTCACGCGCTCCGATCCGCTCACGCGCGCCGATCCGCTCCGCGGTGCGGGGTTCCGGGCGCTCGATGCCGATGCCGACTGGGCTTCGGTGCTCGATCCGACGCAAGGGGCTGCCACCGCGATCGACGTGGCGGCAGAGCCCGAAGGCTTCCTCGTCGCGATGGACGGCGGCGTCCGCATCCACTTCCTCGACTGGGGCGGGCCGCCGGAGCCGGACGCAACGGAAGCCGACGGTTCCGGCGTCCCGAAGGCGGGACCCGGTCCGGTGCCCGGCATCCTGCTGATCCATGGTCTCGCCCGGACGGCCTGGTCGTGGTCACCGGTTGCGCGGCGGCTGCGCACCAGCGCGCACGTCGCCGCGATGGACCTGCGCGGCCACGGGCTGTCGGACGCGCCGACCGACGGCTACGACCCTGACCAGCTCGCCGAGGACGCGATCGCGGTGGCCGAAGGCGCAGGACTGCTTGCCTTCGCTGGCGAACCGGACGTGCCCTCATCGCCCGTCCCAGCGCGGCCGTTCGTCGTCGCCGGGCACGGCTACGGCGCGGTCGTCGCCGCGTGGACCGCCAACGCGCTCGGCGATCGATGCGCCGGCCTCGTGCTCGTGGACGGTGGTTGGGAGGACCTGCCGGCGATCACGGAGATGACCCCCGACGAGTGGCTGGCCGCGATAGCGGAGCCCCCGGAGGTGCTCGGTTCGATGGCCGCCTGGCTCGCCGACCGCGCGGCCTTCGATCCTGCGACATGGGGCCCCGACCACCAGCGCGCCGCCCGGGCCGAGGTCGTGGAGACGGCCGCGGGGAGGGTCAAGCTCGCGATCCACCGGCATGCGCTCGCGGCGTCGATCAAGGCGCTCTGGACGTACGACCCGGCGATGGTCCTGCCGACCGTGGAGGCCGAGGTCGTGGCGATCGCGGCCCGCGACTCTGGCGAGGGGCGGCATCTCGCGGCGTTGCGCGAAGCAGCGGCCACGCGCGGGGCCGCCGGCCGCGGCCCCATCCGGGCCGTCGCGTTCCCGGAGCTCGGGCACGACCTGCCGCGCCACGTTCCGGGGGCGATCGCGGCGGCAATCCTCGCGGTTTCGGGGCCGGGGCCCGTCGGCGGCCGTGACGCAGTGCGGGACGCACACGGCTAGGATGCCCGGGTGCCCAGCCGAGACCGAATGCCCAGCCGAGACCGAGTGCCAAGCCGAGACCGAATGCCCAGCCGAGATCTTCCCGCAAACGTGAAGTCGATCGTCACCGAGATCGAGACCGAGATCGGCGACGACGAAGGCGCCGGCCCGGCGTTCGCCGCCGCGCTGGCACCCGCGGCCGCCATCGAGGGCGCTGGCACGCGCCACGCTGCCGCGACCGCCGGCACCGGTCGCGTCGAGGCTGCCGTCCGCGGAATCCTCCGCGAGATCGGCGAGGATCCCGACCGGCAGGGCCTGGTGGAGACGCCAGGGCGGGTGCACCGGATGTACGCCGAGCTGACGGCGGGTTACCACGTGAACCCGGAGCGCCTCATCAACGGCGCCATCTTCGACGTCGACTACAGCGAGATGGTGGTCGTGAAGGAGATCCCGTTCTACTCGCTGTGCGAGCACCACCTCCTGCCATTCTTCGGGACTGCCGCGGTCGCCTACATCCCGCGCGGCCGAGTGATCGGGCTCTCGAAGATTCCGCGGATCGTCGAGATGTACGCACGCCGGCTCCAGGTCCAGGAGCGCCTGACCCAGCAGATCGCGGAATTCCTGCAGGAGCGGCTGGGGCCGAATGGCACGGGCGTCGTCATCGAGGCGACACACCTGTGCGCAGTGATGCGGGGGGTTCGCAAGCCCGGCACGGTGATGACCACGAGCCACGTCCTGGGTCTCTTCCGGACGAGCGACAAGACGCGCGCGGAGTTCTTCGCGCACCTCGAGCGGCGGTCACCGGGCGCCTGACGACGGCGATTGACGGTTCGGCGGCCCCGGCCGGGCGGGCATCGGCGCCGCCCGATGGGGCCTGGGCGGTCGGGACCAGGCCGATGGCGCGCCGACCCGGCTATGATCCCGACCATGACCGATCGACCGATCAAGGTGCTCATCGCCAAGCCCGGGCTCGACGGCCACGACCGGGGCGCCAAGGTTCTCGCCCGCGGCCTGCGCGACGAGGGGTTCGAGGTCGTCTATACGGGCCTCCGCCAGACCCCCGAGATGATCGCGACCGCGGCGCTCCAGGAGGACGTGGACGTCGTGGGACTCTCGATCCTGTCGGGCGCCCACATGACCCTGTTGCCGAAGGTGACCCGCCTGCTCCACGAGCGCGGCCTCGACGACGTGCTGGTGACCGCCGGCGGGATCATCCCCGACGACGACATCCCGGCCCTCGAGGCGGCCGGGGTCGCCGCCGTCTTCGGGCCGGGAACCACGATCGCGGAGGTTGCGGCATACATCCGGAGCCACGTCAGGCCGCCCGAGGCGTGAGCTCGGCCGCGATCCGGGCCGAGGAGCTGGCGGACGCGGCCGTGGCCGGCGACCGCCGGGCGCTGGCGCGGCTCCTCACGGCCGTGGAGAACCGGACACCGACCGCGGAGGCCGCCCTTCGACGTCTCTACCCCGGCACTGGGCGGGCTCACCTCGTGGGCATCACGGGTGCGCCGGGCGCGGGCAAGAGCACGCTCGTTGCCGCGCTCATCGCGGTGGTGCGTGCCGCCGGCAGGTCGGTCGCCGTGGTGGCCGTGGACCCGTCGTCGCCGATCACGGGGGGCGCGCTCCTGGGCGACCGCGTCCGGATGCAGGCGTACGCCTCCGACGACGGGGTGTTCATCCGGAGCATGGCCTCGCGAGGGCACGCGGGCGGGCTTGCGGCGACGAGCACCAGCGCGGCGACGGTGCTCGACGCAGCCGGTTTCGACCTGATCCTGCTCGAGACCGTTGGCACGGGCCAGAGCGAGGTGGAGGTCGCCGCGGCAGCCGACACGACCGTCGTCCTCGAGGCGCCCGAGATGGGCGACGAGGTCCAGGCGATCAAGGCGGGCCTCCTCGAGGTGGCCGACATCGTCGTCGTGAACAAGGGCGACCGGCCAGGCGCCCAGCGGACGGCGGCTCAGCTGCGGGCGATGCTGATGTCCGGGATGGGCCCACGGCCGGCGTCCGCTGGCTCGCACCCGGGCGAATTCGCGCACAAGGAGGCGCCCGCTGGGCGTGGCGCGCCGTCCGCAGGGGGCGACGACCTGACCGAGCGCCTCCGTCCGAAGCGGCCGGACGTCCTCATCACGACCGCCTCCACCGGCGATGGCGTCCCCGCGCTCCTCGTCGCGCTGGATCGGCATCGCGCTGCCGGCCGCGAGGGCGTGGCCGATGCAGCGCGACTCGCCCGAGCCGAAGCGCAGGTCTGGACGATCGTCTCCGAGCGGCTCCAGGCTCGTTTCCACGGGGCGGCCTCGGCGCCTGCGACCGAGGCGACCCTGCGGGCCGTTGCGGAGCACCGACTCGACCCATACGCGGCGGCCGATCGACTTCTCGAGTCACTGACGGGCGGGCACGCCTCGGACTGAGCGGGCGGCTGCTCGTCCGCGGCGCAGCCGATGACGCGGTCCCCGTCGAGTCCGCGGCGCCGCGCTCCCGGTGCGCGGCGCCGAGTCCAGCTCCCGGTCCCCGGCGCCGCGCCCGGCTCCCGGCTCCCGGTGCGGGTGTGCACGGATTGGGCACTGCGACCGCCGGGGACCCTGGCAGTGCCGCCTTTGCTTCACGGAATCAGCAGTACAACCGTTCGTCGGTCGATCTGCGTCACCGGCTGCACCTCGGGGCCGGATCGGGCCTCCCTGTCGGTCGCAGTGCTCACCGGGCGCACGCGTCGCCGGCAGGTCCGGCGCTCACGCCCCGGCCCGCCTCGGTCGAGCGCCTGCCCGAACTTCTGCGTGACCCGTTCTCCCAACGTGACGATCGTCGCCACACGTGGCGGCCAACGATGGACCGCAGCCCGCGGCCACGCGCCTCGAGCACCCCGCCTTGACAAGAAGATGGTCCCGGAGGCGTACGATCGAGCCGCGCAGTCGGTCGAAGAGGCCGGCCGCGCTCGAGAATGCGCGGTCGGTCCAGCATGCGCCGCCCGGTCGCCAGGCCGGGAAAGGAGGCCCCGAGGTGATCGTCGAAGGCGGGTCAGCCTTCGTCGTCGGCGCTTTGATCCTCTTCCTGTTCGCGGGTCTGCCGCTGGTTAGTGGCGCGATCGCTGTCGCAGTAGTCGGCCCCCGTTCGTGGTCGGCCTTGAAGGCCCCGGCCTGCGCGGCCTTCGGGGTGATGTTCCTGTGGTTTGCGATCGGACAGCGTCTGCCGCCCTGGATCGGCGTCGGCCACGTGATGATCGTCATGCTTCTCGCGGCCGTCGCAACGGCGTACCTGCGCAGGCGGTGGCAGCGAGATCGGGTGCTGGGCTAGAATCTCGGGCGCGCGGCGGAGTAGCTCAGAGGTAGAGCAGGACCTCGACTGCTCGCGTCAATGCCACAGTCAGCCTGTTGGGACGACCGCGGGAATCCGCCGACCCCCGATGTAATCGGAGAACCGTTCGTCCAGCAGCGACCTACGGGCTGAGCGTCTGCTGCCTCGATGCCAGCCGCCGACCCAGGCTCGACCTGCTGATCGACCCCTGATCGAACGGCCGATGACAAGGCGCCCACGACAATCCAGGCAAGCCCGACCGACCCAACGGTCCCGAGCGCATTGAGCGGCCCAGCGGACGAGCCGTAGATCTGGCCCCTCACCGCCTCAGCGATCGACTCCGTCATGCGGCTACGGCGACCAGCATCGCAATTGCGACTGCCGCTCGACGTGACCTGGACACCCACACTCTCCGACTGCTCGCTGTCTCCCCGAGTGTCCGCCCGACGCGCGTGCCAGTCAATCGATTCATGATTGGGCGCGGCTTTCCGGGCCACCGTCGCGCCAGCGGCCGGACCTGCGCAATGCGTGGCCGCCTTCGCGCACCCCGCGACACGCGAATCCCCGCGTCGACGGCCAAGGCGTACTCTCTCGGGTATGTCGATCGAGCGCGCGTTCGTGGCCGGAGCCGGAATGATGGGCCACGGGATCTCCCAGGTCCTCGCCACCGCGGGGAGGATCGTCGACCTCTATGAACCCGACCTGTCCCGGGCGGAGGCGGGCCGCGCACGGATTCTCGGCAACCTTGAGCGCGCGGTGACGAAAGGCCGGCTGGACGGGACGGAGGCCCGCGAGATCGCGGATCGCATCGCCGCAACGGATCGCATCGCCGCCGTGGAAGACGCCGACCTCGTGGTCGAGGCGGTCTTCGAGGACGAGGCGGTCAAGCGGGCGCTGTGGGACGAGATCGACGGGCGCGCTCCCGGGCGGGCGATCTTCGCGTCGAACACGAGCTCGATCTCGATCGACCGCCTCGCGGAGTCGCTTGCCGCCGGCCGTCGAAGCCACTTCTGCGGGATGCACTTCTTCAGCCCCGTGCCCGTCATGCCGCTGGTCGAGCTGATCCGCGGCAGCGCGACCGACGACGCGACGGTCGCGGCGGTCCGCGCCCTGGCCTCGGACATGGGCAAGCAGGTGATCGTGTCGGCCGACCGGCCCGGCTTCATCGTCAACCGGATCCTGATGCCGCTCCTGGCCGAGGCGATGCGCGCGCTCGAGGAGGGGATCGGCACGGCCGCGGACATCGATACGGGCGCGCGCGTCGGCCTCAACCACCCGATGGGCCCGCTCGCGCTCGCCGACTTCATCGGGCTCGACGTCGTGCTCGGGGTGATGCGCGTCCTGCACGCCGATCTGGGCGATCCACGCTTCGCGCCGCCGCGTACGCTGGAGGCCCTGGTCGCGGCCGGGAAGCTGGGCCAGAAGAGCGGCGAGGGGTTCTTCCACTATCCGCGCGACTGACGGCCCCGCGGAACGGCGGGCACATTGCGGCAAGCGGGTTGCCGCGAGGGGAGGGGACGTGTTCGACGCATTCGACGGGCTGGGGCCGGACGAGCGACTCCTCGGCGAGACGGTCCGCGCCTTTGCCCGCGACGTGATCGCGCCCGGTGCGATCGCGCGCGACGAGGCCGAGCACTTCGACCGCGCCCTGATCGGTGCGATGGCCGAGCTCGGACTGCTGGCAGGACCTTTCCCGGAGTCCGTGGGTGGGGCGGGCCTCTCGGCCGCGGCCTGGACGATCGTGGTGGAGGAGATCGCGGCCGCCGACATGGCCGTGGCGGTGAGCCTCTGCGTCCACGTCCTGCACCAGAACCCGGTGGTCCGCTGGGGCACGCCCGAGCAGCAGGCACGCTGGCTGCCGGCGCTTCAGGCGGGCGAAGCGCTCGGTGCGTTCGCGCTAACCGAGCCGGGCGCCGGATCCGACGCCGCGGCCTTACGGACTCGCGCGACGCCCCTCGGGGCCGACGGGCGGGAGCTGGGCCCAGCCGAGCCGACGACCGCCGCCGCCGACACGACCGCCGCCGACACGACCGCCGCCGCCGTGCCCACCGCCGCCGCCGAGCCGCCGCCCGAAGCCGCGGCGTACCGGCTGGACGGGACGAAGATCTGGATCTCGAACGCCCCGGACGCCGAGCGATATCTCGTCTTTGCCACCCTCGATCCGGCCCGGGGCGCCGCGGCGATCACCGCCTTCCTGGTCGAGAAGGGGACCCCCGGGTTCCGGTTCGGGGCCCACGAGAAGAAGATGGGAATCCGGGCCTGCCCGGCCGCCGAGCTGATCTTCGATGGCGCAGTCGTTCCCGCCGCGAATCGGCTCGGCGGGGAGGGCGAGGGGTACCGGGTCGCGCTTTCCGCGCTCGGCGACGGGCGGATCGCGATCGCGGCAGCCTGCACGGGCCTTGCCCGCGCGGCGCTCGAGCGCGCGTCCGTGTACCTCCACGAGCGGCGTGCCTTCGGCGCGGAGATCGCCGAGCTCCAGGGGCTCCGGTTCATGATCGCGGAGATGGCCCAGCAGGTCGCCACCGCGCGCGCATTGACGCGGAGCGCGGCCGCGACCCGAGATCGGGGAGCGCCCGGGACCGAGGTAGCCGCCGCGGCGTCGCTCGCCAAGTGGACCGCGTCGGATGCGGCGATGCGCGTGGCCACGGACGCGGTGCAGCTCCTCGGCGCGGCCGGCTACTCGCGCGAAACGGGAGTGGAGCGGCTCATGCGCGACGCGAAGGGGGCGCAGATCTACGAGGGGACGAACCAGGTCCACCGCGGGATCGTCGCGGACGCGATCCTCGGACGCGTGACCGGGTAGGGGACGCGGGGTAGCATCCCTGTCATGAACCAGCCTCAGGACAGCCCGAACGGTCGCGTCTACCTCGTCTCCGCCGCCCGGACGCCGATCGGGAGATTCGCCGGGGGACTCGCAACCGTGCCCGCGACCGAGCTCGGCGCCGTGGCGATCCGGGCCGCCGTCGAACGTGCAGGCCTCCCGGCGGGAGCCGAAATCGACGAGGTCTACATGGGGCAGGTTCTCCAGGCAGGCGCCGGCCAGGCCCCGGCCCGGCAGGCTGCGCTCGCCGCGGGACTGCCCGCCTCGACGCCCGCCACCACGATCAACCGCGTCTGCGGCTCGGGTCTGAAGGCGATCATGCTCGCCGCGGCGGCGATCAAGGCGGGTGATGCCGATCTCGTCGTGGCCGGCGGGATGGAGTCGATGAACCGTGCCCCGTTCCTGCTCGACAAGGCGCGCTTCGGCTACCGGCTCGGCGACGGAACGATCAAGGACGCGGCGGTCCTCGACGGCCTCTGGTGCTCGATCGAGAACTGCCACATGGGGACCCACGCGGAACGAGTGGCATTGTCCGCGGTCGTATCGCGGGCGGACCAGGACGCGTTCGCGCTCGAGAGCCACCGCCGCGCGGTGGCCGCGCAGGACGCCGGCCGTTTTGCCGACGAGCTGGTGCCCGTGACCGTGCGCGACGAGCGCGGCCGCGAGAGCGTGGTCGCAACGGACGAGTCGCCGCGCCGCGACTCGACCGCGGAGGCCCTTGCCCGGCTCCGGCCCGTCTTCGCGCAGCCTGGCCCGGACCCGCGGGACCCGGACGTTCCGCTCGCGGGGCCCGGGACGGTCACCGCGGGCAATGCACCCGGGATCACCGACGGCGGCGCGGCCACGGTCGTGGCGAGCGAGCGCGCGGTCGAGCGCCACGGCCTGCACCCGCTGGCGCGGATCGTCGGGTACGCCCAGGGCGAGGTCGAGCCGCGCTGGCTGTTCCTGGCGCCCATCACCGGTGTGCGCAATCTGGCCGCGAGGACGGGCCTCGGCATCGAAGCGTTCGACCTCATCGAGGTCAACGAGGCATTCGCCGCGCAGACGCTTGCCGACGGACGTGCGCTCGGGTTCGATTGGGCGAAGGTGAACGTCAATGGCGGAGCGATTGCGCTCGGGCACCCGATCGGCGCGTCCGGCGCCCGTATCGTGGCGACGCTGCTCTACGAGCTGCGAAGGCGGCAGGGCCGTTACGGGCTGGCGACGCTTTGCCTCGGCGGCGGGGGTTCCGTGGCCATGGCGTTCGAGCGCGTCTAGGGCGGGGATCCCGATGGCCGATCCAGGACGAAACCCACGCGCCGCCGACGCTCCCCGGCCCGACGACGCCAGCGATCGCCCGTTCTGGAGGCGTGACGATGGCCCGGTCGACGGCGACCGGCGCCGGCTCGGCGGCAACGGCGGCAACGGCGGCGACGGGAAGCCGGTAGCCCGCCGCCACTTCATCGCCGGGGAGTGGATCGAATCCGGTTCCGGCCGCACCTTCGAGAGCCGCAATCCCGCGAACCGCGACGACGTCGTAGGACACTTCCAGGCCGGGATGCCGGCCGACGTGGCCATGGCGATCCGGGCCGCCGAGACCGCGCTTCCGGCCTGGCGCGCCACGCCCGCGCCGCGCCGCGGCGAAATCCTGTTCCGCTTCGCCAGCCTCCTCCGGCGGGACAAGGAGCGCCTGGCGCGGGCGCTGACCCGCGAGATGGGCAAGGTCCTTCCCGAGGCCCGTGGCGACATCCAGGAAGCGATCGACATTGCAGAGCTGATGGCCGGCGAGGGGCGCCGGATGTTCGGCGACACGGTCCCGTCGGAGCTCCCCGACAAATGGGCCATGAGCATTCGCCAGCCGATCGGGGTCGTGGGGATCATCACGCCCTGGAACTTCCCGATGGCGATCCCTGCCTGGAAGACCATGCCCGCGCTGGTTGCCGGCAACACGGTCGTCTTCAAGCCGGCGTCCGACACGCCGCACTGCGCGACGCTTCTCGTCGAGCTGATGGCGGAGGCCGGCATTCCGGCCGGCGTCGTCAACCTCGTGACGGGCGGCGGCGCCGAGGTCGGGGACGCGATCGTCGAGTCGCCGGACGTGCCGGTCATCTCCTTCACGGGCTCGTCGGCCACGGGCCGGCGGATCGCCGAGCGAGCCGGTCGGCGCCTCAAGCGGGTCGCGCTCGAGCTCGGCGGGAAGAACGCGATCATGGTCCTGGCCGATGCGGACCTCGACCTCGCGGTGGACGGGATCATCTGGTCCGCGTTCGGGACCACCGGGCAGCGCTGCACCGCGTGCAGCCGGGTGGTCGTCGAGCGCCCGGTAGCCGCGAAGCTCATGGAGAAGCTGGAGTCGCGGACGCGTGCCCTGCGCCTCGGGGACGGCATGGACCCGGCGACGGATGTCGGGCCGCTCATCAACGAAGCCGCCCGCACGAAGGTCGAGGCGTACATCGAGATCGGGCGTCGGGAGGGCGAGCTCGTCTGCGGCGGTCACGCCGCCACCGGGGCCGCGCTCGACGCGGGCGTCTACTTCGAGCCGACGATCTTCGCGGACGTGCCGCCGATGGCACGGATCGCGCAGGAGGAGATCTTCGGGCCGGTCCTCTCGGTGATCCCGGTGGACGATTACGCGGCCGCAGTTAAGGCCGTCAACCAGACGCGCTACGGGCTCTCTTCGTCGATCTACACCACCGATGTCAACGCGGCCTTCCGCGCGGTGCGCGACCTCGAGACCGGGCTCGTCTACGTCAACGCGGGCACGATCGGTGCCGAGACGCATCTCCCGTTCGGGGGCTGGAAGGCGACCGGCAACGGCCATCGCGAGGCCGGCCACGTCGCCCTGGACACGTTCACGGAGTGGAAGTCGATCTACGTGGACTTCTCCGGACGGCTCCAGCGGGCCCAGATCGACAACCAGCCCAGCTGAGCGGGTCCGCGACGTGCCGACCCCGGAGGGCCGCCTCTGCTAGACTCCGCCGTCGCGGGCCCGTAGCTCAACGGTAGAGCGGGGGACTCTTAATCCCTAGGTTCAGAGTTCGAATCTCTGCGGGCTCACCAGATCACGCGCTCAGGGCGCCCCTCCCGGCCGGCCGGTGAGGGGCGCGCACGTGCCCGGAGGTGTTCCCTGGACGAGCGGCCGATCGACGTCACCTGGGCCGAGCTGGACCGGCTCGTCACCCTGCTCGCCGAGGCGATCGGACGCCAGTACAACCTCGTGCTCGCGATCACACGCGGCGGCCTGGTGCCGGCGGGCATGCTCGGGTACCGATTGGATCTTCGGGAGATCCTGGTCGCCGGCGTCGAGTTCTACCGCTCCGGAGGGGGGACGCATCCCGCGCCGCTCGTCACGCACTTCCCCGCAGCCGACCTGCTGCGCGGGCGGCGCGTGCTCATCATCGACGAGGTCTGGGAGACCGGCGAGACGATGGCCGAGGTCGTGCGACGGGTCGTCGAGGCCGGCGGGATCGTCACGACGGCCGTGATCCACTACAAGCCGGGCCGATCGCGCGTCGCCCTGACGCCCGACCATCACGCGGCCGTCGCCCACGGCTGGGTGACCTACCCGTACAAGTCGGGCGGGTAGCGCGCGAACCGCGTCGGACGCGTTGCATGCCCCCGAGAACGCCGAAATGGCCCCGGTCCGTCCCGTGCTACCCTTCGGCCGTCCTTTGCGGCCGGTCCTGTGAGGCCGGCGTACCGGTCCTGAGAGGCCGGAAGGGAGGCATCGTGCACACGTCGAACAACGTCCGCCGCGCCCGCCGGGCCGGTGGCGTTTTCATGTCCGGGGCCCAATGACGGCGCGACCCCCCGACGCGCTGCGGCTCGTCCCGCCGGCGCCGGATCCCGACCTGATCGTCGATCCGCGGATCGGGGCGCGCGGCTCGGCGCTGCTCGCGCTCGAGGACGGCACGGTCTTCGCCGGGATCGCCTTCGGGGCGGACGTCGCGGCCGGCGGCGACCTCGTGGTCAACACGAGCCAGACCGGCTATCAGGAGGTCTGCACCGACCCGTCCTACGCGGGCCAGGTGGTGGTGATGACCTACCCCCTGATCGGCAACTACGGGCGGCTGCGGGGCGACGACCAGTCCGAGCGGCCGTGGCTCCGCGGGCTCGTCGTGGCCACCGCAACGGCAGCAGTTCTCGAGGATGCCCGGCAGCTGGCCGCGCTCCTGCGCGACGCGGGGATCCCGGCCATCGCCGGCGTCGACACGCGGGCGCTCGCGCGGCACCTCCGGGCGCACGGCTGTCTCCGCGGGATCGTCACCGCACCCGGTGCGACGGACCCTGTCGCAGCCGTGGCTGCCGCCCGCGCGATCCCCCGATGGGAGGACCAGGACTTCGTCGGGCAGGTCTCGCCGACGGACGTCGTCGAAATCGGCGACGCGGCAGCGGAGCCGGACGTGCCGCTCGTCGCGATCGTCGATTTCGGCCTCAAGGCGAACATCGTCCGCAGCCTCCGCCGGCGCGGAGCGCGCGTGCGGATCCTGCCCTCGACGGCGACGGAGGAGATGGTGCTCGCGCCGGAGATCGATGGCGTCGTGCTCTCACCTGGTCCGGGCGATCCTGCCCGGCTCGACGGCCCCGTCGAGCTCGCGCGCCAGCTGATTGCCGATGGCCGCCCGCTTTTGGGGATCTGCCTGGGCCACCAGATCGTGGCGCGTGCTGCGGGCGCCGAGACGCGTCGGCTGCGCTTCGGCCACCACGGGGCGAACCACCCGGTGCGGGACGTGGAGCTGGGGCTGGTCCAGGTGACTGCCCAGAACCACGAGGTCACCGTGGACGCAGCCTCGCTCCCTGCGGCCGGTGGCTTCATGGTGAGCCAGCTGAACCTCAACGACGGCTCGGTGGAGGGGCTGCGCCACCGTTCGCTCCCGATCGAGACCGTGCAGTATCACCCCGAAGGAGCCCCTGGGCCGCTCGACGCGCTCGCCGTCTTCGATCGCTTCGTCGCCGCCGCGCGGGCACGAGCGGGACGCGGGGCGTGAGCGCACCGCCCACGATGCCCGTCGCCGCCCCGCCGCGCCCACCGAAACCCCGCTCCGTCCTCATCATCGGCTCCGGGCCGGTCGTCATCGGGCAGGCCGCCGAGTTCGACTACGCGGGCACCCAGGCCTGCCGCGCGCTGCGGGCAGAAGGCGTCCGGACGATCCTGGTGAACTCGAACCCGGCCACGATCATGACCGACCCCACGGTCGCGGACGCCGTCTACCTCGAGCCGCTCACCGTCGCGGCCGTCGAGGCGGTGATCGCGCGCGAGAAGCCCGACGGCCTCCTGGCCGGGCTCGGCGGCCAGACCGCGCTCAACCTGACGATGGGCCTGGCCAGGGCCGGGGTCCTCGAGCGTCACGGCGTCCGCCTCCTGGGGACGCCGCTGCGGGCGATCGAGATGGCCGAGGACCGAGAGCAGTTCCGCGACCTGCTCGACCGGTTGGGGCAGCCCTACGCGCCGTCGGCGATCGTCGGCGGCGCCACCGCGGCGGAGCGCGCGGGCTCGATCGATCGGGCGCTGGCCGAGATCGGCCTGCCGGCGATCATCCGGCCCGCGTTCACGCTCGGCGGGACCGGCGGCGGGATCGTCGAGACCGAGGCGGACTACCGCGAGGTCGTGCGGACCGGCCTGCGTGCGAGCCCGATCGGCCAGGTGATGGTGGAGCAATGCCTGGTCGGCTGGCAGGAGATCGAATACGAGGTGATGCGCGACCACGAGGACACCTGCATCGCGGTGTGCTCGATGGAGAACGTCGACCCGCTCGGCGTCCACACCGGCGATTCGATCGTGGTCGCGCCGGTGCAGACGCTGCCAGACCCGGTCCACCAGCGCCTCCGGAGCGCGGCGCTCGCGATCATCCGCGCCCTGGGCGTGGAGGGCGGCTGCAACGTCCAGTTCGCCCTGAGCCCCGACTCGCGCGACTACGCGGTGATCGAGGTGAACCCGCGGGTCAGCCGGAGCTCGGCGCTCGCCAGCAAGGCGACGGGCTACCCGATCGCCCGGGTCGCGGCACAGATCGCAATCGGCCGGACCCTCGCCGAGATCCCGAACGTCGTGACCGGGACCACGGTTGCGGCCTTCGAGCCCGCGCTGGACTACCTGGTCGTGAAGCTGCCGCGCTTCCCGTTCGACAAGTTCCCGCGGGCCGATCGGTCGCTGGGAAGCCAGATGAAGGCGACCGGCGAGGTGATGGCGATCGACCGAACGTTCGGCGCGGCGCTGAACAAGGCGCTCCGCGGCCTCGAGCAGGCGGGCGCGGGCCCGCTCGCGGAGGATCCGGCCTGGACGCCGACGCTGGCGTACCTGGCGGCCGCGCTCGCCGGCGGGGAGCTCGACGAGGCCGACGCCGGCAGCGCGGGCCTGCCCGGAGAGGCCGGTGCCGTGATCCGCTGGATCGACGAGAACGGTGACGCCTGCGAGTCGACCCGCCTCGCCCAGCGGACCGCGGCCCCGATCGTCCTGCGCCGGTTCCTGGCGCCATCCGACAGCCGGCTCTGGCGGATCCTGGCCCTGCTCCGGCGGGGCCTGCCGGAAACGGCGATCGTGACCGCCACCGGTATCAATCCCTGGTTCGTGGCGGAGCTGGGCCGCTCGATCGCCCTCGAAGGGCGGCTGCGGGCCGCGGGGCCCGCGCTCCTGGCCGCCGGCCCTGGGGCGGATGGGGCGGCGGCCGACCCGGCGATGGCGACCCTCCTCGCGACCGCCAAGCGCGCAGCGCTCGGCGACCGGGAGATCGCGGCCCTGGCTGGTGTCCGCGAGAATGAGGTCGCGGCGACGCGGCGCGAGATCGGCCTGGTCCCGGGGTTCGCGATGGTCGACACCTGCGCCGCCGAGTTCGCCGCCGAGACACCGTATTTCTACGCCACCTACGCCGCGGCCGGCTCGCCCCCGGAGGCGCCCCCGGTTGCGCGGCCGGCCGCGCTCGTCATCGGCAGCGGGCCGGTCCGGATCGGGCAGGGGATCGAGTTCGACTACTGCGCCGTACGCGCCGCCGAGAGCCTCCGCTCGCTGGGCTGGCAGGCCGTCATGGTCAACTCGAACCCGGAGACCGTCTCGACCGACTTCGACGCCTCGAGCCGGCTCTACTTCGAGCCGCTCGACGTGGAGTCAGTCTCCGAGGTGGTTGCCGCGGAGACGCCGCGCGGAGAGGCAGTGCTCCCGGCCTTCGTCCAGTTCGGCGGCCAGACGCCCCTGAACCTGGCCGGGGCGCTCGCCGCTGGAGGCGTGCCCCTGCTCGGCGCCTCCCTCGAGACCATCGACCAGGCGGAGGACCGCGTTCGCTTCAGCGCGCTCGTGGAGCGGCTCGGGATCCCGCAGCCGGAGGGCGGCATGGCCCGCTCGATCGACGAGGCGGAGGCGCTCGCGGACCGGGTCGGATACCCGGTGATTGTCCGACCGTCGTTCGTGATCGGCGGGCTCGCAATCGATTTCGCCTACTCGCGCGACGACCTGGTGACCCAGCTGGCGGCGGCCACGGTCATCGATCCGGACCGTCCGGTCCGGATCGACAAGTACCTCGAGGGCGTCGAGGTCGACGTGGACGCGGTCGCCGACGGCGAGACTGTCCTGATCCCGGGGCTCCTCGAGCAGGTCGAACGGGCCGGCGTCCACTCGGGCGACTCGGTCGGGCTCTTCCCGCCACAGGCGGTGAGCGAGGCGGACCAGGCCCTGATCGTCGCATCGATGGAGCGAATCGTGCGCGCCCTTGGCGTCCGCGGTCTCGTCAACGCGCAGTTCATCGTCCGGGAGGACGGCGTCTACCTGATCGAGGTGAACCCGCGAGCGAGCCGGACCGTCCCGTTCATGAGCAAGGTGACCGGCGTGCCGTTTGTGGACCTCGCGGTGCGGATCGCGCTCGGGCAGACGCTGCGCGAGCTCGGATGGCCGAACGGGCTGCTCGCGCCGCCTGCCTTCGTCGCGGTCAAGGCCCCGGCGTTTTCGACGACGAAGCTTCGCGGTGTGGACCCCTCCCTGGGCCCGTTCATGCAGTCCACCGGCGAGGTGATCGGGATCCACACCGACGTTCGGGTCGCGACGGCCAAGGCGCTGCTGGCCGCGGCCCTCGTGCCGCCGCTCCCGGGCGAGGACGGCGCGCTGGCGCTCCTCTCGGTCGCCGACCGGGACAAGCAGCTCGTGCCGCCCCTCGCGGCCGCGCTTGCACGGGCCGGCTACCGGTTCGCGGCGACGGCGGGGACGCGAGCCGCGCTACGCGGTCTGGGCTGGGAAGCTGCCGCGGTCGCGAAGGTCGGCGAGGCGGCCGGGCCCGGTGAGGAGCCGATCCTGGACCTGATCGCGTCGGGTCGCGTCCGGCTCGTCGTCAACACGCCCACTCCGCGCTCGGGGCCGATCCGGGACGCGGCCGAGATTCGCCTCGCGGCGATCGCCGAGGGCGTCCTCTGCCTCACGGCTATGGAGACGGCGGTTGCGGCCGCGCAGGCGCTCGACCCGGACCTCGCCGAGCGCCTCTTCGACGTCCGGCCGCTTCACGCATGGGTGCCGGCGCCCGGCGTCGCGCCCGGCCGGTTGGCCGGTGTCGCGGCTCCACCGTCGGCCGGTGGCACGGCCGGCTGCGCCCTGGCGCCCACATCCGTCGGCAGGCCGCCGACGAACCCACAGGCATGAGCACCACGCCGATCCTCTTCGACAACCCGCCGAGCGCCTACCGAGCGGGGGCCTGCAACATCGGCCCCGCCGAGATCGCACGGCGCCTCACGTTCGGGCTGGCCGGCCTCGCCTTCTCGGCCATTCTCGCGATCGTCCTGCTGGCCGCCGGCGCGCCGCCGGTCGCGCGCCTCCTCGTGGCGCTGCCCGTTGCGGGCTCGGCGGTCGGCCTGCTCCAGGCCCGCCTCCGGTTCTGCTCGGCGTTCGGGTTCGCGGGACTCCGCAACTTCGGGCCGCTCGGCGGCGAGGAGCACGTCGCGGAGGCAGCGGCCCGGCGCGCCGACCGGGCGATGGCGCTCCGGATCGTCGCGGCCGGCGGCCTGGCCGGGATCCTCGCGGGCGTGGCGCTGGCGGTGATCCCGCGCTGACCGCACGGGCAGCGCGGGCCGGGCCGCACATCCCGGCGGCGAGGTACGCGGCAACTGCCCCGAACTCCGTGGCGACTGCGCGCACCCCGCGAGGCGCCGCCCCGCACCGGCCATCTCCGCCCGTACAATCGGCGGGACAGGGCGCCGCGCCCACCCGCCGGCCGCGTTCACGAGGGCCCGCATGACCGTTCCGACCGTCCGCTATACAGACGAGCGCCTCCCGAACGGGCTCCGTCTCGTCATGAGCGAGGATCACCTGGTCCCCGTCGTGGCCGTCAACGTCTGGTACGACGTGGGGAGCAAGCACGAGCAGCCCGGCAAGACGGGATTCGCCCACCTCTTCGAGCACGTCATGTTCCAGGGCAGCCGTCACGTCGCGAAGGCCGAGCACATCGCGCTCGTCCAGGCGGCGGGGGGCAGCATGAACGGGACGACCTGGCTCGACCGGACGAACTACTTCGAGACGATGCCCTCTCACCAGCTCGAGCTGGCGCTCTGGCTCGAGGCCGACCGGATGGGGACCCTTCTCGACGCGCTCAGCCAGGAGAACCTCGACAACCAGCGCGCGGTCGTCAAGAACGAAAAGCGCTCGAGCTACGACAACCAGCCGTACGGGACGTGGCAGGAGAAGCTCCTGGGACACGTCTACCCGGAGGGCCACCCGTACCACCACCCGACGATCGGCTCGATGGAGGACCTCGACGCGGCGTCGCTCGAGGACGTCGCCGCGTTCTTCCGGACCTACTACGCGCCGAACAACGCGGTGCTCTCGATCGTGGGGGACGTGGACCCGGGCCAGGCACGCGCCTGGGTCGAGCGGTATTTCGGGCCGCTCGCGGCCAACCCGGCGATCCCCGCGTTCCACCCGGACCCGTTGCCGCTCACGCTCGGCGGCGAGCAGCGCGAGATCGTCCCGGACCGGGTTCCGCTGCCGCGCATCTATGTCGGCTACCGCGCCCCGAGCCTCGGCGATGCGCGCCTCTACGCGCTCGAGATCGCCGCCCAGGTGCTCACCGGGGGCAAGGGCAGCCGCCTCCACCGCCGGCTCGTCCGCGACGCGCAGATCGCCCAGGACGTGGCGATGTTCGGCCTCGGCTTCTCGTCCGGCCCGTCCGTCTTCATGGGCTGGGCCACCGTGCGCCCCGACTCCACGATCGAGGCAGTCGAGGCCGGTCTCCTCGACGAGCTCGCGCGGATGGGACTCGAGCAGATCAGCGACGACGAGCTCGCCCGCGCGAAGGCGCTCATCGAGACCGACGAGCTGGCGGCGCTCCAGCGGGTCAGCGAGCGCGCCGACCGGCTGAGCATGTATGCCACCCTGCTCGATGATCCGGACGAGATCAACCGGCAGCTCGAACGCTACCTCGCGGTCACGTCCGAGGATGTCCGGGCCGCCTGTGCCGAGTTCCTCGTCGCGGACAACCGGGTGGTGCTGACGTATGTTCCGGCCGAGGCCGGCTCCGAATCCGCGGAGGCCGCATGAACGTCCCCGATCCTGTCGAGGCTGTGCTCGGCGTCCGGCCGGTTCCGGGCACGCCGCGGCCGTTCACGTTCCCGGCAGCCGCGCGCGGCCGCCTCTCCGGCGGTCTTGCCCTCGTGGTGGTCCACCTGCCCGGACGTCCGCTCGTCTCCGCCAGCCTGTACCTGCCGAACGGCGCGGTCGACGAGCCCGCCGGGGAAGGGGGCGCGACCGTGCTCGCCGCGCGGGCCCTCACGGAGGGCACGCGTCACCGCGACGCCGTCGCCCTCGCGGAGGCGGCCGAGCGCCTCGGTGCGTCCCTGCGAGCCGAGGCCGGCTGGGACGCGACCGTGGTCGGGGTCGACGTCCCGGCAGAGCGCCTCGGGGCGGCTCTCGAGCTTCTCGCCGAGGTCGTGCGCGAGCCGGCGTTCCCCGAGCGCGACGTGGAGCGGCTGCGCGACCAGCGCCTCAACGACCTGCTGCAGGCCAGGGTCGACCCCTCCCGGCGCGCCGAGGAGGCGTTCATCGAGACGATCTATGCCGCGGAGACACCGTATGCACGGGTCGCAGGGGGTCGCCGCGAGACGGTCGAGACGCTCGACGCGGCCATCCTCCGGCGCGCGTACGCCCGTCTCGGCGATCCCGATCGTGCCGCCCTGATCGTCGGTGGGGACCTCGGAGGGCTCGAGATCGCCGGGCTCGTCGAGCCCCTTTTCGGCGACTTCGAAGCCGGCCGACCCGGGGCGGGGTCATCCGTGGCCGGGCCGCGCATCGGGGACGGCCTGGATCGGCCGCGGGTCCGCCTTGTCCACCGGCCGGGCGCCGTCCAGTCCGAGCTCCGGGTGGGCCATCTCGGCCTGCCCCGCCGGACGCCCGACTACCACGCCGTCACGGTGATGGCGATGATCCTGGGCGGCCTCTTCAACTCGCGGCTCAACATGAAGCTCCGCGAGGAGAAGGGCTACACGTACGGGGCCGGCGCCGGCTTCGACTTCCGGCGCTTCGCCGGACCGTTCTCGGCGCGCGCGGCGGTCAACACCGACGCCACGGTCCCGGCCCTCGCCGACCTCCTCGCCGAGCTGCACCGGATGCGGGATGCCGCACCGACGGATGCCGAGATGCGCGCGGCCCGGGACTACCTGGTCGGCGTCTTCCCGCTCCGGTTCGAGACGCCGGGGCCGATCGTGGGCGCGCTCGGCGGGCTCGTGACGTTCGGGCTCCCGTTCGATGAGCTCGACCACTACCGCCCCGCGATCGATGCCGTGACCGGTGCCGATGTGCTCGCCGCTGCTCGGACCCACCTGCACCTCGAGCGACTCGCGGTGGTCGTGGTCGGGGACGCCGACGCGGTCGGGGCGGACCTCGAGAGGGCCGCCATCGGCGACGTGGAGGTCGTGCGCGAGGCCGAGCCGGTCACCGACGGAGCCTGACGCGAGCCCGCGCACCACTTCGCCCTGAAACCTTTCCATGCGCCGCGGCCTCTGACGGGTAGCGAGGTCGAACACAGCGCCCGACCGCGCGGATGCCGGGCACGGTGGCTCGTCAGGAGCAGGCGCATGGAGGGTGGGAAGACCATGGATCGATACAGCCCGAGACTCATTCGCGGCATTGCCGCGGCCGGCGTCTCCGTCTTCCTCGTCGCGGGTGCGGCCTTCGCGGCGAATGCCGTGATGGGCCCCGGCACGACGGCCCGGGACTTCACCCCGGCCGCGGCCAGCACGCCGTCCGACGCGTCGGGAACCGCCGAGGCGACCGAGACCGCGGAGCCCACCGAGACGCCTGATGCGACGATCGGAACGTCCGCGAAGGACGAGGCGGCCGAGAGGGCCGAGCCGACCGACACCGCCGAGCCGACCGAGACCGCCGAACCGGCCCATTCTCCGAAGGCGGCCGAGACCGCCGAGCCGACCGAGGCCCCCGGTGTCGAGGACCAGTCCGGCGACCAGGACAACCAGGGCGACGAGCACGGTGGCGACCAGCACGACGGCGTCCGGGCCACCCCGACCTCCGGCGCGGCGACCCCCGAGGCCGCGGGCACGCCCGAGCCGACCGAGACGCCCGGCTCGCACGACGGCGGCGGAAACGACGGCGGCGGAAGCGACGGGGGCGGAAACGACGGGGGCGGCAGCGGCTCCGACAACGGTGGCAACGGATAGCACCCGGGCATCGGGACGGTTCCCCGGACGAGGGAGGCGGGTCATGTGGCGTACGACCGTTCGCGCGTCGTATGGTCTCGTGGCCAGCCCCCCGACCCGGGTGATGGACGCCCCGACCCTGGAGGCCCCCCGATCGACGCGCCGCGCGACCCCGGTCCCTTCGAGACGCCCGAGGACGACATCGAGGCGCGTCGGGTCGTCGCTGCAGTTCTCGACGGGGATCGCGACGCGTTCAGGACTCTCGTGGAGCGCGAGTCGCGCGCGCTCGTCCGCAGCTGCTATCGCGTCCTCGGCGACCTTCACGACGCCGAGGACGCAGCCCAGGAGGCGTTCGTGACCGCGTATCGCGCACTCGGGACGTGGCGGGGCGACGGCCCGTTCGGTGCGTGGCTCGCCCGGATCGGGATCCGGATCGCCATTCGCAAGGCATCCCGGCGGCGGCCCGTCGCATGGATCGACCCCCGACCGGCCGCCGCCGACCGCCGCGACGAAGCCGGCGCGGCGAACGCGGTCGGAGAGCGGGCCCTGCTGGGCGCGATCGGCCGCGCGGAGGCAGATCCGGCCCAGCTCGTGATGCGCGCCGAGCGCGCGGCATCCATCCGCGCAGCGGTGGCCAACCTCGACGAGCCGTATCGCGAGGTCATCGCACTGCGCTTCTTCTCCGATCTGTCGCTCGCCGAGATCGCCGAACAGGCCGGGCGGCCCCTGGGGACCGTCAAGACGCACCTCCACCGCGGCCTCCAGCGACTGCGCCGCGCGCTCGAGATCGAAGGTGTGGCCTGATGGCCGGCGCTCAGCGACCCGGTCGGTTCCGCCCCGGCGAGCTCGATGCCGCCGACCTGGGTCCCGGAACCGAGGCCGAGCTGCTCGGCACGGCCCGCGAGCTGGAATGGCTCGCCGTGCGCGAGGACGTCGGCCCCGCTCCCGACTTCACCGATCGCGTCATGGCCGCCGTCGGTCGTGAGCCTGCGCCGCGGCCGGTCGCGGCGGTGCTCGGCGCGGCGCGGCGACGGAGCCCGATCGCCGCACTTTCAGCGCTCGGCGACCTGTGGCGGGTGGCGGTGACCGGCGGCCGGCCCCTCGCGGCCCGGTTCCCGGCCATGGCGCTCGTGGCGCTTCTCCTTCTCGGGTCCGTGGGCGCGGGCGCCCTCGGTGTCGGGGCGCTCTCCGGGCTGCTCGGCCGAAACGCGGAGCCGACGCCGGTTCTCTCACCCTCGCCGGTCGTGGCCTCAACGCCCGACGTTTCTCCCAGCCCGTCACCGTCGCCGTCGCCCGCCGAGAGCGAATCGGCGGTGCCGAGCGGCCAACCGGAGACTTCAGCGAGCCCCGAGCCCTCGGACACGCCCGCAGCGTCCGCCGGCCCCGCCGCGACGCCTGCCGCGACCGAGGATCACATGGCGCGACCGACCATCACCGCGCGGCCGACGGCCCTTCCCACGTCGAGGCCGGGCGCGACCGAGACGCCGCGGCCGACCGAGACCGCGACACCGGGCGAAAGTCGCAGCCCCAGCCCAGGCGACACGCCGCGACCGACCGAGACACCCGAGTCGACGTCGGGCAACGGCGGCGGGTAGACGGGCCGCCATCAACGGATCCACGCTCCGCCACGGATGGCGCTCCTGCTAGGCTGACCGGATGATCGCGGTCGTCGGCTCCCCGACGTTCATGCCCGCATCCGCGCCCGGAGCACCGGGCGGCGCGGGCGGGCTTGCCGCGGGCATCGCGCTGGCCGCCGCGGCCGGCGGCGCCGAGGTCCAGCTCGTCGGGAAGATCGGCGACGATCCTTCCGGAGATGCCGTGCTGCTCGCGCTCGCCCGGGGCGGCGTCGGGCACCTCGCGGTGCTGCGCGACGCCGGGCACGCAACCCCGATCGCGGCTCCCCGCGCACCGGAGGTCGAACCCGCCGACTCCGAGCCGATCGCGGCGCTGCTCGCCGGCGACGATGGGACCGAGGCAGGCGAGACGGCCGCCGGGGCATTCGGGGCATCGGGGACGGCAAACCCTCACGCGGCCGGCCTCACCCTCGACCCGGCCGATATCGCGCTCGGGCTTCGCTATGTCCGTGACTTCCTGGTGCTCGTGGCCGCCGGCCCGCTCGACGAGCCGTCCACCCTGGTCCTGGCCGAGGCCGCGACGTTCGCTGATGCGACGCTGATCGTCATCGCCAAATCCGGCGACGCGAGCGCGGTCGCACCACGATCCGCCATCGTGCTCGAGGCCCCGGAGACCGACCCCGACGCGGCGTTCGCCGCGCTCGTCGGGCGCCTCGCCGTGGCCGTGGAGCGTGGCGTGGCCCCGGCCGACGCGTTCCGAGCCGCGACCGCCGAGGGCGGCTGGGAGCGCGCGACGGGCTGACGGCCGGAACGCCCGGCCCGGCTCGTCGATCGGGCGTCCTGCGCGATCAGCCGAGGGTCAGCTGCGTGCCTCCGGGCTCGGGACCGAGCGGACCCAGCGGCAGCACGAGGTCGGGACCTTCGTTGCGCGCGTTGTTCACGCGCTTCGTGACCGGGTAGCGGATCAGGAGGTCGTCGGGCGCGGGCCGCAACAGGTCGAGCAGCGCGGCGGCGTCGGGAGCGCCGGGGTCCAGCCAGGCGCCCCAGTCCGCCGCCGAGAGGATCACCGGCATCCGGTCGTGGATCGGCGCCAGCGTGGCGTTCGCCGTCGTCGTGACGATCGTGAACGTGCGCAGCCATTCGCTGTCGGGCTCAGCAGGGTCGCGCCATGGCGACCAGAGGCCGGCGAACGCCATCGGCTCACCGTCGGCGCGCCGGAGCAGGTTCGGCTGGCGGATCGACTCGGCGACGCGCTCCCACTCGTAGAACGCGTCCGCGGGGACCAGGCAGCGCCGCTTCTGGAACGCGGTGCGGAACGCGGCCGTGGTCGCGACGGTCTCGGCGCGGGCGTTGATCAGGCGGTTGCCGATCTTCGCGTCCTTCGCCCAGCTCGGCACCAGCCCCCAGCGATATGCGGCGATGGCCCGGCGCTCGTCGGGCCGCTCCACCACCACGAGCCCCGACTGCAGCGGAGCAAGGTTGAAGCGGCCGCCCGGCGTCGCGGCCAGGTCCTCCGCTTCGAACAGGGCGGCGAGCTCCGCGCTGGGGCGCTGCTGGGTGAACCGGCCGCACATGGGCCGGAGTCTACCAGCGGCGGCGGGCGACCCCGCCTTCTGCTACGGTCCTCCCGATGAGTGGACGCACCACGGACAACCCGGCAGTCGCAGGACCCCTCGACCGGGCGACGGCGGAGGCGCTCCTCGCCCGCGCGGACGTGCTGCTGGCAGCCAGCGAGTTCGACGCCGCTCGCGCGCACTATGCGCGCCTGATCGGCTTCCCCGACCCGGCGATCACCGGCGCTGCGCTGCTCGGGACGGGCGAGGCGCTCTTCCGGCTGGACGATGAGGCCGGCGCTCTCTGGAGCTGGGAGCAGGTGACACGCCTCCCGGAGAACCCGTCCGCCTACGCGGCATGGCGCCAGGTTGCCGCCGCGCGTGTCCGCGCCGGCACCCTCCGGACCGCGTTCGAGGCATACCGGGAGGCCGAGCGGCGGGCGCCGGCGCAGGACCGTGCGGAGATCGCGTCGCGCCTCGGCTGGCTCAGCAAGGAGCTCGGTGATTCGCACGGCGCGGGCCGCTACTTCGCGCGGAGCCGCGGCCGCGAGCGGACGCCGATCGTGAGCTACGCGATCCTCGGCGTCACCGTCGTCGTCTCGTTCCTGGGGCTCCAGCCTGAAGGAAGGGACCTGCTGCGACTGCTCGAGCTGGACAGGGGCCTTGGAAATGGGGAGTGGTGGCGCCTCGTGAGCCCCGTGCTGGTCCACGGGAGCCTCCTCCACCTCGCCTTCAACATGTACTTCCTGTATCTCGTCGGTCCACTGGTCGAGCAGGTCTACGGCTCGGCCCGGTTCCTGCTCCTCTACGTGCTGACGGCCGCAACCGCATCCGTCGCGAGCTTCCTGCTCGGGCCGGGCCCGAGCGTGGGTGCTTCGGGCGCGCTCTTCGGGTTGTGCGGCGTCCTGCTCGTCGGCCGGATGCTCCATCGCCCGGTGCTCGGGGGCCAGCAGCGCGCGTTGATGAGCCAGCTCGGCGGCCTGGTCGTGATCAACCTCGTGTTCGGGTTCGGGTTCAACTCGATCGGTGGCAACATCGACAACTTCGCACACCTCGGCGGGCTGGCAGGCGGGCTGTGGCTCGGTCTGCTGATCCCGCCGGTCGGCGCGGCCGAGCTCCCGCTCGTGGGCCGGCGGCCGGGCGGCGGAATGCCCGGTTCCCGGACGTCGCAGGTCGACGTTGCCGGCAGGCCGAACAACGCCGGGGCGAGCGTCGTGGCGCAGGGGACGGGCGGGCTTGCGCTCGTGGTCGTGCGCTGGGCCGGCGTCCTGGCGCTCGTGGTCGTCGTGTTCACGGCCGTCCTGCTCGGTTCCGGCAGGCTCGTCTAGCGCCCCGTCCGCGATCCGCCGCCGCCCGCCGCCTGCAGCTCACCGCGGACTTTCCGCCGCGCGCCGCCACGGGCCGGGCCGCGATGTCCGATTCCCGCGAGCGCGGGCTCGCGCGAGGTGCGATCCTGCGGCCATGACCGTTCCCCGCGACTTCGAGCATCGCTACCGCGCCGTCGCCAGCCGCGACCCCCGCTTCGACGGGTACTTCTTTCTCGGCGTCACCTCCACCGGCATCTACTGTCGCCCGAGCTGCCCAGCCCGCACGCCTCGACGCGAGCACACCCGCTTCTACCCGACGGCCGCGGCGGCCCAGGCGGCCGGCTTCCGGGCGTGCAAGCGGTGCATCCCGGGCGCCGTGCCCGGCTCTCCGGAATGGGACGTCCGCGGCGACGTCGCGGGCCGGGCGATGCGCCTGGTGGCCGATGGCGTCGTCGAGCGCGAGGGGGTGCCCGGGCTGGCCGGCCGCCTCGGGTATGGCGAGCGGCAGCTCCGGCGGATCCTGCTCGCGGACCTCGGCGCGGCACCCCTGGCGCTCGCTCGCGCGCAGCGGGCGCACGTTGCGCGGCTGCTGCTCGAGACGACCGACCTCGCGATCACGGAGATTGCGTTCGCGGCCGGGTTCGCCTCGCTGCGCCAGTTCAACGCCACCATCCGCGACGTCTTCGCCGCCAGCCCGACCCGGCTCCGTGAGCGTCGGCGGCACGGCCACGCGCCAGGTGTCCCGAACCGGATCGAGATCCGCCTTGCCCGGCGGGCGCCGTTCGCCTTCGGTGCACTCCTCGCGTTCCTGGGCGCTCGTGCGATCCCCGGAGTCGAGGAGGTCGTCGGCGAGACGTACCGGCGCACGCTGCGACTGCCTCATGGGGCGGCGATCGCGGAGCTCGCCGACGACTGCGGGGCCGTCCGCTGCCGGCTGGCGCTGGCCGATCCGCGTGACCTCGGGCCGGCGGTCGCGCGCGTGCGCAGGCTGCTGGATCTCGACGCTGACCCGGTCGCGGTTGACGAGCTTCTCGGCCGCGACGAAGTCCTCGGTCCGCTGGTCCGTGCGACGCCCGGACGGCGCGCACCGGGTGCGGTGGACGGTGCCGAGCTCGCGGTCCGGGCCGTGATCGGCCAGCAGGTCTCGGTCGCCGCGGCTCGCACGATCGCCGGGCGGCTCACGCTCTGCGAGGGCGTGATGCTCGCCGCGCCGAGTGGCGGCCTGACGCACCTGTTCCCGGAGCCGGCACGGATCGCCGGGGCCGCGGACGCGAGCCTGCCGATGCCCGCTTCGCGCCGCCGCACGGTGCGTGCCCTGGCAGCCGCGCTCGCCGACGGGTTGCTCGTGCTGGACGCCGGGGCCGACCGCGAGCTCGCGCTCGAGCGCCTGCGGCGGGTCCCCGGTGTCGGCCCGTGGACCGCAGGCTATGTCGCGCTGCGCGCGCTCGGAGACCCGGACGTGCTCCTCGCCGACGACCTGGGCGTGCGGCGGGCCGCACGTGCGCTCGGCCTTCCGGACGACCCGGCGGCGCTCCGCGCCCGGGCCGAGTCGTGGGGCCCGTGGCGCTCGTACGCCACCCATCACCTGTGGGCATCGCTCGGTTCGAGGGTTGCCGCCGGTCGCGGCGGGAGCACCGGACCACCTTCGACGTCCGACCCGACCACCGGGACCGCCCGCGTCCCCGCCGCACCCGAGGAGCTCGTCCGATGATCGTCCACGCGTCCCACTCCACTCCCATCGGCGCGCTCCTGCTCGTCGGCGAGCGCGACGGCGACGGCAGCCTCAGGCTGACCGGGATCTACATGCAGCAGCATCGCCACGGGCCCGAGGTCGGGCCGTCCCAGGATGAGGACGCGACCGGGTTTGCGGAGGTCGCCCGCCAGCTCGACGAGTACTTCGATGGCTCGCGGACGGCTTTCGATCTGCCGCTGGCTCCCGCAGGGACGCGGTTCCAGCTTCGCGTGTGGGAGGAGCTGGCACGCATCCCGCGCGGCACCGTGATCACCTACGCGGAGCTCGCGGCGCGCGCGGGTCGTCCCGGCGCCGCCCGGGCGGTCGGTGCGGCAGTCGGGCGCAACCCGATCTCGATCGTCATTCCCTGCCACCGCGTGGTCGGCTCGGACGGGACCCTGACCGGCTACGCCGGCGGCGTCGAGCGAAAGGCGTTCCTCCTCGCGCTCGAGGGCGCCGCGCTCGCGACGGCCCGGTGACCGACCCCGTGACGGGTCCGACGACGGGCCTGCCGACGCACGGCGCAACGGGGAGCGGGCGGGGCTGGCTGCTCCCGTACCTCGGCGCCGCGCTGATCTGGGGCTGCTCGTTCCTGTTCATCAAGCTCGGGCTCGAGGCGCTGTCGCCGGTCCACGTCGCGTTCGGCCGGCAGGCGCTCGGTGCGGTCACGCTTCTCGCTCTCGCGGCCGTGGCCCGGGTCCGGCTGCCTCGGGACCGCGGAACGTGGGCGCACCTGTTCGTCGTCGCCCTGCTCCTCAACAGCGTCCCGGCCACGCTCTTCGCGTTTGGCGAGACCCACGTGTCGTCCGTCGTCGCCGGGATCATCAACGCGGTCACTCCCCTGGCCACGATCCTCGCCACGTTCGTGGCGTTTCGATCCGAACGCCCGACCGCCGCGACGGTTGCCGGGATCCTCGTCGGCTTCGGCGGGATCCTCGTGGTGGTCGGAATCTGGAACGGGGCCGGGAGCAGCGAAACGCTCGGGGTGCTGGCCTGTCTCGGAGCGATCACCTGTTACGGGATCGGCTTCCCGTACATCCGCCGAAACCTGGCCCCCCGGGGCGAAGGACCGCTCGCCCTCGCGACTGGCCAGATCACGCTGGCTGCCCTCCAGCTCCTGCCATTCGCGCTGCTCGACCGAAGCCCGGTCGGCGAGCTGACGCCCCGCGTCCTCGGCGGGATGCTCGCGCTCGGCGCGCTTGGGACGGGGATTGCCTACGTCTGGAGCTTTCAGGTCATCGAGCGAGCCGGCGCGACGACCGCGAGCACGGTCACGTACCTCACCCCGCTGGTCGCGATCGCGGTCGGCGCGTTGCTGCTCGGCGAGCCACTCTCGCTCAACCAGCCGCTCGGCGGCCTGGTGGTGCTCGTCGGCGTGGCGCTCGCGCAGGGCCGGTTGGGGTTCGCCGCGCGGCGACGCGCGCCCGCGTAGCGGGGGCGGTCGGTCAGTGCCCGGTGCGTGTCCAGTCCTTCACCGGGCCGTCTCTGCCGTCTCGGCCAGGGAGTGCCCGAGGACCTCGCGCAACCGAAGAAGCGCCGTTCGAATGCGCGTCTTCGCGGTGCCCAGCGGGATGCCGAGCTTCTCGGACACCTCGACGTGGGTCAGGCCCCCGAAGAACGCCAGCTCCAAAGCGGTCCGCTGGGCCTCCGGAAGCGCTGCCATCGCCGTGCGGACGGTGTCCCGCCGCAGCCGCAGCCATGCCTCCTGGTCGACGTCGTCTGCCGACTCCTCGAGCTCGAGATCGACGTCGGCGGTGTGCCGGCGCACGACCGAGTCCCTGCGCACCATGTCGATCGCCTTGTGCCGGGCGAGCGAGAACAGCCACGAACTCAGCGACCCGCGGACCGGGTCGAAGCGCCCGGCGTTCTTCCAGACCGCGACGAAGACCTCCTGCACGACGTCCTGTGCGTAGCGGTCGCCGCCGGTGACCTGGTAGGCGAGCGAGTAGAGGGGACCCGAATAGCGCTCGTACAGCGCCTCGATGGCACGCTCGTCCTGCGCGCCGATCCGGGCCAGGAGGGCGCCCTCCTCGGCACGCCGTTCCTCGAGCGTCGCCCCGGACGTCGCCTCCGGCACGGGTCAGCGCCCGGTCGGGGCCGAGAGCAGGTCCGTGCGATCCCGGAACCGCTCGAGCAGCCGGTAGAAGTTGCGCCTTGCGAGTCGTTCACGCTCCGCAGCGGGGAGCGAGGACCCGGCCCGACGCTCGTGGCGGACGAGCGGCAGGTCCAGGCGGACGGCGCGCCGGCGCGGCACATGCAGGTCTGTGCCCTCGCGCAGCACGAGGCTCCACCACGTGCCGAGGCCCGCGTCGACGGCGAACTTCTCGTCGAGCGGGCCGAGGGCCACCAGGTCGGGGCGCCGGAAGGCGAGCCAGCCGGCCTCGATCGCATCGACCTCCGGGCCGGCCGATTCTGCGAAGTGGCGGAGATCGGGGCCAGCCAGGCCGAACCCGCCGGCGACCGCGACGCCCGGGTCCGCGAGCGCTTCGGCGAGCGGCGTCAGGGCGTCTCCCGAAAGCTCGACGGACGAGTCGGCGAGCACGATGACCGCGCCGCGAGCCCGCCGGAGCCCGGCGTTGAGGGCCGTGGCGTGGCCGAGCCGCGCGCTCGTCCACAGCAGGTCCGGTTCGGCGCCGGCGATGGGCGAGCGATCGGGCGAGCCGCTCGCCAGATGCGCCGCCTGGTCGTGAGACGGGTCGTTGGCCACGATCACGACCTGCGTCCCCGCCGGCGCGTGGGCCCGGAGGGCGTCGAGCGTCCGGGCCAGGTCGTCGGGCCAGTCGTCCGCGAGCAGGAGGACCGTGAACGCGGCCGTGGTCGGCTCGTCGAGGACTGACGGCACGCTCGCCGCGCTGCCGTGGCGCACGACGCCGACGGTCTCGATCGTGGGCGGCGCGGCGGGCGCCAGGTGGTAGGCGGTGCCGCGGTCCACGACTCGCCATCCTGCCGCCTCGATCGACGCCTTGAGGGCGTCGGCACGCGCGTAGTCGCGACCGGTCCGCGCGGCCGCACGTTCGCGGGCGAGTGCCTCGATCTCGTCGGGCGGGGTGGGGGAGGCCTGGGTCACTCCGGGAGTGTAGCGGGCACGACGGGCAGCACAACGCTGACGCGGGCGCCGTGCGGCGCGAGATTCTCGGCCGCAACGTCGCCTCCGTGGCGCCGCGCGAGCTCGCGCACGATCGCGAGGCCGAGGCCGGAGCCCGCACCGCTCCGCGATGGGTCGCCCCGGTACGAGCGGTCGAACGCGTGCTCGAGGCCGCCGGGCGGAAAGCCCGGGCCGTCGTCCGACACGGAGAGCGCGACCGCAGAACGCCCGCCGTGCGTGCGCGCGGCACGCGCGGCAAGGTGGACCCGGGGCGCCGTGCTGCCGACGGCCGGGTTCTCACCCGCGGCCGGACCCACCGCAGCCAGGGCGTTCTCGACGAGGTTGGAGAGGATCCGTTCGACCGACTGCCGGTCGGCGGCGAATGGGAGCGCGGCCTGCGGCGTCTCCGTCACGAGGTTCACCCCGGCGGCCTTCGCCCGCGGAGCGAACCGGGCGCCTGCCTCGGCGATGACGGAGCCCCCCTCGAGCTGCTCCGGTCGGAACGCCGCCGCCTCGTCGCGGAGCCCGTCGAGCGCTCCGAGCTCGCCCACGAGCCGTTCGAGGCGAGCCGTCTCGTCGGCGATGGCGCGGGCCGCCCGCGGTGCCGCGTCGCCGCTCGCCGTCCCGTCGATGAGCGCCTCCGCGAACCCGCCGATGACGGTGAGCGGGGTCCGCAGGTCGTGGCGCAGGTTCGCCAGCAGCTCGGTCTCGGCGCGCCGGGAACGGGCCAGCTCGCCCCGCATCGCGTTGAAGCGCCGCGTCACCTCGCGGACCTCGCTGGGGCCTTCCACGGGGAGCGGCGGGGGCTCGGGTCCGTCGCGCGAGAACGGAACCGCGGCCGTCGCGACGGCGAGGCGGCGAAGCGGCCCCGTGGTGGAACGGGCCAGGAGCCAGGCCAGCGTTCCCCCCACGAGCAGCACGACGAGCCCCACCAGCGGCAGCGTCCGCAGGAGGTCGCCGAGCGCCTCCGCGCCCGCCCGGTCCGGGGCAGCGAGCACGATCGCCCGCGGCAGGACCGCGCCCGGCTGCGTGAGCGCGACCACGCTCGCGGCGCGCGTCGTGCCGTCGTCGAAGCGAAGCGTCCCATCCGCGACCGTTCCGCGGCCGCCGGTCGGGATGCCGGGCAGGTCATCGAGGGGCCGGGCGCTGCCCGCGAGGCTCAGCGGAGGTCGGGCCTCGCCGGCCACGAACAGCAGCGCGATGTCGAGCGCGTCAAGCTGCTCGCGGAGGGACTCGAGCGCGGTGGCCACGTCGGCGCGGTCGGCTCGCAGTCCGAGCTGCCCGACGATCGTGGCGCCGACCGCGTGCAGCCGCCCGAACGCAGCGTCCCGATGCAGGCCGCGGACGACCACGAAAAGCGCCCCACCGACGCCGACGAGCACCGCGAGCGCCGTGACGGTGAGCGTCAGCGCAAGGCGGCCCGCAAGGCTCTTCGGCACGCCGGCTCCTTCAGGGAGCGTCGGCGGGGGAGAGCGGAGCGCGTTGCGGCGGGACCAGGCGGTAGCCGACGCCGCGCACCGTCTCGATCGGCGGACCGTCGGCGCCGAGCTGCTTGCGCACCTCGGCGACATGCACGTCGACGGTCCGGGTCTCGCCCGGGAAGTCGGTCCCCCAGACGTCCTCGAGGAGGGCGTCACGCGTCAGCACGACGCCGGGATCCCGCGCGAGCGCGGCGAGCAGGTCGAACTCGCGGGCCCGAAGCTGGAGGCGGCGCTCGCCAACGGTTGCCTCGCGCCGTCGGCCGTCGATCCGCAGCGGGCCGACCTCGATCGGGTGGGCGCCGGAGGCGGACCGGGCGCTGCGCCGGAGAATTGCCTTGACGCGCGCGACCAGGGCGCGCGGGTTGAACGGCTTCGTGACGTAGTCGTCGGCGCCCAGCTCGAGCCCGACGATCGAATCCACGTCGTCCGAGCGGGCCGTCAGCATGAGGACCGGCGTCTCGCCGCGGCGGCGGATCTCGCGGCAGACGTCGAACCCGTCCCGCTTCGGCAGCATGAGATCGAGGATGACGAGGTCGGGCTCATGTCGCAGGTGGAGCGCGAGCGCCTCGTCGCCGTCGCGGGCGGCGACCACCTCGAACCCTTCCTTCTCGAGGTAGAGGCACAGGAGCGCCACGATGTTCGGCTCATCGTCCACGACGAGGATGCGCTTCATGGCCCGGAGTCTACGGTGCGTCGCTCCACGCCACGGGCCCGAACGTAAGCGTGCGGTAAAGGCCCGTTCAGGGGAGCGCGGCCACCGCCCTGGCGAGGTCGCGGACGGCTGCCTGGAGCGCGAGGGCCTGCTCGCCGGCGACGATGCCATCCGCGACATATGCCTCGACCTGCGCGGCGAGGCGGCCCGTCGCGTCGGTCGCGGCTGCCACGTCGCCGTCCGCCAGGGAGCGCGTCACCTGGTTCAGGAGATCGCCCAGTTGCCTGGCCTCCTTGCCCTTCAGCGCGCCGGGTCCCTTCGGCCCGTCGAGGGCGGCACGGACATCCCCTGCGCGGGCAACGGCGGCCGCGAACGGGTCGGCGACCGGCGATGGCGACGGGCGAGAGGCCGCGCTCGGCTTCGGGCTCGGAGAAGGGGCCGCCGTCGGGGACGGGGTCGTGATAGCGGTAGCGGGTGATCCAGTCGGGCCGGACGTCGGGGCGGGCCCGCCTCCGAAGGCGCCCGCAACCGCGAGCAGGACGAGGAGCACGATCCCCGCAACGATCGCGATGAGGAGGATCTCACCGGTCCACAGCGACGGGCCGCGATACCGGTCGGAGCCCTCGCCGGGCCACGGGGGAATCGCGGCCGTCACGCCCGGCCGATCGGCAGGCCCCGAGCCAGCCGCCGGGATCGCGATCGCGGACCGCGTCATCGCGTCGGGGCCGATGGGAGCGGCCGCGCCGGCGGTCCCGGCGACGGCCAAATGGCGCAGCCCGCGCGCGAGCTCGGCGGCGCCCGGACGTGCCTCCGGCCGCACGTCGAGGGACCGGGCGATGAGCGAGGCGAGAGCCGGCGCGAGATCCGGGAGGCGCTCGCCGAGAGGTTCGACTGGCTGCAGGCGGGCCGTCACGAGCTCGGCGACGTTCCCCGCCGCGTGGGGGAGGACGCCGGCGAGCGCGCGATAGGCGACCGCGCCGAGCCCGTAGACGTCCGAGGCCGCGGACGGCGGCTCGCCTTCGAGTAGCTCGGGTGCGAGGTAGGCGAGCGTCCCGACGGTCGTGCCGGTGGCGGTGAGCTCGGACAGCGATGGCCGCTCCCCGGTGCCGTCCGCGCGTGCGAGACCGAGGTCGCCGAGCTTTGCCCGGCCACCCGACAGGAGCACGTTTCGCGGCGTGACGTCCCGGTGCAGGATGCCACGCTCGTGGAGCGCGACGAGGCCCTCGGCCGCGTCCGCGAGCAATGGCAGCGCGACGGCGGTGGGCAGCGAGCCGGCCGCGTCGAGGCGGTCCCCGAGCGACCCGTCCGGGCAGAGCTCCATCACGAGGAACGGGTCGCTGCCAGCGCTGGTGACGACGTCGTGGATCGCGATCACGTGCGGGCTCGCAACGGCGGCAAGCGCACGTGCCTCGCGGTCGAAACGCTCCGTCAGCACGGGGTCGCCGGCGAAGCTCGGCATGAGCACCTTGACTGCGACGTCGCGGTCGAGGCGGAGGTCGTGGGCCCGCCAGACCGTTCCCATCCCGCCGGCGCCGAGGCGCGCGTCGATGCGGTAGCGATCCGCGAGGAGATCACCGAGGGCGGGCATGGGCCGAGAGTACCCTGCACGTCGCCGCCCCGCGGGCAGCGTACGATTCGTGCCCATGTTCGCAACGCTCGCGGGGGGCTACCCCCGGCCGCCCGACGTACCGCCTGGCGAAGCGCTCCGTATGGTCCTCCGCGCGCAGGCCGAGGCCGGCCTCGGCCTCCTCTCCGACGGCAGGATCCACGACGTCGACGGCCCGATCCCTCTCTCCGAGGCGTGGATCGCCGCCCGCGACGCGGCGCTGGCCGAGGGGATCGAGCTGCCGATCAAGCTCGCCGTGCACGGGCCGTGGGCGCTTGCCGCGCGCGTCGCCGGCACGGGCCCCGCCCTCCCGACGGCCTCCGGGCCAGCGGACGCCCGCACGGCCGCACACAGGCTGGCCGCGGCCCTGGCCGCCGTCATCGCCGCGGGCTGCCCGGTCATCGAGGTTCACGAGCCGGCGGCGACGCTGCCGGCGGACCCGGCCGGCGGCGAAGCGTTCGCCTCGGATCACCGGCTGCTCCTTTCGGCGCTGCCGGCCGATGCGCACGCGACCCTCGCGATCACCGGCGGCGACGCCGAGGCGCTGGGGGCCGACGCGGTGTTCGCGGCACCGTACCGGAGCCACCTCTTCGATCTCATCGCCGGCCCGGACAGCTGGCGGGTCATCGCCGCGGCGCCCGTCGAACGCGGCATCATCGTGGGCGTCGCGGACGCGACTGGCCGGCGACCGCCCGGGCTGGAGGAGATCGCATGGGCGGCGAGCTACGCCGCCTCGCTCGGTGGCCGCGGGATGACCCGCGTCGGCATCGCGCCGTCGGGGAACCTCGACGCGCTGGATCCGGCGCGTGCGAGGTCGCTCATCGACCTGCTCGGGGAGGCCGCCCGGCTGCTCGCCGGGGACCCCGACGCGCTCGTGCGCCGCCTCGATCCGCGGGCCGTGGACCTCCGGAGCGCGGCGCTCGGGACGTACTCGCCGGACCGGCGCGGGCGGCCCGGCAGGCGGTAGGGCCGCGCGAGGCGGAGGCGCTGGCGTGCCGCCCCGGTCCGCCGTCGCTACTCTCATGGTGTGAAGCTCGTCTCGGTCGTGCCTGGCGCGCCGCTGCCCGAGTCCCCGGCCTCGCTCGTCGGAGCGGTCCTTGCCCGCGACCTCGTCGTCGCCGGCGCGCGCTGGTCGAAGGGCCGGCGGCTCGATGGGGCGGACCTCGCGGCCCTGGAAGCGGGTGACGTCAACCCGCCGGCCCCGCGTGACGCCGCCTCCGTCGCCGGCGCGCCCACGAGGGCCATCACGCTGCTGGTTCCCGAGCCAGGCGACGTCCACGAGGACGACGCCGGGGCCCGCCTCGCCGCGGCGGTCGCGGGACCGGGCCTCGACATCCGGGGACCGAACGAGTCGCGCTTCGACCTTGTCGCCGCCCATCCGGGCGAGGTGCGCGTGCGGGTGGCCGCGCTCGAGCGCATCACCGCGATCGATGGGATCGCCGTGTTCACGCTCCTCGACGGGCAGCTCGTGGCCGCGGGAGCGCTGGTGGCGTCCGTGAAGACCGGGCCGCACCTCGTCCCGGCCGCCTCGCTGCGACGGGCGGAGGCGACGGCGGCTCCCACCGGGCCTGCCCGCGGCGGCCCGGCCCGCCCGGTCGTCGAGGTCCGGCCGTACGTCTCGCGTCGCGTGGCCGCGGTCGTGAAGGAGACGCTGGCAGCGCCGGCGCGGGCCCGATTCGAGGCGACGCTCCGCGCGCGGATCGAGGGCCTCGCATCGACGCTCGTCGAGGTCTGCTACGTCGCGGACGAGGCCTCGGCCGTCGCGTCGGCCTTCCGACGGCTGGCGCGCGGCCCGGAGGCGGTCGACCTCGTGCTGACGGCGGGCGCCGCGTCCACGGATCCGACCGACGCGGTCTTCGCCGGGTTCGCGGCCGTCGGTGGGCGGGTCGTCAGCCACGGGGTGCCGGCGCACCCGGGCTCGATGCTCTGGCTGGGACGCGCCGGGGCCACGACGTTCCTGGGCCTGCCCACGTGCGGCGCCTACTCGAAGGCGACCGCGGCCGATCTCCTGCTGCCGTGGCTCGTGGCGGGCGACCCGCCGGACCGAAGGACGGTGGCGCGCCTGGCGCACGGCGGCATCCTGACCCGGGAGATGCGATTCCGCTTCCCGCCGTACGCGCGCGCGCTCGACGCCCCGGAAGGGTAGGGGACGGCGCGCAGTGCGCCAGGCGGGATCGCGACCCGGCCGCACCGGCGCCCGACCATCGGCACGGCCCGCGGCGATGCCCCGGTGTACGATCCGGCCCAATCCCGACCCCTGAGCGAGGCACGATGGACGAGCAGAGCGCGGCGCTTCCCGGCGAGCTGGCCACGATCGAGGGACTCCAGGCCGCGTTCCGCCGGCGCAACTACGTCGCCGACCGCTCGCTGACCACGGCGGTCTTCCTGGCCCTTCGCCTCGACCGGCCGCTCCTCCTCGAGGGCGAGGCAGGAGTCGGCAAGACCCAGCTCGCGAAGACGCTGGCCGACACGCTCGGCGCCCGGCTGATCCGGCTCCAGTGCTACGAGGGTCTGGACGTCACGACCGCCGTGTACGAGTGGAATTACGCCCGCCAGATGCTCGAGATCCGCCTCCGTGAGGCTCGCGGCGAGATCGGGAGCGCGACGGCCCACGACATCTTCGGGCCGGAGTTTCTTCTCAAGCGCCCGCTCCTCCAGGCGCTGGAGGCGCCCGACGGCATCGCGCCGGTGCTCCTCATCGACGAGATCGACCGCGCCGACGAGGAGTTCGAGGCGTATCTGCTCGAGATCCTGTCCGACTTCCAGGTCACCATCCCCGAGATCGGGACCGTGACCGCCGAGCGGCCGCCCCGCGTGATCCTGACGTCGAACCGCACGCGCGAGGTCCACGACGCGCTGAAGCGCCGCTGCCTCTACCACTGGATCGACTACCCCAACGCGCACACCGAGATGGAGATCGTGCTCGCCCGGGTGCCCGAGACGCCTGCGCGGCTCGCGCGCCAGGTCGTCGGCTTCGTCGGCCGCCTTCGGACCGCCGACCTCACGAAGGTCCCCGGTGTCGCCGAGACGCTCGACTGGGCGTCCGCGCTGCTTGCCCTCGGGGCGCGTGAGCTGGCGCCCGACGTCGTGGACGAGACACTCGGGGTCCTCCTCAAGTACGAGGAGGACGTCCGGCGGGTCCGCGGCGCAACCGCGTCCGCCTATCTCGACGAGCTCGTCGCCACGGTAACGTAGCGAGCCCGAGGACCTCCACCCATGACCGGGATCCGTCCTCCCGTCCCCGACCCGCTCCACGCGTTCGACGGGTCGACGTTCCTGCGAAACGCGGTCCTCTTCACGCGCGCGCTCCGGTCGGCGGGCGTCGCGACGGACCTCGGCGGCGGGCTCGACTTTGCCCGGGCGTTGACGCTTGTCGACATCGGCGACCGGGCGCAGGTGCACGCGGCAGGTTCGGCGGTCTTCTGCCGGCGGCGCAGCGACCTCGAGACGTACGACGCGGTCTTCGACCAGTTCTGGCGCCGGCATACGGCGCGGATCGCCCCGACCGGTCTCGAGGTCGGCGCCCCCCGGCCTCCTCGACCCCCGAAGGATCGCGAGGCGGGCCTCGAGACGGATGCCGCCCGGAACCGGCCCGGGCCGCCTCGCGGCCGCCCCGAGCAGGCCGAGCCAGGCTCGGATGACGAGGAGCAGGAGGCCGACGCCGGCTGGGTGGTCGCGCCGCGCGCATTCAGCCCGGGCGAGGCGTTCCACCACCGTGACTTCGACCGGATGACGACCGCGGAGCTCCGCGACGCGGAGCGGCTGATCGACCTGCTCCGCCCGCGCCTCGAGTCGCGGCTGACGCGACGCTATGAGCTCCACCCGCACGGCCGGCGGCTCGCGCCGCGGGCGATGTTCCGGCGCAACCTCGGGACGGGCGGCGACTTCGTGGACTGGGTCTGGCGGCGTCGCCTCCGCCGGCCGCGCTCGATCGTCATCCTGTGCGACGTGTCGGGCTCGATGGAGCGGCATGCCCGGATCCTGCTGCGGTTCGTGCAGGCGCTCACCCGCGCGTCGGACGTGCGGACCGAATCGTTCGTCTTCGGGACACGCCTGACCCGGATATCGCACGAGCTCCGCGGACGCGACCCCGACCTCGCGATCCGGCGCGTGAGCGAGACCGTCAGCGACTGGTCGGGCGGGACAAGGATCGGCGATTCGCTCCGCACCTTCAACCTGCGCTGGGCGCGCCGCGTCCTGCGCACCTCGGGGGTCGTGATCGTCGTGTCCGATGGCTGGGACCGCGGCGACCCCGAGCTGGTGCGCACCGAGACCGCCCGGCTCCAGCGCAATTGCCACCGCCTCATCTGGCTCAACCCGCTCGCGGGCGCCGAGGGTTATCAGCCGATCGCGGCCGGGATGGCCGCTGCCTACCCCTCGATCGACGACTTCCTGCCGATCCGGTCGATCGCGTCGCTCGAGCGGCTTGGGGCGATCCTCGGCGGGATGGGCCTCGGAAGCGCCGGGCGGCCGCCTCGGACCGGCACGCCGCGCGTCCACCACGTGGAGGCCTCGGGTCCAGCCCGGCGTGGGTCCGTGCGCTCGGAGCTGCCGCGGGTCGGGAGGCCACCGGAGCCGGCCGGCGAGATGCTCGTGGACCCGGCATCGGCGCGCCCCCTGGGCGACTGAACGGGAAGGAGCGAGGCGATGCTCGAGCTGCTCGAGACGGTCCGTGCGTGGCGGGCGGAGGGCGCCGCGCTCGGCCGCGCCGTCGTCGTCCGGACATTCGGCTCCGCGCCACGGCCGGAAGGCGCGACGCTGGTCGTGACGGCGGACGGTCGGCTGGCCGGGAGCGTGTCGGGCGGCTGCGTGGAAGGCGCCGCGTTCGAGGAGATCCAGGCGGCCCGCGCGGCGGGCGTGAGCCGCGTGATCCGCTACGGGATCAGCGACGAGCAGGCGTGGGACGTCGGCCTCGCGTGTGGCGGCACGATCGACGTGCTCGTGGAGCCGTACCTGCGGCCGGAGGTCGAGGCAGCCGCGGGCACGGGTGCGGGCTCGGTCATCGTGATCCCGCTGCCGGACGACACGCCACCCGCGGCGTTCGGGCCGCATCCGCCGGGTGCCGGCGAAGCGCCGGGGGCCTCGCTCTCGGTGGGCGCGGATGGCGTGCTCGCGGGCTCGACCGGCGCGCCGGAAGCGGACGAGGCGATCGCCGCGGCTGCCCGCCGTCTGCTCGTCCGAGGGGGCTCGGCGACGGTCACGACCGGTGGGCACCAGTTCTTCCTGGAAGGCTATCCCGCCACGCCGCGCCTGGTGATCGTCGGAGCGGTCCAGGTCGCCATGCCGCTCGCCCGGATCGCGCACGAGCTCGGGTACGCGACCGTCGTCGTGGACGGGCGAGCCAGCTTCGCGACGCAGGAGCGCTTTCCGGACGTTGATCGGCTGGTGGTCGGCTGGCCGGACGAGGTTGCCGACGAGATCGGACTCGGCCCCGCCGACGCAGTCGCCGTGCTGACCCACGACGTCAAGTTCGACGAGCCGGCCATCGTCGAGGGGCTCCGGCGCGGCTGCCGCTACGTGGGCGCCGTCGGCTCGAAGAAGACCCAGGCGGACCGGCGCTCGCGGCTCCGCGCGGCCGGGGTGACCGACGCCGAGCTGGCACGCCTCCGGGGGCCGATCGGGCTCGACCTTGGTGGGCGCGCGCCAGCCGAGACGGCGCTCGCGATCATGGCGGAGGTGGTCGCCGAGCGGTACGGCGGGTCGGGCGCTCCGATGCGTCTCCTCGCGTCCGCGGCCGCGCACGCGGACATCCCGGCGTGATCGCCGCCCGCGAGACGGCGGCCATCATCCTCGCCGCCGGCTCCGGCTCGCGCTTCGGCGGGGGGAAGGTCCGCGCTCAGCTCGATGGACGCCCGCTCGTCGCCCATGTCCTCGCGGCCGTCCGCGAGGCCGGCGTCGGGCGCGTCGCGCTGGTGCTCGGGCGAGATGCAGGCGCCGTGCTGGACGCCATCCGTGACGCAGACGCCGCGGCGCTCGACGGGGTTCTCGTTGCCGTCAACCCGACCCCAGAGCGCGGGCTGGCCACCTCGCTCGGGATCGGCTTCGGCGCTGCGACCGTCGCTCCCGCGCCGGCCGCGATCTTCGTGCTCCTCGGCGACCAGCCGCGCGTCCGCACCGACGTGCTGCTCGCCCTTTGCGGCGCGGTCGCTCCGGCCGGGGCCGTGGCCGTCGTGCCCCGGTACGCTGGGGACGCGGCGCCGAATCCCGTCCTGCTCCTGCCGGCCGGCTGGGGGCTCGTCGCGCAGCTGTCCGGGGACCGCGGCCTCGGGACGTTGCTCGCAGCGGACGCCGCGCGCGTCCTCCGGGTGCCGGTGCCCGGCACGAACCCCGACGTGGACACGACAGCAGACCTCGTGGCGCTCGCCCCGGCGCCCGGGTCCCCCGGGTGACCGCCGCCGAACCTCACCACGGGGCCGAGGCGCTCATCGAGGCATGGGCGGCCCGGGTCCGGGCCAACCGGGAGCAGTCCGAGCGCGTCCGGGAGGAACCGAAAGCCGCGGACTTCTACGCCCCCGTCCGGGGGCTCTTCGTGGCCGACCCACGGCGGACGGACGACCAGACGCTCGACCTGCTGCTCGAGATCGCCCGGCCGGGCGAGACGTGGCTCGACATCGGGGCGGGGGCAGGCCGATACGCGCTGTCGCTCGCGCTCCGGGTCGGCGCGGTGGTCGCGCTCGACCCGTCGGAGGGGATGCTCGACGCGCTCCGGGAGGGCATGGAGCGCCATGCGATCCGCAACGTCCGGCCCATCCACGCCCGCTGGCCACTCGACCCACGGGCCGGCGCCGCATTGCACGCCGACGTCGCGCTGATCGCCCACCTCGGCTATGACGTGGAGGAAATCGGGGCCTTCGTCGACGCGATGGGATCCGCAGCCGGGCGGCTCTGCGTTGCCGTCATGGCGGAACGGGTGCCCTCGGCGCCGGCCGGCCCGTTCTGGCCGGTGGTCCATGCCCAGGAGCGGATCGAGCTTCCGGGCCTCGCGGCGTTTCTTGCCATCCTCCGTGCCCGCGGCACGGCCCCATCGGTCGCGTACGCGGCTCGTCAGTCGCGCGGGTTCGCATCCCGCGATACGGTCCTGGCCTGGCTGCGCAACCAGCTTTTCGTCGCCCCGGGATCGGCCGCCGACGGGCGCCTCGTGGCGGAGCTCGAGCGGCGGATGGTTGCCGGTCACGACGGCAGCGTCCGCCTCGTCCCGGAGCTCGAGACACGGGTCGGAATTGCGAGCTGGGCGGCGGAGCCCTGACGCCCGACGGCCCGGTTGGGCGTGGGTTCTGCAGACGTGTGCGACATCGCGGACCATGGGGGGCGCACGTACGCGTTCGGCAGTGGGGCCGACAGCCGGGTCTGTGGAGAACCCGGCCTGGCGACGGGCGCGGGCCTCACCACGCGCACCCAGGAGACGCGGCATGAAACTGGAAGGACTCGTCGAGATCGACGCCCCACGTATGAGGGTATGGGCGCTGGTCACGGATCCCACCCTGATTGCCCCATGTCTCCCGGGCGTGCAATCGATCGAGAAGCTCGACGGGGGCCGCTTCACGGCACAGGCCAGGGTCGGTATCGGGTTCATCAACGCGAAGGTCGTGGTCGATGCGGAGTTCACCGAGATCCACGAGCCGAATGACGCGACGGTGGTCGTCCGGGGTCACGCGCCTGGCAGCGCCGTCGATGCCACAATCAGGATCGTTCTTACCGACGGCGCCAACGGATCAACTGCCATGGAGTGGACCGCCGAGGTCACGGTCTCGGGGCTCATCGCCAGCGTCGGTACTCCGCAGATCGAAGGAGCGGCCAGGAAAATGGTCGGCCAGGCGCTCGGCTGCATAAAGACGGCCCTGGAGGCTTGAAGGTGAGAGCCGGCACGCACCGCCAGGCTCACGCGAACACCGGCCGCGCATGGAGCTGGTGACCCGCGCCATCGGTCCGCTGCAGACGAACGTCTGCCTGGTCGGCGACCCGCGGACCCGCGAGGCGATCGTGATCGACGGAGCCATACCCGGCCTGCCCTGGATCGTCGCCGAGCTGGGGCGCCGCGGCTGGCGCCTGGTCCTCATCGTCTCGACCCACGGGCACTGGGACCACACCGGCGAGAACGCCGCGCTCCAGGCATGGTCGCGGGACCAGGCCGCCCACGCCGGAGGCGGCGACATCGCGGCCGCGCCGGGCCCCGGTGCCGCGGACCGAGGTGGCGCGGAGATCGCCGCGCATCGGGCGGACTGGCACCGGCTGATCGATCCGCAGCCGCTGTTCGCGCCGTTCCCGATTCCGCCGTGCGTCCCGGCGGTCGAGCTCGCCGAGGGCGGGGCGATCCGGTTCGGCGACGTCCGGCTCGACGTGCTCCACACGCCCGGGCACACGGAGGGCTCGGTCTGCCTGGTTGCCGCCGACGACGGGATCCTCTTCTCCGGGGACACGCTGTTTGCGGGCGGCTGGGGCAGGGTGGACCTCCCCGGGGGCGATGCGGCCGCGATGGCGGACTCGCTGGCGCGCCTGGCCCGGCTGGACGCCGCCCTCCGTGTCGTGCCCGGCCACGGCAACGAGACGACGATTGCCCGCGAGCGGCCGTGGCTGGAGGTCGTGGCGCGGGAACGGCGGCTGCCTGTCTAGGCCTCGTCGCGGCTCGGGGGCACGTCTGCGTCAACGGGCCGGCGATACATGCCGATCTCGCGGTCGCGGGCAAACCCGGCCCCCTCGTAGAGGCGGAGGGCGCCCGTCCGGTTCTCGGCGTCCACGTCGAGCGCGGCGCTCGTCAGGCCATGCTCGCGCAACACGACGAGCGCACGGGCGATGAGGGCCCGGGCAACGCCCCGTCGTCTCCACGGACGACGCACGGCCACCGCATCGAGCCACCCCCGGGCCCGGTCGTAATGGGCGTTGTCCGTCGCATCGACGAGCGTCGAGACCGCCCCCGCGATCTCCTCGCCGTCGTATGCCACCTGCCACATGGACGGGTCCTGGCGCGGGTCTGCGAGGCGAGCACGCTGTTCGTCCTCGCTGTCGGGCCTGTAGCCCCAGTGATCCCGGAACGCCTCGTCGAAGGCACGCAGGACCGCCATCGCCTCGCCGGTGGTCGTAATCGGGCGAACCTCCAGCGGAGGCGGGAGCGCGACGTCGTCGATCGCGTTCAGCGTCGGCCGGACGAGTGTCAGGAACCAGCGCGCGGGCGCGTAGCCCTCGCGCTGGAGGAGCGCCGTCGTGCCCAGCATGCCGACCTCCGCCCAGGAGTCGAAGAGTCGGCGGCCGCCTGGACCGGGTACCGCCGGATCCGCCATCAGGGCCGTCTCGTTGTGACGCAGCAGGGCAGTCCCGATCCGGCGCCTCCGCGCCTCCGGCAGGAGGTGGCCCCGCATCGCGAGGACAAGGTCGCCGGTTTCCTCCTCCCGCCACCGTGAGCGCAGCGACCAGCCGACCACCCGGTCGTCGAGCTCGACGACGACGAGGTCGCGAGCAGGTTGGAGCCCGGTCCACGTCGCAAGCTCGCTTCCGAGCACCTCGGGTGTGACCCATTCGTCGAATCCGTCGGCCGCCCACGCCTCGTTGCGGACGGAAGCCAGCGCCGCCAGCTCGGCCTCGCCGCGCCAGGTGCGGAAGCGGAGGCCCGGGATGGCCGGCGCGTCCGCGGGGTGCAGCGCGGAACCCGGGGCGGGTGCGCCAGGGTTGCCCGGGCGACTGACACTCATCGTCCGAACCCTCCCCGCTTCTGCTCGGCGCGCGCCGCGCCTTCCCGACCGATGACCGTCCAGCGCCTGCGCTCTGCCCGCCTGGCAATGACATCGCGCTCGAGTGCCTGGTGGCGCTCCTCGCGGATCAGCTTGTGCCAGCTCGCCACCCGGTCGGCCGCGAGCTCGCCGCGCGCCACCGCCGCCTCGATCGCGCAGCCGGGCTGCCGCTCGTGCGTACAGTCGCTGAAGCGGCACCCGGCCGCGGTCGTCTCCACGTCGGAAAAGGCGGCAGCCAGGCCCGCGCCGTCATCCCAGAGCGCAAGCTCCCGGATGCCGGGCGTGTCGAGCAGCAGCCCGCCGCCGGGGAGTGGCACCAGCTGTCGGCCGCTCGTGGTGTGGCGGCCCCTGGCGTCGTCCTCGCGCACCTCGGACGTGGCCAGCCGATGCTCGCCGAGGATCGCGTTGACGAGCGTGCTCTTGCCGACCCCCGACGAGCCGAGAAGCGCGATCGTGATCCCCGGCCGCAGGAGCTCACGGACCGCGTCGAGCCCGTCGCCGGTGACCGCGCTCGTGGCGAGCACGCGCACGCCCACGGCGAGCTCCTCGAGCTGGGCCTCGGCGACCGCGACCTCCACCGGGTTCGTGGCGAGGTCGACCTTCGTGAGGACGACGATCGGCCGGCCGCCCGATTCCCAGGCCGTGGCGAGGAAACGCTCCAGGCGGCGCGCGTTGAGGTCGCGGTTCAGGGACGTCGCGATCATCACGACGTCCACGTTGGAGGCCAGGATCTGCATCGGGGCTCCGTGGTCGGCCGGTGCGCGGCGTTGGATGCGGGTCCGGCGCGCGACCACGGCATGGATGCTCGCGGTCCCGTCCCCGGCGCGAACGTCGACGGCGACCCAGTCGCCGACGACCGGGAAGTCTCCCGGGCCCAGGGCGTCGTGGCGGAGCCGCCCCGTGACGCGGGCCGTGAGCGGCGGGACGTCGACCGCGGCCAGCACGTCGTACGCGCCACGGTGCTCGGCGACGACGCGTGCCGGTGAGAGGCCCTCCGCGGCGTGCGTCGCAAACGCGCCCTCCCAGGCGGCGTCCCAGCCGAGCGGTGCGATGTGGGCGATCCCGGCGAGCGGATCGAGCGGCGCGCTCACGCTTCTGCGCCGTCCGTCGGGCTGCCCTCGAGGTGCAGCGGACGTCGCCACACGGTTTCGCGAGCGGCCTCCTGGAAGCCCATCGCCTGGTAGAGGCGGAGGGCACCGGTCTCGTTCTGCGCATCCACGCCGAGTGCCGCCTGGGTCATCCCGCGGTCGCGAAGCCCATGCAGGGCGCGCGAGATGAGCGCCGATGCGACGCCCCGCCCCCGCCAGGGGGCGCGCGTGGAGATGTTCTCGCACCAGCCGCGCGCGACGCCGAAGCGGGTGTTCTCGCCGGCGTTGATGAAGGGCCGAACCATCCCGGCGATCTGGTCGCCGTCCCACGCCACCTGCCAGAGGCCGGTGTCGCGGTTGAGGGGATCCGCCAGGAACTCCTGCCATCGTTCCTCGGACCCGTCCTCCGCGCCTGCGCCCCAGTGGCCCGCGAAGGCCTCGACCTCGGCCTCCCAGATCCGCCGCAGATGGGATGGGTCGACGCGACGGACTTCGAGCCCGGCCGGCAGCGCGCGGTCGGGAATGTCGTCGAGACTGGGTCGGACCATCTCGAAGCCGAACCGGGCCGCCAGGAAACCGCGCCGCTCGAGGGCTGCGCGGGCGCCCGCCGGCTCGAACATGGTGGAGATGCTGGCCGTCCGGGGGCGGTCCACCGGCCCCTGGGCGCGTGCGACCTCGAGATGGCGTGTCGTGATCCAGTCGAGCAGAACCGCGAAGGAGCCCGCCGGGGCTCCCGGGGTGACGAACAGGGCGGCGGAGTGGACCCGGTCGCCCCGGTTCTCATCGGTCCATTCGACGCGAACATAGCCCAAGCGCGTGCCGCCCGCCTCGGCCAGCCGGAGGTCCGTGGCAAGGTCGCTGTTGACCAGGTGGTCGTAGGAGGAGCGAATCATCTCGGCGCTGATCACGAAGACGCTGCCGCCGGCCAGCCGGCTCGCATTGTTGACGTCGGCGATCACCTGGGCCTCCTCCGGCCAGCGGACCGGCCGGAGGAGGAGCCCGGGAACGGGGGTCGGGATCGTCCCGGCCGCGGTCGAGGGCATGGTCAGCCCACCCGCTTCAGCTTGCCGGTGCGCTTCGCGTAATGCTCGGCGCGCCCGAAGAGCCAGAGCCCGGCCGGGATCAGGATGGCGCCCATGAGCGCCAGCGGCCACAGGTCGTGGACCACGGACGTCACGGACGCGCCCTCCATCAGCCCCTTGCGGACGCCGTCGAGGATGTAGGTGGCCGGCGAGAACGCGGATGCCACCTGCATCCAGCCGGGCAGTACGCTGACCGGGTAGTAGACGCCGCTCACGACAAGGAGGCAGGACTGGATGACGAAGGTCATCTGCGCCCCGCGCTCCACGTACAGGAGCGGCAGGATCGCGGCCATGATCCCGATCCCGACGACCGAGAACGAGCCGGCGAACATCACCACCGTCGCGGTGAGGAAGTTCGCGTGAGACAGGTCCAGCTCGAAGAAGAGCGTCAGGACCAGCAGGATCACCGACGTGTGAACGAGGCCGTACAGGATCGCGTAGGTCGTCGACCCCGCGAGCTGCGACGCGCGCCGGACGGGCGCCATCATCGTGTACTCGAGGGTCCCTTCCCAGCGTTCCCAGCTGATCGTCTCCGCGATGAAGCTGAAGACCGTGGACAGGTAGTTCCAGAAGATCGCCCCGATCACGAGGCTGAAGATGAGCCGCTTGTCTGCCGCGGCGGCCCCGATGAACGAGATCGACAGGGCGCCCGCGACAGCGTAGACCAGGAACGCGAGCTCCCAGCCCCAGTAGCGGCGGCTCAGGTTGAAGTTGCGCTCGATGAATGCGGCCGACGCGCCGAGCTCGCGTGCGGCCGCGCCCATCGGGCGGCTGGCGATGGTCACTGGAGAGTCTCCCGTTGAGTGGGGGAGGCCGGCCGGGCCCGCATCATCGGGAACCGGCCGGCGTCAGGTGCTCGACCGACCGCTCGGAGGCGGAGGCCTCGGCGGCGATCCGCTGGCCCGCGCGGACGAGCGTGCGGCCGAGCGCGCGGCGCAGGCGCCGCGTGTCGGTACGTGCCGGCCGCACCAGGCGAGCCCGGTGCGCTTCGGCGTAGAGCCGCGCAAGACGGTCGGCGTGGACCGCCAGCATGACGTCGATCTGCGTGTTCATCTCGTGCACCTCCCGGTGATGGAGGGGGGCGTGGGCGGTGCGGCTTGGCGGCCGGCCGCGGCCGGCGCCGGCGAGGGAAGGGTTCATTCGTCGTCCTCCGGGCCCTCGGTCTCGACGTCCTCGTCGAGGGAGCGGCCGGTGTAGGTCATGAAGACGTTGTCGAGAGTCGGTGCCAGGCCGGTCTCGCGGGCCACGCGGGCCTTGAGGCCGTCGGGCGTGTCCTCGGCGACGAGACGTCCGCCGTCGAGGATCCCGATCCGGTCGCAGAGGCGGTCGGCCTCCGCCATGTCGTGCGTCGTGAGGAGAATCGTTGCATCGTGGGTGGCGCGGAGGTCCTCGACGAACCCCTGGACCTCCAGCTTCGACCGTGGGTCGAGGCCGGTGGTCGGCTCATCGAGCAGGAGGAGCGTCGGCGAGGTCAGCAGAGCCCGTGCGATGGCGACCTTCTGCTGCATGCCACGACTCATCTGCTCGATCGGGCTTCCCATGCGCTTCTCGGAGATTCCCAGCCGGGCGAGGATCTGGACCGCCTCCTGCCGGGCGTTTCCCGGATGCAGCCCGTAGAGGCGGGCGGCGAACGCGAGATTCTCGTACGGCGACAGCTTCTTGAAGAAGGCGGCGTCCACGCTCACCCGGTTGATGAGCCGCTTGACCGCCATCTCGTCGCGTTCCACGTCGTGGCCGAACACCTCTGCCCGCCCGGTGTCGAGCGTCAGGAGGGTGGACACGAGGCGGATGAGCGTCGACTTGCCGCTCCCGTTGGCGCCCAGGACGCCGTAGATCTCGGCCCGCTCGACGCGCATCGACACGTCGAAGATTGCCTTGACGGCTTTCTTCTTCCGGCCGAGCACGAAGGTCTTCCCGACGTGCTCGAGGAGGAGAGCGGGCGGGCCGGCCGGCACGGCCGAGCGCCGCGTCGCTTCAGGGATTCGGGCCGTTGCCTCGACGTGCGCCGAGACGGGTGTGCGGACCGTGCTCTTCGGTTCCGGCGTGAGGGTGATGCTCACGGTGGTGGCTCCGTTTCTCGTCTCGGTGAGGCGAACCCGCTGCTCCGGGCTCTCCTTCGGCGCTCCTCGAGAACGAGAAGGCCGCGAGCCCGACGTTTGTCCCTGCGTCGATGGCCCGCGGCTCCGGGTCGCCGCCCCGCGCAGCGCGGGGCAATGAAAAAGCCGCTGGGCCCTGATCCGGCCCGCGGCTTCGGTTCCTGTCCTGGCGGCGCTACCGCCGCGTGACTAGGCCGAGCTGGGCACAGATCGCCCGCAGAGCGCGCCAACCGGATCGGCGCAGGGCCGCTCCCGGGCGCTCATGAGGAAGATCCACTTGCTCATTCGGTGACGTACCTCTCGGCTGTGGGCGCGGGTCTGCCGCGACTCGGCGGAGGCTACAACGGCTCCGGGGACCATGTCAAGGGCCGGGATGGTTTGAGGCCACGTGCCCGGGCATATCGTTTGACGCCTCCGCGCGGATCCGGATAGGCTCCGGGTTCCCGCACCAGTCGCCTCGAGGTCCTCCGTGTCGTCTTCCGACCCCATTCAGACGCTCCCCGGGCTCGTGGCGGCGGGTCTGCTCGACGCGGAGCTCGCCGCGTTGGCCTGGCTCCTCCTCGAGGACGGCGTCCCGGTCCACGTCGCGGGCCCCGAGCGGGGCAGCGGGGATGTCCTGCTCGACGCGCTCGTGGGGGCGCTCCCCGCGGATCGACGGCCGGATGCGGCGGCCCCTGCCGGGGAGCGCAGGCTCGTCCGGGTCGAGGGACCGCTCACGGGCCGGAGCCCGACCGGGCTCTTCCGCGCCGCGCTCGCACGGACGACCGGCCGGAGCGGCCTCGCGTCGACAATCGAGGCGCGTGATCTTGCCGGGGTTCTCGCGGTGCTCCGCGGCCAGGGCCTCTCCGACGACGAGATCTCGTTCCTCGGCGGCGTGCTGATCGTCGCCCCAACCGATGGCCCGGGCGGCGCGACGGGCCGGCCGTCGGGCCGCGTGGAGGCGGCGCACTATCTGCGACCCGTGGCCCGCGATGCCGGCGGTCACGTGCAGCGGTTGGCACCCGCCGTCCTTGCCACCTGGGACCCCGAGCGCGGGGCATACGACCACTTCGCCTGGGCCATCTACCCGGAGCTCGCGGCGCGCACCGGCCGTCGCGCCGGCGACCTGGAACGTGAGCACATGGCGCGGGCCGAGCGACTCCGATCGACGGTTTCAGGCGATCCCGCCTGAGGCCGATTCTGACGATTCCGGGTACAATGGCGGGACACCGTGATCCCGGGCGCCCCAGGGGGGCGTTGCCCGCCGCGATCCCGATGCGTTCCACCGGGAGATCGCATGACCAACCAGCGCCCATCGTCCACCAAGGTCGTCGACGAGCCCTTCAAGCACGTCATCGACGAGTACAAGCACAAGCTCCAGCGGGTGACGTGCACGTGCGGGTGGCAGGGCAGCAGCGCCTCCCCGGACGGCGTCAGCTCGGAGTGGAAGACGCACCACGTGGCGAACCGCCCGCCTGGTTCCTCCAAGCGCTGAGTTGCGGCGCCCGCCTCGGACCTTCGGCCGCACGACGTTCGGCCCCCGAACGCGGTCCGGCCGGCCGGCGAGGTGCCAAGGTCGTGCAGCGTAGGATGACGCGGCGGCCTGTCGGGCCTGACGCGATCATCTGACTACCCGCCGCGACATTCGCGGATGTCGACGTGCCACCCAGGAGGCTCGCCCATGGCTACCGTTGCCGACGCCATCCCACAGCTCGTCGCGCTTCTCGAGGGAACCGCCCGCGTCGAGGGCGGGCGGCTCCGCGTGACCGACGAGGCCGCGTTCCGCGCCCGCACGATCCATGACCTTGCCTGGACCCAGACCTTTTCGACGGACGCGGCGACCGTCGACGCCGCTCGCTGGCTGATCTGGGAGGCGAGCCAGGAGCTCGGCGCTCCCTCGGCGAGCATCCACGAGCTGTACGCGGCCCGGAGCCGCGGCGAGGTGTCCGGCTTCACCGTACCAGCCATCAACCTGCGGGCCCAGACGTTCGACATGGCCCGCACGATCTTCGCCACCGCGAAGGCGAAGGCGGTCGGGCCCGTCATCCTCGAGCTCGCGCGCTCGGAGCAGACCTACACCTGGCAGCGGGTGTCCGAGTACGCGCCGAACATCCTGGCGGGCGCCGTTGCCGCCGGGTGGCATGGCCCGGTCTTCATCCAGGGCGACCACTACCAGTTCAACGCCAAGAAGTACGCGGCCGATCCCGAGGCGATGACGGAGGAGATCCGGAAGGCCTGCCGCGACGCGCTCGCGGCCGGCTACCTCAACATCGACGTGGACAGCTCGACGCTCGTGGACCTCACGCAGCCCGACGTGGATGCCGAGCAGAAGGTCAACTACGTCAGGGCAGCGGAGATCACGGCGCTCATCCGCGAGCTCGAGCCGGCCGGCGTGACGGTCAGCGTCGGGGGTGAGATCGGCGAGGTCGGCAAGCAGAACTCGAACGAGGCCGAGCTGCGCGCCTACCTCGACGGCTACCGCCTCGAGCTCGACGCCCGCCGCCCGGGCGCGATCGGCGTCAGCAAGGTGAGCGTCCAGACCGGCACGAGCCACGGCGGCGTGCCGCTTCCCGGCGGCGGCGTCGCCGAGGTCAAGCTGGACTTCGAGGTGCTCCGCGTGCTCGGCGAGGTCGCCCGCACGTACGGGGCGGCCGGTGCCGTGCAGCACGGGGCCAGCACGCTTCCGGACGAGCTGTTCCACCGCTTCGCGGGCGTCGAGACGGCCGAGATCCACCTCGCGACCGGCTTCCAGAACGCGCTCTATGAGCACCCGGCGTTCCCGGCCGCGCTCCATCGCGAGATCGAGGCGTGGTGCTTCGCGAACGCGGCCGACGAGCGCAAGCCCGGCATGACCGACACCCAGTTCGTCTACACGACCCGCAAGAAGGCGATCGGCCCCTTCAAGCGGCAGCTCTGGGAGCTCGCGACGAAGGACGAGATCCTTGCCTCGCAGGCGGCCAAGATCGCGTTCCTGTTCGACCAGCTGAAGATGGACGGCACGACCGACCTGCTCCGCTTCATCACCACGCCGGCGCTGCATCGGCCGATGCCCGAGACGCTGCGGGCCGCGGTGCCCGCCGCCGGCTGACCACCGTATCCGCAGCTCTGCCGCCCGGGCCGGTTCGCCGCTCCGGGCGGCGCCGATTCGGCCGCAGGGGCGCCGCGTGCGGATCGGCCGACAGTCTCGAACCCCGCCGCCCGAGGGATCCATGAGCGACCACGCTGACTCGACTCCCGAATTCGGGGCCGGACTGTCGGCCTCACTCCGGAGCGCGAGCGAAGCGGACCTGCGGGCGTGGCTGGAGCTGGGCCTCGCGGTCTGCGACGCGGCCGACGAGATCGCGATGCACTGGTTCCGGCGCGACGTCCCGATCGCGACGAAGCCCGACCGCAGCTTCGTCACGGAGGCCGACACGTCGATCGAGCGGCTCGTGCGCGACCGGATCCGCTCCGCGCACCCGGGCCATGGGCTCGTGGGGGAGGAGTACGGCGTGGACGGAGCCGGGGCCTCGATTCGCTGGTACGTGGACCCGATCGACGGGACGCACAACTTCATCCGCGGCGTGCCCCTCTTCGGGACGCTCCTCGCGGTGGAGGTCGACGGCGAGCTCCAGGCGGGGATCATGAGCGCGCCCGCGCTCGGCGAGCGCTGGCATGCCGCCCGCGGCCTGGGTGCCTGGGCGATCGCGCGTGGGGGTGTCCCCCGGCCGATCACCACGTCGGCGGTGGCCCGAATCGAGGACGCCCAGCTCCTCTACGGCAGCCGCAGGGAGAACCTCGAGTCGGGCCTGATGCCAGGCTTCGACGCCACGATCGACGCCTGCTGGCGCGACCGCGGCTTCGGCGACTTCTGGGCCTACGCGCTGGTCGCCGAGGGTGCCGCGGAGGCGATGATCGAGTGCGGGATGCACACGTGGGATGTCGCCGCCCCCCTCGTCCTGATCGAGGAGGCGGGTGGCCAGGTCACCGACGTGACGGGCGCTCGGCGGATCGACGCGCCGTCGTTCGTGGCATCCAACGGCCACCTCCATGACGATCTGCTGCGGCGCCTCGTGGCCACGCCCTGACGGTCACGGTACACACGCGCGGCCCCTCGCGAGCACCGGTCACGCGCCGGCGGCGAGCAGGCTTTCCCCGAGGATCCGGATCGCGACGTCCACCTCGTGCGGGGTCGTGACGAGGGGCGGGATGATCCGCATCACCTGGGCATAGGAGCACGCCGAGAGGACGATCAGGCGCCGCTCGAGCGCCTCGGCAATCACCCGGCGGGTCATCTCCGGATCCGGGACGCGCCCGTCGCCGACACCCGGCCGCACGAATTCGAGCGCGACCATGCAGCCGAGTCCGCGGACGTCGCCGATTGCCGGCCGCCCAGCGGCGAGGTCCCGCAGCCCGGCCAGCAGCTGCGCGCCGCGATCCCGGGCGTTGACCACGAGCCCTTCGTCCTCGATCACGTCGAGCGTCGCGTTCGCGGCCGCGCATGCGACCACGTTGCCGCCGAACGTGCCGCCGTGGGCGCCCGGCCGCCAACGCGCCATGAGCTCCTCCCGGGCGATGATCCCCGAGACGGGCAGCCCGGACGCGACTCCCTTGGCGAAGACGAGGATGTCCGCGAGTCCGGCGACCCGGCGCGAGCGGCGGCTCAGGCGGCCCGGTCCCGCCGCTGGAGCAACGTGCTCAGCAGGACGGCTCCCACCGCCGTTCCGAAGATGATCGTGCCGATGACGTTGACCTGGACCGGCACGCCGATCCGGGTCGCGCCGTAGATGTACATCGGCAGCGTCACGGTCGAGCCGGCCGTGAAGTTCGTGATCACGAAGTCGTCGATCGAGAGGCTGAACGCCAGCATTGCCGCGGCAAGGATTCCCGGGAAGATCAGGGGGAAGGTCACCTTCCAGAACGTCACCATCTCGGTGGCGCCCAGGTCCATGGCGGCCTCCTCGAGGCGCCGGTCGAAGCCCGCGAGGCGCGCCCGGATGGTCACCACCACATAGCTGATGTTGAACATGATGTGGGCGATCAGGATCGTCAGCTCGTTGCGGGCCATCCCGATCGAGACGAAGAGCGTCAGCAGCGATGCCCCGAGGACGATCTCGGGGGTCGCCATCGGCAGGAAGATGATCAGGTTGGTCGCGGCGCGGCCGCGGAACACGTAGCGCGTCAGGCCCAGCCCGATCAGGGTGCCCAGGATCGTGGCAACGATCGTGGAGATGAAGGCGATCCGCAGGCTCGCCATCACGGCGTCGCTCAGGCCCAGCGGCGCGAACGGGTTGAGCCACGCGTCGATGCTGAACTCGCGCCAGGCGAAGTTCGACTTGCCCGCCGGCCGGTTGAAGCTGAACAGGATCATCACCGCGATCGGCATCATCAGGTAGACGATCGCGGAGAACGTGTAGACGAACAGGGCGTTGTGACCGAGCCAGCGCCGAATTCGCTGGGCCGGCGTCCCGTGCGATCGGGCGGCGGGCTGCAGCGCGACGGTCGTCATGCCTCAGCCCGCCGACGACATGAGCTCCTCGGTCCCGAGGAGTCGTGCGTACACCGCCACCGCGACGAGGATCCCCGCCATCAGGATGAAGCTCAGGGCGGCGGCAGTCGGGTAGTCGTTGTTCACCAGGAATCGGCTCTGGACCACGTTCCCGATCATCTTCGTGGCCGGCGTCTGCCCGAGCAGCTCCGCGTTCACGTAGTCGCCCATCGCAGGGATGAAGGTCAGGAGCGTCCCGGCGAAGATGCCCGGGAGTGCGAGCGGGAGCGTGATCTTGCGGAACGCGCTCCACGGCGTGGCGTAGAGGTCCTGGCCGGCCTCGAGGAGGCGCTTGTCGATCTTCTCCAGGCTCACGTAGATCGGGAGCGTCATGAACGGCAGGAAGTTGTAGGCGATCCCCGAGATCACCGCGACTGGGGTGGCGAGGATCCGGACGTCATCGCCCACCAGCCCCGCGCTCTTGAGCGGGCCCAGGAGCAGCCCATCGTCACCGAGGATGGTGCGCCAGCTGATCACCCGCAGCAGGAAGCTCGTGAAGAACGGCGCGATCACCAGGAAGAGCAGCAGGTTCTTGTAGTGGCCTGCCCGGAAGGCGATCGTGTATGCGAGCGGGAAGCTGATCAGGAACGTGGCGACCGTCGCCGCCGCCGCGAAGAAGATCGAGCGGACGATCTGCTCCTGGTAGTGGTTCAGGCCATCGGTGTAGTTGTGGACGTTCGAGAGGCTGAAGGTGAAGCCGCGCTCCAGCGAGCCACTCCAGAACGAGCTGATGAACATCTGGATCGACGGGTAGACATAGAAGATCGCCAGCCAGACCAGCCCCGGCGTCAGCAGCAGGTACGGCACGATGAACCGGTAGCGACGGAGCAGCGCGGTCAACGTCTCCCTCTCGGCACCGTTGCGCCGGCCTCGGGCCGCAGAGCGGTCGGTTCCGGCCGCCGCGCCGCCCGATGAACCCGGTCAGTTCCCCTGTAGCGTGGAGAACTGGTCGTTGAAGTACTTCTCCTCGTCCGCGGAGAGCGGCTTGAAGATGTGGGTCCTCGCCAGCGTCGCGGCATCCGGGAACATGAGCGTGTTCGCCGCCAGCACGGCCACCGTCTTGTCGGCGTTCTTGGCGATCGCTTCCTTGGCGCCTTTCACCGGCGACACGTACTGGACGTAGGCGGCGATCTGGGCGGCGATCTCGGGGTCGTACACGTAGTCGATCATCAGCTCGGCCGTGTACTTGTGTGCCGCCCCCTTCGGGATGAGCATGTTGTCAGTCCAGATCATCCCGCCCTCGGAGGGGATGTTGAACTTCAGGCTCGCCTTCTCGAGCTGCACCTGGATGATGTCGCCCGACCAGGCGGTGCCCAGGACAAGGTCGCCCTTGACCAGGCCCTCCTTGTATTCATTGCCGAGAAAGCTCCGGACGATCCCCGCGTCGACCGTCTTCTTGATCTCGGCAATCGCGACGTCGCAGTCGGCGTTCGTGGCCGCCGCCGGATCCTTGCCCAGCTTGAGCAGGGTCAGGCCGATCGTGTCCCGCATCTCGCTGAGCAGCCAGACCTTGCCCTTCCAGCGGGGATCGGCCTGCCAGAGGGCCGCCAGTGAGGTCTGGTCGCCGACCACCTTCGTGTCGAACCCGAGGCCGGTCATGCCCGATTGCCACGGCGCCCGCTTGTTGTTGTTCGGGTCCCACGGCTGGTTGCGGAGGTGGTCGGACTCGTTGGCCACGAACTGGGGCGTGTTCGCGGTGTCGATCGTCTCGACCCAGCCGAGGCCGATCACCTTGGCGGCCATCCAGTCGGTCAGCACCATGAGGTCCCAGCCGGTGTCCTGGCCGGCCTGGAGCGCCGGCCGGATCGTCCCGAAGAATATGTCGTTGTCGCTGATCGACTCGCGGTAGTTGACCTTCGTGCCGTACTTCTTGGTGAACCCCTCGAGCGTCGGCGACTTCGGCGGGTTGGACGAGTCCTGGTCGATGTAGAGCGGCCAGTTCGCGAAGTTCAGCTCCGCCGCCGGGCTGGGGATCGGGGTGGCCGAGGCTGCTGGGCTGGGGCTGGCCGCCTCCGAGGGGGCCGCCGATGCCGCCTCCGACGGCGCAGCCGACGGAGCCACGGAGGGAGCCACGGATTGCGCTGCCGTCCCGCACGCGGCGAGGAAGGCGGCGACGCCGGCGAGCGCCGTGCCCTGGAGCATGCGGCGGCGCGTCACCGCGCGGGCCAGAAGAGACGGGTGCTGCTCGGACATGCTGCTCCTCCTGCGCGACGTCGGGCCGCGCTTTAACGGGCCGCTACTCTCCTGGTGCTGCGCCCGCGGCGGATGGACCCACCGCGAACGTGTGATCCGGCGACCAGGCGAGGTGGACCTCCTCGCCGGGCCGGTGGAGCGATCCGTGGATCGTCCGCTCGACGTTCTGCTCGTAGACGGAGACACGGCTGCCATTCCGCGTCTCGATGACGTACTGAGTGCTCACCCCGATATACGACGCGTCGCGAACGATCCCGCTCAGCACGTTCAGTCCGCTCGGCAGAACCGCATCTGCGTCGAACAGACGGATCTTCTCGGGCCGGACGCCGACCTCGACGTCGACGGCGCCATTCGTCGCAGTCGCCGGGACGCGGACCACCGCCTGGTCCGCGAGTCGGACGCTCGTGTACGGAGTTCCCTTCTCGAGGATCGTCCCCGAGAGCAGGTTCGAGACGCCGAGGAAGCCCGCCACGAATCGCGTCTGGGGCCGCTCATAGAGCGTCTCCGGGTCGGCCAGCTGCTCGTAATGGCCCCGGTTCATGACAGCGATACGATCGGACATCGTCATCGCCTCTTCCTGGTCGTGGGTCACGTAGATGAAGGTGATCCCGACTTCCTGCTGGATCCGCTTGAGCTCCAGCTGCATCTGCTTGCGCAGCTTGAGGTCGAGCGCGCCGAGGGGCTCGTCGAGCAGGAGGACGGCCGGCCGGTTGATGAGCGCGCGGGCGAGCGCGACGCGCTGCGCCTGGCCGCCGGAGATCTGGGTCGGCTTGCGCTTCTCGAAGCCGGGCAGCTCCACGAGTGCCAGCATCTCCGTCACGCGACTGCGCACCTCGGCGTCCTTGAGGCCGCCCTTGCGGCGCAGGCCGAACGCGACGTTCTCGAAGATCGTGAGGTGGGGGAAGAGTGCGTAGTTCTGGAAGACGGTGTTGACGTTGCGGCGATACGGCGGCAGCCAGGTCACGTCCTGGCCCTGCAGCTCGATGAGGCCGGACGTGGGCTCCTCGAAGCCGCCGATCATCCGCAGGGTGGTTGTCTTGCCGCACCCAGAGGGCCCCAGCAGCGAGAAGAACTCGCCGTCCCGGACCTCCAGGTTGATCCGATCGACGGCCGCCACGTCACCGAACTTCTTGACGACGTCTACGAGCCGGACTGCAACCGCGGTCGCCACTGGGGGTTCGTCACTCCTCGCGCCGGATGGAGGTTGCCTGGACTCGGCCGTGCCCGGATCACGGCCACGTCGCCCGGGGATGCGCCCGGTCCCGAATGCTACCGCCGTGTGGTAATCGGCGCGGATCGTATTGCCAAGCGAAACACGTGTCAACGACCCCGCATGTGCTACGTCATTCGTCGCCAGGAGCCAGCATTGCAACGAAATCCGTCGAGCGAACTCGTTCGGCGCCCGAATCCGGACACCCGTGGTCGGGCCACCATTCGGCCTGGCGCGGAGGCTCGGGGGCGGGGACCCCGGGGGCGGGGTACGATGGCCATCGCCGGCGGCCAGATCCGCGGCCCCGAGCTCGCGCCGACCGGCGCTCCCGTGCCGGCGCCCCCGTGAAGGACAGAACCGCCACATGACCACGCTCACCGAAGGGGCCATCCTCGACGCCCTGCGCACCGTCCAGGAGCCCGAGCTCGGTCGCGACCTCGTGACCCTCAACATGGTCAAGGCCATCGCGATCGACGGGGCCGACGTCGCCTTCACGATCGAGCTGACCACGCCGGCCTGCCCGCTCAAGGACGAGATCGAGCGGAACGCCCGCGCCGCGCTCGCCGCGATCGGTGTGGGGACGGCCGCCATCACCTGGGGTGCGATGGTGCGACGAGCGGCCCCCGCGGCAGGCCCGCAGCTGCTGGAGGGCGTCAAGAATATCGTGGCCGTCGCGTCCGGCAAGGGCGGCGTCGGGAAGAGCACGGTCAGCACGAATCTCGCGGTCGCGCTCGCCCAGGCGGGCGCGTCGGTCGGTCTTCTCGATGCCGATATCACCGGCCCGAACATCCCGCTCATGATGGGTCTCGAAGGCGTGCCGAAAGCCAACGCGGACAACAAGATCGTCCCGCTCGAGCGTTTCGGCGTGAAGGTCATCTCGATCGCCTTCTTCGTCCCGGACGGGCAGCCGATCGTCTGGCGGGGCCCGCTGGTGGGCGGCGCGATCCAGCAGTTCCTCCGGGACGTGGCCTGGGGCGACCTCGACTACCTCGTGGTCGACCTGCCGCCCGGCACGTCCGACGCCCAGCTGACCCTGGCCCAGGCCGTCCCGATCTCGGGCGCAGTGCTCGTGACGACGCCTCAGCAGGTGGCGATTCTCGACGTCGAGAAGGCGCTTGCCATGTTCGCGCGGATGAGCGTCCCGGTCATCGGCCTGGTCGAGAACATGAGCGCGTTCGTCTGCCCGCACTGCGGCGAGGCGACGGAGATCTTCGGGCGGGGCGGCGGCGAGCGGTTCGCGCGCGAGCACGACGTCGAATTCCTGGGCGGCGTGCCGCTCGACATCAGCGTCCGCCAGGGTGGAGACGCGGGCATCCCCGTCGTCGCCCAGCGCGAGCCGGGCCCCGCGGCGCAGGCGCTGACTGCGCTCGCCAAGACGGTCGCCGCACGCGTCAGCGTGAGGGCCGCCCGTCAGCAGCCGGTGCTCACGATCAGCTGAGCACCGGGGCGCCGCCGACCCGCCGATCAACCGGCGGTGATGACGCCCTCCCGACCCTGGCGGAGCATCTGCTCGCGCGCGGCGTCGAGGGAGTCCGCGGCAACGCCGAACAGGCGTCGCATCACGGTCCGGCCCGCCGGCGTGCCGCTTCCGACGAGCGCGAGGAGCGCGTCGGCCGGGATCGCGACAAGCACTGCCGCTCCCGCGGTTCGGGCGGTTGCCAGCGACACGGGCTCGTCGCGGAGGCACGACCAGTTGAGGACCTCGCCGGGTCCGAGCGTGCCGACGATCACGCGGCGGTCGTCCCGCTGAACGCCCAGGGTGACCTGGCCGCGCTCCACGAGGAACAGCGTCGTGGCGAGGGCGCCCTCGACGTAGAGGATCTCGCCAGCGGCCGGCTCGAGCCTGCTCGCCGCCGCCGCCAGCGTCCCGCGCTCGTCTGCGGGCAGGTCGCGAAACAGGGCGAAGCCGTCGATCTCGGCTGCCGTGACCACGTGCGGGCTCATCGGGGATCCTCGTGGGGCGGTCGCCGCCAGCGTACCCCAAGATCGACGCTCCAGGGCGCGCAGCGTCCCAGCATGCCATGATCCGGCCTGCCAACGTGTGCACGACCGGACAGGCCGCTTGCGCCCGGCGAAGCCGCGAATGTCCGGGGTATCATCTGCCCGCACGATCCACGTGACCGGAGGTGGGACCTGAGCGAGAACATGACGGGCGGCGAGCCCGCGTCGCCGACCGACACGCCCGACCAGGCCGTTCCCGGGTGGATGGCCTCGCCCGCGGATCCCGGAGCCCCGGGCGTTCCGCCGGAGCCGCCCCCGGGGCTCGTCGAGCAGGCTCGCCGGACCGTTGACGCGGCCCGGCGCCTCGTCACGACGCACGTCGCCCTCGCGAAAGCGGAGCTCTCCGAGATCGCCGAGCGGGCCAAGGCGGCGGCCGCCCTCATCGGGGTCGCGATCGCGTTCCTGATCTTCGTGGCGATCCTGGCCCCCGTCGGATCGGCGCTCTTCCTCGGCGAGTGGATCTTCGGGAGCATCGGCTGGGGCGTGCTCCACGGGACGCTCTTCTGCCTGGCCGTGGCCGTCATTCTCATCCTGGCCGCGCTCGAGATCCCCCGCCAACGGCTCGGATCGAGCCTCCTCGCGGCGCTCGCTCTCGGGATCGTGATCGCGGTCGTGCTCGGGCTTGCCTGGCCGAACCAGGCGTTCGCGCGGATCGGCGACTCGCTGATCCCGGGCGTTGACGCCGGCATCCGACCGCTCGTCGCCGGCCTCGCCGTGGGCGCGATCGTCCTTGCAATCCTGGGGCTCCTCCTCGGAGCCCGTGCCGGCGGCGCTGGGGGAGCGATCGGCGGGCTCGTCGGCGGCGCCGTGCTCGGCGTGCTCGTCGGTGCGTTCCTGGCGATCTCATTCAGCCTGCGCGTGGGAATCGCGCTCGGCATCTCCGCCACGCTGATTGCCTGGCCGGCCTTCGCCGCGATGACCCTCCGGTCCTACGACTGGAGCATCCTCAAGGCGCGCTACTGGCCCGGCACCACCATCGAGACGACGAAGGAGACCATCGAGTGGGTGCGCGCACGGACGCCGCTCGGCAGGAAGCCGTAGCGGCACGCGCCGGCCTCGAGGGCGAGGTCGAGCGCCTGAAGTCGTCCGCGCGGAGTGCCGTGGACGTCAAGGCCAAGGTCAGGCGGTACCCGGCGCGGGCCGCCGGGGCAGTGGCCGGGACCGCCTTCCTCGCGGCGGGCGGCCCGAAACGGATCTTCCGCGCGGTCAAGCGAAGGGTCGTGGGCGAGCCCGAGCCGCTCCCTGCGAGCCTCCTCCCGCCCGAGGTGGATCGGGCTGTCCGCGCGCTCGGCGGCGACGGCAAGAAGGTCCGCGGCGCGCTCGAGCGCGGATTTGCGGACTACCTGGACGCGACGGCAGGCGATCGGAAGGCGGCGTCGCGCGGCCTATCCCTCTCGAGGTTCGCGATCGCGATCGCGACGCCCCTCGCCACGAGAGCCGCCAAGCAGACCCTCAAGCGCGTTCTTGCGGAGCCCGAGCGCCCCGGCGACGAGGGACCGGCGCGCTAGACTCGCTCGTGGGGCGAGTGGCGAAATGGCAGACGCGCCGGCCTTAGGAGCCGGTGTCACGTGAGTGACGTGAGGGTTCGACCCCCTCCTCGCCCACCAGCGCGACGGGGGCGCACGCCCGGAGCCGCCCGTATACTTGGCCGGCCATGCACGTCACCACTACCCCCTCCCCGAAGAGCACCGTCCTCCTCGAGGTCGAGCTGCCCGCCGCCGACCTCGCTCGCGCCGTCGTGGATGCGACGCGCCGCCTGAGCCAGCGGACCCGGATTCCCGGGTTTCGCCCGGGTAAAGCGCCCCGCTCCATGATCGAACGTGAGTTGGGTCCGGGATCCGTCCTCGACGAGGCGGTCGAGCAGCTCGTGGAGCGGTCCTATCGCGAGGCGATGACTGAGCAGACCGAGCTGTTCGCGATCGGCCGCCCGACGATCGAGGTGGTCCAGGCCGAAGAGGGCCAGCCGCTTCGCTACACCGCCAGCGTGCCGGTCCGCCCCGACGTTCAGCTCGGCGACTACCGGACGTTCCCGTTTGCACCCGAGATCGACACGGTCGACGAGCCGAAGGTCGATCGCGTCGTGGACGAGCTGCGCGACGGCCAGGCGACGCTCGTGCCGGTCGAGGACCGCGGCGCGAAGGACGACGACTGGGCCGTGATCAGCTTCATCGGGACGCGGGACGGGGAGCCCTTCGAGGGCGGGACGGTGGAGCGGATGCCGATCGTGATCGGCCGGGAGCGCTTCATCCCCGGGTTCGAGGAGCATCTCGTGGGCCTCCGGGTGGGGGACACGACCGAGTTCGACATCACCTTCCCGCTCGACTACCACGAGCCGACGCTCCAGGGCGCGACCGCCCACTTCAACGCGACGATCCTTGAGCTCCGCGAGAAGGTCCTGCCGACCGCTGACGACGCGTTCGCGGCATCGCTCGGGGAGTTCCCCGACCTTGCCACGCTGCGGTCCGTGGTGAAGTCACGCCTGGAGCGCAACGCCCTCGACCGGGCACGCCACGGCTTCGCGGACCGGATCATCGACTACGCGGTGAAGAACGCGACGGTCGAGATCCCGGACCTCCTCGTGGACGAGGAGATCGAGGTCATGCACGACGAGCTGCGCGGCGCGCTGGCACGCCAGGGGATCACCGAGGAGGCGTACCTCAAGGCGACGGAGAAGACCCCCGAGCAGCTCCACGCGGACTTTCGGCCGGGCGCCGAGGAGCGCGCCAAGACGCTGCTCGTGCTCGGCAGGATCGCCGAAGCCGAGCGGATGGACGTCTCCGACGAGGACGTTGCTGCCGAAGCCTCGCGCGCCCGCCTCCGCTATGCGAGCGACCAGAAGCTGGAGGCGTACTTCGACACGGAGCGCGCCCAGGCGGCGATCCGCAGCTCGCTGCGCCGTTCGCAGGTCGTCGAGAAGCTCATCGACGAGTGGCTGGCGGCGCACCCGGAGCATCCCGCGATCCCGCACGTCGAGGGGGCCGACGCCGCCGCCGGAACGGTCGCCGTCGAGGAGACGGGCAGCCCCGGCGCGTGATCCACGACCGGTTCGATCCACCGCCGTCGAAGGCGGCCGCTCGCGGCCGCACCGGGGGCGCAGCCCCAGGAGGACCCCAGATGCTCGTGCCGATGGTCATCGAAACGTCGAGCCGCGGAGAGCGCGCCTACGACATCTACTCGAGGCTCCTCAAGGAGCGGATCGTCTTCCTGGGTGATGCGATCGAGGACAACGTCGCCAACCTGATCATCGCCCAGCTCCTGTTCCTCGACTCCGAGGACCCCGAGAAGGACATCAACCTGTACGTCAACTCGCCCGGTGGCGTCATCACGGCGGGCCTCGCCATCTACGACACGATGCAGCTGGTTCGAGCCCCGGTCAGCACGATCTGCGTCGGGATGGCCGCGAGCATGGCCGCGGTCCTCCTCGCGGCAGGCCATCCGGGGAAGCGCTATGCGCTGCCGCACAGCCGGATCATGATCCACCAGGGCTCCGGCGGCTTCCGCGGCAACACGCCTGACGTCTTCATCCAGGTTCGCGAGATGGAGACGCTGGTCAAGGCGAATCACGAGCTGCTGGCGCACCACACGGGCCAGACGGTCGAGAAGATCGTCAAGGACACGGAGCGGGACTATTTCATGAGTCCCGAGCAGGCCCAGGCGTATGGCATCATCGACGCTGTCTACGCACCCGTCCCGAAGTCGATTGCGCCGGGCCTCCCCTCGGCGTCCAGCGGACCCGGCGTTGACCGGTCCGTCACCCAGACGGATCGCGAGCCGGACGGGCCCACGCCGACGGTCGAGTAGACTCGAATCGGCCCGGTGCGCGGGTGATGGACGACACGGAGAGCAGGCACGGATGACGACGACAAGCAAGACGCCGAAGGTCCCGTACCGCTGCTCGTTCTGCGGGAAGAGCCAGGAGCAGGTTCGCAAGCTCATCGCGGGCCAGGGCGTCTACATCTGCGACGAGTGCATCAACCTGTGCCAGGAGATCATCGAGGAAGAGCTCCTCGAGCAGCCGCGCCAGAAGCAGGCCTCGGAGAAGCTCCCTTCGCCGCGACACATCAAGGACGCGCTCGACGAGTACGTCATCAGCCAGGAACGGGCCAAGAAGGTCCTCGCGGTCGCGGTCTACAACCACTACAAGCGGGTCAACGCCGGCGGAACGGCGGACGACGTGGAGCTCCAGAAGTCGAACGTGCTCCTGGTGGGCCCGACGGGTTCAGGGAAGACGCTCCTGGCGCAGACGCTCGCGCGCGTCCTCGACGTGCCCTTCTGCATCGCCGACGCGACGTCGCTGACGGAGGCCGGCTACGTTGGCGAGGACGTGGAGAACATCCTGCTCCGCCTGATCCAGGCCGCCGACTTCGACGTCACGCGCGCCCAGCGCGGCATCATCTACATCGACGAGATCGACAAGATCGCCCGCAAGGCAGACAACCCGTCGATCACTCGCGACGTCTCGGGCGAGGGCGTCCAGCAGGCGCTCCTGAAGATCCTGGAAGGGACGACCGCAAACGTGCCGCCGCAGGGCGGCCGGAAGCATCCCCACCAGGACTTCATCCAGATCGACACGACAAACATCCTGTTCATCTGCGGCGGGGCGTTCGACGGCCTCGAGAAGATCATCGAGGAGCGGGTCGGGAAACGGGCGCTCGGCTTCGGCAGCGATTCCACGGGGACCCGGGCGGACCGCCGGAAGATCCTCGACCGCCTGATGCCCGAGGACCTCCTCAAGTACGGGCTGATCCCCGAGTTCGTGGGCCGGCTGCCGGTGGTCGTGACACTCACGGCGCTGACGGCAGCGGACCTGGTGCGCGTCCTGACCGAGCCGAAGAACGCCATCACGCGCCAGTTCAAGCGCTTCCTGGGCCTCGACAAGGTGGAGCTGGTCTTCACCGAAGGGGCCCTCATCGCCGCCGCGGACGCGGCGCTGACCCGCAAGACGGGGGCGCGCGCGCTCCGCACGATCGTCGAGGAGTCGCTCCTCGAGGTGATGTACGACATCCCCGACCGGACCGAGATCCGGAAATGCATCATCACCGAGGAGACGATCCGCGACGGCCGGCCGCCGCTCCTCCTGACCAAGACCGAGATCGACGGCGGCGTGGACGAGACGAACTACGCGGAGTGGCTGGCGGCCCAGGGCGCCACCGCCTGACGCCGCTCGGCGCGGCCAGGTTCCAGGCGGACGGCTTCCCACGCGCACATCAAGCCCCGGCGTGAGCGGCTGAGCCCGTCCCGGCGGGTGCCTGGAGCGCCCAGCTCGGTCCCGGAATCGGGAGTCTCCCCACGCGTGGCGCACGCTACAATTGGGACCGGTTCCACGAGAGGGGATGTATTGGGCGTCACGATCACCGACGTGGCCCGGGTGGCCGGCGTCGGCCGCGGCACGGTCAGCCGCGTTCTCAACGAACGCGCGAACGTCGACCCGCGCACACGCGCACGCGTCCTCGAGGCCATCGCGACCCTCGACTTCGTCCCGAGCCCAACCGCCCGACGCCTGTCGCTCCGCCGGACGCAGACGATCGCGGTGATCCTGCCGTTCCTCACGCGTCCATCGGCTGTCGAACGTCTGCGTGGCGTCGAGGCAGCCCTGGTCCGGGGCGGGTACGACATGATCGTGTTCAACGTCGAGACGGTCGAGCGACGCGAGGCCATCTTCCGGGACCTGCCGCGTCGCGAGCGAGTCGACGGGCTGATCATCGTTTCGTTCTCGCCCCACCAGCTCGAGTTCGAGCGCATCGGCCGGATCGGGCTCCCGGTCGTGCTCATCGACGCACACCACCGGGCGCTGCCGCGCGTGGTTGCCGACGACGTGCTCGGCGGGCGCCTGGCAAGCCGGCACCTCCTCGCGCTGGGCCATCGCCGGATCGGGTTCATCGGCGACATCCCCCGCATCCCGCTCGCGTTCACCTCGAGCCGGCTGCGACTGACCGGCGTCCGGCGCGAGATCACGGCGGCCGGCCTCACCCTCCCGACATCGCTCGTCGCGATCGGGGACCACTCGCCGCGCCGGTCGACGGTGCTCGCGACGCGGATGCTGACACAACGTCTGCCGCCGACTGCGATCGTCTGCGCCAGCGACACCCAGGCGGCCGGGGCCCTCGAAGCTGCCGCCGCGCTCGGCATGAACGTGCCCGGGGACCTCTCCGTGACCGGCTACGACGACATCGAGCTGGCCGATCACCTGGGGCTGACGACGGTCCGCCAGCCCCTGTTCGACTCCGGCGTGCGCGCGGTCGAGCGGCTCCTGGGATTGATCGACGGCAACCTCCCGGGGCCGCTCCGCGAGGTGCAGCCGATCAGCCTCGTCGTTCGACGCTCGACCGCGCCCCGCTCGGTCTGATCCGGCCCATGAGGCGCTCGCCGAACGCCGCGACCCGAGTGGCGGCGGTCACCCGATCCCGAGGGTCGACCCGGGGCTCCGCCCGGTTGTCGGAGTCGGCCCGCGCCACGGAGGTCGCCCGCAAGCGGCTCGCCGGGCTGCCCGTTCGCGACGTCGACATCTTCGTGTCGCGGGTGGAGCGCTGGTGGCCCGACCTGCTCGACGGCTGGGCGGCGCCGTACGGCGGGCGCCGCGACGGCGAGGCGGCGCTCGACCGGTTGGTCGAGCGCCTCGCGGACCGGTACCGCGAACGGAGCGAGCCGCTCAAGCGCCACGACCTGGCCCGGAGCCTTCGGCCCGACTGGTTCACCGAGCCTTCGATGATCGGGTACGTCTTCTACGTCGACCGGTTCGCCGGGACGCTGGCCGGGGTCCAGGACCACCTCGAGTACCTCGCCGAGCTCGGCGTGCGCTACGTGCACCTGATGCCGCTCCTGCAGGCCCGCGAGGGAGAGGACGACGGCGGCTACGCCGTGACGGACTACCGCGCCGTCGACCCGGCCCTGGGAACCATGGCGGACCTCGAGCGGCTGTGCGGCCAGCTGCGCGAGCGGGGGATCAGCGTCTGCGTGGACCTGGTCCTGAACCACACGGCGGCCGAGCACGCATGGGCGCGCCGGGCGCTCGCGGGGGACCCGTGGGCCGAGGCGATGTACCGGATCTACCCGGACCGGACGATGCCCGACCGGTTCGAGGCCAGCCTGCCGGAGGTCTTCCCGACCTTCGCACCGGGCAACTTCACCAGGATCGAAGGCGGACGCTGGGCCTGGAGCACGTTCCACTCCTACCAGTGGGACCTCGACTGGTCGAACCCCGAGGTCTTCCTCGAGATGACGGACGTTCTCCTGTCGCTGGCCAATCTCGGCGTGGACGTCTTCCGGCTCGACGCGGTGGCGTTCATGTGGAAGCGCCTCGGGACGAATTGCCAGAACCAGCCGGAGGTCCACGACCTCCTCCAGGCGTTGCGAGCGTGCGCCCGGATCGCGGCTCCCGCGGTCATCTTCAAGGCCGAGGCGATCGTCGGGCCGGAGCAGCTCGCGCACTACCTGGGTCTCGGCCGTCATGCCGGTCGGGTCGCCGACCTGGCCTACCACAACAGCCTCATGGTCCAGTTCTGGTCCTCGCTCGCGGCCGGCGACACCCGGCTGATGACCCACGTGCTGCGGGAGTTCCCGCACAAGCCCGTGAACACGGCCTGGGCGACCTACATCCGCTGCCACGACGACATCGGCTGGGCGGTGACCGAGAGCGATGCCGCCGCGGTCGGCTGGGACGGACCCGCCCACCGGGCCTTCCTTTCCGCCTTCTACACGGGCGCGTTCCCGGGCTCCTTCGCGCGCGGCGAGGGCTTCCAGGTGAACCCGGAGACCGGCGACCAGCGCGTCAGCGGCACGTTCGCGAGCCTGGCCGGTCTCGAGTCGGCGATCGAGGCGGCCGATCCGGCCGCGATCACCAGGGCGATCGAGCGGATTCTCCTGGGCCACGCGCTCATCCTCGGCTGGGACGGGATCCCGCTCCTGTACATGGGCGACGAGATCGGCCTGCGCAACGACCGGAGCTACCTGGAGCTGCCCGACCACGCGGCCGACAACCGATGGCTCCACCGGCCCCGGATGGACTGGGCCGCGGCCGATCGCCGTATCGACCCGGCCAGCGTGGAGGGACGGATCTTCGCCGGGACTCGCGCGCTCATCGAGACGCGCCGAAACACGCCGCAGCTGTCTGCCGGAGCGCCCCTGCGGATCATGGACGGCCTGGATTCGAGCGTCTTCGGGTTCGTCCGCGAGCACCCGCTCGGCTGGCTCATCGCCCTCCACGGGTTCGGGAACGAGGATGCGATCGTCGATCCCGCGGGACTCCCGCGTCCCGCGAGCGGAATCCTGCTCGATCTGCTCGACGGGTCGCGACACCTCGCCACCCGGCCGATCGTCGTTCCCGCCCGCGGGGTGCGCTGGCTGGTCGCGGCGGACGGCCCGGGGTGAGCCGGCACGTACCCGTCGGGGCGACATGCAACGTTGGCCCGGACGCGGCGCTGGTCCTCGAGCCGATCGGCTGACCCCACGGGACCCGTGCGACCGCCGCCACACGCTCGCCGTGCCACGCTCCGGTTTCCCCGTGCGATACTGAGATCAAGGGCCCGGCTCGACCTCGGCGCGGCCATGGCCCGACCGTCCGGAGACCGCGCAGGCTTGAGGTCATTTCGCGACCCCGTTCGTCCGCCGGACGAGCGGGGTTGTCCTGTTCTCGGAGGGAGCACGCGATGACGCAGGGGCATGCCGGCCCGGGGCTCGCGAAGGCGTACCGCCCCGGCGACGTGGAAGGCGCCATCTACGAACGCTGGCTGGCCGCCGACGTCTTCGCGCCCGACGGTACGGGATCGCGGGCGGACACTTCGAAGGCGGCGTTCGTGATCATCCAGCCGCCCACCAACGTGACCGGCAGCCTCCACCTGGGGCACGCGCAGCGGACCGCGGTCGAAGACCTCATGACGCGCCATGCGCGGATGCGCGGCCGACCCACGCTCTTCCTGCCGGGTCTCGACCACGCCAGCATCGCTGCCCAGTTCGTCCTCGACCGGATCATCGCGGCAGACGGCGAGACGCGGGCGAGCATGGGCCGCGAGCGCTACCTCGAGCGGATGTGGCGGTTCATCGACGAGACGCGGATCGTCATCCTGGGCCAGCAGCGCCGTCTCGGGGCCAGCCTCGACTGGGGCCGGCTGCGGTTCACCATGGACGAGAGTTCCGCTCGAGCGGTGCGGGAGGCGTTCGCCCGGCTGTATGCGGAGGGCCTGGCCTACCGCCACGAGACGCTCATCAACTGGTGCCCGGGCTGCCGGACCAGCCTGTCGGACCTGGAGGTCGAGGCGACACCCGAGACCGGGACGCTGTGGACCGTCCGGTACCACGTCCTGGACGAGGTGACCGGCTCACCGGATCCCGCCCTGACGATCAGCGTGGCGACCACCCGCCCCGAGACGATCCTGGGCGACACCGGCGTTGCGGTCCATCCCGACGATCCGCGCCATGCTGCCCTTGTCGGCCGGCGGGTCCGTATCCCGTTCGTCGAGCGCGACGTCCCGGTGTTCACGGACTCCGTGGTGGACCGGGCCTTCGGGACCGGAGCCGTGAAGATCACGCCGGCCCACGACCACGACGACTACGCGACCGGCCAGCGCCACGGTCTCCCGTTCGTGGACGTGATGGACGACGCCGGCCATATCACGGCGGCCGGCGGCCCCTACGCGGGCCTCGAGCGGTACGCCGCGCGGCAGCGCATCCTCGCCGACCTCGACGCGGCGGGGGACCTCGTCGCGAGCACGCCCCACGAGATGATCCTGGGTCGCTGCCAGCGCAGCCACGACGCCGTGGAGCCGCGGCTCAAGACGCAGTGGTTCGTGCGAACCACGCCGCTCGCCGCGGAGGCGCTGGCCGCCACGCGCGCCCGGAAAACCGTCATCCTCCCCGAGCGCTTCGAGAAGGTCTGGGAGCACTGGCTCACCGAGATCCGCGACTGGAACGTGAGCCGCCAGCTCTGGTGGGGCCACCGGATCCCGGCGTGGTACTGCCCGGACGGTCACATCACCGTGAGCGCCTCCGAGACGGGTCCTCATGCCTGCGTGACGTGCGGCCGGCCCGCAACCGAGCTGGTCCAGGATCCCGACATCTTCGACACCTGGTTCAGCTCGGGCCTGTGGCCGTTCTCGACGCTCGGCTGGCCGGAGGCGACCGCGGACCTCACTCGCTTCTACCCGGGCACGGTCATGGAGACGGGCTACGACATCATCTTCTTCTGGGTCGCCCGGATGATGATGCTCGGCATCCACTTCCTGGGCGACGTCCCGTTCGAGGTGGTCTACCTCTCGGGCCTCGTGCGCGATCCCTACGGGCAGAAGATGTCGAAGACGAAGGGCAACGTGGTCGATCCGCTCGAGGCGATCGACGAGTCCGGGGCCGACGCGCTCCGGTTCGCCCTGATCCACGGCGCGGCGCCGGGCAACGACCAGCGGTTCAGCACGGAGAAGCTCGAGAACGCGCGCAACTTCGCGAACAAGCTCTGGAACGCGGCACGGTTCGTGCTCGGAGCGCGACCGGCCACGATCCCGCCGGACGCCCTGCGGATTGCCCCTGACGCCGCCCGCATCGGCCCCGCGGAGCGCTGGCTGCGGAGCCGCGTCGGAGCTGCAGTCGCCGCCGCGGACAGCGCGCTGACCGACTTCTCCTTCGGGGAGCTGACCCGCGTCCTCTACGACTCGATCTGGGGCGAGTTCTGCGACTGGGCCCTGGAGCTGGCCAAGGTCCGCCTGTCCGACGACGCGCTCCCCGCGGCCGACCGCGAGGCGACCTGGTGGACGCTCGTCGAGGCGCTCGACACGTACCTCCGGCTCCTCCACCCCGTGATGCCGTTCGTGACCGAGGCGCTGTGGGCCGAGATGCCCCGAGCGGCCGGCGATCCGGACCTGCTGGTCGTGGCCGACTGGCCGGCCGCGCCGCCTGCCGATGCGGGGGCCGAGGCGGAGGTTGGCGCGCTCCTCGAGCTCGTCCGCGCTCTCCGAAACGCGCGATCGGAGGCGAAGCTCGACCCGGCCGGCTGGCTTGCCGTCGAGGTCGCGCTGCCGGCCGCGCTCGAGCCGACGTTCGACGCCCTCACGCCCGCCCTCGAGCGGCTTGCCCACGCGCGGCCGCTGTCCCGTGTCGCCAGTGCCGGCGCGCTGCATGGGGGCCCGGCGGGCGGCCTCGCCGTTCTCGCTGGTCCGATCGAGGCGCTGATCCGTCCGGTAGCCCCGGATCGCGAGGCCGCCGCGCGAGACCGGGCGAGGCTGGAACGGGAGCTCGCCGGGACGGAGACCCAGCTCGAGGGTGCCCGGGCCCGGCTCGCGGACGAGCGCTTCGTCGCGCAGGCCCCGCCGGCAGTCGTGGAGCGGGCACGGGCACGTGCGACCGAGCTCGAGGAGCGGCTCGCCCAGCTCCGCGCGCGCCTGGCCGAGTAGGAGAGGGAGGAAGTCGCCCGCCTACGCTCCGGCCACGGGCGACGAGTTCGCCCCGGAAGGACGTGGGCCGGCCCGCGACCCGAAGAGCGCTTCGAGGGCGTCCGCGGTGAGGCTGCGGGTGTCGGTCACCAGCCAGTCGGCGCCGGTCAGGTCGCGCCCGACGCCGACCGCCATCATGCGGGCTGCCTTGATCGCCTCGATGCCGGCCCGCGCGTCCTCGATCCCGACACAGTTCTCGAACCGGATGCCGAGCCGCTCGGCGGCGGCCAGGAAGATCTCGGGGTCCGGCTTGCCCCTGACGAGGGTCGCGGGGTCCACGATGACGTCGATGAGCGGCTCGATCCCGAGCCGGGCCACGACGTCCCAGACGTTGTGGCTCATCGACGCGATCGCCGTCTTCACGCCCCTGGACCGCAGCTCCACGAGGAGCTCTCCGATCCCGGGCAGCAGGTCCGCGGGGGTGATGCCCTCGATGAGCTCGCGGAAGTAGGTGTTCTTGCGATCGGCGAGGCGAACCTTGTCCTGGAGGCTCGCCGACCGCCCAGCGTGGTCGAGGATGATCTCGAGGCTCTCCATCCGGCTGACGCCCTTGAGCCGCTCGTTCAGCTCGCGGTCGAAGGGCAGCGATATCTCCGTCGCGAGGCGCTGCCAGGCACGGAAGTGGTGCTCGGCCGTATCGGTGATGACCCCGTCGAGGTCGAAGACCACGCACTCCAACCGGGGATCCACGTTGCGGCTGGCAGGCGTCCCTGCCACGACCGAAAGCGGCTGGCCGAAGTGGCGGATCTCCAACGCGCCGCCGGCCAGCAGCTCGTACGTCGCCAGGTGCGCGGTCAGGGTCACCTGGAGCAGTGCGTCGCCGAGCAGAAGGCGGAAGCGCAGCCGGCTCCAGGCCGCGGGGAGGCGGGGAGCGAACGAGATCGACCCGTCGTCGTCGCCCATGCCGGCGAATCCGTGGACGAGGGAGACCCACGAGCCGGCCATCGCGGCAGCGTGGACTCCGTGCGAGACGTTGCCGTTCACGTCGTCGAGGTCCATCCGCGCCGTGCGCATGAAATAGGCGTACGCCCGGTCCGCATAGCCGAGCTCGGCCGCGGCGACGCTCTGGATGCACGGCGAGAGCGACGAATCGCCCGTGGTGAGGGGGTCGTAGTAGTCGAAGTTGCGCTTCTTCTCCGCCATCGAGAATTGGCCTCCCAGGAGGACCTGGGCGAGCACGACGTCAGGCTGCTTGAGGACCTGGTGCCGGTAGATGACCAGCGGGTGATAGTGGAGAAGCAGCGGGTACCTGTCTGATGGGGTGCCCGCGAAATCCCACGGCGCAAGGGCCAGGAACGAGTCGTCCTGGGCGTGGATGCCCAGCCGGGCGTCGCGAGGGATCCGCATCGCGTCTCCGGCTCGCTGCCATTCGGAGACCTCGGCATCCGTCAGCCCGATCCGGCCGGCCAGCCGCCCGAACGCGTCCGGGTCGCTCGCTGCGAGCACGCCGGCCAGGACGGCCGCCTGGCGCAGGTGGGCCTGGGCCATCAGGTTCGTGTAGCAGTTGTTGTTCACGAGGGCCGTGTACTCGTCGGGACCGGTCACCTCGTTCAGGCAGAAGGCCCCGTCGTGCGCCGGGATGTAGTCGCCGAGGTCGGCCCACAGGCGGGCGGTCTCGAAGATGACCTCCGCGCCGCCGTCGAGGTACAGCGTCCGGTCGCCGGTCGCAGACACGTACGTGCCGATGGCGTGCGCGATGTCGGCGTTGATGTGGTACTGGGCGGTCCCGGCCGGGAAGTACGCCGATGCTTCCTCGCCCCCGATCGTGCGCCACGGGTAGAGGGCGCCTCGCTGGCTCATCTCGGCTGCCCGAGCACGGGCCTTGTCGAGGATCCCGCAGCGGAACCGGAGCAGCGCGCGCGCGATCGCCGGCTGGGTGTAGACGAAGAAGGGCAGGGCGAAGATCTCCGTGTCCCAGAAGTAATGGCCCTCGTACCCTTCGCCCGTGAGGCCCTTTGCCGCGAGGCTGGTGCGGCCGTCGCGGCCGGCCGACTGGAAAAGGCTGAAGAGGTTGAAGCGGACACCCTGCTGGAGCGCGCCGTCGCCGTCGATCTCGACGTCGGAGATGCTCCAGAACCGCTCCAGCTCTGCTCGCTGCTCGTCGACAAGCCCTTCGAACCCGCGATCCCGGGCATCGCGGATGGCCTCGCGGGCGCGGGCGACGAGCGCCTCCTCGGGGTTGTCGAGCGAGGTGCAGTAGGCCAGGTACTTGGTCAGCACGAGGCGTGCTCCGCCGGGGGCGTCGAGGTCCACGGTCACGGCGACGCCGTCGTCGGAGGCGACCGAGGAGGTCGTGGCGGGCGCGTTTCCGAGCCCATCGCCCCCCAGGTCGTGGTCCGCGGCGGCGACCACGGCGAGCCGCGTGGCCCTGGTTCGCTGGACGACTGCACCCCACATGCCCATCGTCTCGTGATGCACGGTACGGAGCGCACCGTCGATGACGTGCGCGCCGACACGAGGGTCGTCGGAAACGTCCAGGTTGCGCACCCGCGCGTTGATCGCGGACACCAGCCGGAGCGACGCGGGGCCCTCGGTGAGCGTGACCGCGAATTCGATCGCCGCGATGTCCGGGCGCCGGAGGGACACCAGCCGGCGCGCCACCACCTCCACGACGGCCCCGCCTGGGGCACGCCAGCGAATCGATCGCGACAGCACGCCCGTGCGCAGGTCCAGCGATCGCTCGTACGACTCGAGCGTTCCAGTCGCCAGGTCGAGCGGGTCACCGCCGACGTAGAGCTGGATGCGCTTCCCATCGGCCACGTTGAGGAGAACCTGGTGGTTCTTCGCGTAGCCGAACGCGGCCTCGCCGTAGGCGATCGGGGCCTCCTCGTAGAACCCGTTCACGTAGGTCCCCGGGACGACATTGCCGGCGTCCTCGTCGAGGTTGCCGCGCAGGCCGAGGTGCCCGTTTGCCAGCGAGAAGATCGTCTCGTTCCGGCCCGCATCCGCCGGCTCGAAGGTCAGCTCCCGGATCCTCCAGGCATCGACGGGGTAGAGCGGTCGCTGGTCGGCCTTCATGCAGGGTCAGGGCAGGGACGGGGTTCGGTCGCGCGCCAGGCCGGGCGCGCCCGGCCTGGCAATCGGTCGGCTGTCACCCCTTGACCGCGCCTCCCACGATGCCGCGGACGAAGTAGCGCTGCAGGGCGAGGAAGACGACCAGTGGCAGGGCCATGGTCACGAACGCGGCCGCGGCGAGGTACTGCCAGCCCCCACCAAGGGAGCTGACGAGGTTCGAGACGACGATCGTCAGCGGCACGTTGTCGGGGTTCTGGGCGCCGATGTAGACGAGCGCCACCAGGAGGTCGTTCCAGGTGAACAGGAACTGGAAGATGGCCAGGGCGGCGATCGCCGGCACGGTCATCGGCAGCGCCAGTCGGAAGAAGGCGGTCACCGGGCTTGCTCCGTCGATCGCGGCAGACTCGAAGACCTCGCGCGGCAGCTCGCCCATGAAGTTGCGGAGGAGGTAGATCGCGAACGGCAGGCCGTAGCCGGTGTGGGCAAGCCAAACCGCCAGGAACGATCCGGCGATGTTGAGGCCCTTGGGTCCGTACAGCTGGAGGATGGGGATGAAGGTCGACTGGAGCGGCACGACCAGCAGGCCCACCACCACCACGAAGAGGATGTCCCGGCCGGGGAACTTCATCCACGCGAATGCATAGGCGGCGAACGCCGCCACCATGATCGGGATCACAGTCGCCGGGATCGAGATGAACAGGCTGTTCACGAAGCCGGCGCTCATGTTGCTCTGGGCCAGGACGTGCGCGTAGTTGTCGAGCGTGAACTGGCTCGGCGAGAAGATCGCGGTCCACCAGCCCGATTGCGTGACCGCTTCGGGCGGTCGGAACGAGTTGACGAGCAGGCCGATCGTCGGGATGAGCCAGACCACCATCAGGAAGATGACCAGGAAGTGGAGCGGGATCCGGCGCCCGAAGCGTCCGGGGCGCCCGGTGTCGGCCGTCGCGGCGGGGATGGCAGTCATCGGATGGCCTCCTGCGCGCGGAAGCGGCGGATGTTGAACGCCATGATCGGGATGATCGCGACGAGCAGGACGATCCCGATCGCGCTCGCGCGGCCGGGGCTGTTGAAGTTGTACAGCTCCTGGATGAGCTGGAAGGCCACCACCTGGGTGTCGAAGTGACCGCTCGTCATCACGTAGACGATGTCGAAGGCCTTGAGAGCGGTGATCAGCATCGTGGTGGTCACGACCGCGATCGTCGGCGCCATGAGGGGCAACGTGATCCTGCGGAAGACCTGTGGCTCGGTCGCGCCGTCCACACGGGCCGCCTCCAGCAGCTCCGGGTTGATGCCCTTGAGCGCGGCCGACAGGATGACCATGCAGAAGCCCGTCCACGTCCACGCCATCACGATCACGAGCATGATGCTGTTGAACCCGAAGTCGGAGACCTGGACCCAGGCGACAGGCCCGATGCCGGCGGACCCAAGGGCGGCGTTGAGCGTGCCGATCTGTGGATCCGGCGGCGTCGTGCGCCAGTACATGAACGTCCAGATGACGCTGGCCGCGACCATGCTGATCGCCAGCGGGACGAAGATCACGGACTTGGCGACCGTCTCGTAACGGACGCGGTCGACGATGACCGCGATGAGGAGCCCGAGGCCGACCGTCAGCCCTGTCAGCACCACCAGCCAGATGAGGCTGTTGCGCAACGCGAGCAGCGATGCCTCATTGGTGAAGAACCACGAGAAGTTGTCGAGCCCGATGAACTTCGTGCCAGCGGCATTCTGAAAGCTTCGGATGAGCGTTCCGATGGTCGGATAGACCAGGAAGACGATCAGGAAGGCGAGCGCCGGCGCCAGCCACAGCCATGGGCGCAGGAGGGGCCGGGCACGCTGACCGAGAAGCGCGAGGAACCGCTCGGTCAGCCAGATGTAGCCGATGAGGACCGCCGGAACCCCCAGCACGACGATGATGGCCGTGACCAGCCGTTGATCCATGCCGGCTCCTTCCCGAGTCAGGATCCGGGGCAGCCGGTGACGATCACCGCCTGCCCCGGGAAGCGAGGAGGACTACTGAGCGGCGTAGGCGTCCGCCTGCGTCTTGTCCAGGTCGGCGAGGAGGGCGTCCAACTGGTCCGGGTGTTGCACGTATTTGACGATGTCGGCCCAGAACTGGTTGTTCATCGCGCTCGGCATCAGGTCGGACGCGTCGAACACGAAGACCTTGGCGTTCGCCAGGAGGTCCGCCGAGCGCTTGCTGATGTCGTCCGGATAGTCGGTCGCGTTCTTGTTCGCCGAGATGGCCCCGCCGAGCTTGACCCAGATGTCCTGGGCCGGCGCGGTGACGAGATACGCCATCAGCGAGGCAGACGCCGGCGTGTTGTGGAACATGCCGAACAGGTCTCCCGCGCCTTCAATGGCGCCCGTGAACTGCGTGTTGACGTCGGGGAATGGGAAGAAGTTGTAGTCGGTCCCGGATTTGGCCGTCTTGAAGCCGCCAAGGCCGGTGATGAAGCTCGCCTGGTGGAGGAAGAGGCACCCCGGCGGCGACTTGAAGAGCGGATCTCCCGCGTTCGCGAAGTTGGTCGCGTTGACCGCGGTCGCGCCACCGTAGGACTGGGCGACGACCTTGCCAAATGCCTCGAAGGCTGCCTTGATGGCCGGGTCGCTCCACTTGACCTTGCCCTGCCACCACTTGTTGTACACGTCGGGACCCGCCTGCCGGAGGACGAGGTCCTCGATCCAGTCCGTGCCTGCCCAGCCGGATGCCGCGCCCGACTCGACGCCGAGGCACCACGGCGAGGCGGCCTTGCTCTTGTTGGCCGCGATGAGGGCCTGGAGCGCGTCCCACGTAGCGGGCGCTCCGGCCGACAGGTCAAGGGTCTTCGGGTTGTACCACATCAGGCCCTTGACGGACGTCTTGATGAAGACGCCCACCAGCTTGCCGTTGACTGTGCCGAGATCGACGAGCGGCGCGGCGGTCTCCGACTTGTAGGTGCTGCTGTCAAGCACAGTGCCGAGGTCGACGAGGCTGTCGGCCCACTGGGTCATCTGGCCCGGGCCCGGTAGGCCGGCGAGGTCGGGCAGGACACCCGACGCGACGCCCGTCGTGAGCACCGTGTTGAGGTCGCGCGTACCCGTGTACTTGACGGTCGCGCCCGTCTGGGCCTCCCAGGGCTTGACCATCGCCATGAAGGCGTCCTGCTCGGCGCCGCCCCACGTGCCGATGACCGTGACGGACTGGCCGGTCAGGCTCCCGCCTGCCGCCGATGCCGCCGCTGACGGGGAGGCAGCCGCACTGGCGGCCGCGCTCGCCGCGGGGCTCGCCGCGGCGCTGGCGGCCGCGCTGGCGGCGGCGCTGGCAACGGCGCTGGCAGCTGGCGAAGAGGTCGCACTGCCCGAGCAGGCGGCCGTGATGATCGCCAGGACGGCGATCGAGGTCGCTGCGCGTCTGCGCATGGTGGATGTCTGTTCGCTCACGGAATGGAACCCTCCTGTCTGCCTTGTCATGCTCGATCGCTCCTCCTGCGTCGTGTCATGGCCCTCCGCTGCTCTTGCTGCATCCGGCCGTGGACTCGCGAACGATCAGCTCCGTTGGGAGGAGCGTTCGTTCCCTCGTTGGACGGCCGGCCAATCGGTCGACGAGCGCCCGTCCGGCCGCTGCTCCAAGCGCGTTCGCCGGCAGGCGTATCGTCGTGAGGGGTGGGTCGAAGTGGCGGGCAAGCGGGATGTCGTCGAAGCCCACGACCGAGACGTCGGCCGGAACGCGTCGACCCGCTTCCCGGAGTGCGCGCAGCGCCCCGAACGCGACCATGTCGCTGGCCACAAAGACGGCGGTGATGGGGTCTGCCCCGACGAGCAGGCTGGTCATCGCCGCGTGGCCACTCGCGGCGTCGAAGGCCCCCTCGGCCACCAGGGCCGTGTCGAACGCGATCCCCGCGGCCGCGAGGGCCTCGCGATATCCGGCCAGACGGTCGGCGGCTGCCGTGTAGGCCAACGGCGCGTTCGTGATGCAGGCGATCCGGCGGTGACCAAGCTCGAGCAAGTGCTCGACCGCGGTTCGGGCGCCTGCCCGGTTGTCGATGTCCACGCTCGGGACCGGCACGTCGGGGAGCGAGCCCTGGACGATGATCGGAAACCCGTCGGCCACCAGCGCCGCGAGCTCCTCGTCGTCGACCCGAGGCCCGGACACGATCAACCCGTCGACGCGCTCGGAGTGGAGGAGCTCGCTGTAACGGCCGCCGTCGGGGGAGAGTGGCTCGACGAGCACGCGATAGCCTGCGGTCCGGGCCTCGGAGGCGATTCCCCACAGCGTCTCGGCGAGGAGGGCGTCGGCGGCGACCTGCTCCGACGACTGGCGCAGGACAAAGCCGATGGTCAGCGATGCCCCGCCGGCGAGCGCCCGTGCCGCTCCGTGCGGGTGGTAGCCCAGCTCACGAGCGGCCTCCTCGATGCGGCGCCAGGTCTCGGGGGGAATGCCGGTGTCGGTCCGGGCATTGAGAACGAATGAGACCGTGGTCCGCGACACGCCGGCACGAGCCGCCACATCGGCGCTCGTCGCTCGTCGCCGCCTCAGCGTCACGGGGCCCTCCTGCCTGAGACAACCCCGGACGCGCCGGGGTTGGGAGCCGTCGAACGGGCTCACTAACTCGCGTTAGTAACGCGCATTATCCAGCCCCGGGCCACGGCGTCAAGCCACGATCTGCGACGTTCGCGGATGGGGTCAGGCCGGAGAGCCGCGTGGTCCGCCGACCGGCGCTGGTAGGATTGCGCTCACGCCACGCTGAGGGAGATTCCGTGCCGCTCGAGTTCCTCAAGCGTCGGGGACGGGACGACGACCGATCCGTGCCGACGCCCGCCGCAATCCCGGAGGAAACCTCCGCCCAGGAGTACCTGCTCAAGCTGTCTTACGCGGGCAAGAGCAGCGAGGGCGTGCGGATGAAAGCCGGGCCGCGGGCCATGGCCGAGCTGCCGGCGATGCTGGCCGGCCTCGCGTCGAGCGAGATCGAGGTGATCGACCCGCTGCCGATCGAGTTCAGCCAGGCCAGCCCCCAGATCGTCCGATCGTCCGAGGCGATGCAGTGGGTGAACGCGCACCATGGCCACTCGCCGATCGCGCGTCACGCGATCTACGTGCTCGAGTCGATCGACGCGATCGACCTCGCGTTCGACACGCTCGCCTGCGCGCTCCTCGACGGCGAGATCGACACGGCCGGCTACCCGGAGTACAACGCGGTCGTCGGCGGAGTGGCGTCGCACTGGGACGAGGCGACCGGCGACATGCTGGTCCGGGCCGTCGTCGGCTGGGGTGGACGCGGCGTTCGCGGCGATACGGACCGGATCGCCGCCCGGCGCCTCAGCGGCGTCTTCCAGAACATCCTCGCCAGCCAGTTCGCGATGGAGGTGGTGCCGCTCGATCGGCCCGTCCCCGCGGCCGGCCGGGGCGGCCTCGTCTGCGCGCACTGCGGGTTCGCGTCCGCGCACGACCGGGCGTTCTATTGCCCGAAATGCGGCATGCGGCTGTTGCGCGGCTGAGCCGACCGGCGAACGGAGACCAGGTGCCCATCTACGACTACGTCTGCGGATCCTGCGGCCACCGGTTCGAGGTGTTTCGCGGGATCAACGAGGCCGGTCCGCACCAGTGCCCCGAGTGCGGCGGGCCGGTCGCGCGAGCGTTCGCCCCGCCGACCATCCACTTCAAGGGAACCGGCTGGGCGAAGTCGGATCGCCGCGCCTCGAGCGCACGATCACGACGGGCAGAAACCGCGACACCTGCGTCCGACTCGCAGCCACCTGCCTCGACCGGCCAATCGGAGAAGCCCAAAGCGGACTCGTCGGGGTCGTCGGACTCGAGCCACGACTCCAAGGCGGCCACCGCCCCGGCTCCCGCGACAGAGGGCAAATCAACGGAGAAGCCGGCCTTGCCGAAGGCGGATCGATGAGGCTTCGATGAGCCGTCCGCCCTCGGACTGGATCACGCTCGCGGAGGCCGGCGAGATCCTCGGCGGCGCAAACGTCCACCTTCGCCCGGAGACGATCGGCAGGTGGGCGCGCGAGGGCAGGCTCCAGACGCTCAAGCTCGGCGGTCGCCGGTATGTCCGGCGGGTCGAGGTCCGGGCGCTGCTTCGGCCGCGCCGACGCGTCGCAGCAGAAGACGTTCAGCCGCGGCTCTTCGAGGACCTTTGACTGAGAGCCTGTCGCGGGGACTGAGCCCGTCGCGGTGACTGAACCCGTCGCTGTGGCCGAGGCGATGTGCGTCGTCGAGCGCTCAGCCCTGACGAGTCCCGCACCGGCGGCAGAAGCGGGCGTTCGCTGACAGCGAAAGGCCGCAGCTGACGCACGAATGGATCCCGACCGGCGCGGCCGCCCCGGTCGGCGCGGCGGCGAGGATGTCGCGGCTGGAGGCGGCCCAGACCGGCGACTCGACGGGTCGTGCGGTCGCAACCCGCGACGCCCAGGACGCGGTCGGCATCGCGTCGGTCGGCCGCCGGGTGACGCTGGCAGGGGTCGCCCAGATTGGCGTGGCAGGTTCCGTCTCGCCCGGGGCCGTGCCATCGGGTGCCACCATCCGCCAGGTCGGCTGTTCCGCGACATCGGTCGGCGGCGGGGCCAGGGCGGGCGCGGGCGCCGGCTCCGTTGGGGGTGTCGCCGCGGCGACCTCGGCCTCGGCCTGCACTGGCTCGGGTGCCGGCTCGGCCGCTGCGGCCGCGGCGAGCTCAGCATCGACCGCGACCGGCTCGGCATCGACCCCCTGATCGGCGAGGGCAGGCTCAGCCGCCGCGGCCGCGATCTCGAATTCGACTGGCTCGACCGGCTCGGGCGCCGGCTCGGCGGCTGCCACTTCGGCCTCGACCGGCTCGGGTGCCGGCTCGGCGGGTGCAACTTCGGCCTCGACCGGTTCGGGTGCCGGCTCGGCGGCTGCGACTTCGGCCTCGACCGGTTCGGGTGCCGGCTCGGCGGCTGCTGCCGCGCCGACCTCGGGCTCGGTCGGTGCCGGCTCGGCAACAATCTCCTGATCCGCGAGCGCAGGCTCAGGCGCCGCGGCCGCGATCTCGATCTCGACCGACTGGGGTGCCGGCTCGGGCGCTGTTGGCGTGGCGACCTCGACCGGTTCGGGTTCCGGCTCGGCGGCTGCTGCCGCGGCGAGCTCGGGCTCGGTCGGTACGGGCTCGGTAACAATCTCCTGATCCGCGAGCGCAGGCTCAGGCGCCGCGGCCGCGATCTCGATTTCGACCGGCTCGAGCGCCGTTGGCTCGGGCGCGGTCGGCATGGCGATCTCGGCCGCGACCGCTTCTGGTGTAGGTGCCGGCTCCGCGGCTGTCGCCACGACCTCTGTGGCGGGCTCGACCGCGATCGCACCTGGTGCGGGCGCCGCGAGGGCGGCCTCGACGGGTTCGCCACCGATCGCCGGCCCGGCTGGCTTCTCGAACGACGGGGCCACCGCGGCAACGACCGCCGGGCTCCCGGTGGCGGGCTTCGCGGTCGGTCGGCTCGCTCGAGAGCGGAATCGCTGGAAGAAGCTCCGGGTCTGCGCGCGCCCCTCGGCAAGCGGTTCCGGCTTGCCGGCGGATTCGGCCACGTCCGGCGTGGGCGCGACTGCGGGCTGAGCAATCTCGTTGAGCGCCACGGGCGGCGGGAGCCCGGCCGCGGCAGCTTCGACCTCGGCGCCCTCGGCGACCTCGGCGGCAGCTTCGACCTCGGCGACCTGGGCCGGCTTGATCGCGGCATCCGCGATCTCGGCGACGCCGCCAACGGCCGCGACCGAAACCGGCTCGGGCTCGACGAAGGCCGGTTCCTGGTGCGGGGCTGCTGCGGCCGCGGCTCGAGCATCGAATCGGTTGATCTGGCGTGAGAGGGCGCCCTCGATTGCGGCGAGCTCCGCCGAGGTGAGCTCCACCCCGGAAGAGTCCGCCGATGTTGCGTCGAGTGCGGTGAGCTCCGGGAGCGCCGCCTCATCGTCGATCGCAGGCGTGGGCACCAGATCGCCAGCATCCGGCGGTTCGGGGGCAACAATCCGAACGTCAGTAGTTGGCCATGCCGAGGCAGCGACGTTGGCAGGAGACGCCACGGGCTCTTCGACCGCGTCCACCCCACGCCCGACGAGTGCGAGATCCGGGAACGGAGCCGGCAGCACCTCGCGGCTGAGGTCCGGAGCGCACGAGAGGCACTCGCCGGCGGGACCGTTCCAGCAGTTCCGGCAGGTGTACTGGCGGCAGGTCAGGCAGAAATTGAAGGTCTTGTGGAACGCGTCGAGCTGCTGCAGCGAGGCCTTGCGCGCGTCGTCCTCGCGGGCGGCCGCCATGGCATCCGAGAACGAGGCGTCGTCGTTGGCGACGAAGTTCTTCACGCCGCGCGAGAGCGTCCGGATCGGCCCCAGCCCCGGGCGGCGCCCGGAGGTGGCCTCGAACGTATAGCGCGAGCCGCACCGTTCGCAGAACGATTCGGTCAGGATTTCGGCCATCGGGCCCCCGTGTGCACGCGCGGTCCCGGTCCCCCCCGGCCCCGTCCGCGGGGCGAGAGTATACCGTAGGCTTCGCGGCCTCCCGGGAACCGACGTACCGCCGGGTCCGGCCAATCGTCCCGCGATCGCCGCCGCCTCGCGGCCCCACTCGACCGGAGGTCCCGCGCGGAACCCATGCGACCCTTCGCCGCGCTCGAGCGGCTCCTGGAACGGATCTTCGAACGGCCGGGTGCGCGCCTCTTCGACATCGGGGTCGCGCCGGCCACCCTCGCCCGGCGGATCGAGCGAGCGATCGACCAGGAGCGCCGGGCCGGCGCCGAAGGGACGGTCGCGCCGACGCGCTTCACCGTCACCGTGGACGCGCGTGCGGCGGTGGAGCTTGCGAGCGTGGCGAACCTCGAGACCGAGCTCGCGGCTGCGGCGCTGGCGCACGCTCGTCGGCGCGGCTACCTGATCCCGGAACGCCCATCCGTGGCGATCGTGGCGTCCACCGCCGTCGACCGCGGGGCCACGACGGTCCGGGCGACATTCGCGGGGCCCGCGCCGCTCCGTGACACCCCGGGCCCGGTCGGCGAACAGACGCTCGTCCACCGGCTCGCGACTCCGGCCGCGCCGACCGCCATCCTCCGCGTCAGGGCTCCGGACGGTACGGAGCGCAGCGTCCCGCTCGAGGCTCGCCCGATCGGGATCGGCCGCGGCGAGGACAACGACATCGTCGTGGCGGACCCGCTGCTGTCGCGGCACCATGTCCGGATCCTGCCGCGCAACGGGCGGTTGGTCGTGCTCGACCTCGCCAGCCGCAATGGGACGCGGGTCAACGGCCGTGCCGTCACGGAGGCGGTTCTCGGCCCCGGCGACCTGGTCGAGCTCGGCGGGACCACCCTTCACGTCCTCGCGCCGGAAATCCCGTGGACCCCCTGACCCTGGCGCTCTGGGCCATTCGCCTGGCCTTCCTCGCTGCCCTCTACCTGTTCCTTGCGCTCGTGGTGCGAGCGCTGCTCCGCGACGTCCGCGCCGCGTCGCGCGACCCGGCCGGTGCCCTTGGCCGCCTCGTGGTGGTGGCCAGCGTGAGCCTCCCCGCGGCCGGCAGCGTCTTCCCGCTCGACGCGGTGACGACGATCGGGCGCGACCTGGGTAGCAGCGTCGTCCTCGACGACCCGTTCTCGTCGGCCCGCCACGCGATTCTCACGTTCCGCGGCCGCGGCTGGTACGTCGAGGACCTCGGAAGTACGAACGGCACCCTCGTGAACGGGATTCCCGTGGCGGGGGCGCAGCCGCTCGGCTTTGGCGACGAGATCCAGGTCGGTGACGTGCGAATGCGCCTGGAGCGCGGAACGCGATGATCGCCGCCGAGCTGCCCGGCTTCCCGCGCCCGCTCCTGCGGCGACGCGAGCTTGGACTTCTGCTTGCGGTCGCCGGCACGCTGCTGCTGGGTGGCCTCTCGCTCGGGTTCACCCGCTCCGGCAGCCCCACGCTGGCCCACCCTGCCGGGCTGCTCGTCTACCTCGGGGCCCTGGCCGGCGTCCACGTCGCGCTCGTGCTGGCCGGACGGCGTGTCGACGAGGTGCTGCTCCCCACGGTCGGGCTCCTGGGGGGCATCGGGCTGCTGCTCGCGGAGCGGCTTCCCCAGGACCTCGTGGTCCAGCAGGTTGGCCCAGCCGTCCTGGGCCTTGCCTCGCTGCAGCTGGTCTGGCTCGTCCTGGCGCTCGTGATCACGGGGGTGGTCGCGATCGCGGTGCGCTCGGATCGATGGTTCCGCCTCTACAAGTACACGTGGGCGGCCTCGGGCCTCGGGCTGCTCGCGCTCACGTTCGTCCTCGGCAGGGACGTCAACGGGACGCGCCTGACGCTCGACCTCGGGCCGGTGAGCGGGCAGCCATCCGAGCTGCTCAAGGTGATCCTGGTCATCTTCTTCGCCGCGTACCTGGCGGAGAACCGGGTCCTGCTGGCCGACGCGCGCGTCCGGGTGGTCGGCCGGCTGACCGTGCCGCCGGCCCCGTATCTCCTGCCGGCCGGCCTGATGCTGGCGCTGGCGCTGGGCATCGTCGTGATCCAGCGCGACCTCGGAGCGGCCCTCCTGTTCTTCGCGGTCTTCCTGTGCCTCTTCTACCTCGCGACCGGCAGCAAGGTGGACGTCGCCCTCGGCATCGGGCTCTTCCTGGTCGGCTTTGCCCTCCTCGCACTCGTCTTCCCGCACGTTCGCGAGCGCGTGGCAACCTGGCTGGATCCCTGGTCCGACCCGCTTGGGACCGGCTACCAGACGATCCAGGCGCTCCATGCATTCGCACGCGGCGGGCTGCTGGGGACCGGCCTCGGAGCCGGCCTGCCCGCGGTCGGCGGGCAGCTGCCGATCCCCGCGGTCCACACCGACTTCCCGCTGGCTGCCCTCGGCGAGGAGCTGGGAATGGCGGGCGTGCTCGCCATCCTCGGGTGCTACCTGGTCGTGGTCGCGCGCGGGCTGCGCATCGCGGCCGCGGCCGCCGACGATGTCCGGGCGCTCCTCTGTGCGGGCCTCGCGCTCGTGATCGGCGTGCAGGCGGCGATCATCGCGGCCGGCAACCTCAAGCTGATCCCGCTGACGGGGATCACGCTGCCGTTCATCGGCTACGGCGGGTCCTCCCTCCTCGTGAACGGCCTGATCGTGGGCCTGCTGCTGGCGTTCTCCGATCGCGGCCCGGTCCCGCCGGCCGAGCCGCGGCGGGCTCGTCGGCTCGCGCGAGCCGGCGGATGACGGCGCCGGGAGCAGGTGGCCGGCGCGAACGCCCGCTGGGCGGGCGCGTGGCGCGGCTCACCCTTGTCCTTGTGCTCGCGTACGGCGGGCTGATGCTCGGAGCGGGGTACTGGCAGGTGCTCCGCGCCGACGACCTGTCGCGCGACCCGACAGATGCCGGCATGATCGCTGCCGCCCGGAGCACCGTCCGGGGGAGGATCCTGGATCGCGACGGCCGGGTGCTGGCGACGAGCCGGCGGGATTCGACGGGCGAGCCCTATCGCGTCTACACCGACGCGTCGGTGAGCGCGCCGCTCGGCTATGCGTCTCGCCTGTACGGGTCGGCAGGTCTGGAGGCCGCGTATGCGTCCGAGCTGCTGGGTGCCGGCGGGGACGATCCCGCGTCGCGAGCCCTTGCGAAGTTCCGGCCTCGCGGCGAGCGCGGCGACGACCTCCGGACGAGCCTCTCGCTGACGCTCCAGCGGCTGGCCGTGCGCCTGCTTGGGACGGATCGCGGTGCCGTCGTGGCCATCGACCCGCGCACGGGTGACGTCCTCGCGATGGCCAGCACGCCAACCTACGACGCGTCGGGGATCGCAGACCCCGCGACCTCACGAGCTGCGTTCGCGGCGGCCAGGGACGATCCGGGGCAGCCGCTCCTGGACCGGGCGATCCAGGGCCGGTACGTGCCGGGCTCGGTCTTCAAGATCGTGACCGCGATCGCCGGCCTGTCGTCGGGTGCCATCACACCCGCGACGACGTTCCCCCAACAGCCGCGGGCGGAGTCGACGGGCCTGCTCGTCTCGGGCTACCGGGTCCGCGACGGGCACCATCCGTTCACGGGGACCGAGCTCCTCGACTTCGCGCGAGCCACCGAAGTGTCCTGCAACATCTGGTATGCGCTCGCGGGCCTTCGCACCGGGGGCGCGGGGATGGAGGAGGCGGCGCGGCGGCTCGGCTTCGGCGCGCCGATCCCGTTCGACCTCCCCACGGCACGCTCCCAGCTGACGAACGGCGGGGGACCGCTGCCAGGGGGCTTCACGGACGACGTGGAGCTTGCCAATGCCGCATACGGCCAGGGAGAGGTGCTCGTCACGCCGCTCGAGATGGCGCTCGTGGCGGCCACGGTCGCAAACGGCGGCGAAGAGCCCCGGCCACGCCTCGTGACCGGGTTCGTCAGCCCCTCAGGCGCCGTCCGCGATGTGTCCCGCGGCACGCTCGCGCGGGTCCTGTCGTCGGACGACGCAGCCGCGATCACGCTCGCGATGACCCAGGCGGTCGAAGGCGTGGACGGGCAGCGGTTCACCACCGGCGCCCAGGTTGCCGGGGTCACGGTGGCCGGCAAGACCGGCACGGCCCAGCTCGGCGGTGCAGGCGAGCCGCATTCGTGGTTCATCGGCTTCGCGCCGGCTGAGGCGCCGACGATCGCGCTCGCGGTGATCGTGGAGCAGGGGGGCGGGGGTGCGGCCCGGGCGGCGCCGCTCGCCGGGGACCTGCTCCGGGCGTTCTTCGCCGCCAGACCGTGACCCGCGCCGGAGCGTGGAGGCGGTCCCGGAACCGTCCCCGGCCTTCGGACGTACTATCTGCAGACCCCAGGACCGACTCACCCCGCGACGAGCGGGCCGCGCGCCGTCCCCCAGTGGCCGTGGTCCCGCTTCGCGCAGCGACAGGAGCACGCGACGACGATGACGACGATGCAGGAGTCCGGCGAGCGGGTCGTTGCCAACGTCGAGCGCGTGATCGTCGGGAAGCACCACGAGGTCCAGCTCGCCCTCGTGGCCCTGCTGTGCCGCGGCCATCTCCTGATCGAGGACGTACCGGGGACCGGCAAGACCGTGCTGGCGAAGGCGATCGCGAAGAGCCTCGGCTCGTCGTTCCGGCGGATCCAGTTCACGCCGGACCTGCTCCCCTCGGACGTGACGGGCCTCTCGATCTACAACCAGAAGTCCCAGGAGTTCGAGTTCCGGCCGGGGCCGATCATGAGCCAGGTGGTCCTCGCCGACGAGATCAACCGTGCCACTCCCAAGACGCAGTCGGCGCTGCTCGAGTGCATGGAAGAGCGCCAGGCCACGATCGACGGGATCAGCCACCAGATGCCGGACCCGTTCCTCGTGATCGCCACGCAGAACCCGATCGAATACGAGGGCACGTTCGCGCTGCCGGAGGCCCAGCTCGACCGGTTCATGCTGCGACTGCGGATGGGCTATCCGACGCCCACCGAGGAGATCGTCATCCTCGAGGAGCAGAAGCGGATCCACCCCCTCGACGACCTCGAGGAGGTCTGCCCCGTCGCGGAGCTGCGCGAGATGCAGGCGGCCGTCCGCGAGATCTACGTGGACCCGAGCGTCGCGGAGTACATCGTCCGGCTGGTGACCGCCACCCGGACCCACCCGGACATCTATCTCGGCGCGTCGCCGCGCGGCTCAATCGCGCTCTACCGGGCCGGCCAGGCACGGGCGGCCCTGCTCGGGCGCGACTTCGTGATCCCGGACGACGTGAAGGTGCTCGCCGGTCCCGCGCTGGCCCACCGGCTGATCATCAAGACGAGCTCGTCGATCCGGGAGGTCGATTCCGAGACGGTCGTTCGCGAGCTGCTCGACGCCGTGCCCGTCGACGCGCCGGCCCGACCAGGGGGCCCGCGGCGGATCGAGGCCGAGGCCCCGCGCGGCCGCTGACCGGCCGCCGAGCCCCGTCGCGCGTGCGCTACCTCCGTCGCATCCCGTTCCTCGTGGTCGGCGGCATCCTCGTGGTGTCCGCGTTCAGCACCGGCTATCCGTTCCTGTTCTACCTCGTCTATCTCGGCCTTCTCGTCGTGGGTGGGAGCTACCTCGTGACCCGCAATGGGCTCGCCGATCTCGAGGCCGGCTATGCGCTCAACGAGCTCAGGGCGCACGTCGGCGACCAGCTTCGCGTCACCTACACCCTGCGGAACACGAGCCGACTGCCGAAGCTCTGGCTGGAGGTCCACAATCCGTCCACGCTGCCGGTACCGCTGCCGGGCCGGGCGATCTCGATCGGGACCCGGCGCGAACGGTCCTGGGTCGCCCGCGTGCCGCTCGTCCGGCGCGGCCACTTCCGGGTGGACCCACTCCAGATCCGGACCGGCGACCCATTCGGGTTCTTCGAGGCGAGCGCATCCGTCGGGCACGGCGTGACGCTGATCGTCAATCCGCGGGTGGAGCCGATCCCGCGCTGGCGGGTCCGAGCGGTGAGCCTCGAGGGGAGCCGGTCCACCCCGGTCCGCGCCCAGCAGACGACCCCGCTCGCCACCTCGATCCGCCCCTACGCGCCCGGCGATGCGTTCAACCGGATCCATTGGCCCTCGACCGCGCGGACCGGGGCGATCCAGGTGAAGGAGTTCGACCTCGAGCAGACGGCCGACGTCTGGCTCTTCCTGGACCTGGAGCGCCGAGTGCAGCGCGGGACGGACGACGACTCGACCGTCGAGGTCGCCGTTCGTGTCGCGGCGGCGATCGCGGAGCGGGCTCTCTCGGAGAATCGATCGGTGGGCCTGACCACGACCGGGGCACACGTGACGCACCAGTCGCCCGACCGCGGCCCGCGCCAGCGCCAGAAGATCATGCAGCTCCTCGCGGCGGTGGAGGGGGACGGGACCACGCCCCTCGTCGAGGCGCTCGTCGCCGGGCTTCCGCTGCTGCGACGCGGGATGTCGGCGTTGATCGTCACGCCCGCCGCCGAGCCGGCGTGGGTCCGGCCGCTCGCGACCCTGCGACCACGGGGCATCGGCACGCAGGTGCTCTACCTCGACCCGCACGGGTTCCTGCGCCACGAGATCGTGGCCGACGACCGCAGCATCGAGGAGCCGGGCGCGGCGGCGGAGCTCGCTGCGCTCGAGAAGGCGTCGCGCCAGGTCCGGCATGCCCTGGCTGAATTCGACGTCCGAACCTGCACGGTCCCGCCGGCCATCCCTCTCGAGGAGGTGCTCGTCGGATGAGCGCCGCCGGGACCTCGTTCGACCATGGCGCCTCCGTCACGCTCGAGGACGGGCGGCGCGTGCCGCTGGGGCCCGCCGAGGGGTGGTCCAGCGTGCTCCTCCTGGCCCTCATCACCGCGCTGGTCGGATGGGTGATCGACGACTCGCGCTGGGTCCTCGGGAACCAGACACTGACGAACTTCCTGCCCTGGGCCGGCGCGCTCGGCGTGCTGTGGGGCGTCATCGCGGCGAAAGCGGGCCGGGGGCGCCTGCTCGCGCACGTCGGCGGTGCCGTCGTGGCGACGACCTACCTGACCATCGTCGTCGGCGACCAGCTTGCGCCCGGCGCGTCCGTCAGCGGCCTCTTCCAGGCGACCTCAGATTCGGTCGTGGGAGCCTGGCTGGACCTGGTTGTGCAGGGACGCGCCACGACCACCGAGATCGGCCACTTCCTTCTCGTGCTCGGCATCATCTGCTGGGCGGCCGGCCATTTCGCGGGGTACACGGCGTTCGCCCATCGGCGCCCCGTCGCGGCCGTCCTGCTGCCGGGTGGGATTCTCCTCGCCAACGTCGTGCTCACGATCCGCGACCAGTACCTCGTGCTGGTCGCCTTCTCGCTCGGCGGGCTCCTCTTCCTGGTGCGGTTCCACGTCGCGGACGAGCAGCGGACGTGGGTCCGCCACAGGATCGGTGACGTCGGCGATGCCGTCAGCCTGTCGCTCCGGGCCGGTCTCACGTTCGTCGCGGTCGCGGTCCTCGGCGCGCTGCTGTTGACGCAATCGGCCTCGTCGGCGCCGCTCGCCGACGCCTGGCCGGGGCTGAACCAGAAGTTCACGCAGCTCGCCCTGCAATTCGTCCGGTTCTTCCCGGCGGGCGGGCCGGGGACGCGGATCACGGGCACCCAGTTCGCAGAGTCGGTGACGGTGACCGGGTCGTGGAGGACGGACTCCACGCCGATCCTCGCGATCCAGACCCCGGCGGGCAGCCCGCGCACGAAATGGCGGGCGGTCGCCTACGACCGGCTCACCGGGAACACCTGGAGCTGGGGCCAGTCCGCGGAGGTGAATGTCGGCGCGACTGATGCGCTCCTGGCGGGCACCCGTGACGCCCCGCTCGATGGCGTCAAGTATGTGACGGCCGATTACCAGGTCAGCGGTCTGGCCGCCGGGGGCATCGTGGTGTCACCGGGACTCCCGACCCGCCTCGACCGGAATACCCGGGTGACCCTGGTCCAGGGCGGCGGCGAAACGGCGTTCGGGCGAATCGTCCCCGCCGCGGGTGGCAGCTACACGGTCGAAGCGCTCCTGCCGGACCTCTCCAACCCGGCCGACCCGAAGGTCCTGACCGCGAACCGACTCCGCGGTGCGGGGACCGACTACCCGCCCGACCTGCTGGCGACGTACACCGCGATCGAACCCGGAACCGTCGGCCCGGAGACGCGTACGCTCCTCTCGGCGATCCTCGGCGCGGCGAAGCAGACATCGCCGTACGACACGGCCTGGGAGATCGAGTCGTACCTGCGTGACCCTCGCCACTTCACGTACAGCACCGACGTCTCGAATGTCGACTGCGGCGCGCGGAGCGTCGTGGACTGCTTCGTCTACTCGCGAACGGGCTACTGCGAGCACTTCGCCTCGACCATGGTGATGATGCTCCGGGTCCAGGGAATCCCGGCCCGGTTCGTGGAGGGGTTCCTGCCGGGCGATCGGACCGCCAGCGGTCTCGAGACGATCAAGCGCGACCGGGCCCACGCCTGGGTCGAGGCGTGGTTCCCGGGCGCGGGCTGGGTGGACTTCGACCCGACCGGGGGTGGGGTGGGCCAGCCGCTCGTCCTGCCGCCCGGTCCAGCGGTCCCCACAGCGTCATCGTCCGCGAGCGCGCGTCCGGATGGAAGTTCGAACGCGAGCCGTCGGCCCGGCATCGACGAGCCCGCCGGCCTCAACGGCGGGTCGGGCACGGGCGCACGAACACCGGGCATCGGGCCCCTCATCGTGATCGTCATCCCGCTCGCGGCCGCCCTGATCGCGCTCGGCTTCGTGGTCTTCCGGCGGCGCTTCCGCAGGCCGGCCGAGCCCGCGGCGGTCTACCGGACCGTGTCCCGCCTGGCCGGCCGACTGGGCTACCCGCGCCGCCCCACCCAGACGGTCTACGAGTACCTCGGGTCGCTCTCCGACATCGTGCCCGTGGTCCGGCCCGACCTGCAGCTCGTGGCGCGCTCGGCGGTGGAGGCCACCTACGGCCGCCGCCACTTCGGCGTCGAGCGCCTCTCGGCCCTCGGCGATGCGCAGCGACGTCTCCGGGTCGCGCTCCTCCGGCTCGCCTTCGTCCGTCGGCGGGGCCGGCGGGGCTGACGCTGCCCGGGAGGCATGGGCGCCGCTCGACCACGGGCCCTGGACCTAGAAGGCGCCGCTCCGGGAGCGTGCCGTCGCCTCGTCGTCGGCACGTCGCTCTGCGTCGCCGGCCTCGACCTCGAGCGGCGCGAGGTGCTCGGTCCGGTTCCAGGCCCGCATCACCGTGCGGCCGTTGCGGATGTCGAGGACCGCGATCCCGGTCGTCGTCTGGGTGAAGGTCCAGAACCGGTCGAGCGGCAGGCCGAGGAGCGCGAGCACCGCGACCTTGAAGGCGCCGTCGTGGCCGACGAGGAGCGTCCAGGGACCGGCATGCGGGTCGTAGAACGAAGGCGTGCCCGGAGCGGGCCGGCCCTCCGCCGCGTCCACTGCGGCGCTGGCCGCCGACGACGCCCGGGCGAGCCCGTCGATCACCGCCACGAGCGCGGCGCGGACGCGGCGGTCCACCTCGAGCAGCGATTCGCCCCCGGGCGCGAGGCTCCCGACCGGGTCGCGACGCCAGCCGGCGATCTCGGCCGGCCAGCGAGCTTCGACGTCGCGCTGGAAGTGCCCTTCCCAGGCTCCCTGCCCGATCTCGCGGAGGCCGGGCTCCGGGACGAGCGGCGGCGCAGGCCGCCCGCGAGCGGCGATCGCCGCGGCCACCGCCGCTGCGGTCTGGGCCGTTCGGGCCAGCGGGGAGTGGACGATCGCGATCGGGTCGCCCGGCGGCACGGGCAGCCGCGGCGGGGCCGCCGGATCGGCGAGCCGCGCACCGGCAAGCGCGGCCTGGCGCTCGCCGAGCGGCGAGAGCGGCGTGTCGGCCTGGCCCTGGAAGCGGCCCTCCGCCAGCCAGACCGACTGGCCGTGCCGGAGGAGGACGACCGATGCGGCCAGGTCGGGTGGGACGGCGAGCGGTGCCACCGACCCGGCGCCGTCGGTCACGCGCCGTCGCCCAGCTCGACGCCCCAGATGTCCAGGACGCCGTCCATCGCCCGGATCCGGTCGGCGACGTCGTCGGGCACCGCCTCGTCGAGCGCGAGGAGCATGAAGGCGTCACTCCGCGGGGCGGAGCGGCCCAGGTGCATCGCGCTGATGTTGATGTCCGCCTCGCCGAGCAGGATCCCGATCCGGCCCATCATGCCCGGGCGGTCCTGGTGGCGCGTTACGAGCATCCACGGCGCGGGCGCCATCTCCAGCTCGTAGTCATCGAGGCGGACGAGGCGCTGCTCGCCGTTCGCGAGCGTCCCGGCGACCGCGTGCGGTGTGCCGTCTGCGACCCCGGCCACCGTGACGAGCGTGGCGAAGGGGCCCGCGTCCGGGGTCTTGCGTTCGACGAGCGTGATCCCGCGGGCCCTGGCCAGGTGGGCCGCGTTGACGAGGTTGACCCGCTCCGTTGTCGTTCCCTCGAGCAGGCCGCGCAGGACCGCGGCCTGGAGGGGCGTCACGTCGTGGGCGGCCAGCTCCCCGGCAACCTCGAGCGTCAGCGTCTGGATGGCTCCCCGGGCGAACTGGGCGTAGAAGCGGCCGAGCGTCTCCGCGAGCGGCAGGTACGGCGCGATCGCCCGCGCGGTCTCCGGCGTCAGGAGCGGTGCGTTCACCGCGTAGCGAGCCGGCCGGCCGTCGAGCACGTCGAGGACCTGCTGGGATGCCTCCTCGGCCACGAGCACCTGTGCCTCCGCGGTCGAGGCGCCGAGATGCGGTGTCAGGACGGTGTTCGGGGCATCGAGGAGCGGGTTGCCCGTCGGCGGCTCCGCCGTGTACACGTCGATGCCGGCACCCGCGATCGTGCCCGCGTGGAGCGCCGCCGCGAGCGCAGCCTCGTCCACGATCGCCCCGCGGGCGACGTTGAGGAGGAAGGCCGATGGCTTCATCCGGGCCAGCTGGGCCTCGCCGATCAGGCCCTTCGTGGTCTTCGTGACCGGAACGTGGAGGGTGACCGCGTCCGAGCGCTCGAGGAGCTCCTCGAACGGGACGAGCTCGATTCCGTGGCGCGCCGCCTGCTCGGCCGAGACGAACGGGTCGCTGCCGATCACGACCATCTCGAGGCCACGCGCGCGGTCGGCGAGCGCCTGGCCGATCTTCCCGAGGCCCACGATGCCGAGCGTCTTGCCGCGCAGCTCGTTGCCCGAGAAGGCGCTCCGCTTCCACTCGCCGCGCCGCATCGAGGCGTCGGCCGCGGCGACCTTGCGCGCGAGGGCGAACAGGAGCGCAAGGGTGAGCTCCGCGGCGGCGATCGTGTTGCCCGTCGGCGCGTTGACGACCGTGATCCCGGCCCGTGTCGCCGCGTCCAGGTCCACGTTGTCGACGCCGACGCCGGCCCGCCCGATCACGGTCAGGCGGGTGCCCGCCGCGATCATCTCCGCGTCGACCCTGACCTGGCTGCGCACGACGAGCGCGTCGTACTCGGGCAGGATCGCCCGGTAGGCCTCCGGTGTAAGGCCCACCTTCTCGTCGACGTCGTGGTGGCGGCGCAGGATCTCGACGCCCTCCTTCGCGAGGGGCTCCGCGACGAGGATCTTCATGCCGGGACCCCGGCCACCGGGCGCCGAGCCCCGAGTGCGGCAAGGACGGCGCGCTGGGCGGCGGCAACCGCTGCGCCAGGCTCCACGGGCCGCCCGAACGCGAGCGCGACCTCCTCGAGGACGCCGATCGCGCCGAGGATGTCGTCCACGTTGACCGCGCCCAGGTGGCCGACCCGGAAGATCCTGCCCTTCAGCTTTCCCTGGCCGCCTGCGAGGACAACCTGGCGTGCCTTCACCTCGCCGTTGAACGCCTTCCAGTCGAGGTCGTCGGGAATCCAGGCCGCCGTGACCGTGTTCGAAGCGAACCCTGGCTCGGCCAGCAGCCCGAAGCCGAGCGCCTCCAGGCCCGCGCGCGTGGCCGCGGCGCAGGCAGCATGACGGCCGAAGACGCCGGCCGGGGTCTCCGCCTCCATCAGCTCCAGGCCGGCATCGACCTGGTACATCACGGCAACCGCGGGCGTCCACGGCGTCTGACCCGTCGCGGCCGACTTCCGCGCATCGCGCACGTCGAAGTAGAAGCGCGGCATCCGCGCGGTTTCGGCGGCATCCCAGGCGCGATCGGACAGGGCGATCATCGACATCCCGGGCGCGGCCATCCATGCCTTCTGGGAGCCGGTCACCACGACGTCGAGGCCCCAGGCGTCCATCTCGAAGGGGACCGCGCCGAGCGCCGAGACGCCGTCCACGAGGATCAGCGCGTCGGGCGCCAGCTCATGCACGATGGCCGCCAGTGCCGCGATCGGGTTTGTGACGCCCGTCGAGGTCTCGTTGTGCGTCAGGAGCACCGCCCGGTACGCGGCGTCGGCGGCGAGGTGGGACCGGAGGGCGGCAGGATCGGCGGCACGGCCCCACTCGGTCTCGATCCGCGTGACGTCCGCGCCGTAGACGCTCGCGATCTTCGCGAAGCGATCGCCGAATGCGCCTGTCGGGACGGCCAGCACGCGATCGCCGGGCGAGAGCGCGTTGACGATCGCGGCCTCGAGGCCGCCGGTACCGGCCGCGGTGAGGAGGAGCACCTCCTGACCTGTCCCGAAGAAGACCCGCATGCGGCGGTCGATCCGCGCCAGCAGTGCCGCGAACTCGGGGCCGCGGTGGTTGATCATCTGACGCCCGCCGGCCTCGCGCACCGACGGCGGCAGGTGGGTCGGGCCGGGGATCCGAAGGTTGGGCTCGAATCGGTGCACGGCGGGGCCTCCTGTGCTGGGCGGTCGATGGCGGCCGTCGCGCCCGGCGGCGCGCAGGTGCCGCTGCGAGGGTAGGGGAGGCCCCACAGCGCCGTCCAGCGTGGTATATATGCGTGCATATGCCGCCTCTCAAGCGAACGACGATCCTGGCCGAACCGGACCTGCTCGACCGGCTGGACCGCCACGCGCGGCGGACGCAGTCGACCAAGACCGCGGTGATCGCCGCTGCGCTTGGGGCCTACCTCACCGCCCACGAGGGCGCCGCCCCGCGGCTGGCGTTCATCGCCGTCGGGCGCAGCAGCCACGGTCGCCTCTCGCTCGATGCCCGCCGGATCGCCGGCCGGGAGGCCGGGACGCGACGACGGGCCGACGACGGCGGTTGACGGATGGCCGCGTTGCTCGACGTGTCGGCGATCGTGGCCGCCGCCGACACGGCGGACCTCAACCATGCGGCCGCGCGGGCCTGGTTCGGGCGCGTCGACGAGCCCCTCATGCTGTGCGCGCTCACGCTCGGCGAGGCCGATCACGTCCTGCAGCGCGAGCTCGGACAGCCGGCGACCCTCGCGCTCATCGAGGCGCTGACGAGCGGCGCGATCCGGGTGGTTCCGCCGACCGACGCGGACCTGGTCACCGCCGCCGCGCTCCTCGTTGAGCACGCCGAGCACCATCCGCGGTTGTCGGATGCGCTGCTCGTCGCGGCCGCCGCCCGGCTCGGCGTCCGGCGGATCGCAACCTTCGACCGGCGTCCGCTCGCGGTGCTCGCGCCGCGGGGCCCGCGCGGAGAGAGGCTGCTCGACCTCGAGCCTTGACCGGGGGCCCGGGCGACTGCCTCGCAGGCCGTGGCGAGAAGCCGGTTCGATGTCGTCCGCGGCCACGCGGCGACCCTGACGACTGCCCGTTCACCCGGGGCCCATCGCGTCATCGAACGATCTCGCCCGTTCCCGGGAGCGGTCGCTACCCGTTCGGCCGGGGCGGGTGCGCCCGGCGGGCTTTCCGTTCGGCCATCCGAGCCGTGATGCCGGCCTCGGCGCCCTCCTCCGTGGGCTGATACCAGCCGCCCCCCAGGCCCCGCGGCAGGTACGCCTGGTCGGCCGCGCCGTCGGCCTCGTCGTGCGGGTTCCGGTAGGTCTTCGCCGCCGGCCGGAGATGTCCCGGGACCGGGCGCGGACCCCCTGACCGGAGCTCGTCGCGGACCGCGAAGAACGCCCGGCCCGACGCCGCCGACTTCGGTGACGCGGCAAGGAATGCCGCGACCTGGGCGAGGGCGTAGAGCCCCTCGTCGTTGGTCTCGGCGCCGATCTTCTCGACTGCGGTGAGCGCCGCTACGGCGAGCGGAAGCCCAGCGGGCTCCGCGTTCCCGACGTCCTCGGATGCCGAGATGACGAGCCGGCGGGCGACGTAGCGCGGGTCCTCGCCGGACTCGAGGGCCGTTGCCAGCCACCACAGCGCGGCATCCGGGTCCGAGCCGCGGATGCTCTTGATGAGCGCGCTGATGACGCCGGACCGGTCGTAGCCGAGCATCGGCGACTGCGCGGCCCGCGCGATGTCCGCGGAAACGACGAGAACGGGACGGGCGATGGGCGCGGTGGATCTGGCCGCTTCGTCGCCCGGCGATGCCACGTCGCTGGCGGCTCCCCCGGCCTCTGCGATTCCGGCCGCATCGACCGCACGCCGTTCGGCAAGCGCGGCGGCCGTCTCGAGCAGCCCCAGCATGCGGCGCGCATCGCCGGAGGCGTACCCGACGAGCTGGCGCGTCGCGGTCTCGTCGAGCGCATACGCGCCCGCCAGGCCGAGCTCCGGGTCGGCGAGCGCCCGGGCCGCGATCGTGGCGAGCTCGGCCTCGCCGAGCGGGTTCAGCCGGAAGACGCGGAGCCGCGAGAGGAGCGGGGGCGTGATCCCGCCGGCGATCGGTGGTTCGGTCGTGGCACCGACGAGCACGATCGTGCCGGCCTCCACGTGCGGGAGGAGCGCATCCTGCTGGGCCTTGCTGTAGCGATGGACCTCGTCGAGAAACACGACGGTCGTTCGGCCCTCGAGGGCGGCGGCGCTCCGGGCCTCCTCGACCACGCCGCGCAGGGTCGCGACACCGTCGGTCGTCGAGTTGAGCGCGGAGAACCGCGCCCCGACCGCCTCGGCGAGGAGCCGGCCGATGGTGGTCTTGCCCGACCCGGGCGGGCCCCACAGGATGCACGAAGGGAGGCGGCCGCCCTCGACCAGTCGGCGGAGCGCGGCACCCGGGCCAAGGAGGGCATCCTGGCCCACGACCTCGTCGAGGGCGCGCGGCCGCATGCGGTCGGCAAGCGGGCGCATCGCGTCGGGTGGCGTGAAGAGCGGCGCAGGGGCGGTGCCGGCGGCGCGACGCGCCACGTCTTCGTGCTCCCGTGCCGCGTCAGGCGGCGGGCGAGCGGGTCAGGCGACCCGGCCGATCCCGGCGATCGAGACGATGGCGAACGCGACGAAGAGGAGCGCGAAGATCCCGACGAAGACGATCGCGATGCGTCGCAGGTCGCGTCTCACGTAGGTGTACTCGTCGGCGGCGACGATCGCGAGCGTGCTGACCGCGCGACCGCGTCCGCGGACCGGCGGTTCGGCGGTGACGCTGCGGCGGCGGTCGCGCACGCGGTCGAGCGAGGCGTTCGCCTGGCGCTCCTCCGCGACGATGCGTCCCTCGATCTCGCCTGCCCGTGCGAGATCGTCGTCGGTGAGCGTCGCCGTGGGACGCGGCGCCACCGGGGCCGGGGACGACGCGGAGGACGGGCGCCCGGTCGTGCTCTTCGTGGGCGGCCGCTGGCCCGGTCGCGTGCTGCCGCGCTGGCGCTTCGCCATGCTGAGGTTGGCCTCCTGGATCTTCCCGGCAACCGGGGCCGGACGTGCTCGGGCAGACCCGCGCGGGGTGCGCCGACGCCGAAGGATAGCACCGCCGGCGGGCGCCGGAGCCAGGGCGGCGGAGCCGCCGGGCCGCTGGGCGCGTCGGGACCCGGGTGGAGGACGGAGTGGAGGACGCTGGGTGAGCGGCCCCTGCTAGACTCGCCGCAGCCCCACCGGAGGATCCGTGAGCGATCTCAACGCGCTCGTCAGCGCCAATATCGGGCCGATCATCGGCCTCCTCGTGATCGCGCTGGCGATCCTTGCGGGGGTGCTGGTGGTCGTATCGCGGCGGGCCCGGAGGATCGAGTCTCAGCTCGCAGGGCTCACCCGTGGCGACGACGGCGAGAACCTCGCCGACATCCTCGAGGCACATCTCGACAAGGTATACGCGGTCGCGCGCCGCCAGGACGAGCTCGACGTTCGTGCCGGCGCCCTCGAGGCGCGCGCGGGGCACACGCTCCAGGGCGTCAGCCTGGTCCGCTTCAACAACTTCGATGACACCGGCGGGAACCAGAGCTTCGCGCTGGCGATGGCCGACCCCGAGGCAAACGGTGTGGTGATCTCGAGCCTGCACGCCCGGAACCAGACCCGCGTGTACGCGAAGGCGGTCGCGCGCGGCGTCGCCGAGGGTGCCCTCTCGGCGGAGGAGGGCGAGGCCCTGCGCGAGGCGACCACCCGGGCGCTCGGTCGCTGACGGCACGCCGGTGACCGTGCGCGCGCCGAGGCGGCGGCGCGAGCCCGCACCGCTCGACCAGATTCCGGTCTGGCTGGACCACGTGGCCACGCCCCGGTCCGCCGACCCGGCACCCGTGGCGAGGGGCGTCGAGGCACTCCTCGCGAACCTGAACGCGCAGCAGCGTCGCGCCGTCACCCACGGCGAGGGGCCCCTCCTGGTGGTCGCGGGTGCGGGAACCGGCAAGACCCAGGTCGTGACCCGGCGGATCGCCTGGCTGATCGCCACGAAGCGCGCCCTCCCCTCCGAGATCCTGGCCCTCACGTTCACCGACAAGGCCGCGGAGGAGATGCAGCTCCGGGTCGACCAGCTGGTGCCGTACGGCTACACGGACACGCTTGTCTCGACGTTCCACGCGTTCGGTGACCGACTGATCCGCGAGCATGCCCTCGAGCTGGGGCTTCCGTCCGAGCCGCGGGTCCTATCCCGTCCCGAGACCGTGATCTTCCTGCGAGAACGGCTGTTCCGGCTGGAGCTCGACGCCTACCGGCCGCTCGGCAACCCCACCCGATTCCTGGCCGCGCTGGCCGCGCTCTTCAGCCGGCTCAAGGACGAGGACATCGCGCCCGACGCATACCGCGACCACGCGACGGCACTGACGGTCGCCGCCGAGGCGGCCGACGAGACGACGGAGAAGGCCGCGCTTCGCGACGACGCGCGTCGCCACCGGGAGCTGGCGGCGGCCTACGGGCGCTACCAGGAGCTGCTCGCGGAGGCCGGCGCGATCGACTTCGGCGACCAGGTCCGCCTGGCGCTGACGCTCCTGCGCGAGCATCCCGCGGCCCGTCGCCGGCTCCAGGCGCGCTTCCGATACGTGCTCGTGGACGAGTTCCAGGACGTCAACCGGGCGCAGGCCGAGCTGGTTGCGCTGATCGCGGAGCCGCGCCGCAACGTCACGGTGGTGGGCGACGACGACCAGTCGATCTACCGGTTCCGCGGCGCGGCCAGCGGGGCGATCGTCGACTTCCTGGAGCACTTCCGGCGCGCCCGGACCGTGGTCATGCGCCGGAACTACCGGTCGCGGGCGCCGATCCTCGACGCTTCCTACCGGCTGATCCGGTTCAACGACCCGGATCGGCTCGAGGTGCAGCGCGGAATCGCCAAGCGGCTGATCGCGCACCGCCGAACCGCGGGGTCCGCGCCGGTCCGCCATGCGGCCTTCGCGACGGGGACGGACGAGGCGGACTGGGTAGCCGCCGACATCATGCGGCGGATCCGTTCGGGGGCGGCCCCGCGGGACCACGCCGTGCTGGTCCGGGCGAACGCGGACGCCGACGCGATCCTGCGCTCGCTCAACGTCGCCGGGGTCGCCTGGCGCTTCTCGGGTGTCTCGGGCCTCTACAGCCGGCCGGAGGTCCGGTTGCTGCTCGCGTTCCTGCGGGCGGTCGCGGACCCGCACAGCTCGGTGGACGTCTTCGCGCTTGCCGCGTCCGAGCTCTACGGCTTCCCGGGCGACGACCTCGCGGCGCTGACGAACCGCGCACGCCGAACGAACCGCAGCCTGCGCGAGACGCTCGAGGAGCTCGAGCGCCAGCCGGGTCTCCTCCGCCTGCGTCCCGAGACCTGGGCGTCGGTGGGGCGGCTGGTTGCCGACCTCCGGCGCTACAACGAGCTCGGGAGCCAGCACCCGGCTGGCGAAGTTCTGTACGAGTTCCTCAAGGAATCGGGTTCGATGCGCCGGTACGCCGAGGCGGGCACGCCTGCCGCGGACGAAGCCCTTGGCAACATCGCGCGCTTCTTCGAGATCATCCGATCCCAGTCGGACCTCCTCGCCGACGACCGGGCGGTCTTCCTCGCGCCGCACCTGCAGACGCTCATCGAGGCCGGGGACGACCCGGCCACGGCCGATCTCGACCCCGATGCGGACGCGGTGGCGGTGGTCACCATCCACAAGGCGAAGGGCCTCGAGTGGCCGGTGGTCTACCTCGTCGGGCTCGTGGACGGCCGCTTCCCGGCGCGCGGGCGCCGGGAGCAGCTGGCGGTTCCCGATTCGCTGCTCCGCGGGACGTTCCCGAGCGGCGATGCGCAGGTCCAGGAGGAGCGACGCCTGTTCTACGTGGGCATGACCCGTGCCCGTGACGAGCTGCTGCTGAGCCACGCGCTCGACTACGGCGGAAAGCGGACGCGGCGCGTCTCCCCGTTCGTGCTCGAGGCGCTGGATCTGCCCGCCGGCACCGGGCCGGCGACGCGCGCCACGAACCCGCTCGAACGCCTCGGATCGTTCGAGGCGCCGGCGGTTGCCGAGCCGGCTCCTGCGATCCCCGGGCCCCGCGAGCCGCTGGTCCTGAGCTTCCACCAGGTGGACGCCTACCTGACCTGCCCGCTGCGCTTCAAGTACTCCCACGTCCTCCGCGTGCCGACGGCCCCGCACCACGCGATCGTCTACGGGTCCGCGCTCCACCTCGCCGTGCAGCAGTTCCACAAGCGCCACGCACGGGGCGAGGTGATGAGCGAGCTAGAGCTGATCGCCGCGTTCGAGCAGGCCTGGACCACGGAGGGCTTCGTCTCCCGCGAGCACGAAGAGGCGCGCCTCGAGGCCGGCCGCGACGCGCTCCGCCGGTTCCGGTGCAGCCAGCTGGAGCCCGGGGCGATCATCCCGGCGGCCGTCGAGCGCGAGTTCGCCTTCACGCTGGACGGCGACCGGGTGCGCGGCCGGATGGACCGTGTCGACCTGATCCCGCTCCGCCCGGGGGACGGTGAGGGGCTCGACGGATCGGACGGGCTCGATGGCCGGGACCAAGCCGCGCCGGGCGTGGTCGCGGACGCCGCCGACGTGGTCGAGCCCGGCCTGGGCCTGCTCCGCGAGCGCGTCGTGATCACCGACTACAAGAGCTCGGACGTGCGCGATCCCGCCATGGCCCGCGAGCGGGCGCGCGAGTCCCTGCAGCTCACGATCTATGCGATGGCATGGCAGGCCGAGACCGGTCGCCTGCCCGACGCGGTCGCGCTCCACTTCCTCGACTCTGGCCTGGTGGGCACGGCCGGCGTGGACGCGGCACGGATCGAGCGCGGCGTGGCGGACATCCGCGCGGCCGCGGCCGGGATCCGGGCCGGCCGGTTCGAGGCGCGCCCGTCGTACATGGCATGCTCGTGGTGCGCCTTCCGGGACATCTGCCCGTCGAGCGTGGCGCGATAGACTCCGGGGGTGGAGGCACGCGACCGACTGGCCAACCTCGGGATCTTCGGGGCGGCGGCCGTCTCGTGGCTCCTGGTGGTGCTGCTGGTCCTGACCCGCGACCCGCGCGAGGATCCGGCCGCCGGGTTCGTGGGGGCGGCGCTGATGGGCCTTGCGATCGGCCTCACGACCGTCCCGCTCTTCTGGCTGGCGGCGTTCGGACGCCACCGCCGCATCTCGTACCGGGGTGACTGGGTCCGCGCGGCACGCCGCGGCCTGTGGGTCGGGCTCGTCGTGGGGCTGTTCGTGGCCCTGCGGCTCCAGTCGATCCTGAGCCTGCCGATCGCCGTCTTCGTCGTGGTGCTCGTCGTCTTCGCCGAGCTCACCCTCTCCATCGAGCGCTGAGCCAGCTCCCCGCAGCCCCACCCTGGAGGTCCGCATGCCCGCCCCGTCCGACCTCAAGAGCCGCGCGGCGGCCGCCGTCGAGGCGAACCGGGAGGAGATCCTGGCGCTCTCGCGTGCGATCCACGCCGACCCGGAGCCCGCGTTCGAGGAGCACCGGGCAGCGGCGCGGGTGGCGGCGGCGATCGCCGGCCACGGCTACGCGGTGGAGCACCCGGCGGGCCGCCTCGCGACCGCGGTCCGCGGCCGGCTCAGCGGCGGCCTGGGGCCGGACGGGCCGCGCATCGGGATCCTCGCCGAGTACGACGCCCTGCCGGGCCTGGGCCATGGCTGCGGCCACAACACGATGGCCGCGTCCGGAGTCGGGGCCGCGATCGCCCTCGCGGCGGTGCGCGCCTCGTTCGCGGGCGAGGTGGTCTTCCTCGGCACGCCGGCCGAGGAGCGGGGGAGCGGCAAGCAGTTCATGCTCGACGACGGGCTCTTCGATGGCCTCGACGCGGCGCTGCTCTTCCATCCCGCCGACCGCGACATGGTGAACATCGTGCTCCTCGCGAGCGAGGACGTGGACGTCACGTTCAGCGGCAAGGCGGCGCACGCGGCGGGCGAGCCGTGGGAGGGGAAGAACGCGCTCGACGCGGTCATCCTGCTCTTCGCGGCGATCGGGCTGTGGCGTCAGCAGATGCCGCAGCACGCCCGAGTCCACGGGATCGTCCTCGAGGGCGGGACTGCCGCGAACATCATCCCCGACCGGGCGGCGGCGCGGTTCATGATCCGGAGCACGGACCAGGCCTACTTCGACGCGATGCGGACGAGGTTCCGCGCACTCGTGGACGGGGCCGCGATGATGGCCGACGTGACCGGGGAGCTGGCGTTCTCGGGCGGGTCGACCACGATGAAGGACAACCGCACGCTCGCGGCGCTGTGGCGCGCCAACATGGAGGCCAGGGGGCTGGTGGACGAGGGCGTGGACGCGCAGCACATCGGCAGCTCCGACATGGGGAACGTGTCGCTGGTGCTGCCGGCGATCCATCCGTCCCTCGCGATCTGCGACCACGGCGTGCCGTGGCACTCGATCGAGTCGCTCCAGGCCGCGGCGACCCCCCGGGCGGAGGAGACGACGCTCACCGCGGCATCCCTCGTGGCCGAGACAGCCCTGGACCTGTTCGCCGATCCCTCCCTTGTCGCCGCGGCGTGGCAGGAGTTCCGCGGCGAGGGAGCAGGACGAGGGGTGGGAGCCTGACGATCGGCGCGCTATCATCCGCGGGCGCCCCGCTGGGCGGTGGACCCGAACCGGCGGCGCCGACAGCGACCGCCCAGCGTCCTCGAATCGCCCGCCCTCGCCGGCGCTCCCGCGACGCCCGCGGCCCGAGAGGAGCCTCGCGTGACCGACGCGAATGATCCCGTCGACGCCGTGCCCGACCATGCCCACGCGAACGGCTGGGACCGCGAATACGAGGCATTCGACGACTTCGACCTGCCGACCTACGTCGGTCCCTCCACGTTCGCCAAGCTGCCCTGGGTCACCGATCCCGCGGAGCTGCGCCGACGGAGCGTGGACGTGGCGATCGTCGGCGCCCCGTTCGACGATGCCGTCAGCCACCGGCCAGGCGCCCGCTTCGGGCCGCGCGCCATCCGCGAGGCCCAGTACACGACCGGGTCGCTCCACTCGCTCCAGCTGGGCGTGGAGCCGTTCGAGATCCTGACGGTCGTGGATGCCGGCGACGCGAACATCATCCCGGCCTGGATCGAGCGAAGCCATGCGTTCATCTACCGGAAGGTCCGTGAGGTCGCCGCCACCGGCGCGATCCCGATCGTGCTCGGCGGTGACCACTCGATCACGTGGCCGTCGGCAACCGCCGTCTCCGACGTGCGACGGCCGGCCCGGCTCGGGATCGTCCATTTCGATGCCCACGCGGACACCGCGCCCGAGGACTGGGGCGTCCTCGCCGGCCACGGGACACCGATGCGGCGTCTCATCGAGTCGCGAGCCGTCGCGGGCCGCAACTTCGTGCAGGTCGGCCTCCGCGGCTACTGGCCGCCGGTGGACGTCTTCGAATGGATGCAGCAGCAGGGCATGCGCTGGCACCTCATGCGCGAGATCGAGGAGCGCGGCATGGAGGCGGTGGTCGACGCGGCGATCGGCGAGGCGCTCGAGGGCGCGGAGGCGATCTACCTCTCGGTCGACATTGACGTGCTCGACCCGGGCATGGCGCCCGGGACCGGGACGCCAGAGCCCGGCGGGCTGCTGACCCGCGAGCTGCTGCGCGCCATCCGACGCATCGTGGGCGCCGTCGAGCTGGCCGGGATGGACATCGTGGAGGTCTCCCCGCCGTACGACCACGCCGAGGTGACCGCGATGGCCGCCAACCGGTGCGCCATGGAGGCGATCGCCGCGCTCGCGGCCAAGCAGGGCGCCGGAACCGCGGTTCGCTTCGCCGGGCCCGGGACGCGACCGTCGTGACGCACGCCGTCGGGGCGTCCGCGCCCGAGCCACTGCCGGACGCGCTTGCGCGCCTGTACGACCTCGACCTGCTCGACGACCCGGGAGACATGGACCTCTGGCTCGCGCTCGCCGAGCAGGCCGACGGACCGATCCTCGAGCTGATGGCCGGAACCGGACGCGTCGCGGTCCCGCTGGCGGAAGCGGGGTTCGCGGTGACGGCCGTGGACCTGGACCCGGCGATGCTGCGTCGGGCGGCGGGCCGCGCGGCCGCGGCGGGCGCGGACGTCGAGGAGCGTCTCGAGCTCGTCCTCGGCGACGTCGTGAGCCTCGAGCTCGAGTCGGCCGGTACGTTCCGGCTCGGGATTGTGGCCCTCAACTCGATGCTGCTCCTTCGCACCCGCGACGCCCAGCGGGCGGCGTGGTCCGCGCTGGCGGCGCACCTCGCCCCGGGCGGCCTCGCAGCCGTGGACGCCTGGCTTCCGGATGCGGCGGACCTCGCCCGCTACGACGGCCGGCTCCATCTCGAGTACCTGCGTCGGGACCCGGAGGGCGGCCGCTGGATCGCGAAGTCCGCTGCCGCGCAGCACGACGGCGCGACCGGGACGATCGCCCTGACCACGTTCTTCGACGAGGGCGACCCCGGTGAGCCGCCCGTCCGGTGGTTTCGCCGCGACGTCGTGCGCCTCACCACCGCGGACGAGCAGCGCGCCTTCGCGGAAGCGGCCGGGCTCGTTGTCGAGCTGGTCGCAGGCGGCTACGACCTCGAGCCGCTGGGCCCGCACGACGACCGGCTGGTCCTTCTCGCGCGCAGGCCCGGTGGCTCGGCCTGAGTCTGGTATCGTCGGCTGCAATGTCGGGTTCGTCGAGCCAGATCCGCCTCCTCCTCGTCGAGGACGTCCCCCAGGTCGCCCAGTACGTCCGCGGCCTGCTCAACGCCCAGCAGGCGATCAAGCTGATCGACGTCGTCGCCGACGGCGGCAAGGTGCCTGCGCAGGTGCAGCAGCTGCGCCCCGACGTCGTCATCGTCGACTGGCTGCTCCAGGGCCGGACCAAGGGGCGCCGAGTCGTGGAGGTGCTCCACGAAGGCGGGCTCCACATCCCCGTCATCGCGCTCACGGTGCCGCAGAGCCCCGTCGAGCCCGACCCGAAAGCCGGGATCGCCGCGGTCATCTCGATGCCGTTCTCGGGCTTCGAGCTGGTCAACCTCGTCACCGCCGTCCATGCGGCCGCCTCGACGAGCAACGGCACGGGTGGCTCACGCGTGATCGCGCTCTTCGCGCCCAAGGGCGGCGTCGGGAAGACCACCCTCGCGTTCAACATCGCGGTTGCGCTCGCGAACCAGCACCACCGCACCTGCCTGGTGGACGGAAGCCTCCAGTTCGGCGACCTCCGCTCGCTCCTCAAGGTCCCAGGAGACGCCCCGTCGATCCTGGACCTGCCGACCGATCGCGTGGGGGAGTCGGACCTCGCCGAAGTGCTCTGGCGCGACCCCTCCGGCATCGACATCCTGCTCGCGCCTCCGCGCGTGGAGCTCGCCGAGATGGTCAGCGTCCGCGACGTCGACAAGGTGATCTCGCTCCTGCGGCGGGTCTACCAGGTCGTCGTGATCGACATGGCGGCGACGCTGGGCGATGTCTCCCTCGCGATCCTCGATGCCGCCGACACGATTCTCGAGATCGTCACGTACGACTCGACGACCATCCGCAACACGCTCGCCGTCGCCGACGCGTTCCGGGCGATCGGGTATCCGACCGGCAAGGTCCGCTACGTCGTGAATCGAGCCGACTCGGCGGGCGGGATCCGGCCCGACGATCTTGCCCGCGCGCTCGGTCGGGCGCCCGACTATTCGGTGGTCTCGGACGGCAAGCTGGTGGTGCAGTCCAACAACGAGGGCGTGCCGTTCGTGCTCGCGAGCCCGGAGGCGCAGATCAGCCGCGACGTCACGACCATGGCTGCGGCGCTCCTCGAGGCAGCCGCGCCGCTCGCCGCGCGGCGCTGAGCGGATGTCCGATCCGCGGCCCATCGGCGTCTTCGATTCGGGCGTGGGCGGGCTCACCGTCCTCCGCGAGATCGTGCGCCGCACGCCCCACGAGAGCCTGACCTACCTCGGCGACAACGCGCGGGCACCGTACGGGACCAGGCCCGACGCGGAGGTGCGCCGTTTCTCGATCGAGTGCCTCGACAGCCTCGTCGAGCAGGACGTCAAGGCGCTCGTCGTCGCCTGCAACACCTCGACCGCCGTCGCCCTGGGTGAGTATCGGCGTCGCTACGACATTCCGGTGCTGGGCGTCATCCGGCCCGGCGCGCAGGCGGCGGCACTCGCCACGCGCACCCGCCGGGTGGGCGTCATCGCCACGCCAGCGACGATCCGCTCGCATGCCTACTTCGACGCGATCAAGGAGGAGAACCCGGGCGTCGAGGTCTACGAGCACGCGACGCCTGCGCTCGTGCCGCTCGTCGAGTCCGGGGTGCTCGGCGGCGAGCTGGCCGTCGCCGCGGTCGCCGACGCCCTGGGACCGCTGCTCGGCCGGCGCGACGCGCGCGGCGAGTTCATCCACCCGCTCCCGGTGTCGGCGAAGATCGACACGCTGCTGCTCGGGTGCACCCACTATCCGCTGCTGCGCTCGATCATCCAGGCGGCGGTCGGGGAGGGGGTGGCGATCGTGGACAGCGCCACGGCCACGGCTGGGGCGCTCGCCGAGCTGCTCTCCGTAAACGGACTCGAGGCGCCCGGGACGACCCGCGGCACCGCCGCGGACGCCGGGGGCGCGGGGCACGACGCGCCCACCGAGCGGGCCGTGACTCCCACTCGCCGGCTGCTCACGACCGGGGACCTCGGCTCGTTCCAGGCCCTCGTCGACCGGCTGTTCGGGTCCGACTTCCCGCCCGCCGAGTCTGCCGCGCTGGGCGCGGACGCGGCCTGAGGAGGAGGCGATGGCGACGGGACGGGGCGGCGCGCGGACACCGGGCGGGCGGCTCGCTGGCGCGACGGCGCCGGCCGGAACCTGGCAGGCGGGCTTCGTCGTCGGTGCGGCCCTCGGCGCGGCGATCACCGTGCTGGGCCGCCGGGCCGAGGAGCACGCCCGGACCGGCCTCGTGGACTGGAACGCGGTCGCGCGGCTCACCGAGGCCCGCTTTCGTCGCGCGCCAGGCCGGCTGAGCGCACTCGAGATCGCGGCCACCGAGCCGGCGTACGCGGCCGCGATGGCGCGCGTGGTCCCGGCCCTCGAGGAGGCGCTCGGTGCGCCGCTCCCCGGGATCGTGGATCGCGTCGCCGTCGTCGATCGCGCGGCCTGGGTCGAGGCGAACCTTGTCACGTTCGCCGACCTCTTCGGAAAGCTGGAGGGCGGGCTCCTCGACCAGCTCGTCCCGCAGGGCGCCGGCCTGGTCAAGGCGTCGATGGCGATCGCGAACCGATGGGTCACGACGCGCCAGCTCGGGTTCCTGCTCGGCTTCATGGGCCAGCGCGTCCTCGGGCAGTACGACCTCGCGCTCCTCTCCGCCGAGGCCGAGCCCGGGCAGCTGCTCTTCGTGGAGGAGAACATCCGGGCGACCGCGGCCTCGCTCGGCGTGGACGTGGTGCCGTTCCGCACCTGGATCGCGCTCCACGAGACGACGCACGCGTTCGAGTTCGAGGCGCACCCGTGGCTGCGGCCGTACCTCGCCGAACGCCTTGACCGGCAGATGCGCGCGTTCTCGCGGAGCGCGTCGTCGCTCGGCAGGGACGCGACCCGGGCGCTCGGGCGTGCGCTTCGCGGCGGGGACGGGCACTGGCTGGAGCGCCTCATGTCGGACGAGCAGCGGAAGCTCTTCCGCGAGACACAGGCGGTCATGAGCCTGCTCGAGGGGTTCGGGGACCATGTCATGGACGCCGTCGGGAAGGACCTCGTCCCTGGCGTCGAGACGATCTCCGAGCGGTTCCACGCGCGGCGCGCCTCGCGGACGCCGATGGAGCGGGCGATCCTGCGGATCACGGGCCTCGACCTGAAGATGGAGCAGTACGCGCGCGGCGAGCGGTTCGTCGCCGGGATCGAGCGGATCGGGGGCGCCACGGCGCTCCGCCGGCTCTGGGACGGCCCGGAGACACTGCCGCGGGAGGACGAGCTCGACCGGCCCGAGCGCTGGACCCGGCGCGTGCTGGGGAGCGTCCGGTGAGCGACAAGCGATCGGGGGCCGGGCCTGGCTCGGGGAGCGGTCCCGGCGGCGTGCCCCGGGCCATCGCCCTCTCGCCGATCCTCTCGGCGCGCTATCGCCCGCAGGACGTCGCGCGGATCGCAGCCGCGGCGCCCGGGTCGCGCCTCGTGACGCTCTCCCGCGAGGGGCTGGCCGACGGCCCGGTCGATGACGTCGAGGTGCTGCTTCACGGGTTCCTGGCCCCGGATGCGTTCGAGCGCCTGCTCGCGCATGCGCCGTCCCTGCGCTGGGTCCACTCCGCTGCGGCTGGCGTGGAGCGACTCCTGACGCCGGCGGCCCGAGCGCGCGGGCTCGCCATCACCAACGCCCGCGGCGTCTTCAGCCGCCCGATCGCGGAATACGTGCTGCTGATGATGCTGGCCGTGAGCCGTCGACTCCCACAGCTCCTCGAGCTCCAGGCCGAGCGCACCTGGCAGCCGCTCGAGGCGCGGGAGCTCCGGGACGTCACCCTCGGGATCGTCGGGTTCGGCAGCATCGGGCGGGCGGTCGCCGAGCTCGCCGCGCCGTTCGGGCCGCGCGTGATCGCCACGCGCCGCGACCCGGGGCCGCGGGCGGGCGAGCCGCCGCTCCCCGCCGGCGTGGAGCTGCGTGGTCCGGAGGCGTTCGGGGACCTGCTCGCGGTCTCGGATTTCGTGGTCCTCGCCCTGCCGCTCACCGTGGAGACGGAGGACCTCTTCGACGACCGCGCCCTCGCGCTCATGAAGCGGACCGCGTGGCTGATCAACGTGGCGCGCGGCCGCCTCATCGTCGAGCAGGCACTCCTGCGCGCGCTCCGCGAGGGCCACCTCGGGGGTGCCGTGCTCGACACGTTCCGCGAGGAGCCCCTCCCGCCGAACTCGCCGTTCTACGACCTCGGGAACGTCATCCTGACGCCCCACACCGCGTGGTCGAGCGGCCGGGTCCTCGACCAGAGCGTGGAGCTGTTCGCCGACAACCTGCGCCGGTTCGCGGCGGGCGAGCGGCTCGTCAACAGCGTCGACGCGCGGGCCGGATACTGACGGCATGCAGATCGCGATCGTCGGCCTTGCAGGGTCGGGCAAGACCACCGTCTTCAACACGCTGACCCGGGGCAACGTCCAGACCGGCGGCTTCGGCGGGATGGAGCTCCACGTGGGCGTCGTCAAGGTCCCCGATGCCCGCCTCGACCGGCTGGCCGGGATCTTCCATCCGAAGAAGGTCGTCCACGCAGACGTCACGTACGTGGACCTGCCCGCGCCGCCCGCCTCGACCGAGGGCCACGTTGGCACGGAGGAGCTCCCGGCGGAGCACCTCGCCCGCCTTCGCGACGCCGATGCGCTGCTCCACGTGGTTCGTGCCTGGGACGACCCCGCGCTGCCGCATGCGTCCGGGTCCGTGGACCCCTGGCGGGACCTCGAGCAGCTCGACCTCGAATTCCTGCTGGCCGACCTCTCCGTGGTGGACCGCCGCCTCGAGCGACTGCGCGGCAGCGGGCGGCACGGGACTCCGGCCGAGCGCGAAGCGAACGAGCGCGAGCTGCCCCTCCTCGAGCGGCTCCGGGCACGGCTCGTGGCCGGCCACCCTATCCGCGACGACCCGCTCGACCCGGACGAGGAGAAGCATCTGCGGGGCTTTCGCTTCCTGACCCAGAAGCCGGTCCTGATCCTGCTCAACGTCGGCGAGGGCGACCTCGCCGACGCACCGGCGCGTGTCGCGGAGATGACCGCGCGGTATCCCCATCGGCACGCGCTGATCGACCTCCTCTCGGCACGGATCGAGATGGAGCTGGGCCAGCTGGAACCGGACGAGGCGGCAGTCTTCGGCGCGGAGCTCGGCATCACCGAGTCATCCCTCGACCGCGTGATCGGGCTGTCGTACCGCCTGCTGGGGCTCATCTCGTTCCTGACGGCGGGGCCCGACGAGGTCCGCGCCTGGCCGATCCCGGACGGGTCGACGGCCGTCGACGCGGCGGCCGCGATCCACACTGACCTCGCGCGGGGCTTCATCCGCGCCGAGACCGTGCTGTACGAGGATCTCGTGACGCTGGGCACCATGGCCGAGGCGCGACGGCACGGCAAGCTCCGCTCCGAGGGCAAGACCTACCGCGTGCGGGACGGCGACGTCCTCGAGATCCTCTTCTCGAAGTGACCGGCCTGCCGGACGCGGCTCGCGTCGTTCCTGCGCCCGGGCGTGGCGAGCCCGAGGTCGTGATCGCAGGCTCCGCCAGCCGTGACATCGCCCCCGACGACCCGCGTGGCTGGCGGCTCGGCGGCGGGGTGACCTACACCGCGCTCACCTGCGCACGGCTCGGCCTGCGGACCGCCGCCGTCATCGGCCTGGACCCGCTCGCGTTCGAGGCGCACGAGCTGGCGCTCCTGTCCGGGGCCGGGGTCGAGCTGCTCCGCGTGGCCCTGCCGCTCGGTCCCGTCTTCAAGAACGTCGACGCGCCGGGTGGACGGATCCAGACGTGCATCGAGCCGGGCCTCCCCCTGCCCCACGTCGCGGTGCCGGTTGCCTGGCGGACGGCACCCGCGTGGATCCTCGCGCCCGTCGCGGGCGAGCTCGATGACGGCTGGGCGGACCCGATCCCCGCGGACGCGTTCGTGGCCCTCGGGTGGCAGGGACTGCTCCGGACGCTGCGGGCCGGCGCGCTCGTGGAGCGCCGGGCGCCGGCTGCCGGCCGCCTCGTGCGGCGAGCCGACGTGGTCGGGGTGAGCGAGCACGACGTGGCGCCCGGAACGTCGCCGGTGGACCTCGCCCCGCTGCTGCACCCGGGGGCATGGCTCGTCTTCACGCACGGCGTCGCGGGCGGGCGGATCGCGGAGGTGACGCCGGACGGGCTGGCGCTGGTGATGTCCTATCCCGCGGTCGAGGCGTCCGACGAGGTGGACGCGACCGGAGCGGGCGACACGTTTCTTGCCGCGCTCGTGGCAAGCGTCGTGCACGGCAACGCGGGAGCCGCGCCGGACGTGGCAGGGGACCGCGCTGCGATGCGCGTGATGGCGTCCGTGCCGGACGTCCGGTTTGCGGCAGCCGCCGCCTCGTTCACCGTGGAGGGGCCGGGCCTCTCGGCCGTGCCGGATCGCGCGGCCGTCCTCCGCCGGCTCGTGGGCGGCGCGGGTCAGTCGTCCTCGGAGCCGCCGTCCTCGCCGACATACTCGGCGAAGGCGCCGCGGTAGTCGGCGTTCGCGAGGCCAAGGGCGCTGAACTCGTCCTCCGTCGCGATCAGGAAGTTCTCGTCGTCGTCGGTGGACACGTTGACCGCCGCGGTGACTCGTTCGTCGGAGATGAACACGAACGCGTAGCTGCGCTCGAGCTCCACCGCGATCGCCTCGATCAGGGTGTCCTCCTCGTGGTGGCCCTGGACGTTCTTCCGGATGCCCTGGACGAGGTCGAAGAACTCGTCCGGAGGCATCTCCTCCTCGCGGGCGAGGAGGACGTCGGCGTAGAGCTCGTCGTCGCCCTCGTGGAGCTCATAGAAGTGCACGCGATCTCCTTCGGCTGCGCAGGCCGCGATTCTAGCGGGCCGCCGCGTGCGACCCGACGGGCCGCCGAACGGCAATCTCGGCGAGCGCCTCGAGCGTCCGATCGACCTCGTCGGACGTGGAGTAGTGGACGAGGCCGAGCCGGAGCACGCCCCCACGCTCGTACAGACCGAGCCGCTCGATGAGCGCGCGGGCGTAGAAGTCCCCGTCCCACGTGAAGATGCCCGCACGCCCGAGCTCGGCCGCGGCATCGGCCGGCGAGACCCGGTCGAGCGTGACCGCGAAGGTCGGTGTTCGCACCTCGAGCCGGGCGGGGTCGGAGATTCCCCGGACGTGCACGCCGGGGATTGCGAGGAGGCCGGCGAGCATGCGGCCGGCAAGGGGGCGCTCGTGGCGGCCGATCGCCCGCATGGCCGCGACCAGCTCGCCACGCGCCTCGCGTGAGCCCGCCCCGTCTGCCTCGTCTCCGTACGTGCGCCCGAGGTCGCGCAGGTAGTCGACGGCGGCGAGCGTCCCCGCATACCCCTCGAAGTTCGGCGTGCCGGTCTCGAAGCGGTCGTGGGCGGGCCGGACCTTGTAGGTGGGGAGGCCATCGAGGACCGCGGCCTTCCCGAAGAGCGCCCCGAGGTGCGGCCCGAACCACTTGTAGACCGAGCAGACCAGGAAGTCGGCATCGAGCGCATGGACGTCGATCGTGCCGTGCGGCGCGTAATGGACCGCGTCCACGAACGCGAGCGCCCCCGCGGCGTGCACGCGCCGGACGATCTCCGCGACCGGGTTGATCGTGCCCAGCGCGTTCGACGCATACCCGAACGCCACGAGCCGCGTCCGGGGCCCCAGGGCGGCGTCGAGCGACTCGAGGTCCAGCGTGCCGTCGTCCGGGTGGATGTCCACCGTCCTGACGACGAGGCCGCGGTCCGCGGCGACCGTGCGCCACGGCGCGACGTTGGCCTCGTGGTCGAGCGTCGTGACCACGATCTCGTCGCCTGGCGCGAAGGTCGCGGCGATCGAGCGGCTGAGATGGAACGTCAGCGTCGTCATGTTGGCGCCGAGCTTGACCTCGTCGGGGGTGGCAGCCCCGAGGAACGCCGCAACCGCGGCGTGCGCCGACTCGGCGAGCGCATCGGTCGCCTGGCTCGTGACGAAGGGGCCGCCGCTGTTTGCGTTCATCGTCCGGTAGTAGCCGGACACTGCGTCGATCACGCGCTCGGGGACCTGCGTCCCGCCCGGCCCGTCGAGGAAGGCGACCGGCCTGCCATCCTGCTGCCGGCGCAGGGCGGGGAACTGGCCGCGGATGGCGGCGACGTCGAAGGCGGGCATGCGAGCTCCTGGATGCGGCGTTCTCGCTCCCGAGCCTATCACCGGGGACGGGCGCCGGCCCCGTCGCGACGCGCCTCGACCCGGGCGCGCCGGAGCAGCTCCCCGAGCCGCCGGCGGCGGTGGGCCAGCGCCGGCTCGAGGGCAGGGTCGGCGATCCCGAGGACGCGCGATCGCTCGGCGGCGCGCTCCGCTGCGGCCGTGGCGGCGAGTGCCCCGGCCCGGTCCGCGAGCGCGTGCTCGCGGAGCTTCGCGACCTCCACCCAGGCATGCGCCTCCCCGGGCCCGCCCGCGGCCGCGATCGCCTCCCATGCGGTGGCCGCGTCGCCGGGGCGTCCGAGGCGCCGGAGCGTCCGGGCGCGCTCGGCGCGGATCCGCTCGCGCGACACGGTGACGGCAGGCGCGGCTGCCCCGTACCGCGACGCCTCCGACCCAGGCGCCGGCGCCCGCCATCCGGCGTCCGCATCCTCGAGGCAGTCGAGCGCCGCATCGTGGCGCCGGTCCCGCGTGTAGCCTCGGGCGAGCGCCACGAGATCGCCGGCCGGGGCAAGCCGGCGCCGATCGGGGTCGGCATAGCGCTGGTCGAGGTGGACGAGGAGCCGGCCGAGCGAGCGGACATCCTCCGCGTTGTGGGTCACGACCGGGGCGAGCGGCGCTGCGCTCCCGCCTCGGACGAACGAGAGGTAGCGCTCCGGGATCTCCCAGCCGCCGACGTCGCCGTCGCGCCGCACGCCGAGCAGCTCGCGCTCGACCGTGACCAGTCGCGCGTCGCCCATCCGATGCCGGAAGAGGCGCCGGACGTGCGGCAGCAGGTCGAGCATCCCGGCATGTGCGGGCGCCGCCCGGCGGGCGAGCCGGTAGCGCGTCACGAGGAGCGGCCAGTCGAAGCCGCGGCCGTTGTACGTGACGATCCACGCGTCTGGCGGGATCGCCGCGTCGAGCGCCGCGAGCAGGGCCGGCTCGTCGGCATGGTCCGGACAGAGAAGCTGGAGCTGCCGGAATCGGTCGCCTTCCCACCAGCCGAGGCCGATGAGGAAGGCAAGCGTCCCGGCGGCGGTGCCGAGCCCGGTGGTCTCCGTGTCGAGACAGACCAGGCGCGCATCCGCGGGCGGCTGGCCCGGCAGCGTGGCGAGGCGCGGGCGCACCAGTGGCAGGGCGATCGAGCCGGGTTCGACGCGGACGACGTGGCCGCCGGGTCCCGGGAGCCACTCCCCGTCGACGGCGGCGGCGAGGCGCTCGGCCCGGGCCGCGCCGCCGTGGCGGGTGGCAACGACCTCAACGACCGGCCGTGCCGGGATCGTCGCCCGCCCGTGCCGCAGGGCGGCCAGACGGCGCTGGAGGAGCGCCGTGTCGCTCATGCTGCCCCGACCCTCCGCGCTGGCCTTGCGACGGCCGCCCCGAGCTCCTCGAGGAGCCGGAGGGCCAGCCGCCGGGCGTCGAGATCGGCCTCGCCACCCGACGCCCGCGGCCCCGTGCACGACGGGCAGCCGGATTCGCAGCCGCAGGCGGCGATGAGGTCGGCTGCACCCGCCACGAGCTCGGCGTGCCGGTTCCAGAGCCGTTCGGCCATGCCGACGCCGCCGGGGACCGCTTCGTACAGGTAGACCGTGGGCGCCTCGGAGTGCGGCGAGCGCACCTGGGTGACGAGGCCGAGATCGCGCGGATCGACCATCAGGAGCACGCTCGCGACCGTCTGCATCGCCCGTCCCGCGCCGAGCAGCGCCACGTCGAGCTCCTCGCGGCGCCACGCCCCGCGCAGGCCGTCGACCGCGACCCAGTAGGCCGTGGTCTGCAGCTCGATCTCGGGGAGGTCGATCGGGCCCCAGCCGACGTTCTCGTCCGTGCCGAACTTGAGCTTCTTGTAGAAGGTGACGAGGCTCGCGACCATCACCTCCCCGTGCACCCGACGGCCGCCGCTGACGGGCCCGGTCGCGAAGACGTCGATCGGCTTGAGCGTCACGGCCCGGTTTGCGTACGTGTAGTGGTCGGCGTCGATCCGGTGGACGTAGGCCTTGCGTTCGCCCCATTCGAGCCGGTCGACGTGGTACTGGGTGGACTCGTGCATGTAGATGGCGTGCTGGTGTACGAGCACCTGGGCCGAGAACAGGTCGACCTCGCCGAGCACGCGCGGCCGGTCCGGGGTCGTGTCGATGATCACCACGTTCTCGGGCGCCGCGGTGCGCAGCGAGACCTCCGAGGCCGGGAAGTTCTCCGAGCTCCAGTACCAGCGGCGATCCTCGCCCTGGTGCACGTGTCCGCTCTCGGCGATGAACGCGAGCAGCTCGTCGGCCGGGCCCGGCCCGAACACCTCGCCCTCCTCGAAGGGCATCTCGAAGGTCGCCGCCCGGAGGTGCGCCAGCAGGACGTGCAGGTTGTCGGGGTCGATGCGCGCCTCCTCGGGCGCACCCTCGAGCAGGAACTCCGGGTGGTGGATCACGTACTGGTCCACCGGGGCGGCCGATGCGACGAGGATCGAGACCGACACGTCCAGGCGCCTCCCTGCGCGGCCGATCTGCTGCCACGTTCCCGCGACGGAGCCGGGATAGCCCGCCAGGACGGAGACGTCGAGGCGGCCGATGTCGACCCCGAGCTCCAGCGCGTTCGTGCTCACCACGCCGAGGACCTCCCCGTCGCGGAGGCCCGCCTCGATCGATCGGCGCTCCGTCGGCAGGTACCCGCCGCGGTAGCCGCGCACGCGCGTCCGCGGTCCCAGGTCCTGGCGAAGCGCCTCCCGGAGGCCCGTCAGCACGACCTCCACCGCGGTCCGCGAGCGGGCGAAGACGATGGTCTGGCGACCGGCGCGGATGAAGGGGAGCGCCCAGCGCTGGGCGAGCGTGAGGGCCGATCCGCGCGCACCCGACGGCGCATCGATCACCGGAGGATCCACGAAGAGGACGTGCCGTTCGCCGGCAGGCGCGCCGTTCCGATCGACGACGAGCGGCGTCCGGCCCGTCAGCGCCGTCGCGAGCTCGCCCGGGTTCGCAATCGTCGCCGAGCAGGTGACGATCACCGGGTTCGAGCCGTAGTGGCGGCAGATGCGGAGGAGCCGCCGGATCACGTTGGCGACGTGGCTCCCGAACAGCCCGCGGTACGTGTGCAGCTCGTCGATGACGATCACCTGGACCTGCTCGAAGAGCTGGAACCACTTCGTGTGGTGCGGGAGGATCGCCGCGTGGAGCATGTCCGGGTTGGTCACGACGACCTGACCGGCGGTCCGGATCGACGAGCGGATCGGCGCGGGCGTATCCCCGTCGTACGTCGCGGCGGCGATCGCGAGGCCGGCGGCCGCCGCGAGCGCACGGAACGCGGCAACCTGGTCCTCGCCGAGCGCCTTGGTCGGGAACAGCCACAGCGCCCGAGCGGACGGGTCCTCGGCGAGCGCCTGGAGGACCGGCAGCTCGTAGCACAGGCTCTTCCCGGAGGCCGTGGGCGTCACCACGCACACGTCGCGCCCGCCGCGCACCGCTTCGAGCGCCTCGGCCTGGTGCGTGTACAGGGCCGTGATGCCCTGCGCTTCCAGGGCCGCCCTGATCCGGGGATCGACCCAGGCCGGAATCGGCGCGGTCTCCGCGGCCCGCGCGGAGATGACGGCGTGGTGGACGACGCCGCGCGCGAGCGACGGCTCGCCGAGCAGCCGCGCGAGCACCCCGTCGGCGGGAGCGGGAGCATACGTGCGCATCGCGGCGCCTCCCTCGGCATTCAGAACAGATGAGCGGTATGGCCGGCAGTCTAGCACCCGGATCCGGGCGTCCGGCGGGGATCGTCCACGAGGTCCGTGCCAGCTTCACCGGCACGGCCGTCGGTTTGACACGCCACCTGGGCGCAGCTAGCATCGGGCCATGCCGATGCCGACGTCGAACGTGGCCGCGCCTGTCGCGCCCGAAGACGGGGAGCCGCCGCCACTGCCTGGTGCCGGGCCGACGCCCGTCTCGCTCGCCGGGCTGGGGATCGCCGGGCTCTCGCGGCGCCGCGTCGGGTGGAGCGCGGTGGCCCTCGTCACGCTCTGGATCGTCGTCAGCTTCGCCGGCCAGGCGTCGCAGGCGGCTCGTGCCTCGGAGCGCGCGGCCCGGGAGCAGGCCACCAATGAGACCCTCGTCGCCCGCGTCTCCGCGCTCCGCGACGAGCTGAGCCTCGTGCAGACCCAGCGCTGGATCCTCCAGCAGGCGCGTGCGTATGGCCTCGGCACGAGCGTGGAGCGGCCGTTTGCGATCGCGGCCGACGTGCCCGCCCTGCCGCCGGACGCGCCCGGATCCCCGGCACGACGGCTCGGAGCCGTCACGGAGCGGCGCGCGCCGCTGGACGCGTGGCTGGATGCGCTGTTCGGCTCGGGGAACGCCAGCGGCGGCTGACGTCGCAGATCGGCCCCGGCCGCCGGTGCTCCCAGGTGGCCTTCGCGCCGTGACGGCTTCCGGCCCCGTACGCATTCCGGCTTGACGGCGATCCCCGGGGACGCGCAAGATCGCGCTGCAATCGATTGCACGGCTCGCGAGGCGGTCGTCGGGGCGGAGGAGAACCGGCGCTCCGGGCGGCGGAGCCGCGGATCGCGGAAATCGGCGAAGGGGGATGGTCGCGGGGAGGACCAGCGTGGAGGAGACGATGGGTTCGGGAGCGGCCGGCACACGCCGGCTCACGGGCGCCCAGATCGTGGTCGAGTACCTGGTTCGGCAGGGCGTTCCGTACGCGGTCGGAATCCCCGGCCACGGGTGCTGGAACCTGACCGACGTGCTCCTCGATCACGCCGATCGCGTCCGGACCATCCAGGTGATGCACGAGCAATCCGCGGTCCACGTCGCCGATGCGTACTACCGCGTCAGCGGCCGTCCGCTCCTCGCCTTCACGAGCATCGGCCCCGGGCAGGCCAACACGGTGGTCGGCATGGCCACGGCCTACGCAGACTCCACCGCGGTGATGCTGATGACCGGATCGGCCCACACCTACATGCGCGGCCACGGGCTCTTCCAGGAGGTGGAGCGGCGCCACGTCGCCGACAACCCGCGGATCTTCGAGCCGGTGGTCAAGGAATGGTGGCAGCCGTCCCGGGTGGACGAGCTGCCGTTCGTGCTGCACCGTGCCTGGAACCAGATGCTCTCCGGACGCCCCGGGCCGGTCCTGCTCGACCTGCCGATGGACGTCCAGGCGGACGCGGCCGACGTCGTGATCCCGGACCCGGACGCACGGGAGGCTCGGCACGGCCCGCGCGCCGCAGGGCAGGATGTGGAACGGGCGGCCGCCCTGCTTCGGACCGCGGGGCGGCCGGTCATCGTGGCCGGTGGCGGCGTCTTGCTGGCCGGTGCCTGGGCCGAGCTGACGGCGCTCGCCGAGCGTCTCGGTGCCCCGGTCGTCACGACCTGGCAGGGCAAGGGCTCCATCGACGAGACCCACGAGCTGAATGCGTGGAGCATCGGGGACACCGCGTCCACCTGCGGCAACGAGCTCGCTGCATCTGCAGACGTGGTCCTCGCCGTCGGCTGCCGGTTCACCGACTGGTCGGCCAGCTCCTGGCGCAAGGGCGTCACGTTTGCGATCCCGCCGAGCAAGCTGATCCACCTCGACATCGACCCGCGCGAGATCGGCAAGAACTATCCGGTCGAGGTCGGGCTGCTGGGTGACGCCAGGGCGACGCTGGAGGACCTCCTCGCGGCCCTCGGCCCCGCGACCGACGGCGACTACCGCGGCACCGCCTACTTCGAGGAGATCCAGGCGAAAAAGGCAGCCTGGGAGGAGCTCAAGCGCAGGAAGGAGCGCTCGACCCTCACGCCGATGACGCAGGCGCGGGCGATCTTCGAGATCCAGCAGGCGACCCGGCCGGACGCCATCGTGGTCACGGGGGCGGGTCTGCCCCAGAGCATCGTCAAGCAGAACTGGGTGACCCGCGTCCCGCGGACGCACATCACGTCCGGCGGCTTCAGCACGATGGGCTTCACCGTCCCGGGCGCGATCGGGGCGGCGCTCGGCCGGCCGGGCCGCCAGGTGATCGGCATCGCCGGTGACGGCGACTTCCTGCAGACAGTCCAGGAGCTGGCGGCGGCGGAGCTGCTCGGCATCCCGGTCGTGTTCGTGGTCCTCAACAACAGCGGCTGGATGAGCATCAAGGGCGGCCAGCGTGCCTTCTTCGGCCGGACGGCTAAGACCGACTTCCTGCGTCCGGACGGCTCGCTCTACTCGCCCGACTACCGCGCCATCGGTGACGCCTTCGGGCTCCACGCGGAGCAGGTGGACCACCCGGACGCGGTCCGGCCGGCCGTGGAGCGGGCGCTCGCCCACGGAGGCCCGGCGCTCGTCGCGGTGAACGTCGGCCGCGAGGCGGAGCACGCCCTCGACAAGACCGGGTGGTGGGATGCCCCGGTCCCGGAGTTCCATCCCGAGCAATACGCGAGCCAGCTGGCTGGCCGCGCAGAGGAGCAGCAACGATGACCGGCGCACGCACCCTCGAACCGGCCGCAGTCGCCGGTCGACGCGCGATCCCGCGGGCGAAGATCGGGATCGTCCATATCCTCTGGTCGAACGACGACCTGCCGGAGCTGACCCCGCCGATCGAGCCGCTCCACATCCTCGACGAGATCGCGCGGCTCGGCTACGAGGGCACCCAGCTCGCCGGGTCGTTCCCGCGCGGCGCGGCGCTCGATGAGGCCCTGGCCGAACGCGGCCTGCGGATCGCCGAGGTCTACGCGTGCATCGAGTGCGACGAGAACGGGCCGGTTCCGGGCGCCCTGGACGTCGGCCGGGCGAAGCTCGCCGAGCTGCACGCGGTGCATGGCGATACGCTGGTCGCGGCGCTTCCCGTCGGCCCGGCGCGGATCCCGTGGGGTGGTCGCGCCGAGGGCCCCGACGTGCCGAGAATGTCGGGCGCCGGGTTCCGCGGGCTTGCGACGCTTCTCGAGACGCTCGGCGGCGAGGCCGCCGACCTGGGCCACCCGCTCGCGTTCCACAACCACGTCGGTACCTTTGTGGAGACCCCGACCGAGGTCGACACGCTCTTTGCCATGAGCGACCCTGCGCTCGTCGGCTCGTGCCTGGACGTGGGGCATTACGTCCTCGGCGGCGGCGACCCGGTCGAGGCGCTCGCCCGGTACGGCGACCGCGTCAGGCACTTCCACCTCAAGGACGTTGACGCCACCGTCCGGGCGGCCATGGCGACCGGTGAGATCGACGGGTTCCTGGCGGGCCTCCGGAGCCGCGTCTTCTGCGAGGCGGGCCGCGGCCTGCTCGACGTCCGCGCCCTGCTCCGGACCCTCGACGGGATGGACTACGCGGGCTGGATCATGGTCGAGCAGGACACGAGCTGGCGGCCACCGTCCGAGAGCGCGGCGATGAGCCGGGCGGTCGTCGACCTGATTCTCCGCGAGCTGGCCGGGTAGTCTTCGTCACCATGACGACGGTCGCCGGCACCGGCGAGGTGCTGCTCCGCATGTCGGGGATCACGAAGCGGTTCCCCGGGGTCGTGGCCCTCGACGACGTGCGGCTGGAGGTCCATGCCGGCGAGGTCCTCGTGCTTCTCGGCGAGAACGGCGCCGGCAAGAGCACGCTCATGAAGATCCTCGGGGGCGCGTACCACGCGGACGCCGGGAAGATCGAGCTCAAGGGTCGGGAGGTGAAGATCAGCTCGCCACGCGACGCCCTGGACCTCGGGATCGCGGTGATCTACCAGGAGTTCAACCTGGTCTCCCAGCTCTCGGTGATGGAGAACGTCTTCATGGGCCGCGAGCCGCGCATTCCGGGCCGGCCCGGGATGATCGACTGGGCCCGGATGCGCCGCGAGACCGCGGCCATCCTCAAGGAGCTGGACCTGCCGATCGATCCCGGCCGCCAGGTCGGGAAGCTGGGCGTCGCCCAGCAGCAGATGGTCGAGATCGCCCGGTCCGTCAGTGCCAACGCAGACGTCGTCGTGATGGACGAGCCGACCTCGGCGCTGACGAACCACGAGATCATCCAGCTCTTCCGGGTGGTGCGGCAGCTCCAGGCCCGGGGCGCGGGCGTGATCTACATCAGCCACCGCCTCGAGGAGGTTCCGCAGGTCGGCACGACGGTCACCGTCCTGCGGGACGGCCACTACGTGGACACCGTTGCCGCAACGGCCCCCATCCCGGACTTCATCCGCCTGATGGTCGGGCGCGACCTCACCAAGCAGTACCCGAAGGAGCGCGTCGAGCCGGGTGCCGAGGTTCTCCGCGTGGAGCACCTGGTCCGGCGCGGCGTCCTCGAGGACGCGAGCTTCTCCGTGCGGGCCGGTGAGATCCTCGGGGTGGCCGGTCTCGTCGGGGCGGGGCGCACCGAGCTCGTCCGGGCGATCTTCGGCGCCGACCACCTCGACGGCGGCCGGATCTTCGTCGATGGGGAGGAGGTCAGCGTCCACCATCCGGTTGACGCGATCCGGGCGGGGATCGGGCTGCTGCCCGAGGACCGCAAGACCCAGGGCCTCGTGCTCCTCCTGTCGATCGCTGAGAACGTCAGCATGGCGTCGCCGGGCGACGTGTCGCGGTACGGGGTCCTCGACCTGGGCAGGATGGCCGCCCGCGCGCGGGGCTTCGTCGAGTCGCTCCGCATCCGGACGCCGTCGGTCAACCGGCTCGCCCGCTCCCTGTCGGGCGGCACGCAGCAGAAGGTCGTGCTCGCGAAGTGGCTCGCGTCGCGCTCGCGGGTGCTGATCTTCGACGAGCCGACGCGGGGGATCGATGTGGGAGCAAAGGTGGAGGTCTACCAGCTGATGACGACCCTCGTGAAGCAGGGGGTCGCGATCGTCATGGTCTCGAGCGAGCTGCCGGAGGTCCTTGGCATGAGCGACCGGGTCCTCGTCATGCGGGGTGGGAGGATCGTCGCCGAGCTGACGGGCGACGAGATGAACCAGGAGCGGATCCTGGCCGCGGCCATGGGGCAGGAACATGTCGTCGCAGCCTGAGCCCGCGGCCGCCGCGGCCCAGCCCGAGGAGCGCCGCAGCTGGACCGAGATCGCCTTCCAGCTGGGTGCCCTGCTCGGCCTCATCCTGTTGATCGCCATCTTCGCGTTCTCGTCGTCGTCGTTCCTGACCACCGGCAACCTGGCGGGGATCGCGCGCCAGACATCGGTCAACGCGCTGCTCGCACTGGGGATGCTCGTGGTCATCCTGACCGGCGGGATCGACCTCTCGGTCGGCGCCGTGCTCGCCCTCGCCATGGTCGTCCTCGCGATGGTCATCACGCAGGCGGGCCTGGACCAGTCGATCGGGCTGCTCGCCGCTCTCGCGGTGGGCGCCGCGCTGGGCATGGGGAACGGCCTGCTCCTGACCCGGCTGCACCTGCCGCATCCGTTCATCAGCACGCTGGGGATGATGAACATCGCCCGGGGAGCGGCACTCGTGATCACCGGCGGGGCCTCCATCTCGGCGCTCGGCGGCGGGATCGTCAAGTTCATCGGCAACGATGAGATCCGGCTCGGCTCCGGTGACGGGGCCGTCTCGATCCCGATCATGCTGTTCGTGGTCGTGGTTGCCTACATCGCCTTCTACTTCTTCCTGAACCGGACGGTCGTCGGGCGCCATATCTATGCCACCGGTGGCAACCCCGAGGCCGCCCGACTTTCAGGGGTCCCGGTGGACCGGATCCTCGTTCTCGTCTACACGATCTCGGGGCTCATGGCCGGCCTCGCGGCGGTCGTCCTCGCCGGCCGGACGGACTCGGGATACCCGAACGCGGGGCTCGGCTTCGAGCTCGACGCGATCAGCGCCTGCATCATCGGCGGGACGAGCTTCTTTGGAGGCGTCGGAACGGTGGGGGGCACGCTGATCGGCGCGCTGATCATGGGCGTCCTCCGGAACGGCCTGAACATCATGAGCGTCGACACGAACTGGCAGACCGTGGTCATCGGCACGGTGATCATCGCGGCCGTCTACGTCGATGTCCTCCGGCGTCGCGCCGGGCAGTCCCGTTGATACCACCCTGCAGCCAGGTGCCCGCCGCCGGCGGGCACGCGCGAGAGGAGGGTCGCCCAGGATCGGCGCGCACCAAGCACTATCGTTCGAGCACGGAGCCGGCGTGATCGGCTCCCAAGAGGAGGAAGACGCGTGAAGTCCAAGCGCACATTTGCCGCGAGCGTCGCAGCGTTCGGCCTGATCCTGACGGCCTGCTCGTCGGGCGCCACGACCGCCCCGTCGAACGCTGCTGCGTCGGCCGCGGCCAGCGGCGCCGCCGGCGCAGCCGCCTGCCAGGGCAAGACGATCGCCGTGATTGTCAAGGCCGGCACGAGCACCTACTGGAAGACCGTCGGCGCGGGCGTCGATGACGCGAAGGCCGAGTTCCCCGGGTGCACCGTCACATTCGAGGGCCCGGATGCCGAGACCAACGTCACCGCCCAGATCGCCGAGGTCGAGGCAGCCGTCGCCAAGAAGGTCGCCGCGATCGTCATCGCCGTGACGGGCGCCGACCAGGTCGTGCCTTCGCTCCAGAAGGCGGCTGACGCCGGCATTCCGATCGTCCTGATCGACACGAACAAGGACTTCCCCGCCAAGAAGGCATTCGTCGGCACCGACAACGCGGCCGGCGGCAAGGCGGCCGGCGACTACATCGTCAAGACCGTCGGCGTCAAGGCCGGCGACACCGTCCTGATCATCCGCGGCCAGGCCGGCGATGCCGTCCACAACCTGCGCGAGCAGGGCGCGACCGACGTCCTCAAGGCCGCCGGCGCCACCGTGATCGTCCAGCCCGCCGATTCCGACAGGGCCAAGGGACAGGCCGTGATGGAGAACGTGCTGCAGGCTCACCCGGACCTGAAGGCCGTCTTCGCCACGAACGATGAGATGGCCCTCGGCGCCCTCCAGGCTGCCAAGCAGGCCGGCAAGACCATCCCGATCATCGGGTTCGATGCCAACCCGGATGCGCTTGCCTCGGTCTCGGCCGGCGGCCTGACCGGCTCCATCGCGCAGTTCCCCAAGAAGATCGGCCAGTTCGGCGTCGAGACAGCGGTCAAGATCCTCGGCGGCGTGGCCGTCGATGCAAACGTGAACACGGGCGTCGAGCTCGTGACGAAGGACAACGTCGCGAAGTTCAAGTAGCCGTTCGCGCGTTCATGGGGGGCGCCGCCGTCACCCGCGGCGCCCCCCATATCGCCCAAACCCTCACGCACCGGAGGTACCAGCGTGCCCGCCACCATCCGCGTCGGCCTGATCGGGCTGGGCTGGCTCGGCGCCCGTCACGCCCGCCACGTCGCGGCCGGCCGGCATGGTACGCGCGCGGTCCTCGCGAGCTCCGGCGCGCGGAGTCGCCACGTCGCCGACGAGATCGGCGTGCCCTGGACCGCGGACTGGACCGCCGTCGTCGACGACCCGTCCGTGGACGCGGTCGTGGCCGCCCTCAACACCCGGACCCACCCGGCCATCATCGAAGCCTGTGCGTCGGCCGGAAAGCCGCTCTTCGTCGAGAAGATGATCGCCCTCGACGTGCCGGACGGGCTGCGCGCGGTCGCAGCCGCGAAGCGCGCCGGGATCCTCGTCCAGGTCGGCTTCCAGCGCCGCAGCGACCCGGCCTACCTCCGGGCTCGCGCCGCCATCGACGCCGGCGAGATCGGGGCCCCGATCGCGGCCTTCTCCTGTACGCGCGATCCGCGCGGCATCACGAGCGTGAGCGTCGATTCGGGCGGCCTGCTGATGGACCTGATGGGCCACGACTACGACGCCTGTCGCTGGCTGATCGGGGACGAGCCGGTCTCCGTGTATGCCGAGGCCCGCTGCATGGTTCAACCCGAGCTCGCGGCACAGGGCGACTTCGATCACGCCCGCGTCCTCGTCTCGTTCGCCGGTGGCGCGAGCGGGCTCGCCGAGGCCAGCCGCTTTGCCCGCTACGGGTATGACATCCGCGCCGAGGTGGAGGGATCGCTCGGCGAGGTGGAGATCCTCGGCGCCGAGACCATCCCGTTCATCGTCCGCACCGAGGCGAGCGCGCGATCCGAGGTCACGCCCCGCCTGCGCGACGACTGGTTCTGGAATCGGTTCCAGGACGCGTTCGGGCACGAGATGGACACGTTCATCGACGCCGTCCGCGGGACGGCGCAGCCCGCCGCCACGCTCGACGACGGGCTCGCCGCTCTCCGCATCGGCGCTGCCGCCATCCGGTCGGTCGAGGAAGGCCGGCCCATCTCCCTGGAGGAACTGTCATGAGCGCCGCTCCTGGAACCCGACTCGCCCCGCTCGCCGTCGCCGTCCTGGGGGCTGGCCGCATCGGCCGCAAGCACGCCGAGACGCTGGCTCGCCGCGTGGAGAGCTGCCGCGTCCCCTGGATCGTCGAGCCGCTCGAGGACGTTGGCCGCGCCTGCGCGGCGGACTTCGGGGCCCGCTGGACCGCCGACCCCGCGGAGGCCATCGGCGACCCGGCGGTCGATGCCGTCCTGATCGCGACCCCCACGAACACGCACGCGGACCTGATCGAGCTGGCGGCCTCGTACGGCAAGCCGATCCTGTGCGAGAAGCCGATCGACCTGACCATGGAGCGGACCCTCGCCGCGATCGGCGCCGCCGAGAAGGCGGGCGTGCCCCTCCAGATCGGATTCCAGCGTCGCTACGACCCCTCGTACATGCGTGCGTGCCGGATGATCGAGGAGGGAGCGGTCGGGACCGTCGAGCTCGTCACGGCAACCAGCCGCGACCCGCAACCGGCGCCGCTCTCCTACCTGAAGGTGTCGGGGGGAATCTTCCGGGACGCCTCGATCCACGACTTCGACGTGGTTCGGTACCTCACCGGTCACGAGGTCGTCGAGGTCTTCGCCTACGGAGCGGCGCTCGTGGACCCCGCGATCGGCGAGATCGGCGACGCGGACACCGTGGTCGCCTCGCTGCGCTTCGACAATGGGGCCCTCGGGGTCGTGACGGCCTCGCGCCGCGCGGTCTACGGCTACGACGTGAGCACCGAGGTCTTCGGCTCGGCCGGCAAGGTGGTCGTCGGGGAGTCCCCGGAGACGCTCGTGCGCCGGTACGGCGCGGACGGGGTCACGCACGACAACATCTTCTGGTTCCTGCAGCGATTCGAGGGATCCTACGTCGCCGAGGTCGGGGACTTCGTTGCCTGCCTGCGCGAGGGGCGGGCGCCCCGCGTGACGGGCGAGGACGGGCGTGCCGCGCTCGCGATCGCCGACGCGGCGACCCGATCGTTCAAGGAAGGCCGGCCGATCTCGGTCGCAAAGCGGCCCGTCCCCGCCGGCGTCGCGTAGCTCGACGGCCCAACCCGGAGGGCTGACGGATGCCCGGTCGTGACCCGGCGCGTGCGATGAGCGTGACCATTCGCGAGGTGGCCCGGCGGGCGGGCGTCTCGACCGCGACCGTCAGCCGGATCCTGTCGGGTGCCTCGACCTCCCGGCCCGCGACGGTCGCCGCCGTCCGGGCCGCGGCGGAGGCGCTCGACTACCGCCCGTCCAGCATCGCCCGCTCGCTCAAGACGCGGCTCTCCGGCACCCTTGGCCTCATCGTCACGGACGTGCACAACCCGTTCTTCCCCGAGCTGGTCGCGGCGGTCGAGGACGCGGCCTGGGCGCACGGGCTGCGGGTCATCCTGTGCAACGGCGCTCGCGACCCGCGGCGCGAGGCCGATTACCTGGCCCTCCTCCAGGACGGCCGGGTGGACGGACTCATCGTTGCCGCCGGCCACGTGACCGACGGCTATGCGGCGCAGCTCGCGACATCCGCCGTCCCGGTCGTCATCGTGAACAGCGAGCGCGCCGACCTCGGCGTCCCGACGATCGTCTCCGACAACCGGGCGGGGGGGCGGCTCGCGGCGGAGCACCTGCTCGGGCTCGGTCACCGGCACGTCGCGGTCGTCACCGGGCCGAGCGAGCGCGCCGACTCGGCTGACCGCGTCCAGGGTGCTCTCGACGCGCTGGAGCTCGCGGGCCTTCCACGCGGCGACGTCCCGGTCGTCGATGTCGGGGAGGCGGCCGAGGGCCGGCGCCCGTTCGTCGAGCTGCTCGCGGAGTGGCCCGGCGTCACGGGGCTGGTCTGCTACAACGACGTGACGGCGATCGGGGTGATCCGGGCGCTCCGCGCGGACGGGCGGCGCGTCCCGGAGGAGATCAGCGTGGTCGGCTTCGACGACATCGACGCCGCGGCATGGGTGGAGCCGCCGCTCACGACGATCGTCCAGCAGAAGGCGGAGATGGGCCGCTGGGCGGTCCGGCGACTCGTCGAGCGGATCGCCGGCATGGGCGGCGAGGCCGAGCGCGCGGAACGGGTCGTGCTCCCGGTTTCCCTCTGCGTCCGGGGTTCGACGGGACCGGCACCGAGCCGGGGCCGGACGGCGGACGGTCCCGGATCGACGCCGGACGAGCCCCGGGGACAGCCGATGGCCCCGCCGACAGCCGCGCCGCGACGCCTCCTGCGCCGCGTGTCGGCTCCAGGCCCGGACGGAACCATCGTCTCCGTCGACCCGACCTCGGCCGGCTGGACGTACCTCGACGTCGCCGCGTTCCGGCTCGTCCCCCGGCAGGCGGTCCGGCGCCCTGCCGACGATCGGGAGCGGCTCGTCCTCGTGCTCGAGGGACACGCCACGGTGCGGGCCGGCACGGAGGACTTCGGGGTCGTCGGGTCGCGGGCGACGGTCTTCGACGGGCCGCCCCCTCCCGTGATCCTGGTGGCGCCCGGCCTGCCCCTGGAGATCGTGGCGCTGGACGGGGCACTGGTCGTGGTCGCGGGCGCGCCGGGCGGATCCGTCCGCCGGACCGCGTGCGTGGAGCCCGCCGAGATTCTCGTCGAGGTCCGCGGCGCCGGCCAGACGGAGCGCCGGATCCACCACCTGCTTCCGCCTGCCGCCGAAGCCGGCCGGCTGATTGCCTTCGAGGTGTTCACGCCTGGCGGCAACTGGTCGAGCTACCCGCCTCACAAGCACGACACGGAGGATCCGCCGCGGGAAGCCCGCCTCGAGGAGGTCTACTTCTACCGCTTCGCAAAGCCCCGGGGGTTCGCGTTCCAGCGTGTCTATACGCCGGACCGGTCGCTCGACGAGGTCATGGCGCCGGGCGACGGCGACCTCGTCCTCGTTCCGGCGGGGTATCACCCGGTCGGCGCCCCGGCGGGCTACGACTGCTACTACCTGAACGTCATGGCGGGGCCGAACCGCGCCTGGCATTTCAGCGTGGACCCGGACCACGCGTGGCTCATGAACTGGGACCCGGCCGCGCCGCAGACCGCAGGCACCGAGCCCGGGATCGGCTGAGCCCAGCGCGGTCGCGGCGCCAGCGGAGCGTGATCGGCCGGCGCACTCCGACGCTGCGGTAGAATGGCCACGCGTGGCTGGGTAGCTCAGTTGGTAGAGCAAGCGGCTCATAATCGCTAGGTCACAGGTTCGAGTCCTGTCCCAGCTACCACTGCATTCGACCATCGACGGCCGGTCCCGACGGGCCGGCCGTTGTGCATTCCTCCGGGCTCGGTCTCGCGGGATCAGCGCGAGCGGCGGGCCGGCTCCGGCTCGGCAGGTGGGTCCACCTTCTGCAGGACCACCTCGAAGAAGTCCTTCGTCAGCATCGTAGCGCTGCCCGACATCCGGCCGCGGTCCGGCTGCGTACACCACTTCGTGGGGTCGTGTCGCGGCTGACCTCGAACGGCGACCCCGAACGGCGACCCCGAACGGCGACCCAAAGAGGGTCCATGAAGAGGGTGGCTATACTCCAGACCTGACGTCGGCGGAGCGCCGTCGGCGCACAACTGACCCGGAGGCCAGGTCTTGAACGGCAAGTTCTTCCGCAACGGCATCGTGATGCTCGTCCTCGTGGTGGGCACCGTGGCGTTGCTCTACACGTTTCTCGTCTCGCCAACCAACGAGACGGCCAAGCCCTACTCGGGCTACCTCGCCGACGTCCGGGCGGGCCTCGTCACAAAGGTCACCCAGCAGGATCTGACGCTGACGGTGACGAGCACGAGCAACCCGGCTTCGAAGTACACGACCGTGGTGCCCGGGATCGGCGTCCAGAGCGCGTTCCAGGACACCGTGGACTCGGCCAAGGCCGGTGGGCAGGACCCGAACAAGATCGAGTTCACCGCCATGCGCGCTTCCGACGCCGGGCAGTGGGTCAACCTGTTGGTCGGCGCCCTGCTCCCGGTCCTCCTGATCGGCGGTTTCCTGTTCTTCATGATGCGGCAGGCCCAGGGCACCAACAACCAGGCGCTCTCGTTCGGCAAAAGCCGCGCCCGCATGTTCCTTGGCAACAAGACGGTCGTCACCTTCGCTGACGTGGCCGGGGTGGACGAGGCCAAGACCGAGCTCCAGGAGGTCGTGGAGTTCCTCAAGTACCCGGAGAAGTTCAACTCGCTCGGCGCTCGGATCCCGCGCGGCGTGCTCCTCGTCGGCCCGCCGGGAACCGGCAAGACGCTGATGGCCCGCGCGGTGGCCGGCGAGGCCGGTGTCCCGTTCTTCTCGATCTCCGGCTCGGAGTTCGTGGAGATGTTCGTGGGCGTCGGCGCCAGTCGTGTCCGCGACCTGTTCGACCAGGCCAAGCGCAACGCACCCTGCATCGTCTTCGTGGACGAGATCGACGCGGTCGGGCGCCAGCGCGGTGCCGGCCTCGGCGGCTCGCACGACGAGCGCGAGCAGACGCTCAACCAGATCCTCGTCGAGATGGACGGCTTCGACACGGCGACGAACGTCATCGTCGTCGCGGCCACGAACCGACCCGACGTGCTCGACCCGGCGCTGCTTCGGCCCGGCCGCTTCGACCGCCAGGTGATCCTCGATCGCCCGGACATGAAGGGTCGCGTCGAAATCCTGCGCGTGCACTCGAAGGGCAAGCCCCTCGACAAGGCCTTCTCGGTCGAGGACGTCGCCAAGCAGTCGCCCGGCTTCTCGGGCGCGGATCTCGCCAACCTCGTCAACGAGGCCGCCATCCTCGCGGCGCGCCGGAACAAGAAGCTCATCGGCATGCCCGAGTTCCAGGAGGCCCTGGAGCGCATCGTGGCCGGCCCGGAGCGCAAGAGCCGGGTGATCTCGGACGCCGAGAAGCTGATCATCGCGTACCACGAGGGCGGGCACGCCGTGGTCCAACGCATCCTGCCGAAGTGCGACCCGGTCGCCAAGGTCACGATCATCAGCCGCGGGATGGCGCTGGGTTACACCATGGCCCTGCCGTCGGAAGATCGGTACCTCCAGAGCAAGACCGAGTTCGAGGACAAGATCGCGGGCATGCTGGGCGGCAACGCGTCGGAGCGGCTGGTGTTCGGCGACACGACGACGGGCGCCTCGAACGACATCGAGAAAGCCAGCGATCTCGCCCGCCGGATGGTCACCGAGTTCGGCATGAGCGAGAAGCTCGGGCCGCTCGCCTTCGGCAAGCACGACGAGATGGTCTTCCTGGGTCGCGGCATCGGCGAGCAGCGCAACTACTCGGACGACGTGGCGCGCCAGATCGACGACGAGGTCCGTCTGATCATCGACAGCGCGTATGCCCGGGCCCAGGACGTCCTGACTCGCCACCGCGACAAGCTCGATGCGCTCGCCGCCCAGCTCGTCGAGAAGGAGACGCTCGACGCCACGGAGTTCGAGGCGCTCTTCAGCGACCTGCCGCCGAAGGAGCCGATCCACGGCATCGTGCCGAAGCTCGAGTCGGCCGGTGTCCCGGCCGGCGCGCCGCAGCCCGCCTGACCATCACGTGACCGACGACGCCCTCGAGGCGCACCTCGTCGCGACCGCCGAGCGGCGCCTCGCGCGCTACCTGGACTTCCTCCGGATCCCGAGCATCAGCGGGATCCCCGAGCATGCGGCGGATTGCCGGCGCGCCGCGGACCAGCTTGCCGCGGACCTGCGTGCCGCGGGCCTGGAGCACGTGGACGTCAGCGAGACGGGAGGTCACCCGGTCGTCTACGCGGACTGGCTCCACGCGGCGAGCGCGCCGACCGTGCTCCTGTACGGGCACTACGACGTGCAGCCGGTCGACCCGCTTGGCGAGTGGCAGTCGCCGCCGTTCGAGCCGATCGTCGGGGACGGGCGGGTCCTCGCCAGGGGCGCGTCGGACGACAAGTCGAACATCTCGATCGCGCTCGCGGCCGCCGAGGCGCTCCTCGCCACCCGCGGCGCGCTGCCGGTCAACCTGCGCTTCGTCTTCGAGGGCGAGGAGGAGTCGAGCTCCGTCCACCTGGAGACCTGGCTGACGACCAATGCCGCGCGGCTGGCCGCGGATGTTGCCCTCGTCGCGGACTCCGGCTTCTTCGCGGGGAACCTGCCCGCGATCACCGTGGGCCTGCGCGGCCTCGCTGCGGCAGAGATCCACGTCCGAGGCCCCTTCCAGGACGTCCATTCGGGCGTCTTCGGCGGCGCGATCGAGAACCCGATCAACGCGCTTGCATCGATCATCGCCGGCCTCAAGGGCCCGGACGGCCGGATCCGCATCCCCGGCTTCTACGACGACGTCGTGGCCCTCTCCGACGTAGAACGCGCGGCGCTGGCTGCGCTCCCGCTCGACGAGGAGGCGCTCCGTGCCGAGCTCGACGTCCCGGCGCTCGTCGGCGAGTCGGGCTGGACCACGACGGAGCGACGGGGCGCACGACCAACCCTGGACGTCAACGGCATCTGGGGCGGCTTCTCGGGCGAGGGCAGCAAGACGATCATCCCCGGACGCGCCCACGCCAAGATCACCTGCCGGCTGGTGGCGAACCAGGAGCCGGACCGGATCTTCGCCCTCCTGCGCGACTACGTGATGCAGATCGCGCCGCCGGGCGTTCGCGTCGACGTGGTCTCGACCGGCGGCGGACGCCCGACGCTGACGCCGCAGGACCAGCCGGCGACCATGGCGTACGCCCGCGCCCTGGAGGCGACCTTCGGCCGCGCGCCGCTGTTCGTCCGGGAAGGCGGCTCCGTCCCGGTCGCGGCGAGCTTCGCGTCCATCCTTGGCCTGCCGGTCACGGTGATGGGCTTCATGCCGCCGAACGGCAACTTCCACGCGCCCAACGAGTGGATGGACATGGCGAACTTCGAGACCGGCATCCGGGCGCTCGTGGCGTTCTTCGACGAGTACGCGGCGCATCCGGGCGGATAGGCGCGACGCGCGCGGCGCAGTCCCGCCGTCCGGTGGTTCGCGGCCACGCGGAGGTCAGGGGTCCCGGCGGCACTTCCGAGGGGTGATCGTGCCTCCACCCGGTGCTACGATGGCCGCACGGGGACGACCCCGTCTGCCGTGGCATTCCAGGAAGCGAAGGACCGCGTGAGCACCGAGATGGAGCGCCCAGCCACCGAGCCCAGCGCCGAGTGGCGCCTCGATTCGTCGACGGGGAGCCTGGTCCCGCGCTCGGCTCTCGACGTCCTGGTCGACCTCAACGATCGGATCTCGAGCGGGAGCCTGGCCGACTACCAGGCCGTGCCGCTCGGCTTCACGCCGCTGGACAAGACGATCGGCGGCGGGCTCCGGCCCGGCGAGCTTCTGCTGATCGGCGGCGCGCAGGGAACCGGCAAGACGACGATGGCCCTGCAGATGGCGCGCAACGTCGCCTCGGGCGGCCAGGCCAACGTCCTGTACATCTGCTTCGAGCACGAGGAGCACTACCTCCTCAACCGGATGATCGCGATGGAGTCGGCCCTCGCCCACCTGCCCCACCGGACCGGAGCGATCAAGATCCAGGACGTCCGGCGCGAGATCCTCGGGTCCTGGGTCGCCGAGGGCCAGGGCGGTCCCGTGCTTGCCTCGAACCCGCGACTGCGGCCGAGCCTGGACCGGATCGGGCGCTACGGGCAGAACCTCTTCCTCATGCGCGGAACCCAGAGCGCGAGCACGATCGACAACATCCGGCTGCTGGTCCAGAAGCACCGCGTCCTGTCGGGAGATCGCCAGCTCCTCGTGATGGTCGACTACCTCCAGAAGGTGCCCCAGTACCCCGAGCCGAGCTCGGAGACCGAGAAGGTCACCTTCGTGGTCAACGGGCTCAAGGACATCGCGCTATCCGAGCAGGTCGGCATGGTCGCGATCGTCGCGGCGGACAAGGAGGGTCTCAAGGCCTCCCGGCTGCGGAACCACCACCTTCGCGGCTCGTCGGCGATCAACTACGAGGCCGACATCATCCTGATCCTCAACGAGAAGTACCAGATCGTCGCCAAGGTCAACATCGAGTTCAACCCCTACCAGGCGCAGCGGTTCCGGGACTGGATCGTGGTGTCGGTGGAGAAGAACCGGGGCGGCCAGGACAACGTGGATGTCGAGTTCGAGAAGCACTTCGAGTTCTCCTGCTTCGACCCGAATGGGCGAACCGTGCAGGAGAAGCTGATCGAGGAGCGCCTCTACAACGATTGACCGGCGCGTGATGCGCCGCCATCGACCGGCGCGTGATGCGCCGCCATCGCTTCGTTGTCGCCTGCGGTCCTCGCTCACGCACCGTCGGGTGCGCTCGCTCCGGTCCTCGGCTCCGCCTCGCGCTGACAGCACCTGACGCGCCGGCGGGTGCGCTCGGGGATGCGCCGCCATCGCTTCGTTGTCGCCTGCGGTCCTCGCTCACGCACCGTCGGGTGCGCTCGCTCCGGTCCTCGGCTCCGCCTCGCGCTGACAGCACCTGACGCGCCGGACCGGGCA
>JBBQRX010000002.1:0-219120 GCA_038214375.1 Candidatus Limnocylindrales bacterium
TCGCGGATGATCTCCAAAGCGTGCGCGTCGTCCTCCGCCAAATGGTCGGCGACGCCCGAGATGCTGGTGTGGACCTCGGCGCCGCCGAGCTCCTCGGCGGTGACGTCTTCGCCGGTGGCAGCCTTCACGAGCGGCGGGCCGCCCAGGAAGATCGTTCCGGTGCCGTCGACGATCACGGTCTCGTCGCTCATCGCCGGCACGTAGGCGCCGCCGGCGGTGCAGCTCCCCATCACCGCGGCGACCTGCGGGATCCCCGCGGCCGACATCCGGGCCTGGAGATAGAAGATCCGCCCGAACCCGTCGCGGTCGGGGAAGAGGTCAGCCTGGAGCGGGAGGTAGGCGCCGCCCGAGTCGACCAGGTAGACGCACGGCAGCCGGTCCTCCAGCGCGATCTCCTGCGCGCGGAGGTGCTTCTTGACGGTCTCGGGGAAGTACGTCCCACCCTTCACCGTGGCGTCGTTCGCGACGACGACGCAGAGCGTCCCCTCGATCCGCCCAATGCCGGTCACGATGCCGGCGCCGGGTGCCTCGTCGTCGTGCATCCCGGTGGCGGCCAGCGGCGAGAGCTCGAGGAACGCCGCCCCCGGGTCCAGGAGCCGCTCGATGCGCTCGCGGACGAGCAGCTTCCCGCGCTCCCGGTGCCTCGCGATGGCGGCCTCGTCGCCCGCGGCACCGCGTCCCGCGACCGCCGCCGTCCGGGTGCGAAGCTCCTCGACGAGCGCGAGCATCGCTGCCTCGTTGGCGCGCGCGTCGTCGGAGGCCGGGTCGAGGCGCGAATGGAGCGCAACCATCGACCGGACTCAGGTGACCCGCAGGTCGAGGATCCGGCGGGCGATGACCAGCCGCTGCATCTCGCTCGTTCCCTCGCCGATCTCGGTCAGCTTCGCGTCGCGGAAGAACCGTCCGACCGGGTAGTCGTCAACGTAGCCGTAGCCGCCGTGGACCAGGAGCGCGGCATTCGTCGCCCGGGCGGCCACCTCCGAGGCGAACAGCTTGCCCTGGGCAGCGGCGAGCCCGAAGTCCCGACCCTGGTCGCGCAGCCACGCCGCCCGGTGGACCAGGGCGCGAGCCGCCTCGATCTCGGTGGCCATGTCGGCGATCTTGAACGCGACGCCCTCGAATGACCCGATCGGCCGGCCGAACTGCTCGCGCGTCCGGGCGTACGGGATCGCGGCGTCGAGGGCTGCCTGGGCGAGCCCGACGGCGAGGGCGCCGATGGAGATCCGCCCACCGTCCAGGACGCGCAGGAACATGCGGAAGCCCTCGCCCTCGGCTCCCAGAAGGTTCGCCCCCGGGATCCGGGCCCGCTCGAACACCAGCTCCCCCGTCGCCGAGGCGTGCAGGCCGAGCTTCTCCTCGAACCGGGTGACCGCGAAGCCCGGCGTATCCGAGGGGACGACGAAGGCGCTGATCGCGGCACCGCCGCGCGGCGTGGTTCCCGTCCTGGCCGCGATGATGTACGTCGAGGCCTGGCCGGCGTTCGTGATGAAACGCTTGCCGCCGTCAAGAACCCAGGTGCCACCGTCCGGGCCCTCCTCGCGCCGGGCCGTCGTCCGGGTGCCGCTGGCGTCGGACCCGGCGCCCGGCTCGGTGAGCCCGTATGCGCCGAGCATCTTGCCCTTCGCAAGCGGCACGAGGTACCGCGACTTCTGCTCGTCAGTGCCGGCCAGGAGGAGCGGGCCGCAGCCAAGCGAGGTATGCGCGGCGACGATGAGGCCGAGCGAGCCCCAGACTCGCCCGATCTCCTCGATCGCGACGGCAAACGCGAGCGTGTCCATCCCGGCGCCGCCCCACGCCTCCGGGATCGGGATGCCAAGCCAGCCCATCTCGCCGAGCCGGCGGACCACCTCGACGGGGAAGCGCCGCTCGCGCTCGTGATCGTCGACGAGCGGCGCGACCTCGGTCTCCATGAAGTCGCGGACGGTTCGTCGGAGGAGCTGGTGCTCGGCCGGAAGGTCGAGGTCCACGGCCGGAGCGTACCACGCGATATCGCCAATGACCGGCGACATCGCCTTCGGATTGGGAGACCCCGGTGATTGGATTTCGGGCTGCAACCGCCGCCTCACCCCAATCGTCGATGTTCCACCGGTCCCGGGCGCCGCACCTGCGATCGCCCCGGTTACCATGGCCAAGCCGGCGCGAGCTGCCCGACGAAGTCCGGCGGCCGCCCGATGTCGAAGCGGCCGTGCACCGCGCCGCCCGGGATGCCAGCGAGGGGCTTGGCGTTGCGCAGCACATCGTCATCCTCGAGGAAGGCGTGGCCTCGTTCACCGTTGACCATCTCGAGCGGTACGCCGACTACCTTCGTGGGCGCCGTGCCCTGCCAGGGCGGCGCGGGTTCGACCGCGACGCGCTCTCCCCGTTCAGCCAGCACGCCTACCTTCGTCCGCTCGACCAGTTCGGGGACTGGATGGCCTGGGAGGGATGGGTCGCGTGGGACCCGTTCTGCGAGACCTAGCCGTTGATCGTCACGCGGACGGCCGGGCGCTTGCCTGCCCCAAGAGCCTCGACGACCTCGGCCGGAACCCGGATCCCGGTGGCCGTCGGGCCCTTCTCGGGCGCCCCGGCGGCGCTGCCCCAGCCGCCCCAGCCAGCACGGCAGGGACTACGGCCGACGCTCGCGTTTCCGGTTTGCGTCCACCCTCCCGACGATCGCGACGACCGCTCCGACGAGCCAGATCACCGGGACGCCGAAGAAGGCGAACGTGAGCAGCCCCACCCTCCAGTCCCTGCCGTCGGGGCAGGCGACAGACGGGTATTCGAAGAAGCACCGCTGCTCGGCGTCCATGAGACTCGTCACCGCGATGGCAGCAAGCACGATGGCGACGACCAGGAGCGCGAGTGTCCAGAGCACAACCCCTCGCGCCCACCTGCTTCGCATCGATCGCCTTCGGTCCCCGCGTGTCGTCCGGTCGGCCTTGGCGCCGTCCGCCGGTCAAACGCCGGCGAAGGTGGGGACGCCCGGAACTCGTCCGCAATCGAGAAGTGTGCGCCGGTCGAGGGGCCCCCGGTGAGCGTCTCGATGACGGGTGTCCCAGGAGGCCCGGGGCGCGTCTGGAACCAAGGAGGCGACGGAAACCGATCGTGATCGTGAGCGCATCAGCAGCCCACCACCGCCGCCGACTCGGGTCAGCGCGGCGTCGGGTGCAGCTGCAGGTCTGGAACGCGCACCCAGGCGAGTCGAAGGGTCGCCGGATCCGCGAAGGTGCCGCCGTCGGGAACCAGCGCCACCGCTACCAGCCGGATTCCCGAGGGAACCCCCGCCACGTTGAGGAGCCCGTCGGCCTCGCCAGCAGCAGCGGCCGGCCACGGCACGCAGGCGACGCTCGGGTCGGCCGGGGCGCCCGGAAGGGTGGCGAGCGTCCGCACCAGGATCCTGGGGGGAGTGGCCTGGGGCTGACCCGGGAGCTCGGGTGCAGCCGCTGCGGGCGCAGGGGCAAGGCCGATCGCCACCTCGCTCGCGGCGTCGGTCTGCACGAACGACGTCGTGGCCGCGATCGGCGCGGATTGCATGAACGTGCTCGCGATCGGCACGGCCGGGGCGGGTGGCACCCGCGATGCCACGACGGGCGTGGGTCGCGTCGGCGGTGTGGCTCGACCGGCCGGCAGCGCCTGCCGCGCCGGTGCTGGTCGCGTGGCCGAACGGAGGGCCGCATCGCGGAGGTCCGGAACCTGCACGGGCGTGACCGTCGCGACGCCAAGCTCCGACGCGTTGAAGAGGCTGACCGAGGGCAGGCTCCGCCCGATCGCGCCCGGGTCGCCGGCAAGTCGGAGGACGACCACTGCCGTCCCGTCGGGTTGCGGGAGCCGGTACATCGCGCGGCCTCCCGGCTGGAGGTCCGCGGTCAGGGCCACGTCCAGGAGCTGGACCGCTGCGCCGTCGGCCGCAAGCGGAAGGCTCCACGCCTCGACCATCGTCGGCGTGCCATCCCCGGCGGTCACGGGGATCGCGGAGCGGCCGACGTTGCGGATCGTGGCCACGAGGGTACCCGCCTGCGGCTGGGGGTCGGCGCCCGCGAGGAACGCCACCGTTTCCGCCGGGCCGGCGACCGCCGCATGGGGCGCCAGGTCGACGCCGACCGTGATCGCCGTCTCCGTCGGCGCGGCGACGCGCAGGGCGAGCGGCTCGATGGGGCGGGCGTCCGTCGCGGGGAGCGGCAACCCGTCGGAATCGCGTGCCTCGACCTCCAGCCGCCAGGAACCGGGCACGGCCGGGGCCCGCACCGCGAGATCGACGCTGGTCGATGTGCGCGTGGCCCTCGCGACCGGGGACCAGGTTGGTACGGGCGATCCCGCGGGCACCTCGAGGGCGCCCTCGGCAAGCGCGACCGGCGTCCAGCGTGCCGCGAACCGGATCGCGGCCGGCAGGCCGAGCGTGCGGCTGGTCCATGGGACGCGTACGACCACGAGCGAACCGGCTGCGACCGGATCCCCCGATGCCACGCTCGTCACTCGCGGGTGGCCGAACTGCAGGCCGCGTTCGCGCAGCGTGACGATCACCTGGTCGATGGCGTTCGCGAGGACCGCGACCTTGTCGGCCCAGAACGGATCCGAGGCATAGAAGCGGTTCACGCCACGAAGGGTCGGGAAGCCGCGCCACCAGCGCCCGTCCGGCGACAGGTAGACGCTGCGGATCTGGCTCGAGACGGAGGCGATCCCGGCAGCGAACGTCGGGTAGCGCACGGCGAAGCGGACCGGGTCGCGATCGTACGCGCCGTACCCGAACAGGTTGTGCTTGGCCTGCGCGATCCATGACGTGCCCCAGCCGGTTTCGAGGATCGCGTGCGCGACGAGGTAGCGGGCGTTGATGCCGGTGTCGCGCTCCGCACGCGTGAAGGCTGCGCCGAGACGCGGCAGCGGCGTCGTCGCGGCGAGCAGCTCATCGATCATCCACGCGGCGTATCCGGACTTCGACAGGAGGTCGGTGTCGTGCGTGAACACGCCGGTCAGGCGGTACTCCGCGACACGGCGCGGCTCCGCCTTCAGGGGACGCACCCGGTGCGGCGAATCGGCCGCGGCCGGGACGGTGAACGCCGCTGCGAGGAGCAGGCCGCACACGCCTGCCGCGAGGAGGCGGCGGAGTCGATCGTGCATGAAGACTCGGTCGGATGGAGGCCTGGGCGGGCCGGCCCTGGGGTGCCGGCAGGTGATGATGGACCAAGCATGGGCCTCCGCGAGGCACGGCTCCACGGCCCGCAGGTCCGGGCACCCCTCGGACGAAGGTCCCGGACGGGACGAGCGACCGAGCCGGCTGCCCGATCGGGCACGCGGGGATGCCCGAAGGATCGCCCGCCGATCCCTCGTCGGCGCCGGAGCCGCCGGGTAGCGTGCGTGCATGGCTCTCGCGACCGACGGCCGGCGTGCCTGACGGCGCCCGTCTCCAGTCGAACCCGGCTGACGAGGTCGAGCGCGCGCGCGAGCACGGGCGTGCGCGGAAGGCCCCGTCCGAGGCGGGCGCGGCGGGCCGGACCGGCCGGGGTGACGGTTCGGCGCCGGCGGCGCTGCCCACCTCCGGTCACGGGATCGACCCGCGTCGACTGCTCGCCCTCCAGCACCTCGCCGGCAATCGGGCCGTCGCGGCGTCGGTCCAGCGCGCGCCAGGTCGACCGGAGGGTGGCACGGCGGTCCTCGATCCCGAGGAGGACGCGCCCGTCACGGGATCCCCGGCCGGACCGGCGATGCCGGTGCCCGGCGTGGAGGGCGCGACCGGGATCGGTGCTCGCGAGGAACCCGGAGGCGTCGCAGGGTCGGCACAGGCTGGGCCTTCGGGTTCCTCGGCGGGCAGCGCCTCGGTTGCGGGAGCGGAGAGCGCCGCGGGCACGGCCGGTGCGGCACAGACCGGCGGGATCGGCGCCCTGGCGGGAGCGGAGAGCGCCGCGGGCACGGCCGGCGCGGCACAGACCGGCGCGATCGGCGCCCTGGGGCAGAACGGCCGCGAAGCGAGCGGCGGGGTCGCAGGTGGCGGGGCGGCGGCTGGGGGCGGGGCCGCGTCCGGCGGCCCGGAAACGGCCGGGGGCGAGGCTGCGGCTGGGGGCGGCGCGGAAACGGCCGCCCGGGGAGTCGCGGCAGGAGCGGCCGGAGCCGAGGGCGCGAGCTCCGGGGGAGCCGGCACCACGGGCGGTGAGGCTGCGGCTGGGGAAGCCGCGGCTGGCGAACCGGCCGGGCATGCAGCGGGAGAGGCTGAAACCGGCCAGGCGGGGGCTGGAGCTGCCGGCCACGCGGCCGGCGGTTCCGAACCCGCGGCCGGCGGAGCCCCGGGCGCCCACGGAGGCGGCGGAGCGGGCGGAGTGGCGGGATCGGCAGGCGCAGTCGGTGGCGAAACCGAATCCGGCGGTGGCGGCGGCGAAGCGCTGCCCGACGAGAGCGAGCCAGCCGCGCCATCGCCCGGGCCACTCGGACGGCTCAACAACCCGCCCGATGCGCCCACCGACGAGCCCGCGGTCGAGGAGGCCGGAGAGCCGGCGGGCGAGGAGACCGCCGGCGAGGAGCTCTCCGGTCATGCGTCCGGCGTGGAGTCGGCCGCCGCGTCCGGGAGCGGCGGCTCGCTGCTCGATGTCCTCGTCGAGCGAGCAAAGGCAGCCTTCCGGCGCGTGGCGAGCCCGGTCACCAATGCCGTGCGCGGTGCGATCGCGGCCGTGACCGGCGCGGTGCGCGGGGTGGTCAACGGTGCGAGGACGCTGGCGACCTCGGTCGTGACCGGCGCCGTCGCCTTCGTGAAGAACATCGCCAAGTCGGCCTTCAACGGAGTCAAGAGCCTCGTCGGCTCGATCACCGCGAGCGCGAAGAACGTCGTCAGGTCCGTGATGGGCGCCGTCTCGGGCGTGATGGGATCGGTCCGGGGCGCGATCAGCGCCGCCATCCAGCGCGCCCTCCGCGGCGAGCCGCTCGTGCCGGGGCTCCTGGATCCGTTCCGGCGCGCGTTCGACCGGATCTTCGGCGGGATCCCGGCCCAGATTTCCGGGCTGGTCACCCGGATCACGACGGCCGCGAACGCGATCGTGGACGGCCTCATCGGTGGCATCACGGCCATCGCGACGCAGATCGCCAACGGGATCAGTCGCGTCGCGGCGACGCTCCAGGGGGCGGTCACCGCCGTCGCCACTACCCTCTCCGCCGTCGTCGGCCGGGCGACCTCCCTCGTTGCGAGCGTACCCGCGCTGCTGCGGCCGATCGTCTCGGGACTCATCAACGCCCTCATCGCGGCCGTCCGGAGCGCCATCGCCGCGGTCCAGGCCGCGGTGAACCGGATCATCACCCGGATCGCGGAGCGGATGAAGGGGTGGGTCAAGGAGAAGGCCGCACGCGTCGTGGCGGTGATCAAGCGGGTCCGCTCGGTCGTCGTGCGGGTCATCACGACGATCGCGAACATCGTCAAGGCGGGGCTGGCGCGGCTCGCCGCATTCCGCGACTGGCTGCTGGCGGCGGCGCGCGCGGCGATCGGCCGGCTTCTCAAGCGGGTCCTCGAGCCGCTCCAGCGGGCGCTGATGAGCCTCGTGCTCCGGCTCATCGGGCCCCAGGTCGCGGCCGCGATCGCCAATGCGCGCCTGCTGTTCCCGAACGGGCTCCCCACGCCGCCCGAGGCTGCCGCGACCGTCGCCCAGGCCGCGTCCTCCGCCGGGGGGCGCGACGAGAGCGTCATTCTCGCCGGCCTGACGCACCCGGAGGGCGACCATTTCAGCTACGGCTTCACGCTCGGGGGCAGTGCGGGTGGGGCGGTTGGCGTGTCCGGCGGAGCCGGCGCGTCCCTCGAGGTCGTGATGGACTATCGGCGCAACGACATCGGGTTCTTCGTTTCGCCGGGGGCATCCGGGCAGGTCAACGTCGGCGATATCGGCGAGACCGGTGCATTCACGGAGAACATGTCGTGGGGCACCGTGGGATCGTTCGGGGACAAGGACAAGGACGTGCTCCAGGGATGGGGTGGCTGGTTCACGAACGTCAACTACGGCGCCCAGGCAGGGGTTGCGGTGGGGGCCGGCGGCGCCGTCGCGAGCGGCGGCACGGTCTCGGTCGGCGGATCCACCGACTTCGGCACCATCGGCTCGATTGTGCCGATCGGTGCCGACCAGCACCCGGTGCCCGGCGCCGTGACACCCGGCGCGATCGTGAGCGGGACGCCGGCCGGCCACGCCGTCGTGGCGCTCGGTGAGGTCCAGTTCCCTCGCCAGAGCGCCGACGTGGCGGCATCGCCCGGCGGACAGGCCGCGATCGAGAATGCGGCGCGCACGGCCCGCGACTACCCGACCTCCAACGCAGGCTCGCAGATCCTCAACATCGAGGTGCTGGGCGAGACGAGTCGCGTGTGGGTCCGCCCACGCTCCGGCGAGTCGCGTGCCACCGAGAACCAGCAGCTCGCAGCGCGCCGCGCGCAGAACGTGAAGGCGCGGCTGGATCCACTGGTCCCCGGCGTCGCGGTCAACGCCGTCGGCGGCGGGGACGGCCGCCCGGCGAGCCAGGGCAAGGGTGAGCGCGACGCGAGCCCCGAGGACCAGCGCGCCTCGATGACTGCAGCGACCTTCAACCCGGGGACGGCCGACCAGCGGGGGCCCGACCGGCAGGGCCCGCCCACGACGGCCGGGGAACCGTTCGACGTCAAGCTGGGTGTGCCGAACCCGTTCGCGGCCGGGCGGTCGGCATGGGGCTGGGACACGACGATCGGCGCATCCGCGCTTGCCGGCGAGGCGGGCAGGGCCGGCGTCTATGGCGGCATCGGGGTGAGCTACTCGATCCCGGTGGGCAAAGCGCACTTCTCCCCGGTCACGATGGCGATCATCCGGACGGTCTTCGGGCTGGCCAAGGTGATCGGCGACGTGGCGACCATGAGCGTCCTCGGCGCGATCCGCGACCTGATCGGGATGGGCTGGGGCGTAGAGGCGCTGGTCACGAGCACGTTCAGCCAGGCGATCGGCGACTGGACGATCCCGCTCCCGCCGGGCGTTGCCGTGGCGTAGGGCCTGCCGGGCGACAGCTTCGCCCGTCCATCACGCGAGGTGCCAGATGCCACTTCCCGCGCCCGACCGACCGCCGACCGGCGCCCCGCCCGTGCTCTGGTCGTCCTCGCCGGGAACCGACGGCCCCTGGGCCGAGCTCCGATCGACGGGTCGGGGCTCGCTCGTCGGGCTCCCCTTCGCCCCGCTCTCGTTCCGGGACGTGATCCTCGATGCCGCCCTGGAGCTCCGGTCGGGCGATGGTGACACGGGTTACGGCGTCTTCCTGCGGCAGGTGGCTGAGCGGTCCTACCTCGCGTTCACGGTGACGCCGGACGGGCGCAGCGCGGTGTTCGTGGTCGACGATGGGCACCCGACGCCGCTCGCGGAAGGCGTCCTGCCGGCCGATGCGCCGTTCGCCCGCGGACAGGGCGCGGTCAACCGGCTCACGGTGGTGGCGGCCGGGCCTTGCCTCACCTGCATCGTCAACGGGTACGTGCTCGTCGGCGTGATCGTGGATCCGCGTTTCAAGGCGGGTGTCGCCGGCGCGCTCCTGGTCCACGCGGGATCGAGCGCGGACGCGGTCCTCGCTGTTCGATGGGCGCAGGCGCGGGCGGTCCTGCCCGCCGAATCCTGAGCGCGCCCGGGTCCTGGGATCGCCTGTGGGTCGCGGCGCGGGGCCTCAGCGCGAGCTGATCACACAGGTGCCGGCGAGCAGGTCGTGCCAGCCGCGACCGGACGCAGACCCGGAGATCATCCGGGCCGCGGCGGACCGCGGGCAGGGCCGTCAGGCAGGTGGTCGCAGGACGTCCGTCCCGAGCGACGCGCGCAGGGGCTCCGGCACGCGGACGCTGCCGTCGCGCTCCTGGTACGTCTCGAGGATCGCCGCGACGACGCGAGCCAGCGCGAGACCGGACCCGTTGAGCGTGTGGACCAGCTCCGGCCGGGCACCCGGCGACGGTCGATGGCGGATCGCCATCCGGCGCGCCTGGTAGTCGCGGAAGTTGGAACACGAGGAGACCTCGAGCCACCGCTCCACCCCGGGAGCCCAGACCTCCAGGTCGTATTTCTTCGCCTGCACGAAGCCCATATCTCCGGTGGCCATGAGGAGCACGCGATACGCCAGCCCGAGGCGGCGCAGGAGATCCTCCGCCCGGCCGACCATCCATTCGAGCGCGTCGGCGGAGGCGTCGGGCTTCTCGAAGAGGACCATCTCGACCTTGTCGAACTGGTGGACGCGCAGGATCCCGCGGGTGTCCCGGCCGGCCGCGCCCGCCTCGCGGCGGAAGCACGGCGAGTAGGCGGCGTAACGGACCGGCAGCTCGTCCGCCTCGAAGATCTCGTCGCGGTGGAGGTTCGTGACCGGGACCTCTGCCGTCGGGACCAGGTAGAGGTCGTCGCGCGTCACGACGTACATCTGGTCTTCCTTGTCGGGGATCTGGCCCGTGCCCCGCGCGGACGCGGCGTTGACGACGGCAGGCGGCCAGATCTCGGTGAAGCCGTTCTCCCGCGTGTGGACGGTCAGGAAGAAGTCGATCAGTGCGCGCTGGAGCCCGGCCCCCGCGCCGCGGTAGACCGGGAACCCCGACCCGGCGACCTTGGCGCCGCGCTCCAGCTCGAAGATCCGGAGGCCCTCCGCGATCTCCCAGTGCGGCCTGCGGTTCCACGTCTCCGCGGACGCATCCGCGCCCACCTCGCCCGCGACCGGCTGGACCCGCGGCAGCAGCTCGCCCCAGGTCCGGACCGTGACGCTCGCGTCGGCGTCGCCGACCGGCACGTCCGGGTCCGCCGGGTTCGGGATCCGCAGGAGCGCGTCCTCCAGCTCGGCCTCGACCTGTGCGATCTCGAGGTCCAGCGTGGCGATCCGCTCGCCGGCCGCAACGGACGCCGTGCGCAGGGCAGCGACCTCGGGCCCGGTCGGCGCGGCGCCAGCCTTGATCGCCTCCCCGATCTGCTTCGAGGCCGCGTTGCGCTCGGCCTTGCGGGCATCGGCCTCGCCGAGGAGCGCACGCCGCCGCGTATCGAGGCCCAGCGCCGCATCCACGAGCGTGGCGTCCTCGCCCTTGTCGCGGGCCCCCTTCCGGATGACCTCCGGCTCTTCCCGGAGACGCTGCAGCCCGACGCTCATCCCTTCGTCTCCGCCGGGCCAGGGGACAGTGGGCCGGCCGGCCCGTCATCGGCGTGGTGGCGCCACCCGGCCGCGGCGCGGAGCCGCTCGACCACGAACCCCGGCTCCAGGCTGGCAAGAAGCCAGCCGGCGCGCGGCCCGTTGGTGCGGCCCAGGAAGGCGATGTAGAGCGCGCCGAACGCACGGCCGGCGGGAAGCGCGGCCGCCGTCGCGACCTCGAAGATGAGCGCCTGCCAGCCGTCGCCCGACCGAGGCGGCGCCGCCTCGGCGGCACGGGCGAGCGCGCCCAGCCACACCCGCTGGTCCTCGCCGAGGGCCGCGGCCTGGGAGGGCAGCGCGTCCCTCTGGATCTCGATCCGGGCTCGATCGGGCGCGTATGCCTCCAGCCAGCCGCCCACGGCCGCGAGCCGCTCGGCGAGGATCCGGCGCTCGTCGGCGGTGAGGGCGCTCCCCTTCTCCGCGGCCACCCGTGCGGCCACGTCCGCGCCCGGAATCTGCGCGAGGAGGGCGAGGTGCGCGAACGCGGGCCGATAGCGTGCGGCCTCCGCGGCCACGTCCGCGCCGGGATCCAGCAGCGCGTACCGGAAGATCCGGTCGGAGTCGGCCGGGAGCTCGCCCTTGACCTCGACGCCGGCCGCGGCCCCCGCGAGGCGGTCGAACTCGTCGAAGATCCGCGGGATGGCGTCCGTGCCATCCGGATCGAACTCGATGGCCTGGTTGGGGCGCGGTCGGAGGAAGAGGAGCCGGAGCTGCTCCGCCGGGACCACCTCGACGATCTCGTGGGCGGCGGCGCCGCGCCCCTTGCTGGTCGACATCTTGCGGCCGCCGATGTTGAGGAACTCGTAGGCGAGATTGCGCGGCGGCTCCCGGTCGAAGACCTCGCGCGCCAGTGCGTCCGAGCGATCACGCGAGCCGCCCGCGGTTGCAAGATCCTTGCCGCACGGCTCGATCGTCACGCCCAGGAGCGACCACTGGGCCGCCCATTCGAGGTTCCAGGGCAGCTTCGCCGTGCCGCCGAACGGTGAGATCCGGCCGGTCGCCCCGCACCCGGCCGCCCACGTCACGTAGGCGGGCAGGCAGTCGAAGGTGACGGTCGCGCCGTCCCAGTCGCGGGCGAGCGTCGTCCCGACCTTCCCGCAGGTTGGGCAGACGACGCTGATGGGCAGCCATCCGGCAGGCCGCTCCACCTTCGAGACCCGGCGGTAGATCTCGCGGACCACCTCCGCGCGGTCCAGCGCGGTCCGGATATACGGATCCAACTCGCCGGTCGGGTAGATGTCGCTCATCCAGTAGTAGCGGTCCGGGTGGATGCCGAGGCCCGCGAAGATGTCGATGAAGATCCCGGCGTGGTGCCGCGCATAGGAGGCGTGGCAGTCGCCGACCTGGTCCGCCACCTGCGAGAGGGGGCGGCCCATCTCGCGCTCGACCGCGTCCGGTGTCAGGAGGGCCTGGGCATCCATCGGGTCCATGTCGTCGACGCCGTAGAGGAGCGTCGTCGGCACGGCGCGATCGCGGAGCGCCCGGCTGATGACGTCGAGGATGACCGGGCCGCGGAGGCTGCCGACGTGAACCGTCCCGGACGGCGTCTTGGAGTCGTTGACGACCTGCGGCCCATCGACCGTGGCGGCCAGCTCATCGGCCCAGTACATCTCGTGCGTCCCTGGCCTTTCGAACGCCGGGGCGATGGCCGCACCGGCCGCCCGTCCCGACGTCGCGGGGCGGGCGCTCAGCTGATCTTCTTGATCGTGTAGGCGTAGTCGGTGCCGTTCGGCAGGCGAACCTTGATCCGGTCACCCGCCTTGCGGCCGAGGAGCGCGCGCCCCACCGGCGATTCGTTCGAGATCTTGCCGTCGGCGGGACGCGCCTCGGCGGAGCCGACGATCGAGAAGGTCTCCGAGCCGTCGAGGCTCTCGACGACCACCGTGGAACCGAGCGCCGCGTGGTCCGAGCCCGAGTTCTCGATGATCACGGCCGTCTTGAGCATGCCCTCGAGGGTCTGGATCCGGCCCTCGACGAAGGCCTGCTCGTTTTTCGCCTCCTCGTACTCCGCGTTCTCGGAGAGATCGCCGTGCTGCTTCGCGTCGTGGATCCGGGCGGCGACCTCCGCGCGGCGGACGTTCACGAGGTTGTCGAGCTCCTGGCGGAGGCCGGTCTCGCCCTCGCGCGACAGGTACGTTGGCTTCATGTTCACGGAGGGTTGGAACCTCTGGCGGCCGGGCGGGTGCGCGTCGCCCGGCGTGTGCTGGGCCACAAACGGAAGAACCCCGGGCGGCTGCCTCGCGAGAGGGCCGTCCGAAGTCCGGTCGGGTGCGGATGATAGCGCCAGCCCACGCGAGGTGTCAAAGCAGTTTGCCGGGGGAAGCGCAGGGGCCGCTAGCCCGATGCCAGCCGCTCCAGCCGACCGCGGAGCCGCACGAGTGCGCGCCGGTCCGCGCACGCGATGAAGAGCGTGTCGTCGCCGGCGATCGTCCCAACGGCGTCCGGCCATCGGGCCCGGTCGAGCGCGGCCGCGATCGCGTGAGCGGACCCGGGCAGCGTGATGAGGACCAGGAGGTTTCCCGCCTCGCGGAACTCCACCGGGGCGTCGCGGAAGAGCCGTCTGAGCCGGTCCTGGCCGGACGGGTCGGTCTCCGCGACGCGGGCGGACAGCGCATAGACGGCCACGCCCTCGCGACCCACCTTGACGAGCTGCAGCTCCGCGACGTCGCGGCTGATGGTGGCCTGGGTCGCCCGGAACCCGCGCTCGCGGAGCGCGACGGCCAGCTCCTGCTGGGTCCGGACCGGCCGTCGCTCCACGAGATCGCGGATCGCGCGCTGGCGGAGCTGCTTCATGACCTCCATGCCGCGCGCCTCGCGCCGCGTCAGGCCGACAGCACGACGACGACCACGAGCGCCGCGAGGAGGACCCGGTACGCCACGAAGATCGTCATCGAGTGGCTCCGGACGAACCCGAGCAGGACGTGGATGGCGACGAGGCCGGAGACCAGCGCGGCCGCGAAGCCGATGGCGATCGCCCCGGTGTTGACGTCGGCCGTGACCTCGCCCGCCATGAGCTTCCTGAGCTCGAAGAGCCCGGCTCCGGCGACGATGGGCGTGGCCATCAGGAAGCTGAAGCGGGTTGCCGCCTCGCGCGTCAATCCCAGGGCGAGCCCCGCGCTGATGCTGATCCCCGACCGGCTGATCCCCGGCACGAGCGCCAGCGCCTGCGCGAAGCCGATCCCGACGGCACCCGCGAAGCTGAGCCGCTCGATGCCGTCCGTCTTCCGGCCGAGCCGGTCGGCGAGCCAGAGGATTGCGGCCCCGACCACGAGCAGCACAGCCACCAGGAGGGGCTTGCGCACGTTCTCCTCGAAGAAGCTGCTCAGCAGCACGCCGAGCACGACGGCCGGCGGCAGCGTCGCCGCGAGGAGCCATGCCAGGCGGCGGTCGGGATCCCCCCGGAAAGAGCGGTCACGGAGCGCCGCCAGCCCGGCCGGGATGAGGCGCGCCCAGTCCCGCCAGAAGTACGCCAGGAGTGCGACCAGCGTTCCCATGTGGAGCACCACCGAGAACGCCAGCGAGTCGATGAACGGATCCTTCCAACCGAGCAGGAACGGGACCAGGATGAGGTGGCCGGACGAGGAGATCGGCAGGAACTCGGTAAGCCCCTGCACGATCCCGAGCACGAGTGCCTGGATTGCGATGTCCATCCAACGTCAGGGCGGGCCGGGCCGCAAGGGCGCGGCCCGCCGGAAGCCTCCGAGCTAGCGGATGAAGAGCGGGGCGAGGACCAGGGTGATCGTCGCCAGCAGCTTCACGAGGACGTGGAGCGACGGGCCGGCGGTGTCCTTGAACGGGTCGCCCACCGTGTCGCCCACGACCGCGGCCGCGTGCGCATCGGAGCCCTTGCCGAGGACGTTCCCGTTCTCGTCCTTGAGGTGCCCCGACTCGATGTACTTCTTCGCGTTGTCCCATGCGCCGCCGCCGTTGTTGAGGACGGTGGCGAGCAGGACGCCGGCGATCGTGCCGACCATCAGCATGCCGGCGACCGCCTCGTAGCCGAGGAGCAGGCCGACCGCGATCGGGGTGGCGACCGCGACAAGGCCGGGGGCGACCATCTCGCGGAGCGCTGCCCGTGTCGTGATGTCCACGACGCGCGCGTAGTCGGGCTTCTGCTCGTAGGTCATGATCCCGGGCATCTCCCGAAACTGCCGCCGAACCTCGAAGATGATCGCACCGGCCGTCTTGCCGACAGCGCGGATGGCGAGCGAGCTGAAGAAGTAGACGAGCATCGAGGCGATCAGTGCCGCGATGAACACGTTGACGTTCTCGAGGTTGACCGACGTCATCAGCGAGACGCCTTCCTTGCCCGCGGCGATCTGGCGGCCGAGGATGAGGTTGACCTTGTCGATGTAGGCGTTGAACAGGAGGAACGCCGCGAGGGAGGCGGACGCGATCGCGTACCCCTTGGTGAGCGCCTTCGTGGTGTTGCCCACGGCGTCCAGGCGGTCGGTGATCTCCCGGGCGTGCGCCTCCGCGCCGCTGAACTCGGCGATGCCGCCCGCGTTGTCGGTGATCGGGCCGAACGTGTCCATGGCCAGGATGTAGGCCGTGGTCATGAGCATGCCCATCGTCGCCACCGCCGTCCCGAAGATGCCGCCGACGTTGCGGCCGGTCGCGTCGGTGAGGCCGGCTTCCGAGCCGAGCCAGTGGCTGGCGAAGAGCGCGATGCCGATCGTGATCGCGGTCACGAACGTCGTCTCGTACCCGACGGCGGTGCCGATGATGATGTTGGTGGCCGGGCCCGTCTTGCTGGCCTCGGCGATCTCCTTCACCGGCCGGTACGTCCCGGCGGTGTAGTACTGGGTGATGTAGACGAAGGCGACGCTGGTCGCGAGGCCGACGACGCCCGCTCCGAAGAACCAGATCCAGGTCGGGATCCCGTTGGAGCCGGTCTGGGTGCCGGTCTGCATCATCACGTTCGTGACGAACGCGAGCGAGATGACCGACAGGATCGTGGTGACCCAGTAGCCCCGGTTGAGGATGTTCATCGGGTTCTCGTCCTCGCGGCCGCGGACGAAGTACATCGCGATGATGGTGGAGAGGAGCCCGAAGGAGCGCACGACCAGGGGGAAGAAGATCCAGGCCTCCGGGTTCGCCCAGCCGGCCTTCTGGGCGACGAAGTAAACGCCGACACCGAGGATCATCGCGCCGATGTTCTCGGCGGCAGTGGACTCGAAGAGATCGGCGCCGCGGCCCGCGCAGTCACCCACGTTGTCGCCGACGAGGTCCGCGATCACGCCCGCGTTGCGCGGGTCGTCCTCGGGGATGCCCTTCTCGACCTTGCCGACGAGGTCCGAGCCGACGTCGGCGGCCTTCGTGTAGATCCCGCCGCCGAGCTGCGCGAAGAGCGCCACGAAGCTGGCACCGAAGCCGTAGCCGACGATGAGGAACGGGGCTTCCTTGACGGTCTCGGCGTTGAGGCCGCCGAACGCAACGAACATCAGGTAGACGCCGAGGAGCGAGAGCGCGACGACGAGGAAGCCCGAGACCGCGCCGCCACGCATCGCGACCTGGACCGCCTCGACGAGGCTCCGCCTCGCGGCGGCCGCCGTCCGGACGTTCGCCTTGACGCTGATGAACATGCCGATGATGCCCGACGCCATCGAGCACGCCGCGCCCACCAGGAAGGCGATCCCGGTCCGGATCCCGAGCTCCGGTCCGAAGATGCTCGTGTCGGCGACGTTCGCGGTCTCGAACAGCGAGATCAGAATCGCGATCCCGACGGCACCGACGAGCGCGAGGATCCCGATCGTCGAGTACTGGAGCCGGATGAACGCGACCGCGCCCTCGAAGATGGTCGCGGCGACGGCCTCCATCTCCTTGGTCCCGGTGTCGCGCCGCAGCACGTCCCGGGCCAGGAAGAGCGCGAATGCCACGGCGATGAGTCCGGACGGCAGGATGATGAGCTGAAGCGAGCTTGGATTCACGGCTGGTGCGAAACCTCCCTGTCAGGGCAGCGCCCGCTCGAGCGCGTCCGTCGCGCCGGGGACGAGGAATGCCGGTTTGCTCGCTTTGGGCTGGCGCCCGGCCGCGACGGCGGGGCAGGAATCTGCGAGCAGGCCCCGCAGAGGATAGCGTCCGGTCGGGGCGAGGGTCAAACTGCATATGGGCCCGGTTTATGCAGTCCGGTTGGCCGAGCCCCAGCGGCGGGGCGCAACCCGGTCACGTGCGCCAACTCCGCCGCGGCGCCGCGTCCCTCCGCCATGCCGCGCGCCGGGGGTCGGGGCGCCGGGGGCGTCGGGGGGCGTCGGCTCACGGCACCCCCTATACTGCCCGCCTTGTGACCAAACGCCCCCTCGGGTGCCTCTTCGAGATCGTCGAGACGCTCGTCCTGACGCTCATCATCTTCTTCGTGATCCAGACGTTCGTTGCCCAGCCGTACCGCGTCGAACAGAATTCGATGGAGCGCACCCTCGAGCCCGACCAGTACGTGCTGGTCGACAAGCTGACGCCCCGGTTCGACCCCTACAGCCGCGGAGACATCGTCGTGTTCGAGCCGCCCGACGGCGTGCTCGAAGGGACGCAGCGCACGCCCTTCATCAAGCGCGTCATCGGCCTGCCCGGCGACGTCATCGTCGTCAAGGACGGCGCCGTCTGGGTGAACGACGTCAAGCTCGACGAGACGTACACCTACGAGCAGCAACCGACAACCGCGGCGGAGGAGCCGGCTCGCTGGGTCGTCCCCATCGGCCAGCTGTTCGTCATGGGCGACCACCGGGCTGCGTCCGCAGATTCGCGCTCGTTCGGCACGATCGCGAAGGACCGCGTCATCGGGCGAGCCTGGCTGCGCTACTGGCCGCTCTCGACCTTCGGGATCCTGCCCACGCCCAGCTACCCGCCGCCGATCGGGAACGGCGACGCGAGGCCGAGCCCCGCCGTTCCGTGACCCCGCTCCTGGTCGCGGCCAGCGCCCTCGTCGCCCTCGGGGCGGCGGTTGCGACAGGGACGCGTGACCCGCGGATGGCCTCGCTCGGCCTCGCGGGCCTGCTCGTTGCGGCACCGTTCGTGGCCGACCCACTGCCGGCACCCCTGCCGCTCGCGTTCGGCGGCGTGGCCGCGATCCTCGCCGGCTTCCTGGTCTTCATCGCGGCCCGCCGGACGCCGGAAGGTGCCGCTCCGGCGCTCGGGCTCCGGGCGACGCTGGCGGCGGCCGCGGCCGGGTACGCAGCGGGCATCGGCGCGACTGCCGTGGCGCTGCCCCGGCTCGGCCCCGACGCTGCGCTTGCCGCGGGCTTCGCGGTTGTTGCTGTCGCGGTGGTCCCGATCGCGGTCACGCGCGATCTCTTCCGGCTGGCATCCGCGCTGATCGCGCTGACCGCCGCTGGGATCCTCGTCCTCACCGCGCTTGCTGGCACGCCGGAGCCGGTGACCGCGATGGCATCCGGGCTCACGGTCGTCGCGCTGGCCGCGGCAGCGGCAGTGGTCGGCGGGAGCGCGCTCGCGGTGAGCAGCACGCCCGGCCCCGACGACGTCCGCGACCGCCGCGCGACCGGCGCAGGCAGCGCGATCGGCGGCCGACGATGAGCCTGCTCCCGTTCCTCGCAGTGGCGATCGTGGGCGCGGCCGTCGCAACGCTTTTGCGGGATCGCCGCCGGCTCGGGACGCTGGCCGGCTTCGCCGCCGTGCTCGTCGCGCTGGCCGCCGCCTCCTCCGTCCGGGCCGAGACCCCGCTCGCGATCGGCGGTGGCGTGCTCGGCGGGAGCGACCACCTTCGGATCGTGCTCGCCCTCTGTCTCGCGGCGGGTTTCCTCGTGCTCGTCGTCGCACGCCTGGCGACCTGGCAACCGTCGGCACCCGGGGCACTCCTGGGAGGCGCGACGGGCATCGGGCTCGCGCTCGGCCTCGCGGGAACGCCGGCCGCCCTTCTTCTCACGGCGGCCGCCACGGTTGTCGCGAGCGCGCTGGCTCTCGGGAGCCCCGCGGCGCCGTCGCGCGTCCGGGCGCTGGCGCGCGAGCTGCGTGGTGCGACGACAAGCGTGGTCGTCGGATTGGTCGCGGCCGGGATCATGCCCGAGACCGCACCGTCGTCCGGGTCGGGTCCTGCGCTCGCCGAGCCGGCCGCCGCGGCGCTCGTGCTGCTCGGGATGGGGCTCGTCCTGGCCCACCGGTTCGGGGCGATCCCGCTTCACGCCCGTGTCTCGCGGTTGTCGGACGCGGCGCCCTCCGGTGCGCTGCCGATCCTCGCCGCATGGCTGCCTGCGGCCTGGGGTCTCGTGATCCTGGGCTGGGCGGCCGCGGCGCTCGGGCCGTCGTCGGCATCGCTCGGGCTCGAGCGCGGCATCATCGTGACGCTGGCGCTCCTCACGCTTCTGCTTGGCACGCTCGCTGCGCTCATACAGGACGAGGTCGAGCATGTCGTCGCCTACACGATCGTCGCGGACGCGGGAGTCGCGCTGCTGGCGCTCGCGGCGCTCGACCCCGCCGCGCGCGACGCCGCCCGGGCGTGGCTGCTCGTGTTCGCCACGACGAGGACGGCGATGATCGGGTGGACGATCGCGTTCCGGGCTGCATTCGGGACGGGGCGCCTCCGCGACACGTCGGGCTGGCTACGCCGAGCGCCGGCGCTCGGCGTCGCGCTCGCCGTCATCCTCGTTGCGGTTGTCGGGTGGCCGGGGCTGCTGGCGTGGGACGCGCGGGTCGCGATCCTGCAGTCCGCGTCGTCCGGACCGGCGCTCCTCCTCGCGTGGGCCGGTTCTCTTGGAACCGGGGTCGCCATCTGCAGAGTCCTGGCGGTCGGTGCGGGCCGGCCGTCGGCGATCGTCGCCGGAGCGGTCAGCGAGCTGCCGCGCCTCCCGGCGCGAATCGTGACCCCTGCGGCCACGAACCCGGGGCCGGCGGGGTTGCCGCCGGGCGGCGCGCGGGCGAGGGCGCGGTCCCGGCCCAGTCCCGCACCGGGCAACCTCGGATCGGCCCGGGACAGGCTGCGAGGGTTCGCCGCGGCGGCCGGCCGGGATGCGCGTCCGTCCCTCGAGCTCAACCGCGTGCCACTGCGGGCGTTCGTGGCGATCCTGCTCGGAGGGCTGGCGCTCCTCACGGCCGTGGGAGCGTTCGGGATCGACGCCGCTGCGCGGGCTCCCGGGCCGGTTCTCCCTTCGGCCGCGCCGCTCGTCGGCGGCTGACGGCCACCGGCGGCCGGTGGCTGACGGCGTCGCGCCCCGACGGCAACCCGCCCCTGCGGCGCGCGGCCGCCCCTGCGGCGTGCGCGGCCGATCCTGCGGCGTCGGCGGCCGATCAGCCTTCGGGCGCGAGTGCCCAGCGATCGATGTCGCGAGCGTATTCAAGCGTCCCCTCGGGGAACCACAGGCCGAGCTCCGTGGCGGCGGTCTCGGTGGCGTCCGAGGCGTGGATCAGGTTCTGAGAGACCTCGAGCGCGAAGTCGCCGCGGATCGTCCCCGGGGCAGCCTCCCAGGGCCGGGTCACCCCGACCATCGAGCGGACGACGCTGATCGCGTTCGGTCCTTCGACGGCCATAGCGACGAGCGGGCTCGAGGTGATGAACGAGACCAGCCCGGCGAAGAAGGGCTTGTCGCGGTGGACCGCGTAGTGGCGCTCGGCCAGCTCGCGCGAGACCTGCACGAGCTTGAGGCCGACGAGCTTGAGGCCGCGGTCCTCGAAACGGGCGATGACCCGGCCCACCAGCAGGCGCTGGACTCCGTCCGGCTTGACGAGGACGAGGCTGCATTCGGTCATTCGGGACTCCGTTCGAGATCGGGTGCGGCGGCCGCGTCCGGGTCGGGCGTCGGGGCAGCGGCCTCGGGGCCGCCTCGCGCGTGCGTGTCGGCGACAGCGTAGGCGATGCCGGCGGCCTCGTGCCGGCCGATGGTGCGGAGCGCCTCGGCCCGCGCCAGGAGAAGCGCCGCGCTCGATCGTGCCGAGAGGGCGGCGTCCACCCGCGCCAGGACCTCGTCACCGCGGCCCGGGGTGGCCCGAAGCGCCAGCAGGAACAGGACGGCAGCGGCGACATCGTCACCCGCCGCGAGCCGCTCGTCGGCGGCCGCGACCGGGTCCGGCTCGGCTGGGTCCGGGACGCGAGCGGGTGAGCGCGAGAGCGCAACGCCGGTCGACGTGGCCACGGGCGGGCCGTCGCCGCCGTCGCCGGGCTCGAACGACGGCCACGCGTCCGCCCGGGGGACGATCCCGGCGAAGAGCGCATCCAGCGCGGCTGCCACCGATCCGGAGGGATCCGTGGCGGCCCCCGGCCGCACGAGCCCGACCTCGAGCGCGTCGAGGCTGGCCGCCACGTGGAGGGCTGCGTCATCGTGGCGGCCGCGGGCGGTCAGCCCGTCCGCGATGAGCGCATTAGCAAGGGCGAGTGACCGCGGCGCCACTTCGGTGTCGGCGTCCTCGGCATCCGCCTCGAGCCATGCGCCGGCCGCCTCGGCCGCGCCGCGCAGGTCGCCCGTCCGCCAGCGCGCCTCGGCCAGGTCCAGCACGTCTTCCGCGCCAAGCCGCCCCTCGCCCGCCAGCTCCTCGAGCTCGACGCGCGCCAGGCGCAGGAGACCCGCCTGGAGATGGAGCCGGGCCATTCGACCGGGCGACCCGGGATGCGCCTCCTCCGACCCGATGGCCGGTCCGGCCGCCTCGACGGCTGCCTCGGCACCTTCTCCGGGCGTCGTCCCACCCGGCCCGGACGCGCTCATCGCCGGTGAGCGCTCATCCGCGCGCCCGCGCCGACGTGCGGCGAGCCGGGAGCCGCAGCGTCGACTCGAGGCCGCGACCCTTGCCGGCGGGTGCCACGACGGCCAGGCGAAGCGCATCGTCGCGGAAGAGCCGGATGGCGAGCGCTCGCACCTCGGCGGCGGTCACGGCCTCGATCGCGGCCAGGGCCTCGTCGGGCGTCATGACGCGATCGTGGAGCGCCTCCTGGGTGCCGACCCACGAGGCCAGGTAGCGGGTCTCGTCCAGGCGCAGCTCCAGCCGGCCCGCGAGGTACGCCTTGACCTTGGTCATCTCCTGTTCGGGCACATCGTCGTCCCGGAGTCTCGCGAGCTCCGCGAGGACCGCCGCGATCGTCGGCCTGATCTTTCCGGGGTCCACGCCCGCGTACACCGAGAGCACGCCCGCGTCGGCGTACGCGACGATCGAGCTGCCGACGTCGTAGGCGAGCCCCAGCTCCTCGCGGACCTCCAGGAAGAGGCGGCTCGACATGCCATCCCCGAGGACGGCGTTGAGGACCGAGAGGGTCCACTGCTCGGGGTGGTCGCGGGGCAGCGCCGGCACGCCCAGGACCAGCTGCGCCTGCGTGGACGGCCGCGACGCGCGCATGCTTCGCTCGCCCGCGGGGAGCGAGGGCGCCGGGAGGTAGCCCGGGGTCGATCCCCCGCCGGTTCCGAACGCATCCGCCGCGAGCGCGACGACCTCCCCGTGATGCAGGTCCCCCGACACGGCGACGACGACGTTCGAGGGCTGGTAATAGGTCCGCCAGAAGTCGTGGATGGCCGGCGCCGGGAGCGCGCGGACGCTCTCCTCCGAGCCCGCGATCTCGCGGCCGAGCGGCGTGTCGTCGAAGATCGCAAGGTCGAACAGCACGTTCACGTGCTCCGCGGGATCGTCGAGGTAGGAGCGGATCTCCTCGACGATCACGTCGCGCTCGTTCTCGATCTCCGTCTCATCGAGGTTCGGCCGGACCACGAGCTCGCCCAGGACGTGCATCGCGGTCGCCGCGTGGCGCGACGGCACACGGACGTAGTAGACGGTCGACTCGCGATCCGTCGAGGCGTTGAACGTGCCGCCCAAACCCTCGACGGCCTCCGAGAGCGCGCGTGTCGTCGGATAGGCCCGCGTTCCCTTGAACGTGAGGTGCTCCATGAAATGCGCGCAACCCGCCTGGCCGGGGGCCTCGTGGCGCGAGCCGGCGAGGACGTGCGCCTCTACCGTGAACGAGCGGGCGCCTGCCAGTCGCGCAGTGATGACGCGCGGACCGTCGGGCAGCGCCGTTCGTTCGAACACCGCGGAAGGGTAGCCGAAACTCCACCTCGCCGGTCGCCGGCGGCCCATCGGCCGGGTCGCGGCGGGCTATCCTTGGGCCGCGCTCTCACCGGGGACGGGTCCCATCGCTGCACGAAGATCGCGTCCGCCGTTGCACGGGCCAGCAGCAACCCGATCGCCCAGGTGATTGCGCGGAGGAGAGGACCCAGGATGGCCAGCCGACTCTTGAAGCCCCTGTCGCTGCTCGCGACCGGTGCGCTCATCGTGAGCGCCTGCTCGTCGGGCGGGAGCCCAAGCCCCGCGGCGTCGCCGGCAAGCGCCGCACCGGCGGCGTCGAGCGCAAGCGCGGCCCCCTCGAGCGCGGCGGGCAGCGCGGCCCCGTCGACCACCGCCGCCTGCGAGGCCGGCGCGGCGGCGGGCGTGACACAGATCCCGGACATCGTCGCCGGCAAGTTCAACGTCGCCATGGTCCTCATCGGGCCGCACAACGACGGCGGCTGGAGCCAGGCTCACTACGAGGGCCTGGTGTATATCTGCGAGAACATGCCCGACTCGCACGTCGCGTACATCGAGAACGTGCCCGAGGGCGCTGACTCCGAGCAGGTCTTCCGGAGCCTGTCGCGAAAGGGCTTCAACTTCATCGTCGGCACCTCCTTCGGCTACATGGATCCCATGGAGACCGTGGCCAAGGAGTTCCCGAAGATCACCTACATGCACCTGACGGGCTACAAGTCGAACGGCACGAACTTCGGCAACTTCTTCGGCGCGATGGAGGACTTCAAGTACCTCGCCGGGATGCTCGCCGGGTCGCGCGCGAAGCTCGACGGCAACCCGAAGGTCGGGTACATGGCCACGTTCCCGATCCCGGAGGAAGTCCGGCTCGGCAACGCGATCATGCTCGGCGTCCACAAGACCTGCCCCGAGTGCACGATGGACGTGCGGTTCATCAACACCTGGCACGATCCGGTCAAGGAGAAGGAGGGCGCGGCATCGCTCTTCGACGCCGGTGCGCAGGTGGTCTTCACGGGTGCGGACACGGGCGCCGTGGCCGACGTGGCCCAGGAGAAGGGCAAGTGGGGCGTCACCTACGACCACCCGGCGTCGTGCAAGGTGGACCGCTGCCTGACCGCGCCCTACTGGATCTGGGGCCCCGAATACGTCCGCATCGCCGAGCAGATCAAGGCCGGCACGTACAAGGCCGGCTACGAGTATTTCGACGCTGACGCCAAGGCGATGGGCCTCCTCGGGTTCATGGACGGCGAGACGCCGCGCCTGGGCGTGAAGGATCTCCCGGCCGCGGACGTCCAGCTTGTCAAGGACACCCTGGCGAAGATGCTCAAGGGCGAGTTCACCCGTTTCGACGTCTTCGCCGGCCCGATCACGGACAACAAGGGCAAGCAGATCCTGGCCGCCGGCCAGAAGCTCGTCCAGACGGACCTCGACCAGTTCCCGCCCCCGCTGGGCCAGTGCACCGGCACCTGCATGCTCTGGTTCGCGAAGGGGATCAACGGCGAATTGCCGAAGTAGCAGCCTGAAAACGATGCCCGCGACGACCGGCTCGTCGCGGGCCTCGCCATTCCACGGAGCCACGGCCAGCGCATGAGCGACCCCCAGGCGGACCAAGGCGCGCTCGCAGTCGAGATGCGCGGAATCGTGAAACGCTTCCCCGGCGTCGTCGCCAACAATGGGGTCGACTTCGACCTGCGTGCCGGCGAGGTCCACGCGCTGCTCGGCGAGAACGGCGCCGGGAAGAGCACCCTGATGAACGTGCTCGCGGGGCTCTACAGGCCGGACGCGGGCGAGGTCCGGCTCCTGGGCAAGCCCGCCGAGTTCCGGTCGCCGCGCGACGCGATCGCCGCCGGACTCGGGATGGTCCACCAGCATTTCGCGCTCGTGCCCACCCAGACGGTCACCGAGAACATCCTCCTGGGTCTTCACCAGCCGCGCTTTCGGCTCGATGCGGGGCGGTACGACGACGAGATCGCTGACCTCGCCGGCCGCCACGGGCTCGCGGTCGATCCGCGGGCGCGAATCTGGCAGCTCTCGGTCGGCGAGCAACAGCGCGTCGAGATCCTCAAGATGCTCTATCGGGGAGCGCGGATCCTCATCCTCGACGAGCCGACGGCAGTCCTCGCGCCCCAGGAGGCGGCCGATCTGTTCCGCACCCTGCGCTCCATGGTCGCCGACGGTGCATCGGTCGTCTTCATCAGCCACAAGCTCGGCGAGGTGACCCAGATCGCGGATCGTGTCACCGTCATGCGTCGCGGCATGGTGACTGCCGCCGGGGTCCCTATCGCCGGGACGACGACATCAGGGCTCGCGCGGCTCATGGTGGGCCGGGAGATCCTGGAGACCATCGACCGGACGTCGTTCGCTCCCGGCCCGGTCGTCCTCGCCATGCGCGACGTCGAGGCTGACGGCGACCGGGGTCTGCCCGCGCTGCGGGGAATCTCCCTGGACGTCCGCACCGGCGAGATCCTGGGCGTCGCCGGCGTCGCGGGGAACGGCCAGTCGGAGCTGGCCCAGGTCCTCACGGGCCTCCGTCGCTGCAGCCGCGGCTCGGTGACGGTGAGCGGCGTGGAGATCGGCAATCGGACGCCGCGGGACGCGATCATCCAGCACGTCGCCCACGTGCCCGAGGACCGGACCGGGGTCGGGACGGCACCCAACCTGTCCGTCGCCGACAACCTGATCATGAAGATCTACCGCGAGGCGCCGGTGTCAACGCGCTGGTCGATCGACATGGGCGCCGTGCGCCGTTTCGCCAACCGGCTCCGCGAGAAGTACAGCATCGCCGCGCCCTCCGTGGACACCCAGGCCCGCCTGCTGTCGGGCGGCAACCTGCAGCGCCTCATCCTGGCCCGTGAGATCGCCTCGGAGCCGAAGCTCATGGTCGCCGTCCAGCCGACGCGCGGCCTCGACGTCGGCGCGATCGGAACCGTCCATCGGCTCCTCCTCGATCAGCGCGCCGCCGGGGCGGCGACGATCCTGCTCAGCGAGGACATCGACGAGGTCCTTGCGCTGGCCGACCGCGTGGCCGTGATGTACGAGGGCCGCGTGGTCGGGCTGTTCGACGCGGCGGACGCCGACGTCGCCGAGATCGGCCTCCTGATGACGGGCGGCGGCGCTTCGACCGCCGTGGTGCCGGTCGTCGTGCCGGGCGTCGCATGACGACGACCTCCCCCGTTCGCCTGCCGGCGCGCGGGAGCCGCCTGCCCTGGTCGCTGCGCCTCGAGCGCCGGCTGGCAGTCCCGCGGTGGCTCCCGGTCGCGACGACAGCCGGCGCCATCATCGTGGCGCTCGCGATCAGTGGGCTGATCCTCTGGATCGCCGGCGGGGACCCGGTCGCCATCTTCGTCCACATCATCGGCTCGTCGTTCGGGAGCCTCGGGGTCCTGTCCGACACCCTGGTGAAAGCGACCCCCCTGATTCTCACCGGGCTCGCATGCGCGCTCGCCTTCCGCATGCGCCTCTGGAACATCGGGGCGGAGGGCCAGTTCCTGATGGGTGCGTGGGGCGCGTCGGCGGTGGTGCTCATCCCGATCGTCCCGGCCGGTACGCCCTCGATCGTGACGATCCCGCTCATGATGGTGGCGGCAATGGCCGCAGGCGCCGTCTACGGCGCGATCCCCGGATTCCTCAAGGCGGTCCGCGGCGTGAACGAGATCATCGTCACGCTCATGCTCAACTACGTCGCCCTCTTCTGGCTCTCGTACTGGGTCTTCGGACCGTGGAGCGAAGGTGGCTTCCAACTCTCCCGGCCGTTCCCGCCGGAGGCCTGGCTCCCGCGCCTGTCTGACGCGGCCGGGGCCGTCCCGGACTTCGCCGGGCTGACCGTGCACCTCGGCCTTGCCTTCGGCCTGGTGGCGGCCGTCATCATCCGCTTCTTCATCTTCCGCAGCCGCCGAGGCTACGAGATCCGTCTCATCGGCGACAGCCCGAAGGCCGCGCGCTACGCCGGCATCGACGTCACGCGCAACACGATCGTCGTGTTCGCGATCTCGGGGGCGCTCGCCGGTCTCGCCGGCATGAGCGAGGTGGCGGGCGTCGTCCACCGCCTCCAGCAGGCGATCTCGCCCGGTTACGGCTTCACTGCGATCATCGTGGCCTACATCGCGAAGCTCCACCCGTACGGCGTGATCGTCGCGTCGATCGCGTTCGGGGCCCTCATCCTTGCCGGGCGCGAGATCCAGCCGTCCGGGATCCCGGCAATGATCCAGGGGATCATCCTGTTCTCCCTCATCGCCAGCGAGGTCTTCCTGCGCTACCAGATTCGCCTCGAGCGGCGGGAAGCCTGATGGACCTGACGATCATCCTGGCCGCAGGCGTTGCCTCGGGCACCGTGCTCCTCTTCGCCGCCGTTGGCGAGATCTTCTCGGAGCGCGCGGGCGTCCTGAACCTCGGAGTCGAGGGGATGATGCTCATGGGCGCCGTGGTGGCCTTCGGGACCGCGGTGGCAACGGGGGATCCCTGGTTGGGCCTCCTGCTTGGCACCCTGGCGGGCGGGCTCCTGTCCGTGCTCCACGCCGTCATCACGATCAGCTTCCAGGCCGAGCAGGTCGTCTCCGGGCTCGCCCTGACATTCCTCGGCTCGGGGCTTGCCCGGGTCATCGGAGAGGACCTCTCGAAGGCCGGGGCGATCTCGCTCCTGCCGAAGCTGACCGTGCCCGGCCTCTCGATGCTGCCAGGTTTCGGACCCGTGTTCTTCACCGACCAGAGCGTCCTCGTCTACTTCGGCTTCATCGTCGTGCCCCTGGCCTGGTACTGGATCGGCCGCACACGACCCGGCCTCCACCTCCGTGCGATCGGCGAGAGCCCGACGGCGGCCGATTCCCTGGGCGTGGATGTCGTCCGGCTGCGCTACGCGTACGTCATCATCGGGGGCCTCTTCGCGGGGCTGGCCGGCGCGACGATCACGCTGGCGGTCTCACCGGGCTGGTTCGGCGAGCTCACCGTGAACGGCCAGGGCTGGATCGCGGTCGCCCTCGTGATCTTCGCCCAGTGGAGCCCCATTCGGGCCGCGGTCGGCGCCTACCTGTTCGCGGCGATCCGGCGGATGCTCATCGACATCCAGGGCCCGGACCAGCTCTTCGGCGCCCCGAACCCCTTCTACTTCAACCACACCCTGACGTTCTTCCTGGAGATGGTCCCCTATCTCCTCATCATCGGCGTGCTCGTGGCGGTCTCGGGCGAGGCGATCCGGAAGCGGCTGGGTGCCCCAGCCGCGCTGGGCGTGCCGTATGTCCGGGGTGAGCGCGGCCACTGACCCGTCCGTGGGGGACGGTCAGGATTCCTCGTCTTCCGGGGTCGCGAGCAGCTCCATCTGGACGAAGCCGCTCGTGTCGAACGCCAGCTGCCCGGGGGCTTGCTCGCCTGCGCCGCGCTCGCGGAGCGGTGCGTACTCGATGACCACCTTCTCGTCACCCTCGACCAGCGTGTAGACGATCAGCTGGTCGGGCCGGGTCTCGAAGTCGAGGTGCTCGAACGAATCCACGTTGAGGCAGATCGAGACCGGCGTGAAGTAGCTCGACGTCTCCGGCTCGTCGATGACGACCCGCTCCACCCAGCCGGTCCCCGACGCGACGAGGTCGCGTCCCCGGAAGTAGCGGTAGGAGACCGTCTGCTTGAGGAGCGGTCGGAGCAGGTTGTGGATGTCGGTCCGGGACGCCACGATCCCGCTGTTCACGTAGAACTTCGCGGGGATGGGACGCGCCATCGGGCATGCTCCTGCCGTGTGCCGTCTTGCGAGACGAGCCGCTCGTCCGGGTTCGCGGGCGCGGGCCGGACCGCCCGATGGTAGCGCAGGGCGCGCGGCCGGGCACGGACCGGCGGGCAGCCGTTGGCGGTCGTTCCGCGCCGCGCGATCACCGCGACGCCACCGCGCCCCCGTCGGCCCTATGATCGCGACATGCTCCTCGTGATCGACGCCGGCAACTCGCACGTCACCGTCGGCCTGGCCCGCGACGGCGCCCTGACCGCGTCCCGGCGCGCGGCGACCCGTGCCGGCGCGACCCCCGACGAGCTGGAGGTCCTGCTCGAGGGTCTCCTCCGCCTCGAGGGCCAGGGCCTCTCCGGCGTGGCGGCCGTCGCGATCGTGAGCTCCGTCCCCGCGCTCGCAGACGCCTTCGAGTCGATCGCCACGCGCCGAGAGATCCCGTGCGCGATCGCCGCAGCTGGCACGATCCCGATGGCGGTCCACGTCGACCGGCCGGACGAGGTGGGCCCGGACCGGCTCGTCAACGCCTACGCCGCCGCGCACCTGCTCGGCACGCCTGCGGTCGTGGTCGACTGCGGCACGGCAACCACGTTCGATGTGGTCGACTCCAACGGCGCATTCGTGGGGGGCGCCATCGCGCCCGGGCTGCAGCTTGGCCTGGAGGCGCTGGCAGTGCGGACGGCGCGGCTTCCGCTCGTCGAGCTGCGCGTCCCGGACGGGCCGATCGGGCGCGACACCGCCTCCGCGATCCGAATCGGTACGGTGCTCGGCCACCGGATGATGATCGAGGGGATCCTGGGCCGAATCCGGAGCGAGCTGGCGGCGAATGCGGGGGTGGCCCCGCACGACGTCCGGGCCGTCCTGACCGGCGGCCTCAGCGGGCTGCCCTGGGCCCGGACGATCGAGGGCCTCGACGGGATCGACCCGGACCTGACGCTCAAGGGTCTCGTCCATTTCCACCGCGTGATTGCCGGTGACGAGGCGCAGGCGTGACCCAATCCGGGCGCCTCGCCGGGCGGCTTGTCGCGCTGGGCATCACGGGATCGATCGCCGCGTTCAAGGCCGTGGACCTGCTGCGCCTCCTCCGCGCGGAGGGCGCGGACGTCGTCGTGCTCATGACGCCGTCGGCGACCCGGTTCGTGGCGCCCCTCACGCTCGCTGCGCTGAGCCGACGGCCCGTGGACGCGGACGTGCTGGACCTGCTCCCGGACGGCCGGATCGGCCACGTGATCACCGCGGACGCGGCCGACGTCGTCGTCGTCGCGCCGGCGACGGCGCACTGGCTCGGCGCGATGGCGCACGGGCTCGCGGCCGACGTGGTCACGGCCACCTGCCTCGCCACGTCCGCCCCTGTCGTGGTCGGGCCGGCGATGGACGGCGACATGTACGCCCACCCTGCAACCCGGGCGAACGTGCGGATCCTCCGCGACGACTTCGGCTACCGGATCGTGGAGCCCGAAACGGGCGGCCTCGCATCCGGCCAGGTCGGGATCGGCCGCCTCGCCGCCCTCGAGCGGATCGTCGACGCCGCGGTCGAGGCGGTCGGCGCACGCCCGATCCGGAAGCCCGACCCGGCCGACCGCCCGCCGCTCCTCCCCGACCCCGGGAACCTCGCCCGGGACGCCGACGACCTCGCGCGCCGCCACGTCGTGGTCACCGCGGGCGGCACGGCGGAGCCGATCGACCCGGTCCGCTTCATCGGCAACCGGAGCACAGGGACCATGGGAGTCGCCGTGTGCGAGGCGGCCCGGGACCGCGGAGCCCGCGTCACCCTGGTGGCGGGGACGCTCCAGGTCGCGATCCCTGCCGGGATCGACGTGATCCACGCCGAGACCGCGGCCTCGATGCGCGAGGCGCTCGCGGCGCTCGTCGCGACGTCGACCGGCGCTGCCGGCTTCGACGCGCTCGTCATGGCGGCCGCCGTGGCCGATTTCCGGCCCGCTGCCCCAGCCGATCACAAGATCGCCCGGACCGACGCCGGCCTGACCCTCGAGCTGCTCCCCAACCCCGACCTGCTCGCGGAGCTCGGACGCCGCGTCCGCGGGCTCGACGAGGCGGGCATACCCGCGGGACGCCCGATCCATCCTCGGCCGGTCCTGGTCGGGTTCGCCGCGGAGACCGGGGGCGTCGACAGCGCCGCAGCCAAGCTGACCGCGAAGCGCGTTGACCTGCTCGTGGCCAATGACGTGGCCGAGCCCGGGTCCGGGTTCGGGACGCCAACCAACCGGGTCACCCTCTTCGCTGCCGACGGCGGCGTGGACGCGCTGCCGCTCCTGCCCAAGCGCAGCGTCGCCGACCGCATCCTGGATCGCGTGGTGGCCCTGCTGGACGCTCGCGACAGGTCGGTGCAGACTGGCGCGACCGTCATGCCCGGGAGGACGACTTCGTGAGCAGCACCTCGGAGAACGCGCGCCGCCTGACCGTCGTCGATGTCGCACGCATGCACGCCGACGGCGAGCGAATCGCAATGCTCACGGCGTACGACTACCCGACGGCCGGCATCCTCGACGAGGCCGGCATCCCGATGCTCCTCGTTGGCGACTCCCTGGGCCAGGTGATGCTCGGCTACGAGACCACCGTCCGGGTGACGATGGACGAGATGCTCCACCACACGAAGGCGGTCGTCCGCGGCGCCCATCGCGCCATGGTCGTGGCCGACATGCCGTTCCTTTCGTACGCGACGCCCGACGACGCGGTGCGCAATGCCGGGCGATTCCTCCGCGAGGCAGGCGCGCAGGCGGTGAAGGTCGAGGGCGGCGTCCGGACGGGGCGCGTCATCGAGACCCTGGTCCGGGCGGGCATCCCCGTCATGGGTCACATTGGCCTGACGCCCCAGGCGATCCACGCGCTCGGCAAGATTCGGGTCCAGGGCCGGACCCGGGAGGCGGCGCGCGCCCTCCTTCACGACGCGCTCGCGGTCCAGGAGGCGGGTGCGTTCGCCGTGGTCCTCGAGCTCGTGCCCGAGCAGCTCGCCGCCGCGATCACGGCACGCCTGCGGATCCCGACGATCGGGATCGGGGCCGGCGCCGGGTGCTCGGGCCAGGTGCAGGTGGTGACGGACTTCCTGGGCCTCGGCACGTTCATGCCGCGCCACGCGAAGGCGTACGCGGACCTGCGCGCGACGATCCTCGCCGCCGCCGCGGCGTATCGCGGAGAGGTCGAAGCGGGGACCTTCCCGGCGGCCGCCCAATCGTCGCGCATGGATGACGCGATCCTCGACGAGGTCCTTGGCCACGCCCCGGACGATCGCCGGGTCGAGGGAGCCCCGCGGGCCGAGGCCGGGATCCCGCTCGATCGCGACCTCTGATCGCGGCGTGGAGGTCGTCCGGAGCCGCGAGGAGCTGCGCAGCGCGCTCGCCGCGCTCCCCCGCCCGCTCGGCCTGGTCCCGACGATGGGCTGGCTCCACGTCGGCCATCGCTCGCTGATCGCGCGCGCCCGCGAGGAGTGCGCTGCGGTGGCCGTCTCGATCTTCGTCAATCCCCGCCAGTTCGACGAGCCCGCGGACCTCGAGCGATACCCGCGCGGCGAGGCACGCGACCTCGCCCTCTGCGCCGAGGCCGGCGCGGATCTCGTCTGGGTCCCTGCGGTCGAGGACGTCTACCCGCCCGGCTTCGACACCTCGGTCGTGGTCGAGCGGCTGACGCTCCCCCTGGAGGGCGCCGCCCGGCCGGGCCACTTCGCCGGCGTCACGACCGTCGTCGCGGTCCTCTTCGGGGTGATCCGGCCGGACCGAGCCTACTTCGGCGAGAAGGACGGCCAGCAGCTCCGTGTGATCGACCGGATGGCACGCGACCTTGACCTGACGGCGGTGATTCGATGCCCGACCGTCCGGGAGCCGGACGGCCTCGCCCTCTCGTCCCGCAACGTCCATCTCGCGGCGGTGGATCGCGCCGCGGCGCCGGTGATCCGTCGCGCGCTGCTGGCCGGCCGCGACGCATGGGCGGCCGGCGAGCGCGATGCCGGCGTCGTCCGCGGCCGGGTGGGCGAGGTGCTGGCATCGGAGCCGCGGGCGGTCGTGGAATACGTCTCCTGCGCCGACGACACGTCCCTTGCCGAGCTCCGGCGGATCGACGGGCCCGCTCTGCTCTCGCTCGCGGTGCGCTTCGGCACCACCCGCCTCATCGACAACGTCCGCCTGGGCTGACGGCCCGGAACCGGGCCGCGCCCGATCGCGTCACCGGGGCGAGCGACGCGCCCTCGCGCCGCCGTCCACCAGCGACGAGGTGACGTGATGGCGCAGCACAGCGTCCAGGGACACGCGGGCGCGCGCGTCGCCTTCGGGATCGGCAGCCTGCTCATGGGTGCGGCACTGCTCGGCGGCTGCGGCAGCACGGCCAGCAACCCCACGAGCGTCGGGCAGTCGCTCTCCGGCACGCCCGCGGAGGCTACTGCCGCGATGCCGAGCGCGGCGTCGGCCCGCGATGGGGCGTTCGGTTCCGCGAACGGCGGCACGACCACGACGGGCGGGCCCGACGTCAGCGCTCCCGATGGCAGCGGTCCGCTCATCGTCCGGACGGGCCAGCTCGACCTCCAGGTCGCCGATCTCGAGGCAGCCGTCCGCGCCGCGGAGACCGCCGTCGCGGCGGTGGGCGGGTACGTCGCCGGCTCGCAGCGCAGCGGAGAGGCGGAGAAGGCCTCCGCGAGCGTGATCTTCCGGATCCCCGCGGCCCGCTGGACCGAGGCGCTCGACGCGCTGCGAAAGCTCGGCACGAAGGTCCTCACGGAGCAGACGGCGAGCCAGGAGGTCACGGCCCAGGTGGTCGACCTCGGCGCACGTCTCGCCAACCTTCGCGTCACGGAGACCGCGCTCCAGGGGATCATGGACAAGGCCACGAAGATCCCCGATGTCCTCGCGGTGCAGGAGCAGCTGACGACCGTCCGCCAGCAGATCGAGGAGCTCACGGCCCAGAAGCAGACCCTGGAGAACCAGGCCGCGCTCGCCTCGCTGACGGTGAGCTTCAGCCCGCCACCGGCGGTCGCCGTCACCCAGGTGCGCGAGGGCTGGGACCCCGCGCGCGAGGTCGACCAGGCCGCGGCGGCCCTCGTGGGCCTGGGCCAGGGGCTCGCGGGCGCCGGGATCTGGCTCCTGATCGTGTGGCTGCCGATCGTCCTCGTCGGCGGGCTGCTGGCCCTCGTTGCGCTGGTCCTGTTCCGGCGGCTCCGGCAGGGCCAGCTTCCGACCGCGGCCGTGCCGCCAGCTGCCGAGGCGTGACAGCGGCGCCGCGGAGGATATGGCGCCTGCGGCCGCAGGCGGTGCCGCGGCCCCAGGCGCCAGCTGGGCCTACAGCTCCTGCCGGCGGAAGGCGAGCTGCGCGGCACCGATCGCGAGGCCGACGAGCGCCACGTTGACGAGGATCGGGCCGGCCAGGTCGCCCGCCGGTTTCCCGAGCGCGAGGGCAATGGCGGGCGTCGAGAGGCCGGTCGGCGCGTACGCCCCGATCCCCGGGATCGCCGCGACGATGCCCGTCACGATGAGAGCGACGAAGCCCACGCCGCCGGCGACGAGCGACGAGCGCGCCAGGACCGAGAACAGGAACGTGACGCTGCCGGTCAGGAGAAGTGACAGCCAGAGCAGCGCGCCGCTCGCCGCGAAGCCCGGGAGAGGCAGCGGCTCGAAGAGCACCGCCGTGTAGACCCACGCGAGCGCGTACCCGGCCGCGATCCCGGCTGCCAGCAGCAGGCCGATCGCCGCCGCCTTGGCCATGATGAACGGCCCGCGCCCGACCGGCTTGGTGAGCACGAAGCCCGCCGTCCCGCGCTCCTTCTCGGTCGCCACGCTGCCCATCGCCACGAGGATCGCGATCAGGAGGCCGAACTGGCCGAGATTCTTCACGAGCTGCGCGACCGCGTCGGCCGTGGTCGGCGTCGGCATCGAGATCGTGAGGCCGGCGGTCTCGGTCCCGGCCGCCTTGATGAGGTCGGGCAGGAGCTTCGCGAGGAGCGGCGAGATGGCGCCGAATGCCGCGAGGACCGCCACGACGACGACCAGTCGCAGGGTTCGAAGCTGCTCGCGCAACTCCTTCTGGACGAGCAGCCGGAACCCGGCGAACGCGCTCATGCCCGGCCGCCTCGTGTCAAGCCGGTTGAGGCGGCGGACGACGGATCGGCCGCGTGTTCCTCGTTCGCGGCCGGCTGCGTCGAGGCGAGCGCCGCGCCCCCTGCGTTCAGGACCGGCGCGGGATGCGCGCCTCCGTCGCGGCGTCGAGGAAGCGACCCACGTCGAGCGCCTCGCCGACGGTCGACTTGATCGTGGCGATCTTCTCGCGGTCGGCGGGGTGGGTCTTGACGAGCAGGTCGTGGACGTCCGACGCGACCATGTACGTATCCTCGTCCAGGTAGCACGCGAACAGGTCGGCCCGCCGGATCTCGTCGATGAGCGCCGGGCGGGGCCGGTAACCGGACAGGACGAAGCCGAGCATGGCGGGCTGCGCGTCGCCGCGGATGACGGCCGGCCGGCGCATCTCGGCCCGGTGGGCCCGTGAGAGCGCGACGATCGCGTCCTCCCGGTCGCCCGCGACGATCACGATCCGGCGGCCGACGACGTGCTGGAGCACATGGTGCGGCTCCATCGCGGCGACGCTGATCCCCCCGATCACGAGGTCGAGGTCGGGCCCTGCGTTGATCAGCTCCGCCCGCGTCCCTTCGAGGATCATCGCGAGGCTCGGATTCGACAGGAACGGCCGCCAGGGGATCACCCCGAGGAGCGGGATCCCGTGCCGAGCGAGCCCCCGCTCCAGCACCGCCTCGAGGCCCGGCTGTGCCGCCAGGTCCACCTTGTTCACGATTGCGCCGGCCACGGCCACGCCGTGCTTCTCGAACAGCGCGGCGTTGAGGACGATCTCGTCGATCGGCCGGCCCACCCCGCCCTCGCTGACGATCACGGCGGGCGCGCCGAGCATCCCCGCCACCACGGCGTTCGACAGGCCGATCACGGCGCCGACGCCCGCGTGGCCGGTCCCCTCGATGAGCACGAGCTCCTTCGTCTCCGCGAGGATCGCGTGCGCGCGCAGGATCCGCGCGCCGAGGTCCTCCACGACCTCCCCGGCGATGTACGCCTTCGTGAAGCCGCGCGGGATGTGGACCGGGCTCATCACGTCGTTCGGGTCGGTCAGGCCGAAGACCGCCTTCATGAGGACGGCGTCCTCGTCGGCCGGGACGCCCGACTCGTCGGTGACCGTGCGCTGGCCGACCGGCTTCGTGAAGCCCGTCCGGAGGCCCGCCTCGACGAACGCGTGGACCAGGCCGAGCGAGGCGGTCGTCTTGCCCCGGTTCTGGCCCGTCGCGGCAAGGTAGAGGTGGCGCATGTGGCTGGCGCGCGGCGAGCCGCTACGGCCGGGTCGGCGCGGTCGCGAACGGGCTCGCCACGATCGCGAGCGCGATCAGCGCGAACGCGGCGAGGATGACGAACGCGAGACGCCGGTTCCTTCGCGCGACGCCAGGCGACGTCGCGGAGGCGCCCGAGTGGCCCCCGGGCCGCGGCCGCGGCCGACGCCGCGACCCGCGCTGGCCGCCGCGACGGCTCATCCGCGCGGTGTGGTCTTGCGCTCGACGAGCGCGATCGCCTCCTTGAGGCGGGTGATCGTCTCGGGGTCGACCGCGTCCGGCTCGAGGTACGGACCCAGTCGCTCGAGGACATCGCTGACGAGGCCCAGGAAGACGCTCGCGTCCGCCACGAAGAACTGCGGCTCGTTGTTGTAGCGGACGAGCGTCAGGCGGCCCTGGAGGACGCGGCGATCCTCGATGTGGGCGATCTGGGTCGCGAACGAGTGGCCCTGGATCCCGTCGGGGTTGTTGAGGAAGTTGAGGGCGTTGTCGATCGCGAGGCCGAAGCGGGCCCGCCACGCGACGAGGCGCTCGTGGACCTCCGGCGAGATCCGGACCTCGGCCACCTCGTCGAAGACCTCCGGCGTCACGGTCAGCAGGCCGACGAGCGTGCTTCCGGCCCGCGCGCCGAGCATCACCTGGAGCGACCGCTCCAGCGTGAAGACCTCCGAGTCGAAGCGCGGGCTGGTGATCACGTCGGTGAGGAGATCCTCGACATTGTCGAGCACCGCGGTGTCCGCCATCGCGGTCCCAAGGTGGCCGATCTCCTCCTTGAACAGGAACTTCTCTTCGTGGTCGAGCATGCCCGGATGGTACACCGGGGGTACGCGGGCGCCGTGACCCCCGGGCCGCCTCCGGGCGGCCGCGGCGGCCGGCTACCGCGCCGGAGCGAGAAGCGCGGCGGCCATCTCCCGGACGGTCTCCGCGTCGAACGCGTCAAGGGCCGCCCGCGCAAGCGCGTCGAGCTGCGCACGGGTGACGCGGGCGAGGGCGGCCCTGACCCCGTCGAGCGAACCGGCATCGGCCGAGAGCTCGTCCACGCCGAGACCCGTGAGGACAAGCGCGCCCGCCGGGTCGCCGGCAAGCTCGCCGCAGACCGCGACCGGGATGCCGGCCGAATCGGCGCCCGCGACGATGCCGGCGATCGCCCGCAGCACGGCCGGGTGCAGCGCGTCCTGGAGCCCGGCGAGGGCCGCGTTCCCCCGGTCCGCGGCGAGGACGTACTGGGTGAGGTCGTTCGTCCCGATGCTGAAGAAGTCCACCCGCCGGGCCAGCTCCGGCGCGAGGAACGCGGCCGAGGGGACCTCGACCATGATCCCGGTCACCATCCGCTCGGCCACGGGCAGGCCCTTGCTCACCAGGGTGTCACGGGCCCGGTCGCGCAGGGACACGAGCAGCTCCACGTCGGCGACCGTGGCCACCATCGGCGCCATGACGTGCGGGACCACCCTCGCCGCAGCCCCGGCACGCCAGATCGCCCGCAGCTGCGTCAGGAGGAGGTCCGAGTCGGCGTACGCAAGGCGGATCGCCCGGACCCCCAGGAACGGATTCTGCTCCGGCGCGAGGCGCAGGTATGGGATCGCCTTGTCGCCGCCGATGTCGGCGAGGCGGATCACGACGGGCCGCTCGGGCCCGAACGCCTCCAGGACGCGCCGGTACGCATCGACCTGCTCCGTCTCGGTGGGCGGCGTCTGCCGGCTCATGAACAGGAACTCGGTGCGGAAGAGGCCGACGCCCTCGGCGCCAGCCGCGAGCGCGCGTTGCGCGTCGTCCGGCGTCCCGATGTTGGCCACGAGGTGGATGCGCTCCCCGTCGGCAGTCGCGGCCGGCCGGTCACGCAGGCCGGCGGCAGTGGCGCGACGCGCGGTGAGGTCCGCCTCGCGCCCGCGGTATTCCATCGTCACCCGCGAGCCCGGATCGACGACGACCTCGCCGCGCTCGCCGTCCATCGCAATCGTGACCGGCGACGTCGAGGGCCCGGAGCGCCGGTCGACCGCGGCGATCAGGCCGTCGATGCCGACGATGGCCGGGATCCCGAGGCTGCGCGCGAGGATCACGGCGTGGGCCGTCCGCGAACCTCCGGAGAGGGCGATCCCGAGCAGGAACCCGGGCGGGATCTCGGCCGTGACCGACGGCGGCAGGTCGTCGCAGACCGCGATCGAGGGGACGGCCGGCAGCGCAAGGTCCTCGCCACGGAGCACGCGGCAGATGCGGGCGCCCACGTCACGCACATCCGCTGCCCGGGCCGCCAGCGTCTCGTCGTCGAGCGCGGCGAGGAGCTCGGCCGCGGCCGCGGTGGCGGCCTGGACGGCGTCCACCGGGTCGCCCGACTCGCCCGCACGGCCGATCGCTTCCTCCACGAGCCCGGGATCGAGCGCCATCATCGACTGTGCTTCGAAGATCGCCGACTCCTCCTCGCGCCCGAGATCGCGCAGGCGGCCGGCGAGGGCGTCGAGCTGACGCGCCGTCTCGGCGGCCGCGGCCTCGATCGCGTCGGCTGGACGCTGGCCCGGGACCTGGCGGCTGGCGTCGGCCTGCGGCACCGCGTTGGACGCATCGAACCGCCACACCGGGCCGATGGCGATTCCCGGCGCTCCCGCGACGCCCGTGAGACGTACCGGGCGCGTCATCCCTCCAGCGTCTCTCCGAGGCCGCCGGTGATCAGGTCATGGAGGACGGTGATCGCCTGGTCCTCGTCGGGTCCGTCGGCCGTGAGCCGCACGATGTGGCCACGGGCTGCACCGCTCCCCATCACCGCCATGATGCTCTTCGCGTTCGCCGGCGCCTTGCCCTTCGTCACGTTCTCGAGCGAGATGGTCGACACGAAGCGGGCCGCGGTCTTGACGAACAGGGCCGCCGGCCGGGCGTGGATCCCGGACGGATTGCGGACCTCGACCTCTTCTGCGCGCACGTGGCGTCTCCTCAGCTGCATCGGCGGGGCCGGGGCAGGCCCGCCGCCACAAGCCTGAACGAATCTGGTCCAGCTCGCTTGCCCATATCGGACGAGCCCCGGTCGTCCGCCTGGACGACCGGGGCTCGTTGCAGCCGGTGTACGTGGTCGGGGACGCGCCCGCTGCCGGTTGGGCCGCGGCCGCGTCCGTTCAGCCTACGGGTAGAGGCCGCGCAGCGCGGTGGTGTCGGCGACGCGCTTGACCGCGACCAGGTAGGCCGCGGTCCGCATGTTGACTTCCTCGAGGAGCGACATGGCCAGCACCTCGCCGAAGGAGCGGTCCATGATCTCCTTGAGCTTCTCGTTGACGTTCTTCTCGCTCCAGTGATCCCGGTTGAGGTCCTGGACCCACTCGAAATAGCTGACGGTGACGCCGCCGGCGTTGGCGAGAATGTCCGGGATCATGAAGACGCCCTTCTTCGCCAGGATCTCGTCGGCCTCGGGGGTCGTCGGGCCGTTGGCGGCCTCGGCGACGATCTTCGCCTTGACGTTCTTCGCGTTCTGGGCGGTGATCTGGTTCTCGTAGGCGGCCGGGATCAGGATGTCCACGGGGAGCTCGAGGAGCTCGCCGTTGGTGATCTTCGTGCTGCCGGGGAACCCGACGACCGTGCCGTGCTCCTGCTTCCAGGCGAGAACCTTCTCGATGTCGAGCCCGACCGGATTGTGGATCCCGCCCTGCGTGTCCGAGACGGCGACGACCGTCGAGCCCTCGTCGCGCATGAGCCGCGCGGCGATGGACCCGGCGTTCCCGAAGCCCTGGACCGCGGTGGACGTCTTCTTGAGGTCCATGCCGAGGTGACGAGCCGCGTCCACGATCGTGTAGACGCAGCCGCGGGCAGTCGCCTCGTTGCGACCCTCGGAGCCGCCGAGACTGATCGGCTTCCCCGTGACGACGCCCGGGACCGTGTAGCCCGCGTGCATCGAATAGGTGTCCATCATCCAGGCCATGACCTGGGCGTTCGTGTTGACGTCCGGGGCCGGGATGTCGCGCTCGGGGCCGATCAGGACGCTGATCTCCGTCGTGAAGCGCCGGGTCATCGCCTCGAGCTCCTTGAGCGAGAGCTTCTTCGGGTCGACGATGACGCCGCCTTTGCCGCCGCCGTAGGGGATGCCGACGACGGCGCACTTCCAGGTCATCCACATCGCGAGGGCCTTGACCTCGTCGATCGAGACGTTCTGGTGGTAGCGGATTCCGCCCTTGGCCGGCCCGCGGCCCAGGTTGTGCTGCACGCGGTAGCCGGTGAAGACGCGGACCGTCCCGTCGTCCATCTTGACGGGGAACGTCACGGTCAGCGCGCGGCGGGGCTCGCGAAGGACCTGCCGGAGGCCCTGGTCCAGCTTCAGGTGCTCGGCCGCCAGGTCGAACTGCTGCTGGGCAACGGCCCATGGGTTGATCGTCGCTGCGATCTGTTCGGTCGTCATGGAGCGGAGATCCTCCTGCGCGGCCGTCCGGGACGATGGGCGGCCAGTGGTCAACGGTGGGCCGATCATCCGGCCCGTCCCCACCACGCAGCGAGTGCCGAAGGGGGACGCATGCGCCGGGCGGAATGGCCCGGTCGTTGACGGCAATGGTACCGAAGCCCGCCCGTATCCGCCCCGCAACCATTCGTCCCGCGTTGAGGGCGACTTCCGGCGGGCGAACCAATGCCGGACAGCCCGCCGCCGGCCACTCCGACCGCGCCTCGCGGGCCGGCGCTCCTGAGCCCGTGTCAGCGCCGCAGCAGGATGACGGCCCCGACTGCACCGGGACCGAGGTGCGGGCCCACGGATGGGCCGACCGTCTGGATGCTGACGAAGGCCGGGTCCACGCCCCCGGGAAGCAGGCCCACGACCCGGTCGCGGAACGCGTCGATGTCGTCCGTGACGGTCTGGAGGATCGCGATCCGCTCCACCGGACGCGCGGTCAGAAGGTCGATGACGCGCTCGCGCGCCATCGCCCGCGTCCGTACCCGGTCCGCGGTCGTCACGAGGCCGTCGACAACCGTGATGATCGGCTTGATCGAGAGCATCGTGCCGATGGCCGCCCGGGCGGCCGAGAGGCGGCCGCCCGGGCGAAGGTACTCGAGCGTATCGAGGGCGACATACAGGTCAAGGTCGGCGGCCCGTGCCCGGACCGTCGCCGCGATGGCGGCACCGGACCGGCCGGCCGCTGCGAGCTCCGCGGCGAGCATCGCAAGGTGCCCGGTTCCCATCGAGGCCGACGTCGAGTCCACCACGTGAATTTCGCGGCCCGGGTGCTGTTTCGCCCCGATCTCCGCGCTCGCGAACGTCCCGGAGAGGCGGCTGCCGACCGTCACGCAGACCACCGACTCCGCGCCCGCGGCGAACGCGTCCGAGAACGCCGCGGCGAAGGCACCGGGCGCAGCGGCGGCCGTCGTCGGGAAGGGCGCGTCGGGAGCGAGCATCCGCGCCCAGAAGTCGGCCGTCGAGAGGTCCACTCCCGATCGGTACTCCTGCGCCCCGAACCGGACGAGGAGCGGCACGACCCGGATCCCCAGCGGGTCGGCGAGCGAGGGCGGCAGGTCCGAGGCGGAATCGGTCACGATGGCGACGGTGGGCATGCGGGCATCATACGGGCGGGGACGCGGCGATCAGACCTCGGGGGCAGGCCCGGGACGCGCGATGAGGCCCAGGCTGTGCTCGACGTCGCGCAGCCGCCAGAGGGGCAGGACGGCGATCGCGAGCATCACGAGCGTCGCCACGAGCAGGCCGTCGAAGCCGCGCAGGTCGGCGGCGGCGCCGCCCGCGATGCTTCCGGTGATCTGGCCCAGCGCGAGGAACACCGAGTACAGGCCCATGATCGCCCCTCGATCGCGGGGATAGGGCTCGGACATGTCCGCGAGCAACCCGAGCGCCGCGGGCGTGGCGCCGGCGAGGACGAAGAGCCCGCCCGCGACAGGGACCAGGAGGGCGATCGTCAGCGCGACGGGCAGGTCTGCGCCGTGGTTGATCGCGACGGCCGCGGCGACGAGCACGGCGCCGCCCCCCAACCCATAGAAGATGATCGTCGTCCTGCGCAGCTTCCTGAATCGGTTGCCCCAGTAGACGAGGCCGGCGAAGAAGACGAGCATCCCGACCGCGAGCCCCGCGCTCACGAGGAGCGGCGACGCGCCGGCCATCAGGCGCTGGTCGGCGAACCGGGGATCGGGCGCCTTGACAAGCTGGAAGATCGACTGCGACGTCCACAGCCCGATCGCGGCGTTGACCGCGATCCAGGTCGGCGCCAGGAGCCACACGTGGGCGCCAGAGAGGATCTCGAGATAGCGGGCCAGGCTCGTGCGCCGCTCGTGCTCGTGGCCGCCGTGGTCGGCCCGCGGGTCGGCGACGCCGAACCGGTAGATCGCCCACGAGACGCCGTAGATCAGGGCGTTGACGAAGAAGGCCTCGCGGTGGAGCAGCGTCCAGAGGGGCCCGGCCGCGACGATGCCGACGCCGAGGCCCGCCAGCGTGGCTGCCTCGAACCGGGCGACCGCCTTCCCGCGCAGGCCCTCGTCGCCCATCGTCGCGATCGCGATGAATCCGAGGATGGAGGGCACGCTGGCCGCCGTGGAGGCGCCCTCGAGCCAGCGGGTGCCGCCGAGCAGCCAGAGATTCGTGGTGAGCCCGGTGAGGATCACGGCCGTCGCCCCGAAGGCGGGCCCAAGCTGCATGATCCGGTGGTAGCCGAACCGATCGGCGAGCGGTCCGAAGAGCGGCGACAGGATCAGCTCGGCGGCGAAGAACGAGGCCGTGAAGACGGCAACGGTGATCGACGAGACCTGCTCGCCGCCGTGCTTCGGCAGGTCCGCGAGGTAGTAGACGAGCATCGCCCCGGTCAGGCCGGTGCTGAAGCGCAGCGTCAGCGTCCCCAGGATGACGGACCAGAGCGAGCGTGCCATCGGTGCAGGGTACCCGGCATCGAGGCCCGACAACAGGGGCCGGGACCCTCGCCGCGGCAGCCTCGGCCCCGGCCGGCCCTAGAATGCCGGGGTGGAACCCCTCCGGCCGCTCGCGCCCACCCCGCTCGCGCGCGGCGGCTCCGGGGCGGTGGTCGCGCCTCACCACCTCGCCACCGCCGCCGGCCTCGGGATCCTGCGGTCCGGCGGAAGCGCCGTGGACGCCGCGATCGCGACCAACGCGGTTTTGGGCGTCGTCATGGGCGAGGCCTGCGGCCTGGGCGGCGACGCATTCTGGCTTGTCTGGGACGAGGTGGCGGGCACCCAGGCGGCGCTCAACGGGTCGGGCCGCGCGCCGCTCGGCGCAGATCCTGCGGCCCTCCGCGCTCGCGGGCTCGCCACGCTCCCCTACCGCGGGCCGCTCTCGATCACCGTACCGGGTGGCGTCCGATCGTGGGCCGACGCGCACGCACGCTGGGGGCGCCTGCCGATGGCTGCGCTCCTTGCCCCCGCGATCGAGCTGGCACGCGACGGCTTCCCGGCCGACGAGCTCTTCGCCCGCGCGGTCGAAGGGTCGGCGCGGATCTTCGACGCGGAGCTCGGCTCGCTTGCCCGCGGTTTCCACGCCACCTATCGACCCAGCGGCCGGCCCTGGCGGCTCGGCGAGCGGGTCCGCCTGCCCGCGCTCGCGGCGACGCTGCAGCGGCTGGCGGCCGCTGGGTTGCACGACTTCTACGTCGGCGAGGTCGCGGGGCGCCAGGCCGAGGGCCTCGCCGCCGTCGGCTCCCCGTGTATGCCGGCGGACCTGGCCGCGCACGCGTCCACGTGGGAGACGCCTCTCGCTCTCGACTACCGCGGCGTCACCGCCACGACCCACCCACCGAACAGCTCGGGCGTGATCGGCCTCGAGGTGCTCAACATCCTGCGCGCGCTGCCCGGGCCGGTTCCGAGCGAGTTCGCGCCCGGTGACGGTGGCGCGACCGCCGGCGCCGACCTGCGCTGGGTCCACGCCGGGATCGAGGCGACCAAGCTCGCGCTCGCCGACCGGGACGCCTTCCTGACCGACCCGAAATTCGGCGTGATCCCGGTGGATCGCCTGCTCGACCCGGCCTACGGGGCCGCGCTGGCCGGGCGGATCGACCCCGACCGGGCCGCGACCCCGGTCCCGGCGACCAATCCGCGGGGAGGCGGAACGATCTACCTGGCGACCGTCGATCGCGACGGCAACGCCGTCAGCCTCATCGAGTCGAACTACGCAGGTTTCGGCTCGGGGATCGTGGACCCCGTGACCGGGATCGCTTATCAGAATCGCGGGAGCTACTTCAGCCTGGACCCGGCCCATCCGAACGTGCTGGCTCCCGGGAAGCGGACGCTCCACACGCTCCTGCCGGGGATGCTCCTCCGCGACGGCCGGCCGTGGGTGGTCCACGGGTCGATGGGCGGCGATGCGCAGCCGGCGATCTTCGCCCAGGTGGTGTCGGCGCTCGTGGACGGAGGGGTGGACGTGGCGACTGCGGTCGCGGCACCCCGCTGGCACGCGGCCTCGCCGCGCCACTTCGCGCCCCCGGACGCGGTTGTCAGCGAGCCGCGCTTTCGCGCCGGGCTCCTCGACGCGCTGGCATCGATGGGTCACCGACTCGACGTGCGGGAGCCGTTCGACGGCGGGCTCGGGCATGCCCACGCGATCGAGCTCATCGACGGTGGGCCGGCGCACGGCGGCACCCTGGCAGCGGCCGCCGATCCGCGCTCGCTCGGGCTCCCGGCCGCCTGGTGAGCGCGTGACGGGACGCGATTCCCTGCTCAACCTCGGGGCCCGCGCGGCCGTGCTGCGCCGGCTCGGCCGCCTCACGATCGACGACCTGCACGCGCTCGACGCGGCGGTCCGGGATCTGGGCGGGGAGAAGCCGTACCGCGGCCGGGTGAACAGGGGGTTCTGGCTGGCCTGGTACGAGGGCCCGCGGCTGACGAACGCGGAGGGTCGCGAGCTCGGCGACCTGTTCCCGTCGGTCGTCGTGGCGATCGCCGGAGGCCTGACCGGGCTCGACGTCGAGCGCTTCGGGGCGCGCCTCAAGGGCGGGGAGCAGGCCGGCGTCTTCGGCGACCTGGGGCGCTTCCTGCGCTCGGGCTCTGCCGCCCGGCCGCTCCAGCACGCGGCGATCGGGCTGATCGAGGACGCGGCAGCGCCCTGGGATCCGCGCCTGGGGATCATTGCCTGCTGGAATATCGCCTGCGCGGCTACGCTCCGCGCGCACCTGCAGACCGCGGTGGTGGACATCCTCGAAGCCGCGTGGCGCAGGGCGATCGGCGAGCCGCCCGCCTGACCCCGCGCGGGGCCGAGGACGCCCGAGCACGCGGCGTCCAACGAGCACGCGCCACCTCGGCCGCCTCCGGGGCGGCGACGCGTGCGATACTCGCCGGCGGACACGCCATACCGCCCGCGGCGCCTGCCGCGGCGACGCCGCCCGCGGAGGACCCGGTGACCTCGAACATCTCCCAGTCCTACCCGTACTCGAGCGAGTCCGAGGTCGAGCGTGCCGCGGCGATCGCCGCGGCCGTGGCCGGCCACGCGGGCCTGGACGCGACCATCGCGGGCGAGTCCTCGCCCCTGGACGCGGGCGAGCGCTGGTGGACCTACCACCACGGCGGGTGTGGCGGCACGTTCCACGTGGCCGGCTACGCGCGCGACCAGCACGCGGTCTACGTGGTCTGCGACCGCTGCGGGAAGACCGCGCTCCGCTGACGGTCCGCGCTCACCGACGACGGACCAAGTGACGTTCGACCAGGCGCGCGTACCGGATGCCGGGACGCTCCGGGCAGCCCGCCGACGTCTGCTCGTCGACATGCTCGGGATCGTGGCGTCCGCGGCGGGATTTGGCGTCGTCTTCGGGCTGACCGCCCGGGCCAACGGGTTCTCCCCGATCGAGGCACTCGCCTTCTCGGTGATCGTGTTCGCGGGCGCATCGCAGTTCATCGCCGCGGGGATGATCGGGGCCGGATTCGGCTGGCTCGCCGTCGTGGTCCTGACGGGGCTCGTGAACGCCCGCCACCTCCTGTACGCAGCCGCGCTCGGCCCGTGGCTGCGGGACCGGCCGCGCCGCGAACGGGCGCTCATGGCGCACGTCCTGACCGACGAGTCGTTCGCGCTCAGCCTGGTCCACTTCCGGCGGCTCGGGTTCGCCGACCGACGCGGCTACTGGCTGGCCGCGATCGGCGGGGTCTTCATCCCGTGGAACCTCGCGACCGTGGTCGGCGTTCTCGGCGGCCAGGTCGTCCCAGACCCGAGGGTCTTCGGGCTCGATATCGTCTTCCCGGCCGCGATGGCGGGGCTCGCGGTCGGCCTGGCCACGGGGCGGCGCGAGGTCGTCGCGGGGGTCGCCGCGGTGGGACTCGCGCTCGTCGTCGGGCTCGCGGTCGACCCACGCGCGGGCGTCCTGGCGGGCGGATTCCTCGGCCCGCTCGTGGGCCTGCTGGTCCCGCGCCGCGATCGGGCGATCCCCGAAGCGGACGAGCTGCCCGCGGACCCGGCGTCGTTCCGGGTGCCAAACCGGTCGGACGACGGCCTCGCCCCATGAGGAGCTCCCGGTGAACGTCGGTCTGATCGGGCTCGCCGTCCTCATGTTCGCGGTCACGTACCCGTCGCGGGCGGTGCCGCTCCTGGCGCCCGCCTTCGAGCGCCTGCCGCCGCGGGCCCTCGAGTACCTGCGTCTCGTGGGACCGGCCGTGCTCGGCGCGATCGCGGCCACCCAGGTGCTGATGACGACTGGAGCCGGTGGCCGCCCGATGTTCCACGTGGGGATCGACGCGGTCGCGGTCCTTGCCTGCGCCGTGCTCGTCGCCTGGCGTCGGAGCCTCTTCCTCGGGCTGCTCGTGGCGGTCGTCGCCGCGGCCGCTGCCCGGGCGCTCGGCGTCGGCTGACCGGTCGGCGAGCGAGGAGGTCTCCCCCGTCAGCCGGGTGCGCCCGCGCGCCAGACCGCGATCTCCGGGTCGCGCCCGGTCGCGAGGAGCAGCGCCGCGAAGAGCGCCGTCCGCGGGACGATGCTCGCGACGTCCAGCCACTCGTCCGGCGAGTGGTCCAGGCCGCCGATCGGCCCCAGGCCGTCGAGCGTCGCGACGCCCATCCCGGCGGTCGTGTTGGCATCCGAGGCGCCGCCCGTGGAGGCATCCCGCAGCGCAAACCCCATCCGTCCGGCGAGCGCCTGCGCATGCCCGACGAGCCGCCCGGATCGGGCCAGCTTCTCCATCGGCCAGTGTCGATGGCGCTCCACCGCCGCCACGAGCACGCCGGGGACCGTGGGAGTGGCCGCGAGCGCCTGGACCGCGGCGGTCGCCGCCTCGAGGCCCGCCCGATCGGTCGCCCGCAGGTCGACCGCGAGGATCGCCTGCGCGGCCACGACGTTCGGTCGGGTGCCGGCCTCGATGACGCCCACGTTGCACGTCACGCCCGGCCAGCGGCCGGCCAGCGCGTGGAGGCCGACGACCTGGTGGGCGGCCTCGAGGATCGCGCTGCGGCCCTTCTCGGGCTCGACCCCAGCGTGGGCCGCGCGGCCGGTGATCGTGACCACGTAGTCGACGGTTCCTTTTCTGGCCGACACGATGTCGCCGTTCGCGCGGGCACATTCGAGGACGAACGCGGCGTCACTCTCCGCGGCCACCCGGCGAACGTGCAGGGTGGAGACAGGCGACCCGATCTCCTCGTCCGGGTTCGCGATGACCGTGAGCCGCTCGAAGGGAAGCGCACCCATCGCCAGGACGCTCTCGAGCCCGTAGAGCAGGGTGAGCAGGCCGCCCTTCATGTCGGTCACCCCGGGGCCGGTCGCGATCCCGTCGGCAACCCGGAACGGACGCGCCGCGACTGTGCCGACCGGGAAGACCGTGTCGGTGTGGCCGATCAGCAACGCCCGGGGACCGCCCGGCAGGCCGCGAAAGATTGCCTCCACCGTGTCGCCGAGCGCCCCCGAAGGGTCCGCGTGGCGGGTCACCTCGCCGCCCAGCCGGGCAAGGAATGCTGCCACCCAGGCGGCGACCTCGTTCACCCCCTCGCGGTCGTAGCTCCCGCAGTCGACGTTCACGAGGCGGGCCAGGTCGGCGAGCAGGGCCGGCTCCGCCGCGGCGATCCGGGACCGGAGGGCGGCAAGCTCGTCATCGGCGACCAGGACGATCGGTTCGGTCGGCATCCGCCCCAGTCTAGGTGGGCCCGGGCGCAGCCGTGGTGACATCGGGGCCCGCGGGCGGGCTCTCTCCAACGCTCATCGGCGCGCGCCCGAGCGCCCAGCCGACGAACGGGCCCGCCAGGAGCCCGAAGACCAGGAGCGTCACGACCACGATGCCGAACGTCAGCGTCTGGATCGCCGTGCGATCCGGCAGGCTCGCCGGGAGCGCCAGGGCCAGGGCGACGGTGACGGAGCCGCGCAGTCCCGCGAACGCGAGGACGTGGAGCCAGGCGACCGGGACCACGTTCGGACCTGCGGAGTGCCGGGGCGGCAGCCAGCGGGCGCCCGCCGCCGCGACCATCCCACGCGTCACGGACGCGCCCCCGCCGAGGCGCGCAATCACCCGCTCGCCGAAGCCAAGCAACCCGTAGACCGTGAGAAGCCGCGCAACGACGACCGCGAACACGCCCCAGGCGACCGGGCCTGCGTCGGCGAGCAGGCGCGGCAGCGGGATCGCCGCGCCGACGACAAGGAAGATGAGCGCCGCGAGCACGAAGGCGGCGACCTCCCAGACTTCGTCGAGGGCCTGCTCCGTCGCGGCCGTCAGCGCGACGCGGCGGCCGTACGTGCCGACGACGAGGCCTGCCACGGCCGTCGCGATGATCCCCGACTCGCTCAGGCCGTCGGCGATCACAGCCGCACCGTAGGCGCACGCGATGGTGATCGTCGCCTCGAGGACGTGGTCGTCGATCGTGCGCAGGACCTGCACCGTGACGAACCCGAGGAGGCCGCCGATCAAGGCGCTGGCCACGAGCGTCGTGACGAAGAAGACCGCGGCGTCCCCCGCCCCGAGGCCGCCCGTCACGATCCGCAGCGCGACCACGAAGATCACGAGGCTCGTCCCGTCGTTGAGGAGGCTCTCGCCCTCGACGAGCGTCCGCAGCCGGTCGGGCGCCGCGATCCGGCGGAATGTGGCAGTGACGGACGCCGGATCCGTGGCACACACCATCGCGCCGACCAAAAGCCCGGACCCCAGGGAGAGCCCGGTGCCCACGTGGACGACGACCGCGACGACGAGCGCCGTGAGGATCACGCCTGGCACCGCCAGCACCACCACCCGGGAAACGGCCCAGCGGAACGGCTCGAGCGGGGTCCGGAAGGACGCCTCGAAGATCAGGCCCGGGAGCAACACCGCGAGGACGAGGTCCGGCGTGATTCCTCCGGGTACCTCGGGGAGGACGTAGCCCGCGGCGAGCCCCAGCAGGACCAGGCCGACCACGTACGGCAGCCGGATTCGTCCCGCGACCAGGCCGACCACCGAGGCAGCGGTCACGAGCAGCACGAATACGCGGATCGCCTCGATCGGGTTGCTCTGCACCCGCGAAGTGTGCCGCGTCCAGATCGGCGGCGCCACGCCCGGACCGAGACGCCGGGGGCGCCACGCCCGGGGGCGCGACGCACGCCGGCACTCCCGACGCCGTTCCGCCGCGATGCGATACTCCCGACATGGCATCCGGGCTGCCGGCAGCGGGCGCGAACGTCCGGCTCGTCGGGCTGGTCGAGCGGCCGACGCGCAGGCGGCGCGGCGTCCTTCGACGGGCCCTGCGCCGCCAGGTGTCACACCTCCGCGACCGACGCCGGTTGCTCGCCATCCTGCTGCTCGCGCTGGCCGGCGGTATCGGGCTGGCCGGGATGTTTGCGCGCGGCGAGCTTGCCGGCGTGGACGCCCGGGCCTACTGGGCCGCGGTCAGGATCTGGCTCAACGGCGGCGACCCGTATCACCCGGCCAGCCCGTTCATGCCCTACGTCTACGTGCCCTGGCTGCTCCCCGTCTTCGCGCCGTGGGCGCTCCTCCCGTGGGACGTGGCGTGGTTCGTCTGGCGGGGAGGGACGATCGTGCTCCTCCTGTGGACGGTCACCTGGGCCTACCGCCGGCATCCGCTCGCGACGGCGGTCGCCGCATTGCTGCTCGCGTTCCCGGCATTCGCAAACCTCGATACCGGGAACATCAACCTGGTCCTGGTGCTCGTGCTGTGGGGGGCGCGCTTCACCGGCTCGCGCGCCGGCGGCCTGCTCTGGGCCCTGGCCGTGGCGATGAAGTGGGTACCCCTGGTGTTCCTGCCCATCCTTGCCCCGAAGGCGCGCCTGCATGGGGTCGTCTTCCTCGCCGTCGCCGCCCTGCTCACGCTCGCGACCCTCCCGCTGACGCTCGTTCAGCTTTCCGTCCTGTTCGGGCTGCCCCGCCCTGCGCGCCTGGACTACCTCGTCTTCCTGTGGGCCCTCGTCCCCCCGCTGTGGCTCCGCGCCGACCCCGGCTGGTTCCTTCGCCCCGCGACGTGGCGGGCATGGGCCGCGCGGGTGATCGCCGCGGGCCGCTCGTGGCGCGACCGCCGCGGCGCGGAGCTCGACCCGACGCCCGCCCGGACCGCCGATCGCCTGCGCGCGGCGGCGCGGGGATTCTTCGGCCTGGCCGCCTGACGGCTGCGACGGCGGTCGACCGCGGGGCGAGGGTAGCCGGCATGCCGGCGGCCTACGCGGGACCCGTCGCGCGTTCCGCCGGCCCGGATGCGCCGCGCGTCGGCTCGCGGACCGGCCGCAGGAGGAGCGCACCAACCCCGTAGCAGCCGACGGCGAGCCACATGGCCGCGCGCGGCCCGGTGCCCAGGCGATCGGCGCCGCCGACGAAGTCCATCAGGCTCCCGCCGAAAGCGGTCGCGAAGATGCCGGCGGTGGCCGTGGCGACGTTGCTGATGCCCATGAATCGTCCGGACGACGCCTTCGGGATGATGTCGGTCATCAGGGCCCAGTCGACCGCCAGGAACGACCCGGTGGAGATACCCAGCAGGCCGGCGCCGACGAGGACGACCGGTGCCGAGGGCGCCACCGCCACCGTCGCCATCGCGAGCGCCCCGACGCCGCAGGCCACGTAGATCACGGGCTTCCGGCCGAGGCGATCGGAAGCTCGGGCGGCCGGCAGTACCGTCAGCAGCACCATGAGCGCGACCAGCCCGGAGACCAGGAGGAAGACCCGGCCCGCGTCCGACTTCTCGGCGAGGCCGAGCGAGCGGACGACGTAGAAGACGCCGAGCTGCAGCAGCATGAGCGAGCCGATGAGGACGAACAGGCGCGACCCGACGAGCCACAGGAAGCTCCGCTCGCGGAGCAGGTCGGTCGCCCAGGCCTCGCGCGCGATCGCGGCCCACGACCTGCCGGCGCGAGCCTTCGCGGCACGCCCTTCGCGGACCCCGAGCGCAACGCTGAGCATCGTGAGGACCTCGATCACGCCGAGCGCGACGGTCGCCAGCGCGTACTGGCTGGTTGCGACCGTCACGGCAGCAACCGCAGCTCCAAGCACGTTTCCCAGGACCTGGAACATCCCGACGAGGGCGGACGCCAGGCCGACCTGCCGTTCCGGCACGAGGTCCGGGACATACCCCTGGAACGGCCCCTGGGCCACATTCGCGCTCACCTGGAGGAGCGTCATGAAGGCGGCAATCATCAACACCGTGCTGGAGCTCGCGATGCCGACCAGGAAGACGACGTCGAGGAGCGAGCCGACCACGATGTAGGGCTTGCGCCGGCCCCATCGGCTGGTCGTGTAGTCGCTGAGCGAGCCGACGGTGGGCTGGACCATCGCCGCGATCAGCGAGGCGAACGCCGTCATCTGGAAGAGCGCCGATCCCTCCGACCCCGGCGGGACCAGGTGCTCGAACTCCAGTCGGCCACCGAGGATCGCGGTGATGCCCGCGAAGATCGATGAAAGGCCCAGCCAGTACAGCGACAGGCGGATCAGCTGCCCGATCGGCAGCTCCGCAGTCGGCCGCTCGCCGGCCTCGATCGCCGGACCTGCCGGCGCACCCGGCGTCATCGGCCGGCGCTCCGAAGCGCGCGCCGAGGCACGTGACGTGACACCCCCAGCGCGGCGCGGATCGGTTCGCGCATCGGCCCTCCCCGTGACCGTGGCCCGGTGCGGCCACAGTACTGGCTCGCCGGCCCGCGTCAAGATGCGGCGCACATCCGGCGAGTCCGGGCTACCGGATGCGGGGCGAGCGCTCCGCCCCGCCACGCATGGACGACGGGCGACCGCCCGGGAGGCGGAGAGCCATCCCGCGGTATCCCTCGACGAACCCCCCGGCGGCCAGACGCTCGCGCCACGGGGAGCCGGGCCCGACCGGCTCGCCGTCCACGCGGCTCACGACCAGCTCGCGCAGGCGGCCGTCGAGCAGAAGCATCCGGAGCGCCGCGAGCGCCGGACCCAGGAGCTTGGGATCGTCGGCGCCCGGGAACGTTGCGAGCCCCTTTCCGCTGCGCTCGACGTAGAGAACGGCCGCCCCGTCGACGAGCACCACGGAGGCGCCGGCTGAACGCTGGAACTGCCGGCGGTCCGCGGCGTTCCGGCGCGGCCATGCAAGGGCGGCGCCATAGGGTTGCGCGGGATCGGCCGCCGCGAGCAGGTCGACGCGGGGCACCGCCGCCTCCCCGTCGCGCACCGCGCGCAGGCGGTCGATCGCGCCGGCGAGCGCGAACTGGGCGGCCCCGAGGCCGTCGACGAAGTAGCCGCGGCGGATCCGGCCGGACTCCTCGAGCGCGCGGAGAACCGGGTAGATCGCCGCGAAGCCGCCTTCGACGCCCTCCGCGATCACCGCCTCGCGCGTCACGACGCCGTGGCGGTCGAGCAGGGCGCGCGCCAGCGCATGGAGCCGCTCGGTCGGGCTCGAAACCGCGACGCCCCCGGCTCCCGCGTCGGGCTCGACGAGCGACCAGCGGCCGGCGGCCTCGGGCGGGCCGAGGGTGGCCAGCCGACCCGGCCGCGGTCGGCGATCGCCGCCCGGGCGCTTCCAGCGAAGGGCGCGCAGGGGCGCAAACGTGTCGTTCGTGACCTGGCCTGCCCAGACCAGGTCCCATAGCGCGTCGAGGACCTCCCGGTCCGTGCCGCCACCGGCCGCGGCGAAGACCTCGCGATAGAACGACGCCCCACGGCGAGCCAGGAGGTCGAGGATCGCCGCGTGGCGCGGCCCGGGAGCCGGGTCGGCGGTCCCTGCGCGCGAGGATGCGAGTGCCGCGCGCAGGAGATCGCCCCGGCCGGGCCGGAAGAGTGCGACCCGTCCGTCGTCGCGGCCCAGCGACCCGCATCCGATCCAGGCAACCTCGCCGAGCGCACCCAGCTCGTCGAGAAGCCGGGGCTGATAGCCGGGCACGCGCGCCGGGAGCACGTCGCGCTCCAGCACCGAGGCCGGGATCGGGACCCCGGCGAGCTGGTCGACGACCTCGGCGAGCCGCTCGAGGGCAGCCTGGCCGCGGAGGGGCGCAGCGTGCTCTGCCCCGGGCACCGGGACCGGGACGACACCCTGCCAGGCAGGCAGGAACCGCGCGAACGCGACGGTCTCGACGGGCTCCACCTCGCGCCGCAGGCGCGCGAGCGACCGGCGCCGAAGGACCCGGAGCACCTCGGGGTCGCACCACTCCCGCTCCGCGCCGCCCGGCCGGAACTCGCCGAGGAGCACGCTGCCGGCGTCGGCGAGCCGCCCGAGGGCTTCCGCCACGATTCCCGCGGGCAGTCCCCAACGGTGCGCCGGCTCGACGGCGAGGAACGGGCCGTGCGTCCGGGCCCAGCGCGCGAGCAGGCCTGCGAGCGCATCCTGCGTCACGCCGAGGAAGGCGATCGGCGTGCCCGGCGGGGGCTGGGTGCCGGTCGCATCACGATACCGGCCGGCGTCCTCAACGGCGATCCAGCGCGGCTCGCCGCCGATCCGCACCGCCAGCGCGCGGCGCGTTGCGGAAAGCGTCTCCAGCCACTCGCGCGCCGCCGGCGGCCCGCCACGCGTCCGGGCGGCGACCTCCTCCTCCGACAGGTCGCCCAGGCGTCGGAGCAGGTCCGCAACCTGGTCGACCGAGCCGGCCTTCCGGTCGTCGGCGAGGGCCTGCAGGCCGAGCTCCGTTTCGTCGAGCGCCGCCGGATCGAGGAGCTCGCGCAGCTCCTCCTGGCCGAGCAGCTCGCGGAGGAGATCCCGGTCGAGCGTGAGCGCCTGGGCGCGCCGCTCCGCGAGTGGCGCGTCACCCTCGTACATGAACGCGGCCACGTAGTCGAAGAGGAGCGACGAGGCCATCGGCGTGGCGGCCGCCGTCTCCACGCGGTGGACGCGGATCTCGCGCCGGCCGATTCCGCCGAGCACGTCACGCAGGGCCGGCAGGTCGAAGACGTCCGCGAGGCATTCCCGGTACGTCTCGACGAGGATCGGGAAGCTCCCGTAGCGGCTGGCGACTCGGAGCAGGTCCGCGGCCCGCTGGCGCTGCTGCCAGAGCGGCGTCCGGGAGCCGGGCCGGCGGCGGGGCAGAAGGAGCGCACGGCCCGCGTTCTCGCGGAAGCGCGCCGCGAAGAGTGCCGAGCCGCCGACGGCCGCGACGACCAGGTCCTCGATGGCCTCCGGGTCCGGGAAGAGCGCCTCCTCCACCCCGTCCAGGTCACCCTCCGGCAGGCGGATTGCGATCCCGTCGTCGGACCAGATCGTCGCGACCTCCTGGCCGAGCAGCTCGCGCAGCCGCGCCTCGATCGCCAGCGACCATGGAGCGTGGACGCGGCCCCCGAACGGCGTGAGAAGCACCAGCCGCCAGTCGCCAAGCTCGTCGCGGAACCGCTCGACCACGACGCGCCGGTCGGTCGGCAACGCGCCGGCGGCCTCGCGCTCGTCCTCCAGGTAGGCGACGAGGTTCTCCGCCGCCAGCGCGTCGAGATGATGTCGGTCGCGGAGTCGCGCGACGACCGTCTCCCGGCCGGCGGGGCCGCGGGCCAGGTCGCCCTCGGCGTCGCGCACGAACGCGCCGAGCGCGCGGCCGAGCTCGATCGGCCGTCCGACGGCGTCGCCCTTCCAGAACGGCAGCTTGCCGGGCTCCCCGGGCGCCGGCGCCACGATCACCCGCTCCGGCGTGATCTCCAGCACGCGCCAGCTGCTCGCGCCCAGGACGATCACGTCGCCGTGCATCCCGGCGCGAAGCTCGTAGACCATCTCCTCGTCGAGCTCGCCGACGCGCCGCCCCGGCGTGCCGGCCTCGCCTGCGACGAAGACACCGAAGAGCCCGCGGTCCGGGATCGTCCCGCCGGAGGTGACCGCCACGACCCGGGCGTCACGCCGGCCCTCGACCGTGTCGTTTGTCCGGTCCCACACGACGCGTGGCTTGAGCTGGGCGAACTCGTCGGACGGATACGCACCGGCCAGCATCGCGAGCACGCCCTCGAAGACCTCGCGGGTGAGCGTCTCGAACGGCGCCGCGCGGGTCACGGTCGCGAGCAGGTCATCGACAGACCAGCGATCCATGACGGTCATCGCCACGAGCTGCTGGGCCAGCACATCGAGCGGGTTGCGCGGGATCGTGGTCGCCTCGATCAGGCCTTCGCGCATCCGCTCGGCGACGACCGCGCATTCGAGCAGGTCGCCTCGGTACTTCGGGAAGATGACCCCGCGGCTCACCTCGTCGACGCGGTGCCCGGCCCGGCCGACGCGCTGGAGCCCGCGCGCGACGGAGGTCGGCGACTCGACCTGGATCACGAGGTCGATCGCGCCCATGTCGATGCCGAGCTCGAGCGACGAGGTTGCGACGAGCGCCGGCAGCCGGCCGTCCTTCAGGGCCTCCTCGATCGATACGCGCTGCTCGCGGGCGATCGAGGCATGGTGGGCGCGGACCAGCTCCTCGCCGGCAAGCTCGTTGAGGCGCTGCGCCAGCCGCTCCGCGAGCCGGCGGCTGTTCACGAAGATGAGCGTGCTGCGGTGCGACCGGATCAGCTCCAGGATCCGCGGGTGGATCGCGGGCCAGATGCTGACCCGTCGCTCGCCGCCGCCGACCGGGCCGCCCGGCTGGTCCTCCGGGGGCAACGCCTCGCCTAGCCGGCGCATGTCCTCGACCGGCACCACGACCTGCAGGTCGAGCGCCTTGCGCGTGCCCGGGTCGACCAGCGTGACCGCGCGGCCCTCCCCGGTGCCGGCCAGAAATCGACCGATCGTCTCGAGCGGCCGCTGCGTCGCCGACAGGCCGATCCGCTGCAGGGCAGGAGCGCCCGGTGCCCGCAGGGCCTCCAGTCGCTCGAGGCTCAGGGCGAGGTGCGCGCCGCGCTTCGTGCCGGCAACCGCGTGGACTTCGTCGACGATCACGTGCTCGACGCCCCGCAGGATCTCGCGTGCCTGCGAGGTGAGCAGCAGGTAGAGCGACTCGGGCGTCGTGATGAGGATCTCGGGCGGCCGATTCGCGATCGAGCGGCGCTCGTCCGTCGGCGTGTCGCCCGTGCGCGACGCGATCGAGACCGCGCGAACCGGGATGCCGAGGCGCGCACCCGCGAGCGCGATCCCCGCCAGCGGCGCCCGCAGGTTGCGTTCCACGTCGTAGGTCAGAGCCTTGAGCGGGCTCACGTACAGGATCCGGACAGATCCGGGAGCGCCCGGCGCCGCCCGGGCCGGCGGGGTGATCAGCGGCACCGGTCTGATCGGCTCCCGAACGAGGCGATCGAGGCACCACAGGAACGCGGCGAGTGTCTTGCCGCTGCCGGTTGGAGCGTGGAGGAGAACGTGTCCGCCCTCCGCGATCGCGGCCCACCCGTCGACCTGCGCCGGGGTTGGCGCCGCGAAGGCGTCCCGGAACCAGGTCGCGACCGGCGGGCTGAACCGGGCGAGAGGGTCGGCATCGGGATGGGACCGGGGAGCCACGGGAGCGGGAGTATACGCCGGCCGGCCGCAACCGATCGCCTGTTCTAATGAGCGGCGGGCCTGCCTGCGGCGACGTCCGGATGTGGCGAAGCCCGGCGAACCAGAGGGTCCGCCGGGCTTCGCCGGGACGCTGGTTGACGGCCGCCGGTCAGGGGTCCCGACGACCGTCTGGGAGAAACGTCAAGCGGTGGCCTTCCAGGCCTCGTCCGGATCGCCGGACATGAGCCATCTGCGAACGCCCGCGGGGAAGCTCTTCGCCAGGATCCCGTCGAGGCCGTAGTAGTTGCCTGCGCCGATGACGCCGAGACCGAACGTGACCACGGCGTAAGTCAGGTGCTGGTTCACGATCCCGAACGCATAGTCCCAGGCCGCGAAGAAGAAGAAGATCATCATCAGGGTGCCCATGGCCGAGGCGAAGCGCGTCGCGATCCCGAGGATCAGGGCGAGGCCGATGCCGACTTCGCCGACGACCACGAGCAGGTTGATGAGCGGCATCATGCCGCCACCAGCGAGACCCGCCCAGAGGCCGTGCGTCGGGTTGAAGATTGTGCCGTCTGCCGGCGTCCCGGAGACAAACGGCCAGCCAAGGGTGCCGTTCGTCCCGAACTTGAGGAAGCCGGCAGCCGTCCACGGACCGCCCTTCCCGTCGCCCACCGAAAGCTTCTCGAGGCCTGCCCAGAGGTAGATGATCCCGATGGCGATCCGCCCGATGGCGGTCGCCAGGCCAAACGGCCGACTCGTGATCCGCATGGTGTGGTGCTCCCTTCCTTGCGGCCGCATCCCTGTCGCGGCCGCTCTTTCTGCTTCCCGTAGCCTGCGCGAAGCCAATCCCCTTCGGTCTCCGCCATCGGTCACGCCGCGCGGGTGCCCGCCGGCACGAATTCCGTGTGCTGTCGCGTGACAAGTGGCACCCGCATGCGCACGTGCGAATACGGCCAGTTCGCGACCCGGTGCCCCGGATTATGGCCCACGCGCACGAATCCACCATGTCGAACGGCCTGCCCACCCTGCCATCCGGCACGGTGCGATGGGCCAGGCGGCCCAGCCTCGGCATGACGTGGCGCGCCTGCGACCGCGACGCGCGTGGCACCCTGGACCCGATGGAACAGACCTACACGACGCCGCTGCTCGACAAGCTGGGGATCCGGCCCGGCGCGAAGGTCGCCGTGCTGGGCGTCGACGACCCCGAATTCATCGCCGAGCTGTCGACGCGCGCGATCGTCTCAACTGCGCCGGTACCGGATCCCGGCACTGACGTCATCTTCCTCGCGGCGGACGACGTGCCGTCGCTTCGGCGGCTCGCGGAGCTTCGCCCGGCAATCTACCCGGCAGATGCGATCTGGGTGGTCTCGCGGAAGGGCGTCGCGGCCACGCTGCGGGACGTCGAGGTCATCGCCGCGGCACGGGACGCTGGCCTCGTGGACAACAAGGTCGTCTCGTTCAGCCCCACGCACACGGCGCTGCGCCTCGTGGTCCCGCGCGCACAGCGCTGACCGGCGATCGCCGCGCATTCGAAGCGAGGGCCGTGGAGGGTCCTCCACTCGATCGAATGCGCGTGCCACGAACCGTACGGGAACTGCACGTCGCCCCGAAGGTCGCCAGTCGCCTGATTCGACCTGCCGATTCTCGCAATCGGACGCCTGTGGGCTCATTCGATCGGATCGGCGCATCGTCCCGGGCCCCTGGAGTGTTGCCGGGCTCGACCCACCGTGCATACGGATCGTGTGGCGAGCATTTGATCGAGAGCAACGCGACGACAGGTCGCCTGGCGGCGCCGGCAGACGTCCGGCGCGGCGGCACCTGGCCGGAGAGCGCCCGCCTCACCCCCGGATCGACAGCCTACGGGCGCCTCGACTACGATGCGGGAATGTTCGGCCTCGACACCGTCGTCGTCCTCCTGATCGTGCTCGCGGTCGTGGTCGTCTGGCGCGGCCCGAAGATGCTCCCGAAGTGGGGCGAGGCGCTCGGGCGCGGCGTGAAGGCGGCGCGCAAGGAGGCCGAGGAGCTCCGCCGGGACGCGGACGGCCCGGCCGGCAGCGACGGGAGCCCGAAACCCTGACCGCGCTCGCCGATCAGCTGCTCGTCTGCGAGCTGGCCCTCGCCCGGCGCGACGGCGGGGCGCTCCCGGGCGGCCTCGCGGGCCTCCTCGATGACGACTTCGAAGAGTTCGGGGCGAGCGGGCGGCGCTGGGACCGCGCCACGGTCCTGGCCATGCTCGAGGCAACACCCGCGGCGGACGTGACGATCGAGGGGTTCACGGCGATCCCGCTCGACGAGCACGCCATCCTCGTGACCTTCCGGACGACCTCGCGCGGACCCGACGTCGCCGCGAGGCACGCCCAGCGCTCGTCGATCTGGGTCCGGCGCGACGGCCGGTGGCGCCTCCGGTTCCACCAGGCAACGCCCGCGCCCCGTGGCGGGTCCGCCAAAGCCTGATCGGGCGCGAGACGCCCCGCCGCCAAGGAGCTCGACGCCGCCGAACGGCGCACGAACGGCGGCTCAGCCTGCCAGCAGGGCGGCAAGCGCCTCCGGTTCGGTGACCGGCTGGCGGCACGAGAACTCGCGGCACACGAACGCGGTGGGCTGTCCCCGGAGCGCGAAACGCGCCTGCAGGAGCGGGACCGCGCTCGCGGCCGGATCGGGCGCGACCGCGATCACCTGGCGAGGCCGGTAGCCGGTCCGTGCGATGTCGAGCAGACGCCCGAGCCGCGGATCGTCCGGATCTCCGACGAGCGCGATCTCGTCAACCGGGCCTGCACGCCAGTCGAGCGCGACGAGCCACTGGGCGAACGCCGTCGGGTGGCGTCCCGGCGCGGTCCCGACGAGCGCGAGCGCACCCTCGGCCGCGTCCGCGTATCGCCCCTCGCCGGTGAGCGCGGCGAGTCGCAGGAGGACGAGCGCGGCCATCGCGTTGCCTGACGGAAGCGCGTTGTCCTCGAGCGAGCGCGGCCGCGCCACCAGCTGCTCCGCGTCGTCCGCCGTGTCGAAGAACCCGCCGTCCGGGTCGCCGAAATGCGCGAGGATCGCCTCGGCGAGGTCGCGCGCCGCCGTGAACCAGCGCTCGTCCGCCGTCGCCTCGTGGAGCGCGAGGAGGCCGTCGGCCATGCACGCGTAGTCCTCGAGCGTGCCGGCATGCCGCGCCCGTCGATCCTTCCACGATCGCCGCAGGCGGCCGCGCTCGTCGGGCAGGACGGCAAGGAGCCGCTCCGCTGCCCGCTCCCCGATCTCTCCGTAGCGGCGTCCGGCCGCGGCGAGGCCGGCATCCGGCGAGCGCGCGAGGACCGCGGCCGCGTCGGCGTAGGCGCCGAGCATGAGCCCGTTCCATCCGGCGAGCGCCTTGTCGTCGCGGGCCGGCTGCGGCCGGCGGTCGCGCACGCCCAGCAACACTGCGCGGGCCGCGGCCAGCCGCTCGCCCACCTCGTCCTCTGCGAGCCCGGTCCGGGCCGCCAGCTCGGCGTCGGTCGCGACGCGCCGGAGAATCGTGCGCCCTTCCCAGTTGCCGGCCGGGGTCACGTCGTAGGCGGCCCCGAAGATGTCGCCGTCCGCGCCGTGGCCCGCCGCCTCCAGCACATCGCGAACCTCCCCGGCAGCCCATGCGTACGTCGCCCCCTCCTCGCCGTCGGTGTCCGCATCCAGGCTTGCCGCGAAGAGGCCGTCGGGGAGCGTCATCTCGCGCGCCACGAAGTCGAGCGTGGATTCCGCCACGGCCAGGTAGGCCGGCTCGCCGGTCAGCTGCCACGCGTGGAGGTAGACCCGGGCGAGCTGCGCGTTGTCCGACAGCATCTTCTCGAAATGTGGCACGAGCCAGGTTGGCTCGGTGGCGTAGCGGCTGAACCCTCCGCCCAGGTGGTCGCGGATCCCGCCCGCCGCCATCCGGTCCAGCGTCCGGCGCACGAGCGGGAGCGCGCGACGATCGCCGGCGGACGCGCGTCGGAGCAGGAACTCGAGGGCCATCGGCTGCGGGAACTTCATGGGCGTCCCCCAGCCGCCGTTCGCCGCGTCGAACCCGGCCTCGAGGGCGGCAACCGCTGCGTCCAGCACGGCGGATCCGGCCGGAGCTGCGGCGTCGCCGAGGCGAATCGACGCCGCGAGCTGTTCGGCCAGCCCGGATCCGGCCCGCTCGACGTCGGCACGTCGGTCGCGCCACCCCGCCGCCACGCCTTCGAGGACGTCACGGAAGGACGGGAGCCCGTGGCGCCGGGTGTTCGGAAAGTAGGTGCCGCCATAGAACGGTTTGCCATCGGGCGTCAGGAAGACGCTCATCGGCCAGCCGCCGGAGCCCGTCAGCGTCTGCACGGCCTGCATGTAGATCGCGTCGAGGTCCGGTCGCTCCTCGCGGTCCACCTTGATGCTCACGAAGTGCGCGTTCAGGTAGGCCGCGGTCTCCGTGTCCTCGAACGACTCCCGCTCCATGACGTGACACCAGTGGCACGCCGCGTAGCCGATGGAGAGGAAGATCGGGCGATCGTCGGTCCGCGCGCGCTCGAGCGCCTCCGGTCCCCACGGATGCCAGTCCACGGGGTTGTGCGCGTGCTGGAGCAGGTACGGGCTCGTCTCCCCGGCGAGCCGGTTCGTGGGCATGGCGGGATCGTAGCGTCCGCGGCGAAGGTCGGCCCGCCAATCTCGGGGCCCGGCGTGACGCCTTACAACACCAATGCGGCGTGAGCGACTGACTAAAATAGCAACGTGGATTGACAGACTGATAACCCTGAGTGCACTATACGAAAGACAGACGGGACAACGCACAGGGAGGCGCGGGGTGTACGAGTACCGGATCCTCTTCCCCCGGTTGGGATCGAACGAGATCCGCCGGGTGCTGGCGGCCCGGCCCACCACCGACCACCATCGACGCGATGACGGCTGCGTTCGACCGGAGCCCCGCACTCGCAAGGAGCGGTCCTGATGCCCCACGACGCGATCGCGACGTGCCCGATCTGCGGCGGCGAGCTCGCGGTCACCCGGCTCCATTGCCGGTCGTGCGCCACGACGCTCGAGGGGGACTTCAATGTCGGACGCTTCGCGCGACTCTCGCGCGAGCAGTTCGCCCTCCTGGAGGGCTTCCTCCGCTCCAAGGGAAACCTCAAGGAGATGGAGCGCGAGCTCGGAATCTCCTACCCGACCGTTCGTGCCCGCGTCGACGCGCTCCTCCGGGCGCTTGGTCTCGCCGACGACGCGGCGATCGGCGACGAGCCGGGCGACCCCGGCACGGCCCCAGCGGCGGACACGGTCAATGCCGGGGCGGGCGCTGCAGACATGGCCGCTGCGCGCCGCGAGGTCCTGGAGCGACTCGCGCGCCACGAGATCGACGCGCTCTCGGCCGCGGCCGAGCTGCGGGCCCTGGGAGGCTGACCGATGCGCGACCAGCACGCTGCTGCGGGCTCCGTGGTCCGCGAGCACGACATCGGGCCCGCCGGGTCCGTGATCATCGCCGTCGAGGCAGACGACGTCCGCGTCCGGGGTGTGGACGGCACGACCGTGCGCCTGGTCACACCCGCCACCGATCACGCGGCCATCGACGTCGTGACTGCGCCCGGCCGCTACGCAGTCCGGCTGGGTCACCCGAGCCTCGGGCGCGTCTTCGGCTTCCGGCTCGGCAGCGGCGGAATCTTCGGCCTCCAGGTCGGCGGCGGCACCCTGGAGCTGGAAGTCCCCCACGACGCACGCCTCGAGATCACTGCCAGCTCCGGCGACGTGAGCGTGCGCGACGTGACCGGCTCGGTCGCGGTCCGGACGGTCAGTGGCGACGTCTCGCTGCGTGGGGGCGGCGGGGAGCTCCGCATGGAGGGCGCGTCGGGGAACCTTCGGGTCGTGGCCAGCGCCCCGATCGCCGCGACCGTCCGAACCGTCAGCGGCGACGTGGAGATCGACGCCCCGCGGACCGAGCGGACCAGCATCACGACCGTCAGCGGTGACGTGGAGATCGCGAGCACCTTCGCGCCGGGCGGGGACCACGTCGTCAACACGACGTCCGGCGACGTGGACCTGGCGGTGCACGGCGGCGTGACGATCGACGTCCGGACCGTGTCGGGCGACGTCGACTGCGCGCATCCCGACCGGCGCGCCGGCAACGGTCGTCGCGACCCGCTCGTCATCGGCAACGGCGCGGCCCGGCTCGCCGTGCGGACGCTCTCCGGTGATGTCGAGGTCCGGGCGGGCAGAGTCCGTCCCGACCCGGCGACGCCTCAAGCCCCAGCGGCCACGCCTGCCGGTCCGTCTGCCGAGACGCTGCCGACCTCAACGCGCCTGGCGGACGCGGCCGATAGGTCCGCCGACACGCTGTCGATCCTCGAAGCGGTCGCCCGCGGCGAGATCGGCGTGGCCGAGGCGGAGCGACGGCTCGGCGGCGAGGTCCGCGTCGATGGCTGACCCCGTCGGCGACATCCTGCGACTGGTGGCGGACGGCCGTCTCACGCCCGCCGAGGCCGCGCCAATTCTCGACGCTCTCACGGCTGCCGATCGGCAAGCCCGGGGACCGGCGAGCGGCGCGGCCATGGGGCCCGGCGCCGGAACGTCCTCGACGCGGTCGGGCACGACCGATCCGCCGCGTGCGACCGCGACCGGCGCACCGTCCCAGATCCGCGTCCAGGTCCGCGAGAACGGGCGCATTGTCGTGGACCTCAAGGTGCCCGGCGTCCTTGCCGGCCTTGCCGGGTCGCTGCCGGGGATCCCGACCGGGTACGCGGATCGCGTGCGGGAAGCGCTCCGAACCGGGCTCCGCGGACCGATCGTCGACATCCGGGACGAGGACGACAGCGGCCTCACGATCACGATCGACTGACCGGCGAGACGGGCGGATCGTCCGTGGCGCGACGGGTCGCGAACGGGTCGGGGCCAGCCGCGGCCGGGCTACCATTCCCGCGTGCCCGTGCCAGCCGTCTGCGAGCTCGCCTGCCCCGCCCCGGCCGCGGCAGCCTGCACCTTCGAACCCGCATCCGACGGCTCCCGACGCCGGCGTTCAACCGGCTCGGCGTGCCGGCTGGGGCGCGCACGTCCGTTGACGAGTGGCGAGCGTTCGGCGCGCGGCGCTATCGGACCTTCCACGGGATCGGCGGGACCGCGGCCGCGGTGTCCGCGCTCGCTGGAGACGGCCTCACGATCCCGCTCCTCCTTGCGCTCGGAACGCCCGCGGCGGCCGCCACGGTCATCGGCGTCCTTCCGTTCGCCGTCAGCGCGGCACAGCTCCTCGTCCCGACTCTCCTGCGGCGCACGGACGGCAACCTGCGCCTGGTCACCCTCGCGATCCTCGCCGTCGGAGAGACACGCGGGTTCGTCTTCGCCGGGGTCGTGATCCTCCACGAGCTCCACGTCATCGGATCGCCGGTCGCCATCGTCGCGATCGCGGCCGTCATGAGCCTTGCCGGTGCCGCCTCCGCCATCGGCGGCGCCAACCTCCTCGCGTGGTACGGCGCGGTCCTGCCCGAGGGCGAGCGGCGGTTCGTCGCGCCGCGGGTGATGGGCATCACGCAGGGCCTGGGAGCCGTCCTCCTGCTGCCCGTCGCGCTCGTCGTCCAGGCCGGGCTCGGCGCGATCGGCCTCCTCGTCTACGCGATCGTGTTCGCGATCGCCGGCGCCTTCGGGATCGCCGAGCTCGCCGTGGTCCGCCGGCTGCGTCGCCCCGGTCGGGTGCGCGTGGCGCCCCGCGGCGAGGCGCCGCCCCGCAGCCCCGAGACGAACCGCTTCATCCGCGCCGTCGCGATCGCCGTCTTTGGCGCGGGGATGGGGCCGTACCTGTCGATCTACAGCATCGCCGTGCTCCACCTGCCGCCCGGCTTCGCGATCCTGCTCTCCGCGATCGCGTCCGCGGCATCGCTCATCTCCGCGACGCTCGTTGGCGGGTGGCTCAACCGCGGATCGTCCTCGCGGACGCTGCGCCTCTCGTTCGTCCTCCGGGGCGGCTCGATGATCGTGGGCCTGCTCGCCTTCCCCGCAAATCCGGCCGCCTGGCTGGTGCTCTGCGTCGTGGCCGCGATGGCGTCGGCCGGCGCCTCGGCGGGCTCGCTCGCTGCGAACGAGCGGCTTCTCCGGCTCACCGGCGGCGTGGACCTGATCGGCGCGCAGGGGGCGTTCGTCGCCCGGAGCGCAGCCGGCCTCACGATCGGGCAGACGTCGTCGGGGATCCTCCTTGCGATCCTGCCGCTCGGCTACCCGGCCTTCGCGTTCCTCTTCATCGTCTCCGGGCTCACGCGGCTCGTCCTCGCGACGCGCGTCGAGGTCTCCCCATACTGGTCGTCGGCAACGGCCGCCTTTGACGTGGCCGAGCTGAAGCGCGGCCGCAAGGGCTGAGCGGTCACGCCCCGCGGGGACGTCGACGATCTGTTCTTGATGGACAGTCAGGGACGGCAGGTTCTCCCCACGGGTCACGTTCTCCCCACGACGGCAGGCCGGTGTCCAAGGCCGCCGGGTGGCCGCCACGACGTGACCCGCATGGGCTACAGGTTCTGACACGTGGCCACGACACGGGCGTTGGTCGCGGACCTCTTGACAGGCGCGCGTCAGCCGGTCACGTGGCCGATCTCGCGTCGAGTGTCGGCGGTCTGGACCCTGTCGCACGCGTGGCCCCGGCACGACTCCGTGCGCGTGAGCCGGAAGAGCGCGACGAGCGTCCGCCTGATGTGCGCCTGACAAAACCGCGGCCTCAGAGCGGCCTCGGGCGCCCGACGCGCCGGGATGGTGATCCCAGGAGACACGCAGCAAGTCGGCGACCAACCGCTCGGAAGGTCAAGGTCCAACCGCCGAGATCGTCGCTGAGCGGTCAGACGATTCCCACGACCCGGGCCAGCACGCCACCGGCAGCGAGGGCCAGCGCGATCGACGCCGCGCTCATGACGATTGCCGTCCGCCGTCCGAGCTCGGCGGCCAGCGCCGCGAACGTTGCCGCGCACGGAAGGGAGACCGACGCGACGACCGCGTAGACGAACAGCTGGCCCGGCGCCATCAGCCTGTCGAGGGCGATCGGGACGCCTGCGGCCGCGACCGCGGTCCCGGCAGCCTCGGCGGCGGCGAGCACCAGGAGCAGCTGGAGCGCCAGCTCCTTGCGCAGAAACGAGAACGCGAGCGCGATGCCCGCGACGGCGGGAAGCCCCAGCCACCCGTTGACGAGCGGCGCCACGAGCCCGCTCACGACGTGGACGGCGCCCGTCTCGAAGGCCACTCCCAGCACGAACGATCCGACCAGCATGATCGGCGTTGCCGTGCGCACGAAATCCCGGAAGCGGTACCACGCCTTGGCCGTCACGCTTCGCAGCAGCGGCCGTCGGAACGGCGGCAGCTCGAGCACGAGCGGCGATTGCCGGCCCGGCAGCAGCGCGTTCGCACCGACCCCCGCAGCGACGGTGAGCGCGCCCACGACCCCGAATGCGGCGAGCGCAACCCACGGCCCCGCGAACGGGACGAGCGCCGCGATCACCACCGCCGACCGCGCCGAGCACGGCGTGAGCGTGGCGAGGAATGCCGCGATGACGCGTTCCCGGCGCGTGGCCAGCACGCGCGTCGCGTAGATCGCCGGCACGTTGCAGCCGGTCGCCACCAGGATCGGGATCGCCGCCCGACCCGGCAGGCCGAACGCGCCCAGGACGCGGTCCGCGAGCACGGTCACGCTCGCGAGGTAGCCCGAATCCTCGAGCGCGGCGATCACCACGTAGAACGCCAGGACGTACGGGAGGCCCACCGAGAGCATGGCGAGGAGGCCCGCGTCGAGCGCCCAGAGAAGCGCGTTGGCCAGCCAGGGCACGGGGACCAGGGCGCCGACGACCACGTGGATCGGCGGCGACGCCCACGCGTTCCATGCGGCACCGAGCCCAGCGGCCGCCGCGCCGCCGCCGATCATGACCAGGATGAACGTCGCCGCGAGCACGCCGACGAGGAGGGGAATCCCGGTCAGCGGCCGCACGCTCGCCGCGGCGACCCGCTCCGCGAGGGCCGGCGCGACCGCGTGCCGCCGCTCCACGCGTTCCGCCCACCGGTCGGCGGCGGCGCGACGATGCGGTGCGAGGAGCTCTGCGAGCGTGATCGTCGCAGCCCCGCGCGAGGAGACGCGGCCGGCAGCGATGAATGCCGCCAGCGGATCGGCGGGCGCCGCGGCGGCCCCCAGGGAGCGGCTCATTCGCAGGTGGTCCGACTCCGCGGTGAGGCGGCCTTCGACCGCGGGCGGGTAGACGGCCGCGGGGATCGTGGCCCGCGAAGGCGCGCCGGCATCGCGCACGGCGACACGCTGCCGGCCGCGACGGACCGCATCCTCGAGCGCCGCCGCGACCCCGGTCCCGTCCCGGCCCACCGTCCGGTGGACCGGGGCCACGAGCAGCTGGGCCAGGGCGCCCGTGTCGATCTCGACGCCGCGGGCCGACGCCTCGTCCGACAGATTGGCGGCGAGCACGATCGGCAGGCCCAGGTCGCGGCACGCGAGCGCGAGCGGCAGGTGGCGCGCCAGGTTGCCCGCGTCCGCGATGACGAGCACGGCATCCGGTGCCGCGTCGAGGAGCAGCTGCCAGAACGGCGCTTCTCCCGCCGGCTGATCCTCGAGGGCGAGCGTGCCGGGAAGGTCCACGAGGACCGCCGGCCCGGCCGCCGTGATGACGGGCCGCGCCTCCGTGCCCACCGTGGTGCCCGGCACGTTCGCGGACTCGGCGAAGCGGCCGCTGGCGCGGGCGAGGAAGGTCGACTTGCCCACGTTGGGCCGGCCGACCAGCGCGATGATCGGGGTCGGTGCGGCCGTCCCGGAGGCTGCGGTCGGCTGGGTCGGCGCCGCGGCTGCGGTCGGCTGGGTCGGCGCCGCGGCAGCGGTCGGCGCGGTCGGCGCCGCGGCAGCGGTCGCGCTCACGGGGCAGTCCCCTCCACTGCCACGGGCTCGACGAGGATTCCGCGCGCAAGCCGCAGCGCGAGCGCGACGCGCGCGTGGCCGAACCGGACGACGACCGGCCCGCCGAACGGCTGGCGCGTCTCGATCTCGAGCAGGTCGCCGACCGCGAGCCCTTCGGCCGCGAGGGCAGCAGCCCCGTCGGGGGGCAGTGCGACGATTCGCCCCGGTTGGCACGGGGCAAGTGACGAGAGCGGCACGGTGGTCGGATGCGCGGGCGGGGACGCCATGACCCAATGGAAGCCGATCGACGCTCCCGCCGCGAGGGCGCAACGGCCCCGCGATCGCGTGACGAAAGGCCCCTTGCATCGCCCATGCAAGGGCGCTTGCACGGCTGGCCGGAGCCGGAAGAGTATCGTCCGGGCCATGGACCGCTGGAAGACGATCATCGAGCCGTTCCGGATCCACTCCGTCGAGCCGATCCGGATGACCACCCGGGACGAGCGGCTGCGCGCGATCGGGACGGCCGGGCTGAACCTCTTCAACCTCCACGCGGACGATGTCCTGGTGGACCTGCTCACCGATTCGGGGACCGGTGCGATGAGCCGGGACCAGTGGGCCGCGGTCCAACACGGCGACGAGTCGTACGCGGGCTCACCCTCGTGGTACGTATTCCTCGCTGCCGTCCAGGAGCTCTTCCCGTTTCCCCACGTTATTCCCACCCACCAGGGACGGGCCGCCGAGAAGATCCTCTTCTCGGTCATCGGCGGCCCCGGGAAGGTCATCCCGAACAACACCCACTTCGACACGACGCGCGCGAACGTCGAGGCAACGGGCGCCGAAGCGGTCGACCTCGTCATCGAGGAGGGCCGCCACCCCGACGTGGAGCATCCCTTCAAGGGCAACATGGACCTCGGCGGGCTCGAGAGGCTGCTCGTCGCGCGAGCCGCCGACGTGCCGGCGGTGTTCGTCACGATCACGAACAACTCGGGCGGGGGTCAGCCGGTCAGCCTGGAGAATCTGCGCGGGGTGCGCTCGCTGTGCGACCGGTTCGGCGTCCCGCTCTTCCTCGACGCCTGCCGGTTCGCGGAGAACGCCTGGTTCATCAAGCTCCGCGAGCCCGGCCAGGCCGAACGGAGCGTGCCGGAGATCGTCCGGGAGATCGCGTCGCTGGCGGACGGCATGACGATGAGTGCCAAGAAGGATGGCCTCGCGAACATCGGAGGCTGGCTCGCGTTGCGCGACGACGCGATCGCCGAGCGCTGCCGGAATCTCCTGATCCTGACGGAGGGCTTCCCGACCTACGGCGGCCTCGCGGGCCGTGACCTCGAAGCGATCGCCCAGGGCCTCCGCGAGGTGGTCGACCACGACTATCTGCGCTACCGGATCCGATCCACCGCCTATCTCGGCGACGCGCTGACGGCCGACGGCATCCCCGTGGTCCGGCCGATCGGCGGGCACGCGGTCTACCTCGACGCTCGGGCGCTCCTGCCGCAGATCCCGCCACTCGCCTACCCGGGCCAGGCGCTCGCTGTGGCGCTCTACGTGGAGGGCGGCATCCGGGGCTGCGAAATCGGGACGGTCATGTTCGGACGCCACCCGGACGGGAGCGAGACGCCCGCGGCGATGGACCTGGTGCGCCTGGCGATCCCGCGCCGAACCTACACCCAGTCCCACGTGGACTACGTGATCGAGGTGGTCCGCGCGGTGGCGAAGGATGCCGCGGATCTGCGCGGCCTCCGCATCGTCGACGAGCCGGCGGCGCTGCGACACTTCACCGCACGGTTCGCGCCGCTCGCGTAGCCTTCGAGGCACCCTCGGCAGAGGCTCCGGCGGCACCTGTTGCACGGGCCGGGTACCGTACACGCCATGGGAACAAGCCCCGCCCGCGCCGGCACCCGCGAGCACGCTACGCGGCGCGCGGATGGACGCTCGGCCGCGGCCTGCGCCCCCGCCCTCGACGTGGCGACGGACCCGGCGACGCTGCGGGCGCTCATGGCCGGGGCCGACGGGGGTACCCGCCTGCGGCTCGCCGACGTCGTCCAGCGCCGGCATGGCAACGCGGCCCTCCAGCGCCTCCTCGCGCCCGCCGCGAGTCTTCCCGTCCAGCGCTGGGCGGTCCGGCTCCCGGCCGCGACGGACGACTGCGCCCGCGTCGTGGGCTACATGAACGCGAACAGCCCGTACCGCGCGAACAGTGGCTGGGCAAGGACGAACGTCTCCTTCGCCTGGGGCGGCGATCCCTCCTTCAGCGAGGCCGATGGGGTTGTCACGGCCACCGTCGCCAACCCGACCGTCACGAAGACCGTGAACGTGGACATGCCCTCCTGGGCGCCGACGCATGCCGGGATGGCCGCGGGCTGGTCGGCCATGACCGGCGACCTGCGCGCGCACGAGGCGCGGCACGAGGCGATCGCCGGCGACTGGGAGACGGAGCTTCGGTCGCGACTGAGCGGCCTGAGCGTCACCGTCGCCCACCGGACGACCGCCGCGTTCACCGCCGCGGTTCGGGCCGAGTGGCGGTCCTGGATCGCCGAGCACCAGGCAGCCCAGACGGCGATCGACCCGTACACCGCGACGCTCGACTGCTCCGGTGGTGCGGCGGCGCCCGAGTCCGCGGGGCTCGTGGGCGATCTCGGCGCGGCGGGCGAGGACTAGCCCGATCGCGGCGGCATCCGGCAGCACGACGACCTGGCGATACCTGCCCGACGACGGGGAGCGTGACCCGCGGACGAACCTGGCGCGCGAGGAGGCGATCGCACGGCACGTTGGCGCCGATGTCGGGGCGCCCGCGCCCGTCCTCCGCATGTGGCGCAATGCCCCGTGCGCGGTCGTCGGGCGCTTCCAGGTCGCGGCCGCGGAGGTGGACCTCGACGCCGCGGCCATGCTCGGCGCCCCCGTCCTGCGGCGCTTCACCGGCGGCGGAACGGTCTGGCACGACCCGGGCAACCTCAACGTGTCGGTCGTGCTCCGACCGGAGGACGCGATCCTCGCCGCCGATCCGTCGCTCCGCCGGCTGCCGGGCCTCTACCGGCTCGTGCTCGGGCCGCTCACCGCCGCAGTCCGGTCCCTCGGCGTTGCGGCGGCGATGACCGAGCGCGATATCGTGGCGCCCGGCGGCAAGCTCTCGGGTGTCGCCGCGTGGCTTGGCGGGCGAGCGCTCCTGGTCCACGCGACGCTCCTCGTGGATGCCGATCTCGACGCGCTGGCCCGCGTCTGCAACGGACCCGGGGCGACCGGGGATCCACGCTGGGAGCGCACGAAGAGCCGGCGCGTTCCCGTGACCTCGGTCGCGCGTGAGCTCGGCGGGGCACCCGCGCCGGGCGACCTCGAGGCGGCGGTGCTGGCCGCGTTCGGCGCCGTCGGCGCTGGCACATCCGCGCTGTCGCGGGCCGAGCTCGCCGCGACCGAGCGCCTGCTCGCCGACCGGTACGGGGTTCCGGCCTGGCACGCCGGGGAGACGTCGGCGGCGAGCGCCGAGACAGCGTCGGTTGCGCCGATACCCCCGCCCCGGTAGGGTCCCGGCGTGAGCAATGTGGTCGGTCCTCCGAGCCGCCCCCCGTCCCAGGAGTGCGTCCCGATGTCTGCCGTTCTCGACGAGGTCCTCGCAGCCAATGCAGCCTATGTGGCGTCGTTCGGTCCGCTGGCCGAGCTCGCTTCGCCGCCGGCGCGGCGGTTCGCCATCCTCACCTGCATGGATGCCCGGCTCGACCCGGCCAAGTACGCCGGGCTGCGAGAGGGCGACGCCAACGTGGTCCGCAACGCCGGCGGCCGGGCAACCGAAGACGTCATCCGCTCGCTCGTGATCTCGTACAAGCTGCTCGGAACAGCGGAGTGGTTCGTCGTCCACCACACCGACTGCGGCATGGAGCTCGTCACCGACGAAGCGATCCGCAGCCTCCTCGCCAGCAGCCTCGAGACCGCCGAATTCGGGCCGGACGGGTTCCGCGACGTCGGGCTGGGCCCGGGCTCGACCGAGGGCACGAACATCGACTGGCTCACGATCGCCGACGAGACGGGCAGCGTCGTCGACGACGTCCGGCGGATCCGGACCCATCCGCTGGTACCCCCTCGCATCCCGATCTATGGGTATGTCTACGACGTTCGCACCGGTCGGCTGATCGAAGTGCCGGAGGCGACCGCGGTCGGACGCGCGCCGGAGGCCGGTGCCGAATAGGGTCACGGATCCCGAGTGACCCCTTCGCGCCCGCGCGGCCCGGTTGGCTTCACCCGGGTCGCCCGGGCAACGCGGCGGTCCCCTACGCTTCAACGATGAAGGACGACGCGGCCGGCCATCGGATCACGCTCGTGATCGACGGGCTGCCCGTGGAGACCCTCGCCGACCTCCCACCGGAGCCGGGTCGACTGCTGTTCGTCGGGCTCAACCCGTCGCCGGTGAGCGTGGAGGCCGGCCATTACCACCAGGGCCGACTCGGACGTGCCTTCTGGCGGCGCCTCGTGCGGGCGCGGATCCTGCCACTCGACACGGATCTCGATGCTGCCGACGATGCCCTCGTCGCGGCCGGGCACGGGATCACGGATCTTCTCAAGCTCCCGTCGCCGCGCGACACGGCGACCGGGACGGAGCTCCGATCGGGCGTCGGCCCGCTCTTCCAGAAGGTCGCGATCTGGCGCCCCGCGGCCGTGGTCTTCGTCTACAAGCGCGGCGCCGAGTCGTGCGCCGGCCGCCACGTCCCGGAGCCGTGGGGCCGCATCGAGGGGCTCGCGCTGGCCGCCCGCCCGTGCTTCCTGATGCCGGGCCCGTACGCGCCCCGCGCCGAGGTGGCCGCGGGGATCAACCTGATCCGCAACCTCGGGGCCGCCATCAAGCGGTGAGAGCTCGGAAGCGGAGCCGTCCGACGTGGCCGCAACCCGTGGGTCGTGTCGAGGGTCAACCCGGTTGAGGCGCTCAGACTCAGACGACGGCGACTGGACGCTCGATGGCCGCGTCGGTTCGGAACCGCCGGTCGACCAGGACCCGGATGACGTAGGTGATCTCCAGGCCGGCGCCGTCGAACGACGGCGCCGAACCGTCCGGCACCAGCAGCGGCAGCTCGATGCCGCCGGCCAGGGTCGCGGGGTCGATCTGCGCGGAGGCGATGATCCCCTCGACACCATTCGGTGCATTCGTCCGCCGGTGGAGCTCGAGGCGGCCCTTCGTGCTGGCAGGGGCCGACGGCCATCGCACCGACACCGTCATCTCCGAGCCCGCCGGGACCGGCAGCGGCGATGTCACCCCGATCGTCGCGTCGCCGACGGGAACGCCCTGCATGAGGCTCACGCCGCCCTGCTTGCCGACGCCCGCGCGCAGCAGGTCCGGGTGCTGGGCGAGTGGCAGATGGACCGCCACGAAGGGGTCGTGACCGAGCGCCTTGTCCCAGCGGACCTCGAGCGCCCAGGCAACGATCGACTCGCCGAGATGCGCGGTCGGCGGGCCGAGGGGCGGCGCCGGGACGGCGAAACGCGCCTCCCACTGCTGCCCCGGCTCCAACCTGGTGGGAACGGCCGGCTCGAGGAACGCATCCTCGACGAAGAGCCTGCCGTGCACCTCGACCCAGTGCTCCGAGCTCGTGACGCGGCCTTCGCCGTCATGGTTCTCCTGGGAGCGTGTCACCTCGTCGAGCCGCAGCCCCACCAGGCGCAGCGCGGCCTTGCGCCCGGTGATGGGCTCGGCGGCCGTCACGCGGATGCTGCCCGTGATCCCCTCGCCGACCATCGCGGGATGGTCAAGGACGATCTCGCCCGAGACCCCGCAATCCCCCGGCTTGACCAGCTCCTCGGCCAGGACCCCGTGCAGTGGATGGCTCCCCTGGGGGCCGGCGAGCCGCGGACCGTTGATCGCGTCGAAGGGTGACGGCGCCGACCCGCTCCGGCGCACGAGCGAGCCGAGCCCACCGAGGTTGACCGAGAACGGCATCGCGGGATCTCCCTGGCTCGCGGGTGCCGGCGGCCGACTCCGCCGATCCCGGACATTGTGGCGCTCGCGGCGCGCCGTCGGATGCCTCCCGCCGATTTTCGGACATTGTGGCGCCCGCGGCGCGCCGTCGAATGCCTCCCGCCGCGACGGAGCTCGACCCGCTCGCCGCCCGTGCCCCGCCCGGACCGTCCGTCGCCTCCGCCCGTCTCTGGCCGCCGCGACTCGATCAGATGCTCGCCATGCGTACCGTATGCAGGGTCGCTCCGGCCGATTCCTGTCATCTGGACCGACAGACGACCACGTGACAGGATCCAGCGTCCGTCCCACGCTCCGGTCCGCCTCCGAAGCCCCGTTCAGTCGCGGTCCACTCGACATACGGTTCCTACGACGGGCATCTGATCGAGATCGCGAATCCCCGCACGCGGCCTGGCGCACCAGGTCACTTCGCCCGAGACGCCCGAGCCGGGGCCGATGCTCGTCGCCGCGGTGATCGGTCTGCTGGGCTCCGGGACCGCCGCCCTAATCATGCGTTCGGAGCACTCCGGTTTCGCAGCCCGCGGCGTCTTTCTCGACGTCCTCGGCGACGCCATCGGCTCGATCGCCGCGATCGTGGCCGCCCTGGTGGTGATCGCGACCGGCTGCCACTACGCCGACGCTGTCGCCTCGCTCGCGATCGTCTTCCTGGTGGTGCCGCGCGCGCTGCTGCTCCTGTGCGACGCGATGCACGTCCTCATGGAGTCGACGCCGCGCGGCCCGTCTCTGCCCGCCGTCCGGGAGCGAACCCTGCGGGTTCCCGGTGTCGTCGGCGTTCCACGACCTCCACGCCTGGCAGATCACCGCCGGCTTCCCGCTGATCACGACCCACCTGATCGCCGCCGACGGGGCCGACCACCACCAGATCCTCCACGAGTGGAGGCGTGCCTCGGCGCTCGAGCACAGCACGATCCAGGTGGAGCACATCTCGCGACCGCTGGAGGCTGACGCGCACGCGTGAGAGGCAACATGGGAAGGGACCCCAGGGGTCCCCGACCAGTTGCGCCCTCCATCTGCGCCTCACCGCACGCGGCGGTAGGTGCTCTCGTTCCGGCGCGCGACGCGAAGGATCACGATGGAGCGCGCAGCTTCATCGATCTGGTAGACGATCCGGATGTCGCCGACCCGCAGGCGCCAGGACGGACCTCCTGCGAGAACCACCGAACCCGGCGGTCGCGGATCGCGCGCAAGGGCGAGGATCGGGGCACGCACGCGCGCTGTCGCGTCCGGAGGCAGCTTCCGGAGCTGGCGCTGGGCCGCCGGCGCCACTTCCACCCTCCAGGACGAGTCGCTCACCCCTCGCCGGACGAACCGTAGGTCGCGCGAGTCTCGGCGGCGTGGGCACGGAAGAACTCGTCGGCCGCGACACCGCCCTCGCGCTCGTACTCGGCGAGCGCCTCGACCGCCGCCGCGGCGTCCTCGGCGTCCTCGAGCCGTTCGAGCCACGCGGTGAGCGCCTCGTCGACGATCTCGCGCACGCTCCTGTCGGCGCGCGCCGCCTCGACCTTCACCGCGCGGTAGAGCTCGGGCTCGATGTCGATCGTCACCTTCATCTCGCAAGGATACCAGCATGCTGGGTTGCTGGCCAAGCTTCGCTGCGACCGGTAGCGCGGGTTCGCTGCCCTCCTCGTGCCCGTTCAAGCACCACGGTCCGGCCGGAGCATGCTGCTACCCTGGGTTTCGATGGTCGACGACACGCGGTATCCGACACGAGAAGAAGCTGGACATGGCTGGGCGTCCTCGTTTCCTGAATTCCAGGCCACGCCGGCATTCAGGATCCGTGGCTCTCTTCAGGACTTCCTCCGAGACGTTTCGTCGGAACAAGTTCGTGCCTGGGACCTGTCCATCCCGCCGCTGCAGCGGGAGGTCCGCGAGGTCCTTCTCGATGATTCGTTGGCCACTGACTACACCGCGATTCTCGAATACGAACTTCCTCTCGAGTTCCGACGCCCCGACGTCGTGCTTCTCATGGGTGGGGCCGTCCTGGTTCTGGAGCTCAAGGGTCGACGGCACGCCAATCGGGCCGACATCGACCAAGCCGCCGGGTACGTTCGTGATCTCAAGGCGTATCACCGCGAGTGCGCCGACCGACCGGTTCATGGTGCGGTCGTGCTCACGGAGGCGTCTGGCTACATCGCGGCGGACGCGGGAATCCACGTCCTCGGAATCGACGCAGTCGACACCCTGGCCCAGCAACTCGACATTCACGACGCGCAGGCGATCGTCATCCCGAGCCGATTCCTGGCGTCGGATGCCTATCGCCCGCTGCCAAGCCTCATCGAGTCGGCTCGGGTCCTCTTCGAGCATGGCGACCTCCCGCGCATTCATCGAGCGGCCGCTGCCACCGAACCGGCCCTCCGCCGGATCTCTGAAATCATCCACGAGGCCGCTCGTACGCGAACGCGCCGCCTCGTTCTTCTGACAGGTGTGCCCGGTTCGGGCAAGACCCTCGTCGGCCTTCAAGTTGCCCACGCGAGGTGGCTCGATGACTTGGCGGTGGATCGCGGAGACGGCAAGCCCTCCGCCCCAGCCGTTTTCCTGTCCGGCAACGGCCCACTCGTTGAAGTCCTGCAGTACGAGCTGAAGGGAGCGGGAGGCGGAGGAAAGGCGTTCGTCCGTGGTGTCAAGGAATACGTCAAGACGTACAGCCGCAGTCATCAGCTCGTCCCACCGGAGCACGTGCTCATCTTTGACGAGGCCCAGCGCGCCTTTGACGCGGCCATGGTGGCCGAGAAGCACCCAGAGCATGGCGACGGTCTCTCTGAGCCTGAGCACTTCATCGAGTTCGCCGAGAGAGTCCCCGGCTGGTGCGTCGTGATCGGCCTGATCGGTACGGGCCAGGAGATCCACACTGGCGAGGAAGGCGGTTCCATCCAGTGGCGGCGAGCCGTTGAGCGAAGCCGCGGTGAGGGCTGGCATACACATGCTTCCCCGGACCTGAGAGACGAGTTTGGCGATCTCGACCGCTCGACGATCGAACCCGCACTTCGTCTCGATGAAGAGCTCAGGTACCACGTTGCGGATGACAACCACCTGCACGTGGCGAAGCTGCTCGAGGGAACAGCGGCTCCCGGAGGCCTCCTCCCCTTGGCGCAGGCGTTGGAGCAGCAGGCGTATCACCTCCGAATCACGCGTGATCTGGCGGAGGCGGGCGACTATCTGCGGCAGCGCTATCGCGACGATCCATCGGCGAGGTTTGGGCTCATCGCATCTTCCAAGGACCGGGTGCTCCCACGATTTGGCGTGAACAACGATTTCCAATCGACGAAGCGCGTCCACTTCGGGCCGTGGTACGGCGAGGGGGATGGCGACTACCTCGGACGGTCGTGTCGCGCGCTCCGCGAGTGCGTCACAGAGTTCGGTGCCCAAGGGCTGGAGCTTGATGCGACGCTCCTGGCTTGGGGCACCGACTTCATCCGCGAACGTGGCCGCTGGACGAACGACTACGCGCGCGGCTATCAGAAGAAGTGGATGCTCAAGGATCCCTTCCGACTTCGCCTGAACGCCTATCGGGTGCTCCTGACCCGAGCGCGCGACGTGACAGTCGTGTTCGTGCCGCCAATTCCGGTCCTCGATGAGACGTACGAGTACCTGCGGTCGGCGGGCTTCCGCCTGCTCTCCGAAACCGTGACACCCTAGCTGGCACGGCCCACCCCCAGAGTCCGGGCCATGGACGCCCCCGCCAACGTCGTGACCCTCCCTTCCCCCGCCGGCCGCGTGCCCATCTCGGGCTCGGCGGCCACCAGCCTGCCGCCGGTCGGCACGCCGACGAGCGCCCCCGTCATCGCCACCCGCATCTCGGTCGAGCGCGACCGCGTCGTTGTCGACCGCCTGGTCCTCGTGGATGCCAGCCTGGCCGCATTCGTCACCGAGCGTCCCGCCGAGGAGCGTGCCGGCCTCGTCGAGCGCGCGCTCAAGATCGGCCTGACCGCGCTCATGGACGCCGGCGTGACGGTCAACGTCGATGCCGTTCGCGCCGAGTTCGCGACCCTCCTGCGCCAGACGGAAGACGCGAACACCAGGGCTGCCACCGCCCTCGATCAGCTCCTCCGCCAGAACTTCGCCGACGGCGACGGGCGCCTTCCGCGCACGCTCGAGGCCTTCCTTGGCGACCGCGGCAAGCTCCGCTCGCTCACCGACGAGCTCTTCGACGAGACCAAGCGCGACAGCGCCATCGGCCGCATCAAGACGCTCCTCGGGGCCTACATCGACGGCGACGGCAGCAAGCTGGCCACCCTCCTCGACCCGACTCGCCTGGGCTCTCCCCTCTTCCAGTTCCGCGGCGAGATGACCGAGGGCTTCAACAAGCTCAACGAGCGCATCGCCGCGCTGGAGGCCGCCTCGACCGCGCGCGCCCAGGAGCGCGCGAAGGGCACCGCCAAGGGCGGCGACTTCGAGGACCTCCTCGAGGGCATGCTGGCGGATGGCGCCCGCGGCGCCGGCGACCTGCTCGACCGGACAGCGGTCGAGACGGGCTCCGTCCTCAGGTCGAAGAAGGGCGACTTCGTCCTGACCCTGGACCCCGGGCTCACCCGCGGCCATGACGTGCGCGTGGTCGTGGAGGCGAAGGACCGCCCAATGTCGCTCCGCGCCATCCGCGAGGAGCTGCGCGAGGCGAAGGAGAACCGCGGCGCGGCCGTGGGGGTCATCGTGTTCACTCCGGCCCACGCACCATCGGGCATCGACCCCTTCACGGTCATCGGCGGCGACGTCTACTGCGTCGTCGACCCGGAGGCTCCGGAGCCGGCCTTCCTGGCTGCGGCAATCCGGCTGGCCCGCCTGCTGGCCATGGCCACCCTGGACGAGCGCGAGGTCGAGGTCGATGCGGCGGCGATCGCGCGGGCTCTCGCGGGCGTGCGCGAGCAGCTGGAGGCCATCAAGACGCTCAAGAGCAATCTGACCTCCATCAGCAACGCCACGAAGGGCGTCTGGACGGGGCTCGACGCGCTGCGAGCCGGCATCCTGGTCAAGGTCGCCGACGCCGAGGCGGAGCTCCGCGCCGCGGGATAGGCCGCGGGCCGGGGGCGGAAAGGCTGGGGCCGCTACCGCCGACACGGCCCGCGCATCACATCCGGGGGCGGCGCGTCATCGGCGGAGGCCGTCGGCCGCGTCACGGCCGCGTCGCTCCGGTAAGCGGCGGCAAAGCGCTCGACGGTAGGCTCGGCACGATGTATACATACATCGTGGACCGCACGCAGATCTACCTCACCCCCGGCGAGAGCGCTGCGCTCGAACGCGCCTCGATCGAGACGGGCAAGACCAAGTCCCAGCTCATCCGCGAGGCGATCGACGAGAAGTATGTCCACAGGCCGACCCTCGAGGAGTTCATGGCCGTCCTCGACGCCGCAACGGGCGCGTGGAAGGAGGAGCCAGGTGAGGACCGGTCTGCGTACCTGAAGGACCTGCGGCGCGCTGACCTCGCGAAGCAGAGATACCTTGATCGCTTGTGGCACGAAGAGCCGGCGAGGGAACGGTGAGCATCGTCGTCGACGCCGACGTGCTGATCGGCGTTCTCCGGGATACGCCGGGCGCGACCGCGGCTGTCGCCGCGGCCCGACAACGCGACTCGCGTCTCTTGAGCATCACCCCGGTCCGAACGGAGGTCCTTCGCGGGATGCGCCCCAGCGAGGAGGCGGTGACGACCGGCCTCCTCGGCCTCATCGAGTGGGTGTCGGTCGACGTCGATCTCGCGGATCGCGCAGGAGAGCTTGGACGCGCCTATCGGGGCTCGCACCAGGGTATCGAGATCGTCGATCTCCTGGTGGCAGCCGCGGCCGAACGGATGGGGGCCCGAGTCCTCACCCGGAACGTGCGCCACTTCCCGATGTTCCCGGGACTGCGACCCCCGTACTGACCCGGGCGCGACCGCCGGGGCGCGCAGCGCGGCCGCGGAACGCACGGCACAGGCCGCCCACGGGCGGAGCGGCCCCCGGATCCGGGAAATGCGGCACCCGGCGGCGGCGGCGGCGCTTCCTATGCTCATCGTGCGTGGGCCCGCGGGTCCCGCACGACCTCGTGATACCCAGACCGTCGGCACGTTGCTGGCCGGCACTCGCCTTCGTACCGACTGGAGGGGGCCACATGCCCATCCTGTACCACAAACCGGCCGCCCCCAGCGACGACAAGCGCTGGAAGATCGTCGAGACGCGGATGCGCCGTCTCGGGGATCGCCCTCCGGCCCTGATCGAAGCACTCCATGCCGCCCAGGAGGCGTTCGGCTACCTCGACACCGACGCGCTCAACTTCGTCGGCGACACGCTCGGGGTCCCCCATTCCCGCGTGTACGGCGTCGCGACGTTCTACTCCTTCTTCACCCTGAAGCCGCAGGGCGAGCACACCTGCGTCGTATGCACCGGGACCGCGTGCTACATCAACGGCGCGAAGGACATCCTCGCGGGGCTCGACCGCGGGCTCCACGTGAAGCCCAAGGAGACCACCGCGGACGGCAAGGTCTCGCTGCTGACCGCGCGGTGCCTGGGCGCGTGCAGCCTGGCTCCCGCCGTGATCGTCGACGGCGACGTCAAAGGCAAGGTCAACGTGGGCGACCTGGTCGCCCAGCTGGAGGCAATGTGAGCGAGATGCCGGCCGCGGCGCGGCCCATCCGCCGCCGCGTGATCACGGAAGAAGTCCACGAAGGTCCGGCCCGCGCGTCCGCGTACGTGTGCGAGGCGGCCAGCTGCATGTCGGCCCAATCCCACGACATCACCCTGCGCCTGGGCGAGCGCGCGGCCGAGGCCGGCCTTACGGACGTGACCATCAAGCGCGTCGGCTGTCTCGGCCTGTGCGCAGCAGGGCCACTCGTCGAGATCGCGGAGACGGGCCAGCTCTTCGATCGCGTCACCCCGGACAACCTCGACGGCATCGTGAAGGCCCTCGAGGCGGTCAAGCCCGGCGACACGCGGCAGCCGCAAGGACCCTTCTTCGAGAAGCAGCTCCGGGTGGCCACCGAGAACATGGGCCGGATCGACCCGGAAAGCCTCGACGATTACATCGAGCGCGGCGGGTACGAAGCGCTCAAGCGGGGGCTGTCCGAGATGACCTCCGCCGAGGTGCGCGACGAGATCACTCGCAGCGGGCTCCGCGGTCGCGGTGGCGCGGGCTTCCCGACCGGCCTGAAGTGGACGACCGTCGCCAAGGCGCAGGGCACCCAGAAGTACGTCATCTGCAACGCGGACGAGGGCGACCCGGGCGCGTTCATGGATCGCAGCGTCCTCGAGAGCGACCCGTACCGCATCCTGGAGGGGATGGCCATCGCGGCCTTCGCCGTCCACGCGACCGAGGGCTACATCTACTGCCGGGCCGAGTACCCGCTTGCCGTGGCGCGCCTTCGGACGGCCATCCGGCTGGCGCAGCGCGCCGGGTACCTGGGCGCCGGGATCGCCGACACCTCGTTCGCGTTCGACATCCAGATCCGCCTGGGCGCGGGCGCGTTCGTGTGCGGCGAGGAGACCGCCCTCATCGCGTCGGTCGAGGGACGGCGCGGGACGCCGCGCCCACGGCCGCCATACCCGGCGGTCGAGGGCCTGTGGGACTGCCCGACGCTCATCAACAACGTCGAGACCTTCGCGAGCGTGTCGACGATCCTGCGCAAGGGCCCGGAGTGGTACGCGGCGATCGGCGTCGGCAAGAGCAAGGGCACCAAGGTCTTCGCCCTCGCAGGCCGCATCGTGAACACCGGCCTCGTCGAGGTCCCCATGGGGATGTCCCTCCGCGAGATCGTGTACGACATCGGCGGCGGGATCATCGACGGCCGGCCCTTCAAGGCCGTCCAGACCGGCGGCCCGTCGGGTGGCTGCATCCCGGCCGAGCACCTCGATATGCCCGTCAGCTACGAGTCCCTCATCGAGGTCGGCTCGTTCATGGGGTCCGGCGGCCTGATCGTGATGGACGACACGTCCTGCATGGTCGACGTCGCCAAGTATTTCCAGGACTTCTGCCGCGACGAGTCGTGCGGCAAGTGCGTCCCCTGCCGGGTGGGCACCACCCAGCTCTGGATGCTGCTCGACCTGATCACCCGCGGCGAGGCCACGATGGCCGACCTTGCCCAGCTGGAGCGGCTGGCGGGGATCATCCAGAAGACCGCGCTGTGCGGGCTCGGCCAGGGGGCACCCAACCCGATCTTCAGCACGTTGCGCTACTTCCGGGACGAGTACCTGGCACACATCGTGGACCGGGTCTGTCCCGCCGGCGTCTGCGCGATCGAGCCGGCAGAGGTGATGGCATGAGCACGGTCTTCACGTTCCGGATCGACGGCAGGGACGTCGCCGGGTCGGAGGGGCAGAGTGTGATGGAGGTCGCGGAGGAGAACGGGATCGACATCCCGGGCCTCTGCCACCTCGAAGGGATCCACGATCGCGGCGCCTGCCGCCTGTGCATGGTCGAGATCGCGGGCTCGCCGAAGCTCGCCGCGGCCTGCATGACGAAGATCTCGGAGGGCATGGACGTCACCGCGCACTCGGAGCGCCTGCTCGAGTACCGCCGCACGGTGACCGAGATGATGTTCATGGAGCGCAACCACGTCTGCGCGGTCTGCGTCGCGAACAACCACTGCGAGCTGCAGGACACGGCCGAGGATCTCGGCGTCACCCACTTCGAGCTGCCGCGGATCAACCCGAAGGTCGACATCGACGCGAGCCACCGGCTCTTCGCCATCGACCACAACCGCTGCATCCTCTGCCTTCGCTGCGTCCGCGTCTGCGACGAGATCGAGGGCGCGCACACCTGGGACGTCATGCACCGCGGCCTCGAGACCCGGGTCCAGACGGACATGGGGATCCCGTGGGGCGAATCGCCCACCTGCACCAGCTGCGGGAAGTGCGTCCAGGTCTGCCCGACCGGCGCCCTCTTCGAGAAGGGCCGGGCCGTCGCGCGCGGCAGCAAGACCAAGCGACCGTTCCTGCCGTGGATGAAGGTCGTCGCCGAGGAGCGTGGGCTGTGAGCAAACCGCGCGTCGCCACCGTCTGGCTCGACGGCTGCTCGGGCTGCCACATGTCCCTGATCGACATGGATGAGCGAATCCTCGACATCTTCGGGCGGGCGGACCTGGTCTACGGCCCGCTGGTCGACGTCAAGGAGTTCCCGGAGGATGTCGACGTCTGCCTCGTCGAGGGCGCGGTCTCGAGCGAGGACGACCTCCACAAGATCAAGCTGGTCCGCGAGCGCACGAAGACCCTCGTCTCGTTCGGCGATTGCGCCGTGACGTCCAACGTCCCGGGCATGCGGAACCCGATCGGGGTCGCGCCGCTTCTCGACCGGGCCTACCGGGAGAATGTGACGCTCAACCCGCAGGTGCCGACGGAGATCGTCCCGAGGCTTCTGCCAATCTCGACGCCGGTCCACCGGGTCGTGAAGGTCGATGTCTTCCTGCCGGGCTGCCCGCCATCTGCCGACCTGATCTACACCTTGCTCGATGACCTGCTGTCCGGTCGCGTCCCCGACGTCGTCGGCTCGCGGTTCGGGCGCTGACGGGGGACCGACATGACCCGCACCATCACCATCGACCCGGTCACCCGGATCGAAGGCCACTCCAAGATCACGATCCAGCTCGACGATCGCGGCGAGGTCGTGGACGCCCATTTCCACGTCACCCAGTTCCGCGGCTTCGAGCGCATCACCCAGGGACGACCAGTCCACGAGATGCCGGCGCTCATGGCCCGGATCTGCGGGATCTGCCCGGTCAGCCACCTCATCGCGTCCGCCAAGGCCGTCGACGACATCCTGGCCGTCGAGCCGCCGCCGACCGGGCAGGACCTGCGGCGGATCATCAACCTCGGCCAGATCGTCCAGTCGAACGCGCTCTCCTTCTTCCACCTCTCGTCCCCGGACCTCCTGTTCGGGTTCGACGCGGACCCGGCAGTGCGCAACATCCTGGGCGTGGCCCGGCAGAACCCCCAGCTCGCGAAGGACGGCATCGCCCTTCGCCGGTGGGGCCAGCAGATCATCGAATGGCTGGGCGGGAAGCGGATCCACCCGGAGGGGATCGTCCCCGGCGGCATGGCCACGCCGCTGACCGCCGAGGTCCGCGACCGGATCCTGGCCGGCGTCCCCGAGGCGATCGCCGCGGTCGAGCGCGCGATCGCCTGGTACAAGTCCGACATGCTGCGCTGGGAGGACGAGGCGGCCACGTTCGGCAACTTCCGCTCGGCATTCATGGGCCTGGTCGACCGCCACGGGAACGTGGACCACTACGGCGGCTGGCTCCGTGTCATCGACGCCGACGGCAAGTTCCTCGCCGATCGGGTCGACCCGAAACAGTTCAACGACTACATCGGCGAAGCGGTCGAGCCCTGGTCGTACCTGAAGTCGACCTACTGGAAGGCGATGGGATACCCGGACGGCATCTACCGGGTCGGGCCGCTGGCGCGACTCAACGTGGCCGACCGGATGGGGACCCCGCGCGCCGACGAGGAGCTCGAGAAGTTCCGCTGGCGCGTGGGACGCGTCGCGGGCTCGTCGTTCCACTACCACTACGCGCGCCTGATCGACACGCTGCACGGGATCGAGAAGATCGAGGAGCTCCTGCGCGGCCCCGACATCCTCTCGAAGCACGTGCGGTCCGTCGCCGGCATCAACCGGAACGAGGGCATCGGCGTCTCCGAGGCGCCGCGCGGCACGCTGATGCACCACTACAAGGTGGACGACGACGGCATCGTGGAGTGGGCAAACCTGGTCATCGCCACGGGCCACAACAACATGGCCATGAACCGGAGCGTCCTGCAGGTGGCCCGGCGCCACGTCAAGGGCGACACCATCACGGAGCCGATGCTCAACCGGGTCGAGGCGGTCATCCGCTGCTACGACCCGTGCCTGAGCTGCTCGACGCACGCCCTGGGCCAGATGGCGCTGCAGATCCAGCTGCTCGCGCCCGACGGAAAGGTGCTGGACGAGCTGTCTCGGTGAGCTCGTTCGACGACGAGCGCACGGACGCCCCCGGCGACGACGCCGGGGGCGTCCTCGTCATCGGCTACGGCAACACGGTGCGGGGCGACGACGGGGTCGGCTGGCACGCCGCGATGCTGCTCGCCGGGGACCCGCGGCTCGGGGCTTCGGGCGGCCCGGGAACCTCGCGGATCGGGGCGTCGGGCGGCCCGGGAACCTCGCGCGCCCCGGACGACATCGACGTCCTGGCCCGCCACCAGCTGACGCCCGAGCTCGCGCTCGACATGAGCCGGGCGTCACTTGTGATCCTCATCGATGCCAGCGCCGACGATCCGCCTGGCGCCATCGTGGTCCGGCGGTTGTCGCCCGACTCGGGGGCCGGTAGCGGCGCCGGACCGGGAGCGTCGTCCCACCACGTCGCTCCCGGTGAGCTGCTCGCCGTGGCGCGCGAGCTGTACGGCGCTGCCCCGGCGGCCTTCGTCGTGCGCGTCGGTGCGGCGGACATGGAGACCGGCGAGTCGCTTTCACCGGCGGTCGCGGCCGCGCTGCCGGCGGTCGCGGATGCGGTCGTCGAGCTCGTGCTGGCGCATCGGCAGTCGCCCAAGGGCCGCCGACCGCGCTGACAGGGGCTGGCACGAGCGAATCGCGGACGAATCTCGCCGTCTGGTCGGTTCCGTACGCCCGGCGCACGATTCCGGCATCCCCGTACGTTGGATGCACCATCCGACCGAACCGACGGAGCAGGAGGGCTCGTCCGGGCCCAGGAGGGCTCGATTAGCCGGGGATCGGTCACATTCGTGCGTGCGACGTACGACCTTGACGCCCCGGACGGGGGTCGGTCTCGGCGAACGTCGCGATGATGCATCCGGTGCACATGGCGCCCGAACCCCGCGACGCGGCGGCCGCTCGCCCGCCGACCGCGCTGACACCCGGCGAGCCCGAACCCCGGGCCGTGCGCCGGACCTCTTGCGCGGTCGGGGTATCCTTCCCTCCCGGCCGCGGGAAGGCGCGCCACCACATGGCGGGCACCGAGCGGTCGCCGACGAGGCACGTGACAGGACCATGGCACGCTCGATGTGGCGGGGGGCCATCCAGTTCGGCCTGGTGACCATCCCGGTACGGCTCTACCTCGCGACCGATTCGAAGGGGATCGCGTTCAACATGCTCCATTCGAGCTGTCTGAACCGGATCCAGATGAAGACGTTCTGCCCCTTCCACGACGACGTGATCTCGCGCGGCGACACGGTCAAGGGGTTCGAGTACGCCAAGGACCAGTACGTCGTGATCACCGACGAGGACCTTGCGAGCGTTCCGCTCAAGACCGTCCGCTCGATCGAAATCGAGAAGTTCGTCCCGGCCCGGCCGGCCGAGGAGGAGCCGGTCCGCTTCGTCAAGCAGGCCTACTACGTCGAGCCCGAGTCGATCGGCAAGAAGGCGTACGCGCTGCTGCGCGAGGTGCTCGCCGAGCAGGGGCTCTCCGCGATCTGCAAGGTCGTGATCAAGGACCGCGAGGCGCTCGCCGCGCTCAACCCGCATGCCAATGCGATGGTCCTCGAGACGCTTCACTGGCCCGACGAGATCCGCGCGACCGACGAGCTGGACCTGCCCGCCGAGGATGTCGAGATCAAGCCGGCCGAGCGCAAGATGGCGGCCCAGCTCATCGCGGCGATGACCGGCGAGTTCGACCCGACCGAGTATCGCGACGAGTACCGCCAGGCACTCGAGGCGGTGATCGAGGCGAAGGTCGAGGGACGCGCGATCGCCGAGCCCGACGAGGCCCCGGCCGGTGGCCAGCTCGTGGACCTGATGGCCGCGCTCGAGGCGAGCGTCAATGCCGCCCGGACCGCGCGCGCGAATCGCGACGAGGAGGCCGCGGCCGAGGAGGCGGTCGTCGGGCGCGAGGCGGCCCCGGCTCGTCGCCCGAAGAAGATCGTCCCTATCGCCGAAGATGCCGAGCCGGTCGAGGCCGCGCCGCGGAAGCTGGTTCGACGCAAGTCGGCCTGACGACGGGCGCCCCGCTCTCACGGTCGGCACGACCCACCCGGCACGAACGGCGGCGTGGGTGGGCCCGGCGCGCCACAATCCGGCCATGACACGGACCACCACGGGCGACCCGCTCCCGCTCGAGTTCGCTCCGAGCGTCTCGCGCCTTCCGGAGCGGATCGTGCCGATGCGCCCGACCGATGGCGAGGGCCCGTTCGACCACCCCGGCTATTTCTTCGAGCCGTGGTGGCCCGGCATCCGCGCATTCGTGCTCGTCGAGGGCGGGGTGGTTCGCCTGCGAGCCGAGGCACTCGGCGACCCGACCGCGAGCTTCCCGGAGCTCGCGGGGGTCGCGGACCTGGTCCGCGCCGACGGCGTGGTCGTTGACGTGACGCTGATGGTGCTCGATGCGCGCGGCCGGCCCAGCAGGACGCTCCTCGAGCGGCGCCTCACCGGCGAGACCGTGAGCGGCGGCACGCGGACGTCCGGCCATGGCACCGCGGCGCGGACGTCCGGCCGCGGCGCCGCGGCGCTCGTCGCCTCGGACCTGTTGTACCTCGACGGGGACTCGCTTGCGGCGCGGCCGTTCGCCGAGCGTCGCGGCGAGCTTGCGGCGCTCCTGCGCCCGTCGAGCTGGTGCCTTGCCGGGCGCGGGTTCATCGGCGACGGCAGCACGGTCGCGACCGCGCTCGGCGCGCTCGGCTTCCGGGCGCTGTCCGCCCGCCGGCTCGATGCGCGTCTGCGACCCGGCCCGGCCCGGGACGCCTGGTACCGCGTGCCCGTGGTCGCGGCGCCACGGGAGCTGCCGCCGTTCCTCGCCGTCCTCCGTCGCCTGCCGCTCTGACCCGGCCGGGAAACGAGCTCCGTCGTGTCGCTGGACCGCTATCGGCAGAAGCGGGATTTCGGCCGCACGCCGGAACCTGCCCCCAGTGGGTCGGCGCCGGGTGGATCCGCGCCTGGTCCCGCCGGGACCGTGGAGCCCGCGACCGCCACCGCGCCCGGCGGCTGCGGACGGTTCGTCGTCCACCGTCACCGGGCCAGTCGTCTCCACTACGATTTCCGGCTCGAGGTCGATGGCGTCCTCGCGTCCTGGGCGCTGCCGAAGGGGCCGACCCGTGACCCCGAGGAGAAGCGCTTCGCGGCCCGTACCGAGGACCACCCGATCGAGTACCTCGACTTCGAGGGCGTGATCCCGAAGGGCGACTACGGCGCGGGGGACTCGATCTGCTGGGATTGGGGCACGTTCGAGCCGGAGCTCACCTGGGACCCGGGCGAGGCGCTCCGGGCCGGCGAGCTGAAGTTCCGGCTTCGCGGTGAGAAGCTCGCCGGGCGCTTCACCCTCGTGCGCACCGCGAGCCCGGGCGAACCGTGGTTGCTCATCGCGAAGGCCGGGCCAGAGGCGATCCCCGGCTGGGACCCGGAGACCTCCCCGACGTCGGTGCGGACCGGCCGGACGAACGAGGAGGTGGCGGCCCGCGTGCCGCCTGCCACCGATCGCCCGGCGCCCGCGCCGCTCCCGACCCTTGATCCGCCCGGGTCCCGGGTCGCCGACCAGCCGGCCTTCGTCGAGCCGATGCTCGCGACGCCTGGGACCGCCCCGTTCGACGACGAGGCGTGGCTGTTCGAGCCGAAATGGGACGGCTACCGGCTCCAGGCGATCGTGGCCGGCGGGACCGTCGCGCTCAGGACGCGGAACGGCCACGACGCCGGCGGCCGCTTCCCGGAGCTGCTCGGGAGGCCTGCGTGGCTGGCCGCGCCCGAAGCCATCGTCGACGGCGAGGTGGTGGCGCTCGATCCCGAGGGCCGGCCCGATTTCGGACTTCTCCAGGCACGCCTCGGGGGTGGCTTCAGCGCCTCGGACCTCCCCGCAAGCGGTCCCGAGCGCGACGTGGGACGGGCCGCGCCCCTCGCCTTCATGGCCTTCGACCTGCCCTGGTGCGCGGGCCGGTCGTACCTCGACGTGCCGCTCGAGGAGCGCAAGGCGATCCTGCGCCTCGTCCTGCGGGAGCACCCCCGGGTGCGCTTCGGCGGGCACGTGGAGCGCGACGGGATCGCGTTCTTCGAGGCGGCCGCAGCCCAGGGCCTCGAAGGTGCGATGGCGAAGCATCGCCGCAGCCGCTACGAGGCCGGCCGGCGCTCCGCCGCCTGGCTCAAGCTCAAGGTTCGCCCGACCCAGGAGCTGATCGTGGGGGGATACGTCCGGGGCCAGGGCAGCCACCGCGATCTCGGCGCACTCGTCGTGGGCGTGATGACGGACGGGCGGCTCCGCTACGCGGGGCGCGTCGGGAGCGGTCTCGACTCGGCGACGCGGGTCCGCCTGCGCGCGGCGATCGACGGGCTCGCCCGCGACACGCCGCCCTTCGATGACGCGCCCGACGACCTCGCCCGGACGCCAGGCGCGGTCTGGGCCGCGCCGGAGCTTGTGATCCGCGCCGAGATCGGCGGCTGGTCGCGGGACGGGATCGTTCGCCAGGCCTCGTTCTCCCAGGAGGCGCCCGAGGTCGACCCGGCCTCGGTCGAGCGGCAGGTCGCGATCGGTCCGGAGGCTGCAGCCCGGGCGCTCGCCAAGGCGGGCTTGGCTCGTCGTCCACGTCCGGCGATCTCGGCCGTGGGTCGCTCGCCGGCCACGGCCGCAGCCCCGCCGACCGCGTCCGCGGCTCCCGCCCCGTCCGTGGCGACGGTCACCGCGGTCTCGACGGTGGCATTCGCGCCCGCGACGGCGGAGGAGCTTGCTGCCCTTGCCGGGATCCCCGCTCGCGGCGGGACGTGGAGCATCGGCGGTCGCGAGGTCGCGCTCACGAATCTCGAGAAGGTGCTCGCCCCGGGGTCGGGAGCATCGTCGGCCTCGCCCGATGCGCCGGCCGACGCGCCGTCGGTCGCACGGCGCCGCGAAGCATCGGGTGCGCCCGCTGACTCGCCGGTCACGAAGCGCGACCTGGTCCGCTATCTCGTCGAGGTGGGGCCTGTCCTCCTGCCGCACCTGGCGGGTCGCGCCCTCAACCTCGCCCGCTATCCGGACGGGATCGCCGGCCCGTTCTTCTGGCAGAAGGACGTCGGGCGCGGCACGCCGGACTGGGTGACCCGCTGGCGCGAGCCGGACCCGCCCGACCGGCGCCCCCACGCCTACGTGGTCGCAGACGGGCTCGCGACGCTCGCCTGGCTCGGGAACCAGGCCGCGCTCGAGATCCACCCGTGGACCTCGCCGATCGACGCGCCGAGCGAGCCGCGCTGGGCCCTCATCGACATCGACCCGGGCGAGCGGACCACCTGGGACGAGACCCTCGAGCTCGCCCGGCTCTACCGACGCGCCTTCGAGCACCTCGGTGTGACCGGCATCCCGAAGGTGACCGGGAAGCGTGGCGTCCAGGTGTTCGTCCCGATCCGGGCCGGCTACTCGTTTGAGGAGACGCGCGCCTGGGTGGAGCAGGTGTCGCGGGCCGTCGGCGCGGCCGTGCCGGACCTCGTGAGCTGGGAGTGGTCGAAGGGCCAGCGCGGCGGTCGCGCGCGCCTCGACTTCACCCAGAACTGGCGGAACCGGACGCTCGTCGCACCGTACTCGCCCCGGCCCGCGGCCGGCCTGCCGGTCTCGACGCCGATCACCTGGGAGGAGCTGGACGATCCGGCCCTGCGACCCGACCGCTGGACAATCCGCACGATCCTGCCGCGAATCGCCGAACGTGGCGACCTCTTTGCCGCGGCCCTCGGTCCGGGCCAGGAGCTGCCGAAGCTCTGACCTGCGCGATCCGCGCCCGCGGGCAGCGTTCGCGGACCGACGCGAAGATCAGCCGGTTGCCGATCGGTCACGGCAGGGTTTCGGACGAGTGCGCGTTCGGGCAGGCCCGCCGCGGAGTCGCCGGGGACACGTGGCCCCCGACCGCGTGCCCACCGGCCCTGCCGCGACCCCATCGCGGGCGGTGAGACTGACCCCATGCAGGACCATGGTTCGCTTGTTGCCGTCCTCAACTCCACGTGGTTTGCCTCAGGCCTCGAGCCGGGGATCCAGATGCGCCTCGCCGAGTTCAGCCGCACGTTCGCGGCGGAGCCGGGCCAGGAGCTGTTCCGGGAAGGAGATGAGTCGAAGTCCTTCGGCGTCGTCACCAAGGGTCGCGTTGCCCTTCGGACCCACGTCCCGGAGCGCGGCGACTTCACGATCCTCACCGTGGAGCCGGGGGACGTCTACGGATGGTCCGCCCTGGTGCCGCCGTATCGCGCCACCTCGACCGCCGTTGCCATCGAGGCCGTCGAAGCGATCACGTTCGAGGGTCCTGCCCTGCGAGCCGCGCTGCGGGAGGATGCGGCGCTCGCGCAGGCCCTCTATCCGCGAGTCCTCGTCGCCGTCGCGCGGCGCCTCAACGCGACCCGCGTCCAGCTCCTGGACCTCTTTGCGGCCGAGCAGGTTCGAACATGGTGATGCCGGTCCAGCGCTCGACCCGGGGCAGCCGCCCCACCATCGAGGGACCGGGCTTCCTCGCTCGCGCTGACCTCCAGGTTCTCTTCGACCTCCTCCGCGAGGACGGCCGGCGCCTGATCGGCCCCACCGTGGCCGACGGCTCCATCGTCTATGACGACATCTCGTCCGTGGACGAGCTGCCGCGCGGCTGGGGCGACGAGCAGTCGCCCGGCCGCTATCGCCTCCGCCGGCGCGGGGACGAGCGCCTGTTCGGCTACGTGGTGGGACCGACAGCGTGGAAGAAATGGACCTTCCCGGCGCTGATCCCGCTCACGCGGTCGACCCACGACGGCCACAAGGTCTCGTTCGAGCCCGAGCAGGCCGTCCCCCCGAAGCTCGCCTTCCTTGGCGCCCGCGCCTGCGAGATCGCGGCCCTCGCCGTCCAGGACCGGGTCCTGATCGGCACCGAGTTCATCGATCCCGACTACATGGTCCGGCGCGCGAACGTGTTCGTGGTTGCGGTCCAGTGCACCACGTCGGCATCGACCTGCTTCTGCACGTCGATGGAAACCGGTCCCGAGGTCACGGAGGGCTTCGATCTCTCCCTGACCGAGCTCGACGCCGGATTTCTCGTCGACGCGGGAACGCCGGCAGGCCGCACGGTCCTGGAGCGCCTCCCACTGCGCGCCGCGACGGCGGCGGAGCAGTACGGGGCGGCGGCCACGGTCGCGGCGGTGCGCGCCCGGATCGGGGATCCGATCCCCGCGGAGGGCCTCCACGACCGGCTCCTCGCCCAGCTCGACCATCCGCGGTGGGCCCAGGTTGCGGAACGCTGCATCACCTGCGGGAACTGCACGCTGGCCTGCCCCACCTGCTTCTGCACGACGCTGACGCAATCCACGGACATGAGCGGCAAGGCGGCGCTCGCCAGCCGGAGCTGGGACAGCTGCTTCAGCCCCGGCTTTGCGAAGGTGGCCGGCGGCAGCTTCCGGGCCCGACCGCGGGACCGCTACCGGCAGTGGCTCACCCACAAGTTCGCGACGTGGTGGGACCAGTTCGGGACGTCCGGATGCGTCGGCTGCGGCCGCTGCATCACCTGGTGCCCGGTCGGCATCGACGTCCGCGACGAGCTGAACGCGATCGCGCCGCCCGTCCCCCTCTCACCCGAGTCGCGTCTCGTGGAGCCGGTCGCTGCCACGCCGAACGATTTCGTGACGGCAAAGGTCGTCAACACGAAGGCCGAGACCGCGGACACGACCACCCTCACCATCACGGGCGTCGACCCGGCGTTCAGCCACGGCAGCACCGGTCAGTTCGCGATGGTCGCGCTGCCGGGCTTCCCGCCGCTCCCGATCTCGATCAGCCGCTTCCTCGCGGACGGCATCGAGCTGACGATCCGGGGCGCCGGCCCCGCCACGAAGGCGATGTGCGCCCTCCAGGTGGGCGACCAGGTCGGCCTCCGCGGACCGCTGGGCAACAACTGGCCGCTCGACCGCGCGGTCGGGCGCGACCTCGTCATCGTGACCGGCGGCATCGGCCTCGCGCCGCTCCGGCCGGTCCTCCACGCGATCGTCGCCGACCGGCGTCGCTTCGGGGACGTCAAGCTCTTCTACGGCGCCCGCACGCCGGCCGACCTGCTCTATCGCGACGAGCTCGAGCGCTGGGGCCAGCGCGACGGAATCGACGTCAGCCTGACCGTGGACCGCGCCGGCCCGGACTGGTCGGGGCGGGTGGGCATCGTGACCCACCTGTTCGACCAGGCTGCCTGGGACGGCTCCAACATGATCGCGTTCGTCTGCGGTCCCGAGCGGATGATGCAGGCGGCTGCCACGACGCTCGCGGGCCGCGGCGTGTCCGCGTCCCGCATCCACGTGACGCTCGAGCGCCACATGGAGTGCGGGATCGGCCTGTGCGGGCACTGCCAGATGGGCAAGTACTTCGTCTGCCGTGACGGCCCGGTCTTCTCGATCGCGCAGCTCGGTGACACCTTCGGCCGGGAGGGCATCTGATGGCTCACGCCCCCGTCGCGGCACGCCCCCGCGTCGGCGTCGTCAAGTTCGCTTCGTGCGACGGGTGCCAGCTCACCCTCCTCGATCTCGAGGACGAGCTGCTCTCCGTCGTCGAGCATTTCGACATCGTGGACTTCCCGGAGGCGACGTCGGCTCGCTCGGCCGGGCCCTACGACGTCCTGTTCGTCGAAGGCTCCGTCTCGGAGCCCGCCCACCTGGAACGGATCGTCGAGCTGCGCCGGCGGACCCGCTTCCTCGTGACGATCGGCGCCTGCGCGACCGCGGGCGGCATCCAGGCGCTCCGCAACTGGGGCGATCACGATGCGTTCCGGGCGGGTGTCTACTCGAATCCCGAGTGGATCTCCTCGCTCGCCCGCTCCACGCCCGTCGCGGAGCACGTGATCGTGGACGCGGAGCTGCGCGGCTGCCCGATCGATCCGGGCCAGCTCGTCGAGCTCCTCACCGCACTCACCACCGGTCGGCGCCCGCAGCTGCGCGACGAGGCCGTCTGCATGGAGTGCAAGCGACGCGGCGTCGTCTGCGTGATGGTCAGCAAGGGGATCCCCTGCCTCGGCCAGGTCACCCAGACCGGCTGCGGCGCCATCTGCCCGCGCTACGGCCGCGGCTGCTACGGCTGCTTCGGGCCACGCGAGCAGGCAAACGCCGCCGGCCTCACCCGCCATCTCCAGATGGCCGGCGATCGGCCGCGCGAGGAGATCGGCCGGCTCTTCGCCGGCTTCACGGCCTACTCGGAGCCGTTCCGGAGCATGGTCACCGAGCTCGGCGGCGCGCGCAGCGCGCGCGGAGCCACGACGGCTGCCGAGCCGGCGCCGCGGGGAGGAAAGGCATGAGCCGCGGGACGACGGTGGAGAAGGTCGTGGACGAGCGCGTCTACGAGGTCCACGAGCTCACCCGCGTCGAGGGTGAAGGCTCGCTCAAGCTCCGGGTGAGGGACGGGGAGGTCATCGAAGCCCGCCTCGGCATCTTCGAGACGCCGCGCTACTTCGAGCAGCTCGTCGTCGGGCGGACCCCCGACGAGGTCATCGACATGGTCGCGCGGATCTGCGGGATCTGCCCCGTCGCGTACCAGATGAGCGCCGTCCACGGGTTCGAGGACCTGTTCGGGGTCCGGATCGACCCGCAGTCGCGGGCCCTCCGGCGGCTTCTCTACTGTGGCGAGTGGATCGAGAGCCACTCGCTCCACATCTTCTTCCTCCACGCCCCGGACTTCCTGGGCTACGAGAGCGGCATCACGATGGCGGCCGATCACCGTCCGCTCGTCGAGCAGGCTCTCAAGCTGAAGAAGGCCGGCAACCACCTGATCAAGATCCTCGGCGGCCGGCCGATCCATCCCGTCAGCGTCCGGGTTGGCGGCTGGAGCCGCGCCCCCCGGGTCAGCGAGCTCAAGGAGCACCGGCCGGCCCTCGAGGAGGCGCTCGCCTTCGCGCAGGAGACGGTCAGGGTCGTGTCCGGCTTCACGATGCCGGCCTTCGCGCGCGAACCGCGCCTGGTGAGCCTGCGGCACGCCGGCGAGTACCCGTTCAACGACGGGCGGATCGTCAGCTCCGATGGCGTGGACCTGCCGCCCACCGCGTGGCGGGATGCCTTCGAGGAGTTCCAGGTGGAGGGCACCAACGCGCTCCACGCCCGCTCCCTCGACGGCAAGGGCGTCTACCTGCTCGGCCCGGCCGCGCGCGTGGTGCTTGCCGGCGAGCAGCTCCACCCGCTCGCGAAGGAGGCACTGGCCGCCTCCGGGTACGCCGAGATGATCCGGACGAACATCTACGCGTCGATCGTGGCGCGTGCCGTGGAGCTCGTCCACGCGTGTGCCGAGGCGCTCGACATCATCGACGTCTACCGGGCCCCGTCGGAGCCGCTGGTGGCCTGGCAGAGCCGACCGGGCGTTGCCGCCTGGGCCACCGAGGCACCTCGCGGCCTGCTCTTCCACCGCTACGAGGTGGACGAGTCGGGACGCATCCGGCACGCGCAGATCGTGCCCCCGACCAGCCAGAACCAGGCCGCCATCGAGGCGGACCTCGTCGTCGCCGCAAAGCAGGTCCTGGACCTGCCGCATGCGGAGGCGACCCTGCGACTCGAGCAGATGATCCGGAGCTACGACCCCTGCATCAGCTGCGCCACGCACTTCCTCGACCTCCGCGTCGAGGAGGCCTGAGCGGCGCCGCGCCGAACCAGGCCGGCCGAGCACCGACCACGGAGCCCCCGATGAACCCGCGCCTCCCGATCTTCGTGTGCGGCGACCCTGCCCGCGGCGACGACGCTGCGGGCTTCGCGGCCGTCGACCTGGTCGCCGACGACCTCCGCGAGCGCGCGGAGATCGTGCCGGCCGGCCAGCTCGACATCCTCCTGCTGATGGACCTGCCGGTCGACGCGCCCTGCGTGGTGGTCGATGCGGTCGCCGGGCTCCGTCCCGGGGAGATCTGGGTCCGGCCGCTTGCCGCGCTCGTCGACCGGGCCCGCACGCTCGAGGCGGCCGGGCGCGCCCCCGACCTGCGCTCGTCGCACGAGCTGCCGCTCGAGCAGGTCCTTGCGCTCGCCGCGACGCTGCGCGACGCCCCGCCGGTCGGCACCTTCGTCGGGATCGGCGGCGGCTGTTTCGAGGCAGGGACCCCGTTGACGGCCGCCGTGGCCGCCGCGCTGCCCGAATTCGCTGCGGCGATCGTCGCCGCGGTCGATGCATGCCATGGCGGCACGCACGAGGTCGGCGCCATAACCGCCGCGGAGGCCGTCCCGTGCTGACCGGGATGCCTCCCGCCGCTTCCGACGCGGAAGCCGGCGTCCTCACCTCGGAGACGCGCGCGTAGGCTCCGCGCGCCCGGGTTCGGGCCGGCCCCGCGGGTCAGCTCGGATAGACCGTCTTGATCGTCGTGGCGTCCACCCAGGCCGGTTCGATCAGCAGCTGCTTCGGGACGGGCCTGGCCTCGATCAGGTCCAGGATGGCCGGGACGATCGTCGCCCCGAAGCGCTCGGGGAAGTAGGCAGCGTCGCCGAGGTAGTGCTCGTTGGTCCGGATCAGGTCCCGCACGCGCGGCTCCGCGCCCTGCCCGCTCACCCAGACGTCGGCCTCACGGCCGGCGGCCTTCGCGGCGTCGAGCGCCCCGAGCGCACCGTCGTCGTTCATCGCGACGACGAGGATCCTGCTCTTCCCGGGCAGCGAGTCGAGGAGGGTCGCGACTGCGTCGCGGGCGGTGTCCTGCCGATCGGCGGATGCCCCGACCTGCTCGTTCGTGATGGGGCCCGGGCAGACGGTGGCGAATCCCTGCCGGTAGCCCTCCATGCGCTTCTGGTTCCGGTCCGGCACCGAGGCCGACTCGAGCGAGACGTAGGCGTCGTACTTGCACTGCCAGCGTGCCTGTACCCACTTCCCGACCGCCGCGCCCGCGATCTGGCCCGCCCGGAGATCGTCCGCAGCGACCAGCGCCATGGCACAGGGATCTTCGGCCAGCTCGACGGCGAGGACCGGGACGCCCGACGCAACCCGGGCGCAGACCTCCGACGGGGGCTTGAGCGAGCCCTGGAACTGGATGACGCCCTTGACCCCGGCGTCGGACAGCTGCTTCATGCAGTCGTCCACCTTGGTCGCGTCCACGTTCGCGTCGCAGGTGACGAGATCGACGCCCGCGGTGGACGCCTGGGCGCGGATCCCGTCGCTGATCGCCTTCACGTACGGCACGAGCTCGCCGTACGAGACGTAGCCGACCTTGATCCCGGCGCCGCTGCCGGCGGTCGCGCCGGTGTACGGGTTGGCGGACGGTGCCTGCGTCGGGGCCAGGGTGGGCGTCGGCGAGGGCGCCGGCGCGGTACCACCGGCGCAGGCGGCAAGGGCCAGCGCGGCGATCGCGACGAACGCGGCCAGGCGGCCGGCGCGGGCGGGGCGTGGAGTGCGGACGGGCACGAGGTTCCTCCGGGGGGCAGGATCGGGTTCGACGTCAGGGGGCCGCGGCCGATGCGGGGTCGGGCGATGCGACACAGGCGGCCAGCCCGAAGGATACTCGCGTCACGCCCGCGGCACGGTCGCCGGAGACACGCCTGCCGGCGCCGCGGCCGGAGACACGCCGGCCGGAGACACGCCTGCCGGTGACCCGGCCGGTAGCGCTGCTGCAACCCCGCGCCCATCGAGCGCCCCGAGCGCCTCGTTCGCCGGCGCGAGCCGCGCGTGCAGCTCCTCGTAGACGGCGAAGGCACGGTCGTAGGTCGCGACGGACGCCGCGTCCGGGGTGATGCGCGCGGCCTCGTGGGTCATCGCGTCGAGGGCGGACCGCGGATCGGGATGCGCGCCGGCGCCGACGGAAGCGAGGATCGCGGCGCCGATCAAGGATGCCTCCGTAACCGCGGGGACGACCACCTCGACCCCCAGGACGTTCGCCTTGATCCCGTTCCAGAGGCGGCTTGCCGCGGTGCCGCCGGTGACGCGCAGCTCGGTGAAGCGGAGACCGGCATCCCGGGCCGGAGCGGCCACGTGCCGGGTTGCGTACGCGGCGGCCTCGAGGACCGCCCGCGCCAGGTGGCCGCGGCCGTGGTGGAGCGTCAGGCCCACGAACGCGCCGCGCGCCGCCGGGTCATGGAGCGGCCAGCGCTCGCCGGCGAGGTACGGCAGGAAGACCAGGCCATCCGATGCCGCCCGGACGGTTGCCGCCTCCGCGAGCAGCGTAGTGAGCGCCGCAGCCCCGCCGAGGGCGTCGGCCACGAACCAGTCGAGCGCCTTGCCCGTGCCGGCCATCGCTCCCCCGACGTACCAGAGACCGGGCAGCGGCGCCGCGCCGGTCCAGAGTGGCGGCACCGATACCGGCTCCCCCACGTAGAGCCCGAATCCGCCCGAGGTGCCGCCGGTGTCGATCGCCTGCCCGGGTGCCGTGAGCCCGGCCCCGAGGAACGTCGCGATCGCGTCGTTGACACCGGCCACGACCGGCAGCCCGGCGGGCAGGCCGAGCTCCGCGGCGGGACCCGCCAGGAGCCCTCCGAGCACGCTGCCGGCGCGGACGCCCGGCGGCGCAACACGGGCGTCGAGCCCGGCGCGGCGCGCATCGTCCGCGGAGACGGCGTCGTCGGGATCCTGGAGCGCGGCCGCCGCAACGCCACTCAGGCGCAGCGCCACGTGGTCCCAGGCGGACAGGAACCACGATGCCCGGGACTCGACTCCCGGGGACGCGGCGACGAGACGGCGCACCGACCCGAGGAGCGTCACGTTCCAGCCGTGGCGTCCGAGCGCCGCGGCGACCGCCGCCGACTCCTCCCCGGACCTGCGATCCAGCCACGTGACCGCATTTCCGACGGCACGTCCGTCCGCGCCCGTGGCCACGAGGGTCGGACCCTGGCCGACGCAGCAGATCGCGATCGGCTCGAGCGGGCCGCCGGCGGCGGCCTGCGCCATCGCGATCGCGGCCGCCTGGCAGAGCGCGTCCCACCACGCCTCCGGGTCCTGCTCGGCGCGTCCCGCCTCGCCGTCGAGGAGGAGCGGGTACGGCGCCCGGGCCTCGCCGCGCAGCCGGCCGTCGAGGGCGACGACGCCGGCCTTCGCGGCCGAGGTCCCGAGATCGAGGGCGAGGACGGCGCGCGGGTCCGGGGTGGTCACGGCGGCCAATGGTAGAGGTCGGGACGCGGACGCGCCGCGACCGTCATTGCGCGCGGGCACGCTCGGTGAGCACCCCTGCGATCCGCCGGTCCGCAGCGCGCGCCTGGGGCATCGTCCCCCAGGCGGTTGGCAGGACCGCCGCCCAGGCACGCCAACCCGCGACGAGCCAGGCGGCAACGGCCCGCCGGCCCGGTGACCACGGGATCTCGTACGCGCTCCGGATCGCCGGGGGCAGGAGCGCGATCGACGGCCACAGGAGCCAGCCGAAGACCCGCGGCGGGATCGCCGCGAGCATCGGGCGGAACTCCGCCGGCAGGACCCCGCCGATGCCCGCGCCGGCGAGGGGACCGAGCGACGGTGCGAGGATCGTGGCCGCCAGTCCGCGCGCGGTCGGCGTGACGCGGATCTGCCCGTTCGGCCCGAGCATCCCCGCCCACCACGCCCGGAACGCGGCGAGATCGGCGGGCAGGATCGCGTCCGGAATCCCGAACGCACGGCCGAGCGGCAGCGTCTCCGCGTAGAAGCGCGCGGCTTCGCCGGCGGGCAGCGGGCCGAGCCAGGCCTCGTTCACGGCCAGCGTCGATTCGACCAGCGTGGCGTGGACCCACAGGGAGAGCAACGGGTCGCGCGCCGCGTACGCGTCCACGCCCGTCACGGCCTGCGCGACCGGGTCGTCGACGGGGCCCGTGATCGAGCGATGGAGCCGGTTGAGGCGCGCGATCTCGGCGGTCGCCCCCGTCCGGCTCGCGTAGACGATGCGCAGGTAGCTCTGCAGCGTGCCGGCCAGGCGGCTCCACGGGTCCGCGCGGAAGTCGGAATGCTGGGCGACTCCCTCGGCCACGAGCGGATGCGCCAGCTGCAGCAGGAGCGCTCGCGGGCCCGCGCCGAGGAGCAGGAATGCATCCCGATTTCGCGCCCAGGCGGCGGATCCGGGGCCGTAGAGGCCGCCTGCGTCTGTTGTCGTCAGCGCGTGCCGTCTCCGCGACCCACGAGCCACCAGGCGGCCGGGAAGATGATCCCCGCGAGCGCCAGCTTCAGCAGGTCGCCGACGAGGAACGGGTAGACGCCCTTGGCAAGCCCGGTCCCGATGTCGAAGCCGGTCGCGGCCATCAGCCAGGGCACGCCGACGAGGTAGATGACGACGTTGCCGAGGAGCATCGCCACGACGGCTCCCCCGACGTGGCGATCCCAGCCCAGCTCGGCGAGGCGGCCGACGAGCCCGCCGGCGAACAGGAACCCGAGCAGGTAGCCGCCGGTCGCGCCAAGCACCCAGCGTCCGGCCTCGCGACCCACGAACGTGTCGATACCGGAAGCACCCTGCGCGTAGACCGGGAGGAGGAGCCCGAGCGCGAGGTAGAGACCCACCGACATCAGGCCGCGCCGAAAGCCCAGCGCGCCGCCGACCAGCAGGACGGCGAACGTCTGGGCCGTGATCGGGACGGGCGAGACCGGCAGCGTGACCCTGATGTCGCCGGGCAGCGTCACGGTCTGACCGTTGAGGACGACCTGCATGTTCGCCGTCAGCGCGATGAGGAACGCGCCGATCGCGATCAGCGCCGCGTGGCGCGCCCGCTCGCTGATCCGTTCGCCGATCGAGATCGGGACGAGGAAGTCCCCGATCGTGATCCCGCGCTCGCCTGCCGGGAGCCGATTGAGGCGCGGCGTTGCGAGCGTCATCTGCACCTCCGGCGGCGGGAACGGCAGCGCCGCCCGCGTCTACTCGTACTGTACGGCACGCACGATCTCGATTCGGGCCGCGATGGTTGCCGGCCATGCCGACGCGAGGACGGCAAGCCCGACGCCGCCCACGAGGGCCAGCCCGATGTTTCCCCAACCCGGATCGTAGGCCACGCCGGGGCCGGCTCCCAGCGCGGCGAGGATGACCCCGGCGAGGATGCCCGCTCCGACCCCGATGATCGCACCGACGGCACCGAGGACGGCCGCCTCGAGCATCACGAGCCGCCGAGCCTGGCGCCGGGTCAGGCCCGCGGCACGCAGGAACCCGAGCTCGCGGACGCGCTCGAGGACGTTCATCGTGAGGGTGTTGACGATTCCCAGGCCGGCCACGATCAGGGCAACCGCGGCGAGGGCCGTCAGCAGGGCGAAGAGGCGGTCCACGGCCGCGCCGATCGTGCCCGCGAGCGCATCCAGCGAGGCGGGTTCGAGGGCGGCCGCGCGCGCGACCGGCTCCAGGTCAGCCGCAGCGGTGGTCGCCTGGCCCGGCACGTAGCGAACGGCGAAGACGTCGGCCCCGAGCACGCCGAGGCGCGCCGTGGCGTCGGGCCACCCGACGAGGACGGCCTCGCCCGCAGCCCCCGGGATCGTCCGGGCCGCGATCCCCACCACGCGGAGCGCGACGACCTGGCGGCCGGCGAGCACCTGGAGCGATCCGCCGAGCGGCAGGCCCAGGCGGTCCGCGATCGCGGCCGGGAGGATGACCGCGCCGCCGGCGTCGAGCGCGGGAAGTCCCACCGCGCGATCCCCGGCCGAGAGCGCGAGCCGGCCGTCCGCAAGGAGGTCCGCGCCGACGACGGCGGCGGCGTCGAGGCGCTGCCCGCCGACCGAGATCGCGAACCGTCCGATCGGGCTGAGGCGCGCAACGCCGGGCACCGCGGCGAGGTCGGCCAGCTGCGGCTCGTCGAGCGGAACCGGGCGGATCGCGGTGAGGAGCGCGTCGCCCGGCACCACGTCGGTGAGCCACGCTGTTGCGGCACGCCGCGTCGTGGAGGCCATGCCGCCGAGCGCCACGAGGACCGCGAGCGCAACCGCCAGGGCGCCAACGGTGAGCGCGGTGCGACTCGGGTCGCGAACGAGCGTGCTGCGCGTGAGGCGCTCCTCGACGGGCAGGAAGGGCCGTGCGAGCGCCCCGATCAGCGTCCCGAGCGGGCCGACGAGGAACGGGCTGACCAGCGCCACCCCGAGCAGCAGGCCGTAGACCGCGAGCGGCCGCACGAGCCCGGCGCCGCCGTCCGCCGCCCCGGGCCAGAGCGCGAGGCCCGTCACCCCGACCACCGCGAACACGAGGGTCAGCCAGCTGAGGCGGGCGCGCAGGACGGCGGACTGCTCGAGCCGCGAGGTGAGCGCCGCGACCGGCGAGATCCGCGCCGCGCGCAGGGCGGGCTCGAGCGCGGCCGCGATCGTCACGCCGAAGCCGAGGAGCGCGCCAAGGAGCAGCCCGGCCGGTGGGATCACGAGCTCGCGGATCCCCAGCACACCGCCGCCCGGCGAGAAGAGCGCCGTGACCCCGCCGGCAAGGCCGACCCCGACTGCCACCCCCAGCGCCACGCCCGCGACGCCGAGATGCCCGGCCGAGATCAGCACGAGGAGGGTCACCTGGCGGCGGGTCATGCCGGCCGCACGGAGGAGCCCGATGTCGCGTGCGCGCTCGGCGACCGTCATGGCCATGGTGTTGAAGATGAGGAAGGCGCCGCCGAACAGCGAGACCGCCGCCACGAGCGCGATCGCGATCCGGAAGTCCGCCGTCGAGGCGCGCAGGTCGGCGACCAGGTCTTCCGGCGTCGAGAGCGTGTATGGCTCGGTCGTGAGGCGACGCTCGAGTGCGGCCGTGACCGCCGTGATGGTGCCGCCCGGCGCGAGCCCGAGGTCGGCACGCGTCACCGATTGGGTGCTCAGCAGCGACTGGGCCGCCGCCAGCGGCACGACGACGCTCCGGCCGGCCGGATCGGGGTCGCCGGGCACGCCCGCAAGGATGCCCGCGATGCGAAACGGCCGCGGCCCCGTCTCCGCGGACCCGTTGAGCGTGATCATCCCGCCCACGGCGAGCCCATCGCCGCGCGCCAGCGCCTCCGACACGAGCGCAACGTCGCCGCCCTCGAGGGGCAGCGGCGACCCGCTCGCGAGCTGCCGGTCGTGGAGGGCGCCGTCGGCCGCCGGATCGATCCCCACGAGCGTGACGGGGACCGGCAGCGCCGGCCCGGCGCCCGGCTCCGGGAACGGGTAGGTCCGCCGCTCGAGTTCCGGCGCGACGATCGCCACGCCCGGCGTGGTGGCCAGGGCGGCCAGCGAGGCGGCCGAGAGTCCGCGCTCCTCGAACGCCGCGACCCGCAGGTCCGTGCGCCCCAACTGGTCGTGGACGCTCCGCTCGGCGGCGGCATCGAGGCCGGCATTGAGAACGAGCGCCGCTACCAGGACGCCGACGCCGAGAGCGATCCCGGCGATCGTGAGGATGGTCCGCAGCGGCCGAGCGACCAGGGTCCGGCGGGCGAGCGCGTCGAGGGCGCGCACCGGCTCAGAGCCCCAGGTCGGTGAGCCGGGCGATCAGCGGGCCGGCCCCGTGGTCCTCGCGGCGCCCCAGCCGGATCTCGTCCCGGAGCGACCCATCGTGCATGACGTAGACGCGGTCTGCGTACGCGGCCGCCTTCGCATCGTGGGTGACGAGAACAACCGTCTGGCCGCCCTCGTGACACGAGGCCCAGAGGCGATCCAGGATCTCCGTCCCGGTCGCGAAATCGAGGTTCCCGGTCGGCTCGTCCGCGAGGAGCAGCGCGGGCCGCCGGACGAGCGCCCGGGCGAGCGCGACCCGCTGCTGCTCGCCGGCCGAGAGCTGGTCGGGCCGGTTGCGTTCCTTTCCCTCGAGGTCCACCGACGCGAGCGCGGCGCGAACCGCGGCCGCGTGCTCGCCGCGTCTCGCGTCCTCGCCGGCGATCGTGAACGGCAGGGCCACGTTCTCCCAGACGCTCAGGAGCGGGATGAGGTTGAAGAACTGGAACACGAAGCCGGTCTTCTCCCGCCGAAGCTTCGTCGCCGCATCGTCGGAGAGCCGGCTGATCAGCTCGCCGTCAAGCACCACGTCGCCGGAGGTCGGCCGGTCGAGCCCGCCGAGCAGATGAAGGAGGGTGCTCTTGCCGGACCCGGACGGGCCCATGAATGCCACGAACTCGCCGGCCGCAACAGCCAGGGAGACGCCGCGGACAGCATCGACGTCGCCGCTCCCGACGCGGTAGCGGCGGGTGAGGCTGCGCGCCTCCAGGATCGGCGGCAGCGAGAGGGACGCCGCGGCGGGACGCGGGTCGGTCAGCATCGGGTCCAGTGTAGCCGAGCCGTCACCGGCTCTGGCGACGCGGTCGGGCGCGCCTCAGGATCCGAGGATCAGGGCGAGCAGGCCCCCGAGCAGGCCGTCCACGAGCCCGAGTGTCGGTGCCGCAGCGTGGACCCGGAGCGAGACACCCTCGGGCAGGGCCTGCCCATCGGGCGCCGCCGCGGTCTCGGTGGGGGTCGGCTCGAGCGTCGGAGTCGCCGTGGGCTCCGGCGTGGCGGCCGGCTCGGGCGTTGGCGTGGCGGTCGGCTCGGGCGTCGGCGTGGCGGTCGGCTCGGGCGTCGGCGTCGGCGTCGGCGTCGCTGTGGGTTCGGGCGTCGGGGTCGGCCTCAGGGTCCGCTCGGGCGTCGGGGCGGGGGTCGGGGTCGGCTCCGAAATCGTCGGGGTCGGCGTGCGAACCGGGGTCGGAGTCACGCGTGGCGTCGGCCGGGGCGTGGGCTTCGGGGTGGGCTTCGGCGTGGGCGCAGGGGTAGCCGTCGGCTGGACCGTCGGTGCCGGGGTGGGCGTCGGGGTCGGCCGCGGAGTTGGCTTCGGCGTGGGCGTCGGCGTGGGCTTGGGAGTTGCCACTGGCGTCGAGCCACAGCCGGCCTTGTCGGCAAACAGGACGGTATAGAACTTGCGTCCGTCGGCGAGCTTGTACGCGCCGATTCCAGCGACGTCCCAGGTTGATCCCATGATGTTCGCGCGGTGCCCCGGGGAGCCCATGAAGTCGCTCTGGACCCTCGACGTCGCCTCATCGTCCGGGTAGTTATTCCAGCCGATGTTCTCGCCCGCGGTCTTGTAGCAGTACCCCTTCTGGTCGAGCACGTCGAAGACGCGCCCACCGCCGGGGATGTCGTGGCTGAAGTAGCCGCGCGTCGCCATGTCCTGCGAGCGCCAGCGCGCGACGCCTGCGAGCGTGGAGTCCCAGCGAAGGGTCGGCAGGCCGGCGCTCGCGCGGGCCTGGTTCGTCAGCGTGAAGAGCTCCTGCTCCGCGGTCGCGGAGAATGAGTTGTCGCTCCAGCCGAGCGCCCGGCCGGGGAGCGCCAGGAGGCCGGCGCTCGTGGCGACAAGCGCGACGGCCAGCATAAGGGCGACGCGGGCGGGGGCGGCGGGCCGGTTCAAGACGCTGGTTCCCATGCCTGTCACCTTAGGGCGCGGGCACCCGGTCGTCGCCCCCGCGATGGTCCTGCCATGCGACCGGCGGTGGTCATGGGCAGATCGGCTGGGTCGTGGGCGGAGCGGGTCGGTCGGGGTCGCGAGGCCGGTCGGCCGGGTCACGCTCACGGACCCGCTCCCCGGGCCGCGGCTCGGTATGATCCCTGCATGGATGCCGGCTTCGTCGCGCTCTTCCGCCACCACGCGTGGGCCTCGGATCGACTCCTCGCCGCCTGTGAGGAGCTTCCCTCCGAACAGCTCGAGTTCGTCGTGCAGGGCACCTACGGAGGGCTTGGCGCGACGCTCCGCCACCTGGTGGAGGCGGAGGAGCGCTACGTCCGCGGCTTGCGCGGCGAGACGAGCCCGGGTCCGGACGCTGCCGGCGGCACGGATCGGCCGGTCCCGCCCGAGGCGCTCGCGCCGTCAGTTGCCGTGCTGCGCCGCAGGGCTGCGGCGTCGGCCGCGGCGCTCGTCGAGCTCGCGGGGGCGACGGCGCCCGACGCGGTCGTCACGGCAGGCTACCGCGGCCAGCCGACGGTGGTTCGCGCGATCACGTTCTTCACGCAGGCGCTCGACCACGGGTGCGAGCACCGCACGCAGGTCCGGCACGCGCTCACCATCCTGGGCTACGACCCACCCGACATCGACGCCTGGGCCTACGACGAGGAGGTCCAGGGGCCCGTCCCAGGCTGACGTCGGGCGACGGCGGGGCCGCCAGCCGTGCCGCCCCACCGCCTCGGAAGCTCGGCACGCCGCCCTCTGGGTCCGCCCGCGAGGCCGCGCAGGCCGGCATCGCCCTCCCCCACCCCGCACTCGCGTATACTCCGCCAGTCCCGCGGGCCGGTCCTGGCCGTGCCGCGCGCTGCGACCGCGGTGGCCTTAGCTCAATCGGTAGAGCATCGGATTGTGGCTCCGAAGGTTGCGGGTTCAAGCCCCGTAGGCCACCCCACCTCTCTCGCCGGAAACCGGCCACGGCGAGTCAATTTTCATGACTCGTTCAGGTTCGCCTGCCATACATGGGCCATGCGCCGACGCGCGGCGTCCAACGCTCAACCCGAGAACCCGCCACACCAGGGAGACTTCACATGGACTTCGCCCCCACGGAGCAGCCGGACGGATTGCCGGACGGCCAGCTCGCCGAGCGGCCGCCCACCGAACAGCCGGCCGACCCGCCCGCCTACACCGCGCCGATCCAGCCGGTCGTCCCGCCGGCCCGGCGGTCGCGCTCGAAGGTGGTTGGAGCGATCGTCGCCGGCGCCATCGGCCTGACCGCCGTCGCGGTCGCGATCGGCTCGACCGGGACACCGGCGGTCGCGACACCGCTCGCGGCCAGCGCCCAGGGCGTCCTGCTCGCTGCCGACACCGGCACGTGGACCGCACCCAGCGGCGGTGGCGCGTCCGCACCGAACGTGACCGGCATGATGGGCGACCTCGATGGTGCCGGCTTCGGCCCCGGTGGGTTCGGACCCGGCGGCATGGGACGCGGCGGCCGGATGGGCGAACGCGGCATCTTCGGCGCCATCTCGATCACGGCAATCGACGGGACGAAGCTCAGCCTCAGGACGGCCGACGGCTGGACCCGCACGATCGACGCAACGGGCGCCACCGTCACGAAGAGCGGCCAGACCGTCGCGCTCTCGACCCTGAAGGTCGGCGACGCGATCGTCTTCGACCAGGCGCGCCAGGCCGACGGCACGCTCAAGGTCACCGCGATCCGGGTCGTGCTTCCGCACGCCGGCGGCATGGTCAAGAGCGTGACCGACTCCAGCGTCACGCTCACCCAGCGGGACGGCACCGAGAAGGTGCTCCAGCTGACCGCCTCGACGACGTACAACCTGGCAGGTGCCGCCTCGACGAAGGGCGCGCTCAGGGTGGGGACGGTCGTTGTCGCCGAGGGCACCACCTCGGCCGATGGCACCTTCACCGCGACCGTCGTGCACATCCGGCCGGCCCTGACCGGCGGCACCGTGACCGCGAAGAGCGCCACCTCGATCACGGTCAAAGCCCGCGACGGCTCGTCGCTCACGATCACCGTCGGCTCTGGGACCACCTACCAGGTGGCCGGCAAGGCGACGGCAGCGCTTTCGGACATCGTGGTCGGCGCGATCGTGACGGCCCAGGGCACCGCGAACGCGGACGGAACGTTCACCGCGACCGTCGTTCGAACCCTTCCGATCCGCGGCAGCTTCGGCGGCGGCGGGCGCATGGGACCCGGCATGCGCGGCGGTCGCGGGATGCCGTGGGGACCGGGCGGCCCCGGCCTCCAGCCCGCACCAACCCCCACGGGGACCACGAACTAGCGCCGCATCGCGGCGTCCTTGCCTTGACGGAGACGCGGCCGGTTCGCCGGCCGCGTCTCCGTTCGTTCGGGTCGCGTAGGCTGTGCGGATGATCGACCCCGCCCTCACGGGCGCGCCGAATCCACCGGCACCGGCCGACGAGGCAGTCAGCTTCGCGTCGCTGGGCCTCGATGCGGCGATGCTTCGGACCCTCGAAGGCCTCGGATACGAAGAGCCGACGCCCGTCCAGCGCGAGACGATCCCGCCCCTTCTCGCGGGACGTGACGTGCTTGCCGAAGCACCGACGGGCACCGGCAAGACGGCCGCGTTCGCACTCCCGATCCTCCAGCGGCTCGCGGCCGCCGGCGGCCTGGGCCGGGCCGGCGCGGGCCGGACGCTCGCGCTCGTCCTCGTGCCCACCCGCGAGCTGGCCATGCAGGTGGCCGAGGCCGTCCATCGGTACGGGCGCGCCCTGGACGCCCACGTCCTGCCGATCTACGGCGGCCAGGCGATCGGCCAGCAGCTGCGCGCACTCCGCCGCGGGGTGGACGTGGTCGTGGCGACGCCCGGCCGCGCGGTCGACCACCTGACCCGCGGCAGCCTGTCGTTCGATGCCGTGGAAGCCGTCATCCTCGACGAGGCCGACGAGATGCTCGACATGGGCTTCGCGGAGGACCTCGAGGCGCTCCTCGCGGGGACGCCGCCCGGCCGCCAGACAGCGCTGTTTTCCGCAACCATCTCGCCGACGATCGCACGGATCGCGGCCCGGCACCTCCGGGAGCCGGTCCGGGTTGCCGTCCGCGCAGAGCGGCCCGCCCGCGAGGAGATGCCGCGCGTGCGCCAGCGCGTCTACGTCGTGCGCGGCGCCGACAAGCTCGCCGCGCTGGGACGGATCCTCGACCTGGAGGACCCGGCCTCGGCGCTGGTCTTTGCCCGGACCCGGGTCGAGGTGGACGACCTCGCCGAGGCGCTCGCCGGCCGCGGCCACGATGTCGCTGCGCTGCACGGCGGGATGAGCCAGGAGCAGCGCGACCGGGTCATGGGCCGATTCCGCGACGGCACCCTGGACGTGCTCGTGGCGACGGACGTGGCGGCGCGCGGCCTCGACATCGAGCACGTCTCGCACGTCGTGAACTTCGACGTTCCGTCCGACCCGGACATGTACATCCACCGGATCGGGCGGACCGGCCGGATGGGCCGCGAGGGTGTCGCGATCACGCTCCTCGAGCCCCGCGAGCACCGGCTCCTGCGCAACATCGAGGCCGCCACCCGCACGAAGCTCGAGCTCGCGACCATCCCGACGGTCGCCGACCTCCGCGAGCGGCGCCTCGAGCTGCTCCAGGCAGGGCTCCGCGAGCGACTCCTCGAGGACGGGCTGGATCGCTACCGCGGCGTCGTGGAGCCGCTCGCGGACGAGTTCGACCTCGTCGAGATCGCCCTCGCGGCGGTCTCGCTCCTCGAAGGCGCGAACGCGCGCGACGTCGAGGAGGTCGAGATCGCTCCCGCCAGCCTGCCCGTCGACCGCCCGCTCCGGCAGGCGACCCGGCCGAGCCGGCCCGGTTTCGCGCCCGCGGCGGGTGGTCCAGGAGGTCGTGGCGGCGCGATACGGCCCGGCGGGAAGCCCGTCCCGGCGCGTGGGCCGGCGCCTTCGGGCCGCGAGGCACCCCAGGCCCCGATGTCGAACGGGCGCCGCGCGTCAGGCCCGTGGGTCCGGCTCTACGTCGGCGGCGGGCGTCGCGCAGGGATGCGGCCGGGCGACCTCGTCGGCGCGATCGCCAACGAGGCGGGCGTCCCCGGCTCGGCGATCGGCGCGATCCAGATCGCCGACTCGTTCTCGCTCGTGGACGTGGCCGACACGGAGGCGGATCGCGTGGTCGCCGCGCTTCGGGGCGCAACGATCCGGGGTCGCACCTTCCCGGTCCACCGCGACCGCGACGCCTGACGCGCCGGACGAGCCCGGCCGCTCCGCTCTCGCGGCGCAACCAACCCGTTCCCAAACGCAACCCGCCGATGATACGATCCTGCCACGCCCGAGTCGGCACCTCGTATGGGGTCCGTCCGCGCCGCCCGGCGGCCGGATGCATGGACCCACGATGACCCGGCGGGGCGGAAGGAGCCTACATGGCGACCGTCACCTTCGACCACGTCACCAAGAAGTACGGGGACGTGATCGCCGTCGACGACTTCAACCTGGAGATCGCTGACGGCGAGTTCATGGTCTTCGTGGGGCCATCGGGCTGCGGCAAGACCACCAGCCTGCGCATGATCGCCGGGCTGGAGGACATCACCGAGGGTGAGGTCAAGATCGCCGACCGGGTGGTCAACGACGTGCCGCCCAAGGATCGCGACATCGCGATGGTCTTCCAGAGCTACGCGCTCTATCCGCATATGAGCGTGTACGACAACCTTGCGTTCGGCCTCAAGCTCCGGAAGGTCGCCAAGAAGGAGATCGATCGGCGGGTCAAGGAAGCGGCCGAGACCATCCAGCTGACGTCGCTCCTCCAGCGCAAGCCCAAGGAGCTCTCCGGCGGCCAGCGCCAGCGCGTCGCGCTGGGCCGGGCCATCGTCCGCGAGCCGGCGGTCTTCCTGATGGACGAGCCGCTCTCCAACCTCGACGCCAAGCTCCGGGTCCAGACCCGCGCCGAGATCGCGCGGCTCCACCAGCGCCTCAAGACCACCATCGTCTACGTCACGCACGACCAGGTCGAGGCGATGACGATGGGCCAGCGGATCGCCGTGATGAGCCAGGCGAAGCTCCAGCAGGTTGGCCCGCCGCAGGAGCTCTACGACCACCCGCTCAACAAGTTCGTGGCCGGCTTCATCGGCAGCCCGTCGATGAACTTCCTCCCCGTCGAGCTTTCGGGAAGCGGTGACAGCGCCGTGCTCACCGCGGCCGGCTTCACGGTGCCCCTTCCGCCTGCCTTCCGGGACGCCGTCGGGGCCACCACCGGGAGCAAGTTCGTCCTCGGGATTCGCCCGGAGCACATCGACGTCGCGGACACCGGCGGACTCGTGGCGTCGGCCCAGGCGAAGGCCGACGTGGTGGAGTACCTCGGCAACGAGGAGCTCCTCCACATCATCGTGTCAGGCACGGATGTCGTCGCGGTCGTCTCCTCGGATCGGAACGTGCGCCCGGGCGACATCGTCACGCTCCACCTCCCGCTCGACAAGATCCACCTGTTCGACGGGACGAGCGAGGCCTCCCTCCTCCGCACCCGCATGCCCGTCGCGAGCTGACGCTTCACGCCGCCCGACGGGGCGCATCACCACGAGCCGGGCCGCGAGGGCCCGGCTCGTCGATTCCCGGGACCGCGTGCGATCATCGCGGTATGTCCGACCTGCCCGCCCGCTCCGCCTTCGCGCCCCCGGCCGCCGACCCGGTCGAGGAATCGCTCGCCGAGCGTCTCATCGACTCGCGGGTCGTCCATCGCGGACGCTACCTCGACGTCCGGGTGGAGACGACCGAGCGCGCGGACGGGAGCCGCCACGAGCGGGACATCGTCCGTCACCCGGGTGCCGTGGCGATCGTCGCGCTCGACGAGGCGGATCGCCTCCTGCTCGTCCGCCAGTGGCGCCAGCCGGCGGGACGCTCGCTCCTCGAGATCCCGGCCGGGACCCTCGACCGTGACGCCGAGACCGGTGCGATCGAGGACCCGGAGCTGGCCTCGCGGCGCGAGCTCGAGGAGGAGACCGGCTACCGGGCGGCGGACTGGGAGAAGCTCGGAACGTTCTGGACGGCGCCCGGCTTCGCGTCCGAGCTCATGCACCTGTACGTCGCGACCGGACTCACCCCGGCCGGGAACGGACGGCTGACACCCGACGCCGACGAGGCGCTCGAGCTGATCCGTGTCCCGCGGGCCGATGCGCTGGCGGCCGTCGAACGGGGTGAGGTCCACGACGCGAAGACCCTGATCGGGATCCTCATGCTCGGACGTCGCCGCGGCGGACGTCTCCGCGGCGGAGGTCTCCGCGGCGGGTGATCAGCCCTCGCCCGGTGTCCGGCGCGGCGGTTGATCGGGCGCCGGTGCCGATGAGCTCGCATCGGGGCCGAGTCGTTTCAGCCCGCCCCGGTAGAGCGGGCTCTCCGGTGCGAGGGCGACCGCGAGCCTCAGGTGCGTTCGCCCCTCGGCGCGGCGGTCGAGGCGGACCAGGCTCCGACCCAGCGCGTAATGGGCATAGGGGTTCGACGGGTCGATCTCGAGGAGCGCTTCGAACGTCTCCACCGCCCGGTCGAGCTGTCCGCTCATGAACAGGGCCCGCCCGAGCGGCTCGAGGATCGAGCCCTTGCCGGGCTCGGCGGCGGCCGCCCGGACGAGGACCACGGCAGCCTGCGCCGCATGCCGCCCCGCGAGCAGGGCGGTGCCCCGCTGGAGGAGCTCGTAGGCGCCCTCGGCGTCCGCCGCCGGATCCTCGGTCGGCTCCGGGTCGGGATCGCGCGGGCTCACGCCGCGGTCAGCCCGCGGCGACGGCCCGGCAGGTCACGGCCCGCTCCAGGTCGTCCGCCGCCTCGAGGAGGAGCCGGCGCAGCGTCGGATGGCTGTCACCCTCCGCGGCCGCGAGCGCCCGGGAGCGCGCCACGATCCCGGGTTCCACGCGGTAGGCCGGGAAGAGGCGTGCCACGTAGGAGCTGGCGAAGGCGTGCTCGCGGCTCGCCACCACGTCGGGGAGTGCCGCGAAGAACCCGTCCACGTAGCGCTCCAGGAGCGCCGCCTGGTGCGGGTGGATGAAGCCGGCCATGGCTGCGCGGGTCCGGTGGAGCGAGCCGTAGCCCTGGCCGTGGATTCGGGCCCATGCCGCGGCCTTGACATCCGGGTCCGGGGCCGCGACCTCCGCCGTCAGCGCGAACCGCTCTCCCCGATCGGTGCGGTCGCGGGCAAGCTCGGCGGCGATCCGGCGGTCCGCCCCGGCAAGCCCGAAGGCGGAGGCCGCGGTCACGATTCCCCAGCGCATCTCCTGGTCGATCGCGACCTCGGGGAAGACCCGAGCGCCGTCGAGGACGCCGGAGAGCAGGGCCGCGTCGTCGGGGTGCGCCACGCTGGCGATCGCGGCCCGCAGCCACAGCCGCCTGAGATCCCCGGCAGGCAACGTGTCCAGCGCGCCGAGGGCCGTGGCCACGAACGAGCGGGCGGCCGCGACGCGACCGGCCTCGGGCACATAGCGCGCGATCGCGCCGCGGGCCGCATCGACGCCAGCCTGCACGATCTCGTCGTCGGTTTCGCCGGGGAGCACGTCCCGGACGAGCTCGAGGAACGTGGTCGACGGGTGCTGGCCGTCGCGGACCATCTGCCAGAGCGAGCCCCACAGGAGCTGCCGGAGGAGCGGATCCTCGAGCCGGGGCAGGAGCGCCGGGAGCGCCTTCCGCGATGCCGCGTCGAGGTGGACCTTGGCGTACGCGTGGTCGCCGTGGTTCGGGAAGACGAGCGAAGGTGCAGCGAGCCCGGCCGCGGCCCCCACCCAGGTCTCGGCGCCGTCGATCTGGGCGGCCACGACGTCAACGATGGTCGCGCCGCTCGGCGCCGCCCGAATCAGCGCGATCTCGAGTGCATGCGGGCGCAACGTGGGGTGCAGATCGGGAGCGTCCTGGGTCACCTCGAGCCGGTCGATCCGGCCGTCCGGCGCGGTCCACCGGGCGGCGAGCGTGTTGAGCGATGCCGTCTCGACCCAGCGCCTGGCCCAGTCGTCCAGGTCGCGCCCGCTCCCTTCCGCGAGCGCGGCGAGGAAGTCGGCGAGCGAGGCGTTGCCCCATGCGTGACGGTCGAAGTAGATGCGCAGCCCAGCGGCGAACGCGTCGCGGCCGACCCAGGCCACGAGCTGCTTGAGCACGGCCGCGCCCTTGCCATAGGTGATGCCGTCGAAGTTGTAGAACGTGGCGTCGGTGTCGGCGACGACTCCCGAGATCGGGTGAGTGGTGGAGCGATCGTCGGCCTGGTAGCCCCAGCGCTTCAGGTCGGCGTGGAAGGCGCGCCAGGCGCCTTCGAAGCGCGTTGCCTCGGCCAGCGCGAGGTTGGACACGTACGTCGCGAAGCTCTCGTTGAGCCACAGGTCGTCCCACCAGCGCATCGTGACCAGGTCGCCGAACCACATGTGGGCCAGCTCGTGGAGGATCGTCTCCGCCCGCCCCAGGCGCTGCGTCTCGGTCGGCGGATCCCGGTAGACGTGCTGCTCCGTGAACGTGACGGCGCCCGCGTTCTCCATCGCACCCGCGTTGAACTCGGGGACGAAGAGCTGGTCGTACTTCGCAAACGGGTACGGGCGCGCGAAGAGGTCCGCGTAGAAGTCCATCCCCTGCCCGGTGATGGCGAAGAGCTCGTCGGCATCGACGAACCGGGCGATCGAGCGACGGCTCCAGAGGCCGAGCGGGACGCCGCGGTGTGCGGCGTGGACCCCGACGTACGGCCCCGCGATGACCGCGGCGAGGTAGGTGGAGATGGGCGGCGTGGTGGTGAACCGGTGCGTCCGCCGGCCGTCCGGCGCGTCCTCGACCGACGCGACCGGGTTGTTCGAGATGACGGCCCACGCGGCGGGGGCGGTGACCCGGATCGCGAGTGTGCCCTTGAGGTCGGGCTGGTCGAAGCACGGGAAGAGGCGGTGCGCCTCGAACGGCTCGAAGTTCGAGTACACGTATGCCTCGCCGTCCACGGGATCCACGAAACGGTGGAAGCCGTCGCCGTTGCGGTCGTACTCGTTCTCGTACACGATGCGGACGCGCGTCTCGGGCGCGAGGAGCCGCCCCGGCAGGACGATGCGGGCCCCCGGGCGGTCCGGCCCGTCCACCACCGTCTCGTTGACCTCGAGGCGCTCGATGGCGCCGCCGCGAAAATCGAGGAACAGGTCCTCGCTGCCCCGGACCGGGAACGCGAGTCGGATGTCGCCGCGATAGGTGGTCGCGTCCGCGGTCAGGTCGAGCGCGATGTCGTAGGCGATCGGTCCGACCCGCGCGGCGCGGGCGAGGGCCTCGTCGCGCGTCAGGACGTCGCGAACAGGGGCGGGGGCGTCGGGTTGCAGCGTCCGCATGGAGCCCGCGTCAGGCGCCTGCGCGCCAGGCGGCGAGGTCGACCGGCTTGAGCCGCGGGCTGTGCGTGCTGCCCGGGATCCGGCCGCGCTTGGCGATCGCGTTCCCGTCGATCTCCTTGATGTCGCCGGTGAAGTCGATGGGGCTCGCGCCACTGATGTAGCTGCCCACCGCGAAGTTGTCGGCCGGGGCGCCCTGCTCCTTGAAGTACCGGATCCGATCCGGAGTGAGGCCCCCGGAGACGACGATGATGACGTGGGCGTGCCCCGCCTGGTCCAGGCGGGCCCGGATCTCCTTGACCAGGTCGGCCGTGACCCGTCCGCGCTCCGACGGCGTGTCGAGACGGATCCCGTACAGCTTGTCGCCGAGCGCGTCGGCGACGCGGAGCGCCTCCTCTGCCTCGTCCTTGAACGTGTCGACGAGGACGATCCGGGGCACGTCGGGCTCGAGGTCTCGGTCGAAGGCCTGGGCCGCCCGGACCGTGTCACCGACGATGAGCACGAGCGAATGGGGCATCGTCCCGGTGGGGTTGAGGCCGGCAAGCCGCGCCCCGGCCGGCGTGGACGCCCCCACGCAGCCGCCCACGATCGCCGCATAGTCGAGGACGTCGGTGACGTCGGGGTGGACGTGGCGCGCGCCGAAGCTGATGACCGGCTGCGGGGCCGCGGCCTCCACGCACTCGTGCGCCGCGGTAGCCCAGCCCGTGGCCTGGGCCATCATGCCGAGGATCGCGGTCTCGTACAGGCCGAACTGGCGATACCGCGCGCGGATCCGGAGGACGACTTCCTTCGACGAGAAGGTATCGCCGTCGTCGAGCCCCTCGACGGTGACCTCGGCCGGGTCGGCATGCTCGAGCGCGTAGGCGAGGAGGTTCTTCGCCTCGTCGATCCCGCACAGGATTCCGGCCCCGCGGCTGAAGACCTCCATGACCACGAGCGGGTCGAGCCCCTCGCGTTCCATGATCCGACGGGCACGCTCGAAATAGACGTCGGCGGACTCGCCGGACAGGATCTCGTTGGACGGGCGGTGGGGTTTCAGTCGCATGCGATGCCCGGGAGTGTAGCAGCCCAAGCGGAGTGGTCAGCGCCGCTCGACGGCGGTCACCGCGGCTCGACGGCCGCGCCGGGGCCGAGCTCCCCGAGCCGATCGGCGTAGCGCTCGAACAGGCCGGCCTGGCGGCCGACGCGCATCCCGGGCTCCGGCATCCGGCCGCCGATCCATATCCACTCCGCGGTCTCCTCGAGGAGCAGGTCGCAGATCGCGAGGAGCCGGGCGATGCCGAGCCCGAGGGCGTCGCGGTCGAGCCGCTCGGTCGGGATCTCGACGGCCGCGATCGGCCGGTCGTCCGCGGCAAGGCTAAATTTCACGAAGGGGAACTCGTCGTTCCAGCGGAGGAGCTTCCGGTACGACCTGCGCAGCCCGTCGCCGATCGGCGGCGCCAGGTGGAGCCAGACAAATCCGCCGACCGCCGGGTCGAGGATGACGGTCACCGGCACGTCGAAGCGGCGCCGGCCGTCCAGCCGGAAGTCCCAGGCGCTCGTGCCCTCGCGGTCGATCCGGTCCGTGGGGCCCAGCCGCAGCTCGACGAGCCAACCCTCGACCGTCGGTGCGTCGGGAGCGGCGGAGCCGCTCAGCCGGCCCTCGCCCCGTGCCTGCCGGACTCGGATCGGCCCGTTGCCGCGCCCGCCTCGGCGGCGTGGCCGGCAGCCCTGGCCGGGTCCGCCGGGGCACCCTGCCGGCTCCGCCCGCGACCCTCGTGGCGGAGGATCGTGGCGCCGGACTCGACGGTCCGGCTCGGGAAGTCGGTCGCGCGGACGTTCGGGTCGATCCGGACGTTGCGGCCGATCCGCACGCCACGCGGGATGACGGCCTGCTTGCCCACGATCGTGATCCCGGTGTTGAGGTGGCCCGGGGTGAGGCGGTTCGCGACGCCGAGGTCGGTCCCCTCGCCGACGATCGCGCCCGGGCCGACGGTGACCTCCTTGTCGAGGATCGCCCGGTCGATGATGGCCCCCGGCCGGATCACCGAGTCGAACATCACGATGGAGTCGCGCACCACCGCCCCGACCCCGACGACCACGCCCGGCGACAGGACGGAGTTGACGACCATCCCCTCGACGAGGCAGCCGTGCGAGATCAGGCTCCGGTGGATCTGGGCGGTCGCCCCGACCTTCCCCGGTGCACGCTCCTCGGAACGGGTGTGGATAAGCCATTCGCGATCGTAGAGGTCGAGGTCCGGGCGGTCCTCGAGGAGGGCCATGTTGGCCTCCCAGTAGCTCTGGATCGTGCCGACGTCCTGCCAGTAGCCGTCGAATCGGTAGCCGTAGACGCGCGCGCCGCCCCGGATCATGTCCGGGATCACGTCGCCGCCGAAGTCGTCGCGAGATACTGCGAGCCAGCGGTGGAGTGCGCGCTTGCTGAACACGTAGACGCCCATGCTCGCGAGGTCCGACTTCGGCTGCTTCGGCTTCTCGGAGAAGTCCGTGACGCGGCCCGTCTCGTCCATCGCGAGGATGCCCATCCGGGTCGCGTCGGCCAGCGGCACCCTGCGAACGGCGAGCGTGACGTCGGCATGCTTGCGCCGGTGGAACGCCACGAACGGCTGGTAATCCATCTTGTAGACGTGGTCGCCGGCGAGGATCACGACGGCGTCCCCGAACGCCTGGTCGAGGACGTTGAAGTTCTGGTACACCGCGTCGGCCGTGCCGCGATACCACTCGCTCGTCTTGCCCCGCCCGATGTACGGCTGCAGGAGGCGGACCCCGCCGGTGTTCCGGTCCAGGTCCCAGGGACGGCCCTGGCCGATGTGGTCATTGAGCGAGCGCGGGTTGTACTGCGTCAGGACCACCACGTTGTCGATGTCCGAGTTGACGCAATTGCTCAGCGCGAAGTCGATGATCCGATACTTGCCGCCGAACGGGACCGCAGGCTTGGCCCGCTTCTCGGAGAGGATTGACAGGCGCGCCCCCTCGCCGCCCGCGAGGATCACCGCCATGCTCCGCTTCATGCACACATCCTCGTCACGACGGGGAGGGATCCGTGGACGCGCTCTCCCGATCGTAGCACGGAGGGTGCGGTCACCGGCCCGTCAATCGCGTCAGGCGGACGGCATCGGGAGGTCCCGGGACCCGACCCCGCGCCGGGCTGCGAGGGCGATCCCGCGCCGAACGCGTCGGGCCCGCTCAGACGAACAGGCGCGGGTTGGCGAAGTCGCTGTTGTACTCGACGCCCCAGTGGAGGTGCGGGCCCGTCGTCCGGCCGGTCATTCCGACGTACGCGATCACCTGGCCCGCCGAGACCGTCTGACCCGCGGAAACGAGGATGCCGTGGGCGCCGTTGTCGAGGTGGGCGTACCAGGTGAGCAGGGTGTCGCTGTGGGCGATGATCACGATCCACGCCTTGGGGTACGGGTCGAACGGGTTGGGGCCCGCGAACAGCACGACCCCGTCACCGGCCGCCTGGACCGGGGCATACATCGGCGTGGCGATGTCGATCCCCTGGTGGAAGTGCGCGCAGCCCCCGATGGGCGGCTCCCACTCCACGCCCGTGCACCCGAACTCCTGGGTGATCACTCCGCTGAGCGGCCACCGGAGCGTGCCGTTGAAGGCCGACGGCAGGTTCCCGAACTGGCGCTGGCGCTCGAGAAGCGACTGGATCCGCGCAGCGAGCTGGCGCTGGGACTGCGCGTCGCGGGCGAGGGCCTGCTTGACCGTGGCTGCGTTCTTCGAGATCTTCGCCCACGTCGCCCTCTGGATGGCAAGCTGGCGGGCCGTCTCCTCCTGGAGTGCCGCGAGACGCGCCTTCGCGGCCCGGAGGTCCGCCATCCGCGCGTCCAGCTGGTGCTTCTGATCCAGCGTCTCGACCCGCAGGTCGTCCTTCGCAAGGCGGGTCTGGACGAGCAGATCGCCGAGGGCCGCCAGGGTCTGCTGGTCCTGCGAGATCTGCGTCGCGATCGCCTGGTCCTGGCCGCCGAGGTCCAGGTACGAACCGACGTCCTGCAGGACATCGGCGATCGAGCCCGCCGCGAGCAGCTGCTGGATGAGCGGGGTCCGGTCCGTGCGATAGGCCTCGCGGACCCGCGCGGCCAGCATGGACTTGCGATCGGCGAGCTCGCGGGTCTTGTCCGCCTGCTCCTGGCCCAGGGCCACGACCTGCCGATCGAGAAGGTCCAGCTGGCGCACGAGGTCGGCGTAGACGGCCCGGACTCCCGCGATCTTCGTGGTCAGGCCGGAGATCCGGCTCTTGGTCGTGGCGAGGTCGGCGTTGATGCCACCGAGCGCTCGGCTCGTCGAGGCGATGTCGGAGGCCAGGCCCGCCTGGAGGTCGCGGAGCTTCGCTACCTCGGCCTTCTGGTCGGCGATCCTCTGCTGCAGCGCCTTCTGGCGCGCCTGGGCATCGGCAAGATCGTTGCCGCTGACGCGCGGGGGTGCGGCCACGCCGGCGACGAGCGGGATGAGGAGGAGGAAGACGAGCAGGCGTCCCGCGAGGCGCGGCCGCGCGTGGACCGCCGCGCGAACCCGCGCCGTCGGGCCCGTGGGCGAGCTCCAGCCGGCGGCGCGCCCGGCGTCGGAGACGGGGAAGCGGAAAAGGCGCGGGACCGTGGGCGTGCGGCTCAGGTTGCGATCACGTCGCATCAGGCAGGCGTCGGCATCTTCGTGCGGGTAGCTCCGTGTGGCGTGCCTCGCGGCGCGCCCTGGCGGTTACAGGCCCGCCGGTGATGTCGCCGTCCGAAGCGGGCACTGCCTCAGGGACGACCCGGCACTCCGATGGTACTCCGCTCGCACCAGCCCCGCGGGGCGCCGGTGGTCCCGGGATGCCGGGCCGAGTGTACGGGCCTCGTCAGAGGTTGACGAGGACGGCCCAGTACGCGCCGACGATGAGGAACGGCCCGAACGGGATGTAGGTCCGCAGGGTCACCCGGCGCGCGACGAGGAGGAGCCCGATGACGACCCCCGCGGCAAGCGCTCCCACCACGAGTCCCGCGATCGAGCGCGCGAGCCCGGTGAGGAGGCCCACCGAGATCAGCAGCTTCAGGTCGCCGATGCCGATGGCGCCCTCGCCGAAGGGGATCGACACCGCGAAGAGAAAGCCCGGGATCGCGACCGCGGCGAGCACCGCCATGCCGAGCTGGCCCGCGACCAGGGGGCTCCAGCCGGCCACGGCCGCGACCAGGGTGATCGCGACGAGCGGCAGCGTGATTATGTCCGGCAGGAGGCGCTGGTCGAGGTCCGTCGCGAGGAGCAGCGTGAGGGCCAGGAAGTAGCCGCCGAAGAGGAGCACCTGCCCGGGATCGGCGACGCGGAGCGGCAGCGCCGCGAGCGATACGCCCCCGAGCAGGGCGACGACGATCGTCCGCCAGTCGGCCGCCCGCACGCTGCCGTCGTCGTGGGCGGGCCAGCGTGCCCCGATCCGGTCGGCGACGATGCCCCACGCCGCGCCCGCCACGCCCAGGGCCACGGCCAGCGAACCCGCGTCGACGGTCAGTCCCCCGATCGCGAGTGGCGTCATCTCCGGGATCGGGTCAGCGGGCGCCCGCCAGCGCCAGCTCGACGAGCGTGGCCGTGGCGACGCCCGTGGCCCCGTGCGGCGCCCATGCCGTCGGCTTGCGGTAGTACGCGGATCCAGCGATATCGACGTGGATCCACGGCACGGTCACGAACTGGCGCAGGAAGAGCGCGCTCTTGATGAGCCCAGCTTCCGGAGAGCTCGAGTTCACCATGTCGGCGGTCACGCTCTCCATCTCGGGCCAGTACCCCTCGACCAGGGGCAGCTGCCAGAAGCGCTCCCCGGCCCGCCCGGCGGCGGCGGTCAGCTCGTCGTACCAGGGTTGCGGATCGCCGAAGGCGCCCGTGACGAGGTGGCCGAACGCCCGTGCGACCGCGCCGGTGAGGGTCGCGATGTCCACGACGTGGGTCGCGCCCAGCTGCTCCGCGTACGTCATCGCGTCGCCGAGGATGAGCCGGCCCTCCGCGTCGGTGTTGATGATGTCGACCGACTTGCCGTTCATCGCCCGCACGACGTCGCCCGGACGCGACGCTGCCGGACCGGGCATGTTCTCGACCGCGGGTGCGATCGCGAGGAGCGGGATGCCCGGCGCCAGCCGGGCGGCGGTGACGGCAGCCGCGATCACCGTGCACGCCCCCGTCTTGTCCGTCTTCATCTCATCCATCTTGTCGGCGGGCTTGATGCTGATGCCGCCCGAATCGAAGCAGACCCCCTTGCCCACGAACGCGAGCCGCCGCCCGCGGGCGTCCGTCGCATCCTTCTCCCCGGAGCGGAGCACGATCATCCGGGGCGGCCGCGCGCTCCCCTGCCCCACGGCGAGGAACATCCCCATCCCGAGCTTCGCCGCCCGCTTCTCATCGAGCACGTCCACCCACAGGCCGTGGGCCGCGGCGAGCGCGCGGGCCTCGTCCGCAAGCACCTGCGGGCTCACGTCGTTGGCGGCCCGGTTCGCAAGGCCCCTGGCCAGGTTCGTGCCCTCGCCGATCACGACCCCCCGCTCGGCGGCGCGCGTCGCGGCGGCCGCGATGCCGGCGTCGGGGACGATCAGGATCAGCTCCTCGAGGGCGGGCGGCCCCGCCTCCGCAACCGCGTCCCCGGTCCCGTAGAGCGCGGCCGGATCGTAGGTGCCTTCGACGATGCCCCGGGCGACCAGCTCGGCGGCGAGCGCGGCTCCGCCCTCGAGCGAGGCGGCGAGCGCTCCGAGCCAGACGGCAAGGCGGCGCACGGGGCGGCCGACCAGGCGCCGCTGGATCGCCGCTCCGAGGCGTACGGCCGTCTCACGGTCCAGCCCGGAGGCTGGTCCGGCGGCGATCGCGAGGAGGCGTCCGACGGGCAGCTGGCCGGCAGACGAGAGGGCGCTCGCGTACCGCTCGGCGCGGAGCTCGCGGAATCCCGCCAGCACGTGCAGCTCGCCGCCTGCGCGCTTGTCCATCTCTGCCAGCTCGCCCTCGAAGGCGGGTTCGCCGACGTAGGGAAGGACGAGGACGTCGGCCGGCACCTTCCAGGGCTGATCGGAAACCACGCGAAGCTGCATCGAGGTCGGGCTCCTCCGGGGCGCGAGCTGACCGACGCCGGGGCGCCGGGAATTGGCCTCAGTCTAGCGCGGGCGAGGCCTCCGGAAACGCCTGCGCGGCCGCCGCGGCAAGCGCGTCGAGCAACCGGCCGCGGGCCTCCTCGATCGCGATGACGGCCTGGTTGAGGCCGCCACGTGCCAGGTCGCCCAGGATGACGACGAGCGCGCTCGTATCCCGCGGCAGCTGGGCCTTTGCGGTCCGTTCCCGCGAGGCCGCCGACCGGACCGCGTCGGTCACGCGCGTCGGCGACGCGAGGACGGCCGCCCAGAGGTCGCCCACCGCGGCATCGTAGGTTGCGTTCCGGTCGATCCACGCGGTCAGGGTGCTCGTGTCGACGCGCGAGGCGAGCTGGTCGCGAACGGTCCGGGCGGCGGCCAGCTCCGCCTGGGCGCGCGCGAGCGTTCGGATTGCCGAAGCGAACTTCCCGGTCGCCCCGAGCTGGACGGCCTTGCCGGCGATCTCGTCGTGGGCGGCGAGGTTGGCGGTGAGCTCGATCGCCGGGACGGATCCCGCCGCCAGGCGTGCCCAATCGTCGTCGAGCGCATCGACGGCCGGCAGCGCTGCCACGAGGGTCTGGTACCGCGCGAGCGTCGTCGGTCCGTATCTCACGGCCGCTGCGGCGTCGAGCCCCGGAAGCGCCGCCAGGCGTTCGCGGAGCGCGCGCGCGGCCGCCTGGATCGCGACGATCTGGATCTCGCCCGCCCCGATGGCGGCCTGGAGCCCGGGTGTATCGCGCTCCACGAGGGCGGTCAGCGCGCCGCGACCCTGGCCCGCGAGCGCGTCGACCTGGTCGGAGAGCGTCCGGAGGTCGCCGGTTGCCGCGTCGAGGGCCGGCGCGATCGCGCGATCGGCGCCGTAGGTGAGCTCGGGGCGGGCACCGGCCGCCGCCAGCTGCTCAAGACCGCCCGCGATCCCGGCGGAGCCGAGCGCAATCAGGACCGCGGCGAGGATCCAGGCCGCAACCTGGCCCGAGCGCCGCAGCGATCGCTGGACCGACGGACCTCGGAGCAGGCCGCGGAACGCCGTCATCAGGCCGTCGGCGTGGTCCCCTGCTGCGCCTTCCGGCGACGCAGGTACCCGAGCTCGCCTTCCATGCGCCGCGGGACGAAGCCGAATGCCGCGTGGACCCCATCGAGCGGCCCCACGTTGTCGAGCGCGAGCTGGCGAAGCTGGTCCGTGGCGACCGGGAAGGGCAGGTGGACGGCCTCCGCTGCGCCCGCGACGAGCGAGATGAGGCGAACCGGAACCGGGACGATCGCGCGGCGCCGGCCCATCCCCCGGCAGACCTCCGCCGTGATCTCGCGGTATGTCCACCTGCGCGGGCCGCCCAGCTCGAACGAATGACCAACGGTCTCGGGCCGTTCCACCGCGAGGCGCAGGCAGAGCGCGAGGTCGCCGACGTGCAGGGGCTGGAAGCGGCTCTTGCCGTCGCCGGGCACCGGCACGATCCCGGGCGAGAGGCGCACGAGGTCGGCCACGATGTTGAAGAAGCCGTCACCCGGACCGAAGAGGAGCGACGGCTTGAGGATCGTCCAGTCGAGCCCGCTCTCCCGCACGGCCAGCTCGGCACGCGCCTTCGACGTCGCGTAGTGCAGATCCTCGCGGTCTTCGACGCCGAGCGCTCCCAGGTGGACGAGGCGCTGGACGCCGGCGGACTGCATCGCCGCGAGCACGTTGCGCGTCCCCTCGAGGTTGACGGCGAGCAGCTGCCGGCCGCCGGTCCCATCGCGCGGGATCGCGACGAGATGCACCACGGCGTCGACCCCCGCGAGCGCCGCGGGGAGTGTCCCCGGGCGGTCGACGTCGCCGGTCCGCAGCTCCACGTTGGCGGCGAGAGCCGCTGGGAGCCGCCGGACCACCTTCTCGCCGGCGCCCGCAGAGCGAACCAGGGCGACGACGTGGTGGCCCGCCCCGAGCAGCTCCGGGAGCAGGTGGCTTCCAACGAATCCGGATGCTCCGGTGACCAGGACGGTGGACATCTCGACCTCCCTCGAGCGAATGATGGCGCGGTCAGACGGCGGCGGAGCGGGTCGCACCGGGACGGACCGCGTCCAGGGCCGCGGCGAGCGCGGCCGCATCGACGGCGATGGCAACCGGGCGCCGGCCTGGCGGCAGAGCTTCGACCTCGGCGCGCGTCGAGACACCGGTCAGCATCAGGATGCACGGGATCCCGAGCGCGACCGCGGCGGCGAGGTCGGTGGCGATCCCGTCGCCGACCATCACGGCATCGCTCACCGGGAGCCCCGCGGCCCGTGCGGCCATCTCGAGGAGGAGCGGCGCCGGCTTGCCGATCGAGACGGGGACGACCTCGGCGCCGGCCTCCACGGCAGCGACGATGCTGCCGGCCCCGGGACGTGTGCCGCGCTCGGTCGGATAGACCGGGTCCCGGTTCGTGGCCACGAACCGTGCGCCACGGCGGACGCAGTCCACCGCGACGGTGAGCTTCTGGTATGTGAACTGGGGGTCGAGCCCGACGACGACCGCGTCCGGGGCGCCCGCGGCGTCCCAGCCGTTGAGCCCCTCGCGCGCGTGGAGGGTCGCCGCGTGCGCAGCCGTGACGACATCGAGACCGGCGTCCCGACATTCGCGCTCGAGCCCGCTCGCGCCGACCACCAGCACGCGGCGGACGCCGTCGAGGCCGGCAAGGTAGAGCGCCGTCGCCCGCGCGGAGCTGACCACCCGGTCGGGGGTCACGGGCGCGCCCATCCCGCCGAGCCGCGTGACGTAGTCGGCGCGGTAGTGCATCGAGTTGTTGGTGACGTACACCACCACGTCGCCGCGCGCGGCGCGGGCCGCCAGGACGTCCGCGACGCCCGGAACGGGTGCGGCGCCGCGGTACACGACGCCATCGAGATCGACGAGCAGGAGCATCGCGCCAAGGGTAGCCGGTTCGGGGCCGGGCCTCGGCCGTCGGTCGGCGCCTTTGGCCTGCAGTCGTCGGCGATCGCCCGCCGGCAGGGCCTCGGCCTTCGCCCGGGCGCGGCGTACCATCAGGAGATGCCGCGCACCCCCGATCCGCTCGCCGGGATGACCCGCCTCCTCGTGGACGGGACGAACCTCCTGCACGCTCTCGGCCGGGCGGACGGCCCGCTCCCGCCCGCCGCGGTGGTCGGGCGGCTACGCGCACTCGTGCCGGCCGGCGTCCAGGCGACGGTCGTCCTCGACGGGACGCCGGCGCCCGGCGCCATCGACCGCCGGCTCACCGCCGGGATCGAGGTCCGCTACTCGGGCAAGCGTCCGGCGGACGCGCTCCTGGTCGAGCTGGCAGGGATGGCCCCCGCGACGACGCTCATCGTGACCGACGACAACGACCTTGCGACGTCACTCCGCCGGTTCGGCGCCCGCACGGTGCGGAACGGCTGGATGGCGGAGCAGCTCGGGCGGCAGCGCCTCGAGTCGCCGTCCGCGGGCCGGCCACGGCCCCCGGCGCACGCGCCCGTCGAGACCACCGGCGACGAGGAGCCGGTGCGCACCGGCTGGCACCCGGGCCGCGGGGCGACGAAGAAGACGGGCAACCCGAAACGCGGCAGGCCCGCCGGCTGACCCGGTCGTGGCCGCGTCCTGCGCCGTGCGGATAGAATGCCGCCCGTGAGCGGCGATCTAGCGAGCAGCATCCAGAACGGGTGGGCCGGCTTCCTCGACCTGATCGCGAAGGTCGTGAGCCCGGACTGGGGCGCGCTGATCGCCCTCATCCCGCTGTTCATTGCCCCGCTCGTGGCGCTGCTGCTGCTCGCCATGCTCGCGCGCTGGACGATCTTCGGGATCATCAGGCCACGCGCGAAGGTCCGCCACGTGGACGGTGCGCGGGCGATGGAACGGGCCGCCGACGGCCGCCTCGTCCCGCCCGCCGGGGCGCCGTTCAGCCTGCGGACCGGGCTGGTCTACCCGTTCGGAACCGCGCGCACCGACGACGGCGAGGATCTCGTCGTGATCTGCCCGATGTGCCGGGTGGAACGGCTCGCCCAGATCGCCACTTGCGGCAACTGCGGCCTCGTCCTGAACGTGAAGCGCGGCATCGAGATCGCGCGACCCGCGGGCCCGCCGCCGGGCGGCGCAGCGATCGCCTGACATGGCCACCGGCTCGTTCTACCTGTACGTGGTCGCCGGGCTCCTGCTAGCCGGAGCGTTCGCCGCCCACGTGGCCCACACGGTCCTGCTCGCCAATGGCCGGCGCCTGGCGGCCGCGCTCGCGCCGCGCAACGTGCCCATGTTCGCCGGGGTGGTCGGCGGCAGCTTCGTCGAGGAGATGGACCTGGGCACGCGCGACGGTTCGGGCTCCCAGCGCAGCGCGGCCGGCCCCTTCGCCATCGGCCTTGCGTGGGCCGCGTTCGGGCTGCTCGCCGGTGCGCTCCTCCTGCGCGGCATCGTCGTAGGCCGCGGGCCCTGGGGCAACCTCTACGAGTTCAGCACCGCGTTCACGGCCGCGATCGTGGGCGGCTACCTCTTCCTCGAGCGCCGCTACCCCGTCCGCGCCCTCGGCTTCCTGCCGCTCGGTGTCGCGCTCACGCTGTTCCTTTACAGCTGGACCCTGCCGAGGGGGATCGAGACGCTCGTTCCGGCGCTCCAGAACCCGCCGCTTCTCACGATCCACGTCGGGTTCGCGATGCTCAGCTACGGCATCTTCGCGATGAGCTTCGCGGCCGGCGTGGGCTACCTGGTCCAGGAGAAGCGGCTCGCGGATGGCCGAACTGTCGACCGGTTCGCCTGGCTGCCGACGCGCGAGGTCCTCGACGCCGTGGCCTACCGGGCCGTCATCATCGGCTTCCCGGTGTTCGCCACCATGATCGTGCTGGGCAGCTGGTGGGCCTCGATCGCCTGGAGCCGCTACTGGGGCTGGGACCCGAAGGAGACGAGCGCACTCGTGACGTGGCTCGCCTACGCCGTCTACCTGCACCTGCGCAACCAGAAGGGCTGGCGCGGGCGGCCCGCGGCGATCGTCCTGGTGGTCGGCTTCGGGATGGTCCTCTTCACGCTCTTCGGGAACCTCTGGTTCAGCGGCCTGCACTCCTACAGCGGCCTGAGCTGACCTGCTCCTGCGCGCTACCCTGTGAGCATGTGGCTCACCCTCGACGACCTCCAGTGCCCGCGGTGCGGCGCCTTCGTGCATCCTCTCCTCGACACGTGCCCGACCTGCGGTGCGGCGCACGTGTCTCGGCGCGCCGAGGCAGCTGACGGCGCGATCGGGGCCGTGCGCCTGGCAGAGGCGCCCGAGACACAGCGCCTCGCCCAGAACCTGACTCTCCGGTACACGATCAAGGTGAACGCCATCGGGCGCTCGGAGCCCGATGCAACGCTGCTCTCCGCGCTTGCCCACCTCGCGGAGGCGCTGACCTACCGGATCTCGGGCGACGCGGTTCCGACGACCGACGACGCTACCCTCGGGCTGCGCGACGGGAGCCTGGTCGCCCAGGTCCGCGCCTCGGGCGCGCTCCTCGCGGAGATCCCGCTCCGCGAGGTCCTCGGGGCAGCCGCTCGGCACGGCGAGGTGACGCTGGCGTACCCACCGCCCGTAGCCGGGGCGGCGCGCGGGCTTCCGGGCGCGCCGACGGGACTGGAGGGCGCACCGACGGGACCGGAGGGCGCGCTGCACCTCACGGTGGCGAATCGGCGTGGCATCCTGGCGTCGAAGGCCCGCGACGACCACTTCGTGGCGCTGGCGCGGTGGCTCGGCGTCCTTGCCGCCGCCGCGGCCGAGCGGCACTGGATCGAGGTTGGCCTGCTCGCATACCTGGCGGAGCTCGGGCTCGTGGCGGGTGGCCCGGCTGGGTCGTCCGCGGTCATCGTCGATGCCCCTGTCACGGGCACCGTCACGGACCCGGCCGCCGCGGCACGCGGTTCGGTGCAGGCGAGCCTCGTCGAGCTCGAGAGCCTGCGGGGCGCGGGGCTCGTCGCCGATGAGGAGTACGCCGACAAGCGTCGCGAGATCCTCGCCCGCCTCTAGGAAGCGCGACGCCGCGAGTCCGCCGCCGCCAGGCGCAATGCCGCCAGCGCGCGCCGCGAGGCGCGACTCCGGTACCGCACGCCCGTTCTGTTCGTCGTCGCCCCGGGCGCGTCGCGTCCATCGGGCCCGTCCGCGCCCGGCCGTCCACGGGGCGTCCCCGGGCTGTCCACCGGGCGTCCCCGGGCTGTCCACGAGCGCGACGCAGGTTGTCCACGCTCGACGGAGCTAACGCAACATGCTGTGGTGGGTGCACCCAGTGGACCACAAGATGTTGTGGTTTGGGGTTGACGCGGCCCCTGTCGCGACGTACAGTCAGCGGACCGCTCGCCGCCGGGTGAGCCATCCCGAGCAGCACTCGGGGAGGCCCGGACCGGGCCCACGGCGGTGAGACGAACGGCCGACCGGCATGCCACGCCGGTGCCGTCGCAGCTACGCCGGCCGCATCGCCGGCTTGACCCGCGGCGGGAGACCGCCGGTTCGGCGAGGGAGCAGCGCAGAGATGGCACGAGCCCCACACGAGGTCGCCCCGACGGCGGCGTACATCGGAACCCCCCGAAAGGGCCGCAAGGCGGCCGTGGTCACGCCGGTGGGAGCAGCCGGCGCATCGGACCTCGTCGGTACCGCGGCGGTCCGGGCCCAGTCGGAGGCGGCCTTCGACGCGGCGCGGGTGCTGCGCGAGGATGCGGACTGGGCGGCCCGCGCCGCGATGGACGCGCTCCGCTTCACCGGCGACGGCGTCCGCGGCCTCACGTTCGAGCGGCGCTGGACCCGGCCGGGCACTCACCCCTATGACGAGATCGCCTGGGAGATCCGGACCGCCGCGATCGGCAACGAGTCCGGCAAGCTCGTCTTCGAGCAGAAGGACGTGGAGGTCCCCGCCGCCTGGAGCCAGCTGGCGACGAACGTCGTGGTCAGCAAGTACTTCCGCGGCCATCTCGGCACGCCTGAGCGGGAGACGTCGGTCCGCCAGCTGATCGACCGCGTCGTGCAGTCGATCACCGCCTGGGCGGAGACACAGCACTACTTCGCCACGGACGAGGACCTCGCCACGTTCGGCGCCGAGCTGACCTATCTCCTGGTCCACCAGAAGATGAGCTTCAACTCGCCCGTCTGGTTCAACGTCGGGATCGAGGCCAAGCCCCAGTGCTCGGCCTGCTTCATCAACTCCGTCCAGGACTCGATGACCAGCATCATGGACCTCGCCAAGACCGAGGCGATGCTCTTCAAGTTCGGCTCCGGCGCGGGCAGCAACCTCTCCACGATCCGCTCATCGCGCGAGAAGATGGCCGGCGGCGGCACCGCCAGCGGCCCGGTCTCGTTCATGCGCGGCTACGACGCGTTTGCGGGCGTCGTCAAGTGCCTGACGGCCGACACGTACGTCACGACCGGCGGCGGACTCCTGCGGATCGACGAGGCGATCGAACCCGACGGGCCGGTCGGCTTCTCGCCTGACGACTCCCTCACGCTCAACACGCCAGCCGGGCCGACCCGAATCTCGCATATCTATCGGAGCCCGGTCGCGGATGTCCGCCGGGTCACGCTCCGGACTGGCCTCGAGCTCACCGGCACGCACGAGCACCCGGTCCTCACCCTGGCCTCGCCGCTCGATCTGCGCTGGACCCGGCTCACCGATCTCAAGGTAGGGGACCGCGTCGCCGTCGAGCGCCGCCGCGAGCTGTGGCCGTCCGTTGCGCCTTCGCTCGACCTGTTCGCGCCCGACCTTGTCGTCGAGCGACGAGCGCTGCGCTACCCGACCGAGATGACCCCCGAGCTCGCGCGCCTCCTGGGCTACCTCGTGGCCGAGGGATCCGTCGAGCAGGAGCGGTTCCGGTTCAGCTCCGCCGATCCGGAGGTGATGGCCGACTACTGCCACTGCGTCGAATCCGTCTTCGGGGTCGACCCCGGTGGCCAGGTCCGCGGCCGGGTCAATGCCCGCACGGGCGTGCAGACCGAGTCTGTCTCACTCAGCTGGCAGGGCGCCCTCCAGTTCCTCGAGTTCTGCGGCCTCCCGGCCGGGCGTTCCGCGGTCAAGGGCATCCCGCTCTCGATCCGCCGCTCTCCGCGGTCGCTCGTGCTCGAGTTCCTCGCCGCATACGCGGAAGGCGATGCGCACCTGGGCCCTTCCCGGATCGAGATCGCGACGGCCTCGAGTCGCCTCGCCGAGGAGATCCAGCTGATCGCGCTCAACCTGGGAATCGTGGGGCGCCGGTCGACGATCAACGGCTACGCCCGGCTGGCGTTCTTCGGCGCCGACGCTGCACGCCTCGGGCGCCTGCTCCGTCCGTATCTCGTCACACCTCGAAAGCGCGAAGCCGCCGCTGCACTCGCCAGCATGCCGACGGATGGGAATCCGAACCTGGACGTCATCCCGGGGCTCGTGCCCGCCCTGCGGTCGCTCCTCGGGAGCCGCAATGGCTGGGCCCGGGCGACGGACGGCCAAGCCGTGCACACAGGCTTCGGGATCTTCAACCGGTCCAGCGACAACGTGTCCTACGCGCGGACCCGGGCGATCCCCGGCCTTGCTGACCAGGTCGCGCGCCTCTCGCCCGGACTCGGCGGGACGATCGAGCGCGTCCTTGACGACGAATACCTCTGGGACGAGGTCGTGAACGTCGCCGAGGCGGGGCAAGCGCTGACATACGACTTCACCGTCCCCGAGGTCCACGCTTTCGTCGCGAACGGGATCGTCTCCCACAACTCCGGTGGAAAGACCCGGCGCGCGGCGAAGATGGTGATCCTCGACGTGGGCCACCCCGACATCCTCGACTTCATCGACAGCAAGAAGCTCGAGGAGAAGAAGGCCTGGGCGCTCATCGAGCAGGGCTACGACGCGTCGTTCACCGGCGAGGCCTACGGGAGCGTCGGGTTCCAGAACGCCAACCACTCGGTCCGCGTGACGGACGACTTCATGCGCGCGGTCGAAGCGCATGGGGACTGGACAACGCACTCGGTGGTCGGTGGCGTGCCGATGGACACCCACAAGGCCCGCGAGATCTTCCGCCGGATGGCGGACGCCGCCCACCTGTGCGGCGATCCGGGGATCCAGTACGACACCACGATCAACGAGTGGAACCCGGTCTCCAACACGGATCGCCAGTACGCGACGAACCCCTGCGTCACCGGGGACACCCTGGTTGCGACCGACGAGGGCTGGCGGTCGATCGAATCGCTCGTCGGTGAGCGCGCCAACGTCATCGGTTCCGATGGGCTGCCGCACGCCGTGGACCGGATCTTTCCGACCGGTCGAAAGCCCGTCTTTGAGCTGAAGACCCACGCCGGCTACCGCGTCCGGATCACCGCCGACCACAAGGTCGCGACGCAGCGCGGCGACGTGGCCGTCCGAGACCTGACGCCGGACGACCGGATTCCGCTCCAGGGTGCGGGCTTCGGGCGGACTGCGATCGCTCCTCGGCTGGCTGAGGCGATCGGCCTGGCGGTCGGCGACGGGTGTCTCGCCTGGGCGTCGGAGGCGGGCGCAGAGCGCCCGATGATCATCCTGACGATGCACCGCGACGAGGCCGCCGTCCTGGAAGCAGTGGCCGGCGAGATCAACGAGCAGAAGCATCTCCGCAAGGCGGTCGGCTCGGTCGGCCGCAACGACGGCGTCCACGTCTCGTTCGGGGCAACCGGCTCGCGCCTGGCTTTCTCGTCGCGACCGGTCGTCGAACAGCTCATGATCTACGCTGTCCTGGACGAGGGGAGCCACGAGAAGCGGCTCAAGCCGGCCGTCCATGGCCTCGACCGGGCGTCGCTCGCGGCCGTGCTGCGCGGCCTGTTCACGGCTGATGGAACGGTGGTTAAGAGCACGGCAAGCTATGTCGGGCTGGATTCCACATCGCTCACGCTGCTCGTCCAGGTCCAGCGCCTGCTCCTGGCCTTCGGCATCCGATCACAGCTGTACGAGAACCGCCGCGGCGGGCGTTTCGAGCAGATGCTCCCCGACGGCCGCGGCGGGATGAAGACCTACCCGGTCCGCGAGATGCATTCGCTCCGGATCACCCGCAGCTCCCGCCGCGTGTTCGAGCGCGAGATCGGCTTCATGGCGGAGAGCCCGAAGACGGCCGCGCTTGCCGACCTCAACGCGACGATCGGCGTCTACCGCGACTCCATGACCGATTCGGTCGCCTCCGTCACGCTGCTAGGCGAGGAGGATGTCTTCGACCTGACCGAGCGTTTCACCAGCCATTTCGTCGCAAACGGCCTTGTGATTCACAACTGCTCAGAATTCTCCTTTTTGAATGATTCATCATGCAACCTCGCCTCCCTGAACCTCATGACCTTCGTCGGCGAGGACGGCGAGCTCGACGTGGACGCCTTCCGTTACGGCTGCCAAGTCACGATCACGGCCCAGGAGATCCTGGTCGACAACGCGAGCTACCCGACGCCGAAGATCGAGGAGAACAGCCACCGCTTCCGGCCGCTCGGGCTCGGGTACGCGAACCTGGGCGCGCTCCTGATGAGCCGCGGCCTTGCCTACGACTCGCCGGACGGCCAGGCCTACGCCGGCGCGATCACGTCGGTCATGACCGCCGAGGCCTACCGCCAGAGCGCGGTCATCGCCCGCGACCACGGCGGCCCGTTCATCGAGTTCGAGAAGAACCGCGCGCCGTTCCTGCAGGTGATCGACATGCATCGCGAGGCGGCCCAGCGGATTCCCACGGAGGGCGTCCCGGCCGGCCTGGGCGCCACCGCCCGCGCCCTCTGGGACGAGACGTACGAGCTCGGCGAGCAGTACGGCTATCGCAACGCGCAGACCACCCTGCTCGCTCCAACCGGCTGCCTCGTCGGCGACAGCCTCGTGCTGACCGACCGCGGCCTTGTTCGGCTACGCGGCCTGGGCAACCCCGACGGCGCGAAATGGCAGGAACTGGACGTGGCCGTCGCCACCGACGATGGCCTGCGTGCAGCGACCCGATTCTTCGTCAACGGCGCCGAGCCTGTCGTCACGGTCGAAACGTCTCGCGGCTATCGGATCCAGGGCACGACCACCCACCGGATCCGGGTCGTCGACGCGAACGGCGACTGGCAGTGGCGCCGATTCGCCGACCTGCGAGCCGGCGACCGGGTGCCGATGACGCTCGGCGGAATGGTCGGCGAGCCGCGCGAGGTCGCACTCCCGCCGCTCCCCGAGGCCTATTGGACCTCGGACCACCGGACGTTCGTCCCGCGCTACATGAACGCGGACTTGGCCGAGCTGGTCGGCTACTTCATGGGCGATGGCTCGCTCCACGCGCGGGGCCTGCGCTTCTGCGTGACTGCCGGAGACGACGACGTCGTCGCCAGGATCACCGAGCTCGGCCGGCGACTCTTCGGCCTCGTGGCCGTCGTCACCCCGAAGACCGGCTACACGGAGGTTGCACTCCAGTCGGTCCGCCTGACCCTGTGGTGGGAGGCGTGCGGCTTCGCGAAGCACCTCCCGAACGGCGAGCATCGCGGCAAGGGCTACGAGGCCCACATCCCGGACGCGCTCCTCTACTCGAACAGTTCCGATGTCTACCGAGCGTTCGTCCGGGGCCTCTTCGAGGCCGACGGCAACGTCAACAATGGGTACGCGTCGTGGTCCACGGTGTCGGAGCGGTTCAGCCGGGACGTGCAGACCCTCCTGCTCGCCCTCGGGTTCGTGACCACCCACAAGATTGACCAGCCAACGCGCGGACACAAGGGGGCGAACCCCGTCCACGTCGTGCGGCTGCTGAACGCCAGCGCGGGGGGAAGGTTCCTCGCCGAGGTCTCGTTCATCTCGGAGCGCAAGCGGTCCGCGCTGGCCGTTGCCCAGCACCCGCAGGCAGCCCGCTACGACCTGGTCCCGGTCAGCCGCCAGACGGTCGATCGGCTCGCGCCGGACAACGATCACCTGCGCAAGACCATGCTCCTGTCACTGGCTCGGACCGGCTTGGTCTCCCGCCGCTCGGCCACTGCGCTCCTGGCGCGGACGGCCAATCCGGAGCTGGCGCAGGCGCTTGGCTACTTCTACGACGAGATCGCGAGCGCGACCCTCGGCGAGGAGCAGCTGACCTATGACCTCTCGGTCCCGGCCAACGTCACCTACGTGGCGAACGGGTTCGTCAGCCACAACACCATCGCTTTTATGATGGATTGCGACACGACCGGCATCGAGCCCGATATCGCGCTCATCAAGTACAAGAAGCTGGTCGGCGAGGGCTACCTCAAGATCGTCAACGGGACCGTTCCCGGCGCCCTCCGCAAGCTCGGCTACACGCCCGACCAGGTCGAGGAGATCGTCGCCTACGTCAACGACCGCGAGACGATCGAGGGCGCCCCGGGCCTGAAGCCGGAGCACCTCACCGTCTTCGACTGCGCGTTCAAGCCCCGCAACGGCGTCCGCTCGATCATCCCGATGGGCCACGTCCGGATGATGGCCGCGGTCCAGCCGTTCCTCTCCGGGGCGATCAGCAAGACCGTCAACATGCCGGAGGCCGCAACCGCCGAGGAGATCGAGGAGATCTACCTCGAGGGGTGGAAGCGGGGGCTCAAGGCGATCGCGATCTACCGCGACAACAGCAAGCGGAGCCAGCCGCTGAGCACCAGCAAGCTCAAGAGCGACGACGAGACGAAGGCGGCCACCGACGTCGTCGAGGAGCTGCGTCGCAAGCTCGCCGCCGCGCAGGTCGAGGCGCTCAAGCCGCATCGCCGTCGGCTCCCGGCCGAGCGCACGGCGCTCACCCACAAGTTCGACATCACCGGCCACGAGGGCTACATCACGGTGGGGCTCTACCCGGACGGGCAGCCCGGCGAGATCTTCCTGAAGATGGCGAAGGAAGGCTCCACGGTCTCGGGCCTGATGGACACGTTCGCCACCGCCATCAGCCTCTCGCTCCAGTACGGGGTGCCCCTCCGGGACCTGATCAACAAGTTCGCCCACGTGCGGTTCGAGCCGTCCGGCTTCACCGGGAACCCGGAGATCCCGATCGCGAAGTCGGTGATCGACTACATCTTCCGCTGGCTCGGCAGCCGCTTCCTCGTCGGTGACGACCGGGCGGCCCTCGGGCTCCAGGAGCGCGGCTCCGTCGGCGCGCCGGCACCGTTCGGCTTCGGCAGCGCGCTCGCTCCGCTTCCGGAGGAGGGCCCATCGGCGATCGACGAAGCGATCGACCCGCCGGCCACAACCGCCACCGCCACGGCCACGGCTACCGCCCCGGGCCGGGCAGACCCGCCGGCGGCCTCCGCGAAGGCGGACGCGCCGGCCGTGGAATCGAAGAACGGCCATGCGAACGGCAACGGCAAGACCGGCGCGGTCGGCGCCATCGTCGCGTCGCTGAGCGCGGAGCGGACCGCCTTCAAGATCCAGGAGGATGCACCGAGCTGCGCCGACTGCGGCTCGATCATGGTGCGCAACGGCAGCTGCTACAAGTGCCTCAACTGCGGCTCCACGAGCGGCTGCAGCTGAGGTCTCTCCCAGGCCGACGCTGATCAAGAGACCTGGCCGCGAGGCTCGGTCTCTTCACATCCGGAGTCCGCGGCCACGGCGCCGCGCCAGCCGGCGGCGCGCTCGGCGGAGCACCGGGGGGCGCGCCGGGCGTCGGGGCTGCTCCGGGCCGCGTTCGAGCGCCGGGCGGCGCGCCCGGGCAGATCGCCGGGCAGATCGCCCGGCAGAGCGCCGGGCAGAGCGCCCCCGCTCGATTACACGTGAAGTCAACACGGAGCCCCCGGATCCCGTGTTCGGTGCCCCCCGTGGAGCCTGACGGCGCCGCTCGCCTGCGCCGCGGGACCAACACAACAGGGATTCGTGCGTGGACCCGGATCCCGCAAGGGCGATCGGGATGTCGGTCGGCCGCAAGAGGTACCCCGGGCGCCTTCGCACGACTCGTGGTGTGGACTTGACGTGCGATTCCGCGGGCGCGGATCGCCGGAGCTCGGCAGGGACCAGACAGCTAGCATTCAGATCGTGACGGCGCTCGAGCAGCAGGGACGAATCGCCCTGGTGGACCCTGCCCTCCACGCAGCCGGCTGGACCGAGGAGCTGATCCGGCGCGAAGAGACGCCCGGTGCCGTTGAGATCGTCGATGGGCGGCCACGCCGGGCAGGGACCGGTCGCACCGATTACACGCTCCGGATCAAGATCGCGCCGGACGCCCAGCCAGTCGCAGTTGCGGTCGTCGAGGCGAAGCGCGCGGATGCCGCAGCAACGCGCGGGCTCGACCAGGCGAAGGAGTACGCCCGGGACTACGCGCGGAGCGCGGCGCGCCTGCATGTCCCGTTCGTCTTCAGCACCAACGGCCACCAGTTCGTCGAGTTCGACGCGACGACCGGCCTCACGACAGCACCGGCCCCGATGGCGGACTTCCCGTCCCCCAACGAGCTCCGGGTGCGCTGGGAGGCAGCACGCGGCCTGGACCTGACGTCGGAGCTGGCCCGCCCGCTCAGCACGCCCTACCGCGGCGGCGAGACGAGCAGGCGCTACTACCAGGACGCCGCGATCCGCGCGACGCTTGAGGCAATCGCCCGCGGCGAGAACCGCGCACTTCTCAGCCTGGCGACGGGCGCCGGCAAGACCTACATCGCGGTCCATCTCCTGCGCCGCCTCGCCGACGCAGGACTCCTTCGGCGGGCGCTCTTCCTGGTCGATCGCGACGAGCTTCGCAACCAGGCGCTTGGGGCGCTCCAGAATGCCTTCGGCGCAGACGCGGCCGCGGTCTCCGGCGGGAACGCGCAGATGAACGCCCGGGTGCTCGTCGCGACGTACCAGACGCTAGGCCTCGACCGGACGGACACCAGCGCGACCCCGCGCCTGGACGGCGACGAACGCGAGCCCGCGACCCCCATGACCTTCCTTGAGCAGCACTACCCGCCCGACTACTTCAACTTCGTGATCATCGACGAGTGCCATCGATCCGGCTGGGGCGACTGGTCAACCGTGCTCACGCGCAACAGCAATGCCGTTCAGGTCGGCCTGACCGCGACGCCCCGCCAGCTGACCACGGCGCTGCCGCCATCCACCCCCGGCATCGCCGCCGACGCCGCGATCACGGCCGACAACCTGCGCTATTTCGGCGACCCGGTCTACGAGTACGAGCTGGGCCAGGGGATCGACGACGGGTACCTCGCCGCCTGCGAGATCGTCCGGCGCGACATCTTTCTCGAGGGCAGCCCGTTCGCCGAGCGCGAGACCGGTCTGGACCGCGACGACATCGGCGCCCTCCCGCTCTGGGACGCCATCACCGGCGAGCAGCTCGCCGCCGCCGAGGCCCGCGAGCACTACGGCGCCCAGTCGTTCGAGGATCGCCTCGTCCTTCCCGATCGCGTGCGCGCGATGGCCGACGACCTCTTCGACCGCCTCGTCGCCACCGGGGAGCCGGAGCAGAAGTCGATCATCTACTGCGCCCGCGACAGCCATGCCGACGACGTCGCGATCGCCCTCAACAACCGCTACGCCCGCTGGTGCGCGGAGAACGGCCGCCGCCCGGCCGACCCGTATGCCTTCAAGTGCACGGCGGCGGTCCAGGGCCCCGATCCCCTGCCGGAGTTGCGCGGCGCCGCCCGCCACCACTTCATTGCGACCACCGTGGAGCTGCTGACCACCGGCGTGGACGTCCCGGCCGTCCGCAACATCGTCTTCTTCCGCTACGTCCGCTCGCCCATCGCCTTCTACCAGATGATCGGCCGCGGGACCCGCCTCGACCCCGCGTCGGGCAAGCTCATGTTCCGGGTCTTCGACTACACCGCCGCCAGCCGCCTCTTCGGCGAGGCCTTCCGGACACGCGCGACGGCCGAGCGAACCGAGCCGTCCGAACCGCCGGCGGGCGAACCGCCCGAGCGCCGGATCACGGTGCAGGGCATCGACGTCCGCGTGTCGGATGCCGGCAAGGCGATCCTCACGACGGTCGACGGCGTGACGATCCCGATCAGCCTGGAGGAGTACGAGGAGAGGCTCGCCGTCCGCCTCCTGGATCGGGCACCGTCGCTCGATGCCTTCCGGGCGGCCTGGATCCTCCCGCCCGAGCGCGCCGGGCTGCTGGCCGCTCTACCCGACGGAGGTCGGTCGGCCGGCGTCGTCCGGTCGCTCGAGGGGATGGACGACTTCGACCTGTACGACGTCCTGGCGGAGCTCGGTTACGGCCTCGACCCGAAGACCCGCGTCGCCCGCGCCGACGCTTTCGACTACAAGCACGCCTCGTGGCTGGCTGACCTCCCGCCCACGACGAGCGCCACCCTGCGCGCCCTCGCTCGCCAGTTCGCCCGCGGCGGCACCGACGAGCTCGAGCAGCCGGGCGTCCTCCAGGTGCCATCGGTGGTTGCCGCCGGCGGCCTCGCAGCGCTCAAGGCGCTCGGTTCGCCCGCCGAGATCCTCCACGAGACGAAGTCGAGGCTGTTCGCGGCGTGAGCGAAGTTCACGACCGCCCGCTTCGCGATGTCATCCGCCTTCGGAACGAGATCGTGCATCCACGCGATAACCCAACCGGGATCGAGACATTCGTCGGGCTCGAGCACATCGAGGCCCAAACCGGACGGCGGATCGGCTCAGTGCCCATCGATCTCGGATCAATGACCGGCCGAAAGGCCCGATTCCTACCGGGCGATATCGTCTATGGATACCTGCGGCCGTACCTGAACAAGGTCTGGATCGCCGAGTTCGAGGGCTTCTGTTCGGTCGACCAGTACGTGTTCATCGTCGCCGAAGCAATCGCTGATCCAGCCTTCGTCGCGTCCTACCTCCGAAGCCCGGCCTACCTCGCGGCCGCGCCCATCGACGATACACCGGGGCAACTCCCGCGGATCCGGATCGACGAGGTCCTCTCGACTTCGATCCCGCTTCCGCCGCTCGACGATCAGCGCCGGATCGCAGCCCGCTTGCACGATCAACTTGAGCTTCGCGATGCGATGAACCGCGACCTGACGGCGAACCAGCGTACAGCCGACGAGCTTGAGCAGATGCTTGTTGGACGTGCGGCAACCGTTCTTCCCACCGCGCCGACCGCATCCATCGGCGACCTCACCACGTCGCCGCCGTCGCCATCGGTGAAGTCCGATGGCGACGTGTCAGTGATCGCCGCGACGTCAGGATGCCTCACCTCGGCGGGATGGTCGGACACGGGCGTCAAGGTCGCACGGATGAATGTGGCCGACGTCGCCCGGGGAACACTTGAGTTGGGCGATGTCCTTATCTCGCGAAGCAACACCGAGGAGCTGGTTGGTCGCTCGGCCGTATTTCCGGGATCGCCCAGCGCAGTCGTCGCGACCGATCTGGTATTCCGGCTGAAGGCGGATCCAGCTCGCCTGACACCCGAGTACCTGGCGATCCAGCTTCAAGCGATGCAGGTCCGGGGTTACTGGCTCGATCGCTCGTCGGGCGCCAGCAGCACCATGAAGAAGATCACACGCACCCAATTGAGGGCTGCTGTCATCCCAGTTCCGGTGCTCGGAGATCAGCATCGGGTCGCGACGCACCTCCGCAAGCAGCTCGCCGAGATCGACCGGGCGAAGGTCGCGCTCGAGGCCCAGCGCGCGGCGATCGACGCGCTCCCGGCCGCGCTCCTGCGCGAGGTGTTCGGCGGCGTTACCCCCGCGTAATTCGCCGATAAGGGCAGGAGCCGATGCTCTCGCAATGTTCGGGATCGCCCCAATTACAACCTTTCTGTTGTAGTCTCACGTGTGGGACGTCGAGGCGACGGACGACTTCGCCGTATGGTTCGACGCGCTTGACACGGCGGACCAGGAGCGTGTCGTGGCCGCGGTAGAGATCCTTGCCGAACTCGGCCCGGGACTCGGGAGGCCGTTCGTCGACACCCTGAAAGGATCGCGGCACAGGAACTTGAAGGAGCTTCGCCCTCGCGGAGGCCATCTTCGGGTGCTCTTCGCGTTCGACCCGGGACGGATCGCGGTGCTCCTCGTCGGCGGCGACAAGACCGACCGATGGGAGCGCTGGTACGAGGGCGCCGTTGCCCGTGCTGACCGCCTGTACGACGACCACCTCATGGATCTGCGGCGGGGCTCCGCATGAGCACCCGCCGCTGGTCCGAGATTGCCCAACGCATTGACGCAGATCCGGAACGACGAGCGCGGGTCGACGAGCACAAGCATGCGATGAAGGACGCGATTGCGCTCCACGATGCCCGCACCACTCGCCGTCTCACCCAGGGGGAAGTTGCGGCCGCGCTCGACGTCACGCAGGCGAACATCTCGCGCATCGAGCGCCAGGACGACCTGTACCTGTCCACGCTGGAGGAGTATGTGGCCGCGCTCGGCGGGCGCCTGGAGCTCCACGCCGTGTTTCCCGACCAGGTGATAGCCCTGGAGGTGCGGTCTCGGAGGTCCGGCCGGCGCGGGTGACGCCGGCGCCGGGTTCCACCGACGGGCTCCGCGCCGGACAGGCGTCGGTGAGTACACTTGTACTCGTGCCTGAGTACAGCGGCGTGTCGATCCTGGGTCGGTCGGCCATCCGCGTGCGGATCCTCGCGATGCTGGTCGACATATCCGGCGAGCGACTCCACCTGCGCGAGATCGCGCGACGAGCGGGCACGTCCGCGGGCACGACCGCGCGCGAGCTTCGGCGGCTCGAGGACGCGGGCCTCGTCGTCCGGGAGCCCGAGGGCCGCCAGGTGTATTTCAGCGCTGGCGAGTCATCCGTCTACCCGCCGATCCACGGCCTCCGTCCGGCCATGGTCCAGGAGGCCGCGACGCCGCTCGCGCTCTCGCCCAACCCGGACCCGCTGGGACTCGCGATGGCGAGGCGCCTGCGTCGCGACCTCCAGGCCGTCTACGGACGCCGCCTCGTCGACGTGTATCTCTTCGGCTCGCGGGCGCGCGGCGACAACGATCCCGAGTCCGACGTCGACGTCCTCGTCGTGCTCGACGATATCCACTCGTACGCGGCGGACCTCCGGCTGTCGGGCGAAGTGACGGCGGAGCTCGCGCTGGAGGCGGGCGTCACGATCAGCCGGCTCCTGGCGACGAGTGACGCGTGGGACCACCGCGACCGGCCGATCCTGCGCGTCATCGCGATCGAGGGGATCCGGACGTGACGCCAGAACAGGAGCGCCTGCTGATAGTCGCCCGGCGCGCGGTCGGAGCTGCCGAACGGAGCCTCTCGGCCGACGACGCGGCCACGGCAGCCAACCGCGCCTACTACGCCATGCTCTACGCCGCGCAGGCCGCCCTCGTTGGCGAGGAGGTGGAAGTTCGCAGCCACGGGGCCGTCCACGCTGCCTTCGGGTCCCGATTCGCGAAGACCCGGCGGCTGGACCCACGTCTCCATCGCTGGCTCCTCGATGCATTCGACCTTCGGCTCCTGGCGGATTACGACCCGATGTGGACCCTGGAGGCCGCATCGATCCAGGAGACGGTGGACCAGGCGCGAAGCATGATCGACGTGATCGCGCGGTTCCTTGAACCGCAGAATGGCGCGTAATGGCCGCCACCGCCGCACGTCGCCTCGCCAGCCCGTCGTCCGTGAACGCCGCGATCAAGCAGATCGCCGACGTCATGCGCCGGGCCAACTACGCGGGCGCCCTCCAGTACGTGCCCGAGCTGTCGTGGATCCTGTTCCTGCGGATCCTCGACGAGCGCGAGGAGATCGAGGCCGAAGAAGCCGCCGCGCTCGGCATCCGCTTCAGGCCGTCGCTGGACGCGCCGTTCCGGTGGCGCGACTGGGCGGCCCCGAACGGGGCGAAGCGGACCGAGCTGACCGACGCCGCCATGGGCGTCTACCTCGCCTTCGTCAACGGCGCCCTGCTCCCCCACCTTCGCGGGCTGCGCGACGCGCCCGGTGCCTCGGCCCGCCAGCGGGTGATCAGCCAGGTCGTCAGCGCGATCGACAAGGCCTCGGTCGACACGGAGAAGAACCTGCTCGACATCCTGGACCGCGTCCACGAGATCCGGGTGGAGGCCGTCGACCAGACCCACCTGTTCATGCTGAGCCAGGCCTACGAGGGCCTGCTCCTGAAGATGGGCGAGAAGAACAACGACGGCGGCCAGTTCTTCACGCCCCGCGAGGTCATCCGGGCGATGGTCCGGGTGATCGATCCGCGGGTCGGCGAGACGGTGTACGACCCTGGATGCGGCACGGGCGGCTTCCTGGCCCAGGCGTTCGACCACATGCGCCTGGGGCTGGGCGACGGCGCCACCGCGGAGCAGCTCCGGATCCTGCGCGAGGAGACGTTCTGGGGTCGCGAGAAGGCCGACCTGATCTATCCGATTGCCCTCGCCAACCTGGTCCTCCACGGGATCGACCAGCCGCACATCTGGCATGGCAACACGCTGACCCGGCAGGAGGTCTACGGCGGGCTCTTCGCCGGCGCGCCGGACCAGTTCGATGTCGAGCTGATGAATCCGCCGTTCGGCGGCAAGGAGGGCAAGGACGCCCAGACAAAGTTCGCCTACAAGACCAGCGCGACGCAGGTCCTCTTCCTGCAGCACGTGATCGACGCCCTCAAGCCAGGCGGCCGCTGCGGGATGGTCATCGACGAGGGCGTGCTCTTCCGCACGACCGAGTCCGCCTTCGTCCAGACGAAGCGGAAGCTCCTCGACGAGACCGACCTCTGGTCCATCGTCTCGCTACCGCCGGGCGTCTTCTCATCGGCTGGCGCCGGGGTCAAGACGAACCTGCTCTTCTTCACGAAGGGCGGCCCGACCGAGCGGACCTGGTACTTCGACCTCTCGGACATCAAGGTCACGAAGAAGCGGCCACTGACGCTCTCCCACTTCGACGAGCTGTTCGCCCTGATGCCGTCCCGAGCGGACTCGCCGCGATCGTGGACAGTCACCCGGGCGGCGATCGAGGCGCGCGGCTACGACCTGAAGGCCGTCAACCCGACCGCGAAGGCGCCTGGCGACACCCGCACGCCTGTCGAGCTCCTCGACGAGATCGAAGCGCGTGGCCGCGAGGTCGACGCAGCGGTTGCGCGGTTGCGGGCACTGCTCCAGGCCGAGCCGGGTCCGTGACGGATGAGGCAGAACAACCTCAAGGAGCCCGCGATCGGCGACGGCCCGTCGATGAACTTCCCGGTGGGCCCTGTCGCCCCTGAAAGGCGCCTGCCGACGGTGCCCGTGCTGGCTGCGGTCACCGTTGTGGTGGGCACGATCGCATTCCTCGCAGGACTCCAGATCGAAGGCGGGTCGAACGGCCAGACGATCCAGGTTGCCTCTCCCACCGCTCGACCGACAGCGCTGGCAACGCAGCGCGCGACTCGTTCGCCAGCCGTGGTCGTGCCAGGGCACAGCGAGTTCGCTCGGACCTTCCAACCACTGCAGCTGATCGCCGTCATCCAGGACGGGGCCAGGTGCGTCGGCGCAAGCGTGGGGCAACAGCTGGACTCCAACTACCCGACCCAGACGTTCGTCTCGGCGTGGATGACGTTCTGCCCGGTGTCCGCGACGCACCGCGAGGCGTTCGTCGAGAAGGTGTTTGGGGAGCTTGGGAGAGTGACACCAGCCCGGAGCTCCATGACGACATCCAACGAGCAAGGCCAGTTCGTCGGGCTGATCCCATATCAGCAGACCGCGTTCGTGGGCTCGGTGGTGATGGCTGTGGCCGCAACCGGCGACGGCCTCGAGATCTCAATCACGCTCGAGGAGCGAGCGGGGCCGTAGGGCGCTGAGCTCGGTCGGGATGTGCGCCAGCAGCACGCGAGCGACGCCAGACGCTGGCCGCCGTGGTATCAGCCCCAGTGTTGTCGGGCACGACTTCCGGTGCGCGTGCCTGCCCGCGGACGACCGCTGGTGTTCGCGACGGGTTCGTGCCGGCTTGCTCCCTCACGAACGACCCGCTGGACTTCCGTTCGCTGATCCGGCGGGCCGACGGTTGGGGCCATGACTCCAACGCCGAGGCATCCGACCACCCGCCGCGCGACGAAACCGTGTCCGCGAGTCGTGGGGTTGATACGTCGGCAGGGTCGTTGCGGCGGCGGCATCACGCCACCGGACGCCCGGCTCAATCTGCCGCTCCCGGCCCTCGCCTGCCCGGGAGCCCGACCCAATCTGCCGCCCTACATGCCGCCTGCCCGGTCGGAGCCTGCCCGGGCGTGCCCGGCCCGGTCGCACCCTGGCCGCGGCCCCGGCGGCCAGCCGCGCTCAACGCGCCCCGCCCTCGGACTTCCCGCTCCGGCTGCGACTACTCCGACCTGACCTCGTCGAGCAGCTGACCATCCGGCCCGTGCAACTCCAGGACCAGCGGGACCATGCCGAGGGCATGCGTGGAGCAGCTCAGGCAGGGGTCGTAGGCACGGACCAGGGCGGAGACGCGGTTGAGGGCGCCCTCCTGGATCTTGTTGCCGTCGACGAACCGCTTTGCCACCTGCAGGACGCCGCGTCCGATGGCGAGGTTGTTGTGGCCCGTGGCAACGACGAGGTTGGCCCAGGTCATGGCGCCGTTGGCGTCCACCTTGTAGTGGTGAATGAGCGTGCCGCGCGGGGCCTCGATGACGCCGACGCCCTCGAGGTCGTTGACGCCCGCGTGGGCGCGGACCGACGTCGAGAGGATGGCGGGATCGTCGAGCAGCTCCTGCATCCGCTCGAGGCCGTACATGGCCTCGATGAGCCGCGCGTAGTGGTAGTGGAAGCCGCTCTGGACGATACGGCCGAAACGCCCGCGGTACTCCGCAAGCTCCGCGTCGGCCTCCGGCGTTCCACAGCGGTCGGCCACGTTGAGGCGGGCGAGCGGGCCGACGCGATAGATGCCGTCGGGGTAGCCGACGGGCTTGTAGTAGGGCGCCTTCAGGTACGAGTCCGGCAGGGTCGCCTCGCCGATGAAGGACGCGTAATCGTCGGGCTTCACCTGGTCGGCGACGATGCTGCCGTCCGGGCCGACAAAGCGCAGGTTGCCGTCATACAGCCGCAGCGAGCCGTCCGGTCCGACGAGGCCGCAGTACATCGTGGGGAAGTTCGAGAAGGACTCGATCTCGTTCGGGAAGCTGTCGACGGTGGTCTTCCAGAGCGCAAGCGTGCGCTTGACGATCGCCATGGCCGCGGGCAGCTCGGCGAGCATCTGCTCGCGCGCGAGCGGGTCGAGCGGTGCGTTGACCCCGCCGGGCACGATCCACGAGGGATGGATGCGCTCCCGGGCGAGCCGCTCGATCGCCTGCTGGCCGAACTTGCGCAGCGCGATCCCGTCGCGCAGCGCGTCGGGGTGCGTTTCGAGGAGTCCCGCGACGTTGCGCCTGGCCGGATCGAAGTCCATGCCGAGCAGCAGGTCGGGCGCCGAGAGATGGAAGAAGGACAGCGCGTGCGACTGCACGATCTGCGCGCAGTGGATCAGCTCACGCAGCTTCGCGGCGGCGGCGGGAATGCGCACGGCCATGATCGCGTCGCAGGCCTTGGACGACGCGAGCAGGTGGCTCACGGGGCAGATGCCGCAGATGCGCGAGGTGATCGACGGCATCTCGTAGTACGGCCGTCCCTCGACGAACTTCTCGAACCCGCGGACCTGGGTCACGTGGAACTGGGTGTCGGCCACCTGCCCCGCGTCGTCGAGCTTGATCGTGATCCGCGCGTGACCCTCGATCCGCGAGACGTGGTCGATCATGATCTTCTTCATGGCTGGTCTCCCGGCCGCCGCCGCCTGCACTGCCGGCGCATCAGCGACGGGCTCCTGACTGTTCGGCGGCGACGAACCGATCATCGTTCCCATGCCCTGCCTACCCGAACCGCAGCTTTGTGCCCAGGTCCGGCTGGCGGCCCTCGAGCAGCTCGGTCAGCACGAACAGGATCGCGCCGGGTTTGGGCGGGCAGCCGGGAACGTGGACGTCCACCTTGATCGCCGCGTGCAGCGGCTGCGCCTGCCGCAGCAGGGCGGGGACGCCGTCCGTCGGCACGCCCTGTGCGTCGCTGCCCGGTCGCACGGTCGCGCCGTCGACGTAGACACGCCTGAGCAGCGTGCGGACGGGGATGCCGTTTCGCAGCGATGGCACGTTGCCGGTCACGGCACAGTCGCCGAGCGCAACCACGACCTTGCTCCGCGCCCGGGCGGTCTCGGCAAGCTTGAGGTCGTCGACGCTGCTGACCGCGCCCTCCACCAGGGCCACGTCGACCCCTTCGGGCCACTCCTGCGCGTCGACCAGGGGGCCGAACACGATATCGGCCTTGCTGAGCACGGCGATGATCCCCTCGTCGATGTCGAGCAGCGACATGTGGCAGCCCGAGCAGCCGTCGAGCCAGCACGTGCCGATCTTCACCTTGTCCATCACTGGCCCTCTCGCATGGAGGTCAGGCGACTGACGACCGTTCGGTGCTTCGTCATCTCCTCGACGGCCCACCCCTTCTCGGCCATCGCGCCGGTCGGGCAGGCCTGCACGCACTTGCCGCAGCTGGTGCAGCTGGTGGCTTCGCCCCAGGGCCGCTTCAGCTCGGAGACGAGCCGGGTGTCGATGCCGCGGCCGGCCATGTCCCACACGTGCGCACCCTCGATCTCGGCGCAGGTGCGAACGCAGCGCGAGCAGAGAATGCATCGGTTGTGGTCGAGCACATAGCGCGGGTGCGTCGTGTCGACGGCCAGGCGCGGGAAGTTGTACGGGTAGCGAACGAACGTCACCCCGTGCTCCTGGGCCAGCGTCTGCAGCTCGCAATGACCCGAGGCGACGCAGACGGCACAGACGTGGTTCCGCTCTGCGAGCAGCAGCTCGAGCGCCATCTTCCGGTAGGACTGGAGCTGCGGCGAACTCGTCTCGATCGCCAGGCCCTCCTGCACGGGCGTGGTGCAGGCAGGCAGCAGGCGCGCGACGCCGGCGACCTGGACCATGCAGAGCCGGCAGGCACCGACCGCGCTGAGGCCCTCCATGTAGCAGAGGGCCGGGATGTACTTGTCGCTGGCTCGCGCGATCTCGAGGATCGTCTGGCCGGCGGTTGCCGCAATCACCTCGCCGTCGATGCGGACCTTCACCTTCTCGGTCAAGGCGATACTCCCTATCTCTCGACGCTGCGGAGGTCGCAGCGAAGGCAACGGGCTGTCTCTTCCTGTGCGGCCAGGGCCGTGAGGCCGAGCGAGACCTCGGCGTACGACTTCAGCCGCTGGGCGGCGGGCATCTCGCCGGGCACGTGGCGGGCGAACTCGCTGGGCGTCTCGGGCGGCACCATGTCGTAGGCGAAGTCGGGGATCAGCGTCGCGAACCGCTCCTGGGCCATCAACCGCTTGTCGATGTTGCGGGCTGCCTTCTTGCCGATGCCCATCGCGTTCGACACGTTCGAGGCCCCGGTGATGAGGTCGCCGCCCGCGTAGAAGCGGTCGCGGCTCGTCTCGAGCGAGTAGCGGTCGACCTCGAGCGTCCCGGCCTCCAGGACCGTCAGGCCCGAGGCGTTACCGAAGTCGGGGTCGACCTTCTCGCCGACCGCGAGGATCACGGTGTCGCATTCGATCCGGATCACCTCGTCCGTCGGCACCGGCGTGCGGCGGCCCGACGTGTCGAACTCACCGGGCCTGGTCCTGACCGCCTCGAGCGCGCGGACCTGGCCGTTCTTGTTGCCCACGATCCGGTGCGGGGCGGCGAGATAGACGACCTTCGCGCCCTCGTGCTCGGCCGCCTCGATCTCCTCGGGGATCGCCGGCATGTCCTTCCGCTCGCGGCGGTAGACGATCGTCACGTCCGCGCCGAGCCGGCGCGCCGTGCGCGCGGAGTCGATCGCGGCGTTGCCTCCGCCGATCACCACCACGTTCTTCCCGACCGGGACCTGCTCGTCGCGCGACACCGCTTCCAGGAACGGGAGCGCCGGCATCACTCCCGTGAGCTCGGTGCCCGGCAGGTAGACCCAGGCTTCTTTCCAGGTCCCGATGGCGAGGAAGACGGCATCGAACTGGTTGGCCACCTCGTTGAGCGTCAGGTCCTGGCCGACCTTGACGTTGAACTGGAACGTCACGCCCAGGCGCTCGATCAGCTCGATCTCCTTGTCGAGCACCGCCTTCGGCAGCCGGTATTCGGGCAAGGCGTAGCGCAGCATGCCGCCGGCAGCCGGGCGAGGTTCGTACACGGTCACGCCGTGGCCGAGGAGGGCGAGGTAGTACGCGCAGGTGAGGCCCGTGGGGCCGGCCCCCACGATCGCGACCTTGTGCCCGGTCGGCTCGAGCCTGCGTGCGAGCACACGGCTGACCATCGTCTCGAACCTGTCGGAGAGGAACACCTCGTCGGCGATCCTCCGGTGCACGTCGCGCGTGTTCACGGGCTCGTCCAGCGCGGCCCGACGGCAGCGGTTGTCGCACGGGTGCTGACAGACGCGCCCGGTCGAGGCCGGCAGCGGGTTGTCGAGGATCACGGAGAGGAACGCGTCCTCGACCCGGTCCTCCCTGTACAGCTCGAGGAAGCGCGGGATGTTCATGTGGAGCGGGCACGAGTTCTCGCACGGTGCGAGGGCCAGCTCCTCGCACACGCCGGCGCGGCAGCGCTTCGCCACGATGTGGTCTTCGAACTCGTGGCGGAAATGGCGCAGGCTGGTGAGCACGGGGTTGGGCGCGCTCTGGCCGAGCCCGCAGAGCGAGGTGTCGCGGACCATGCGACACAGCTCGTCGAGGGCCTGGATCCCTTCGCTGGTGGCCGTGCCGAGCGTGAAGCCGTTGAGCATCGTCAGGGCCTTGTCGAGGCCCACGCGGCACGGGACGCACTTGCCGCAGCTTTCCGAGCGGGTGAACTCGATGAAGTAGCGGGCCACGTCGACCATGCAGTTGTCTTCGTCCATGACGACCATGCCGCCCGAGCCCATGATCGAGCCGAGCTGCGCGAGCGTCTCGTAGTCGACCGGCGTGTCGAACATGTCCGCCGGGATGCAGCCGCCAGAGGGGCCGCCGGTCTGCACGGCCTTGATCTCGCGGCCGTTGGTGCCGCCCTCGCCGATGTCGTAGATGAACCTGGCGAGCGGCGTGCCGAGCGGCATCTCGACCAGGCCCGTGCTGTGCACCTTCCCGACCAGCGAGAACACCTTCGTGCCCGCGCTCTTCGTGCTGCCTGTCTCGGTGAACCAGGCCGGCCCCTTGGAGACGATCGGCGCGACGTTGTACCAGGTCTCGACGTTGTTGATGTTGGTCGGCTTGCCGTACAGGCCCTTCTGTGCCGGGAACGGCGGGCGCGACCGCGGCCGGCCGGACTGGCCCTCGAGCGACGCGATGAGCGCGGTCTCCTCGCCGCAGACGAACGCGCCGGCGCCCTCGACGGTCTCGATGTCGAAGCGGAACCCTCGTCCGAGCACGTTGTCGCCGAGAACGCCGTAGGCGCGAGCCTGCTCGATCGCGCGCTCGAGACGCATCACCGCGAGGGGGTACTCGGCCCGGACGTAGATGATCCCCCTGGGGGCGCCGGTCACGAACCCGGCGATCAGCATGCCCTCGAGGAGCCCGTGGGGGTCGGACTCGATCTCGTTGCGGTTCATGTAGGCGCCCGGGTCGCCCTCGTCCGCGTTGCAGACGAGATACTTCTCGGGCCCGGGGGCCTTCTGGAGGAACTCCCACTTGTTGCCGGTCAGGTAGCCGGCGCCGCCGCGACCGCGCAGCTTCGAGGCCTTGATCTGCTCGATGACGCCGGCGGGATTCTGGTCGATCAGGACCTTGTACAGGGCCTGGTAGCCGCCGATCGCGATGTATTCCTCGATGTCGTCGGGGTTGATGAGCCCGCAGTTGCGCAGGACGATCTTGACCTGACCGTTGAAGAACGGGATCTCGTTCCAGGTCGGCACCTCCGGATAGCCGGTGCCGTACTTCACGCGGCCGGTGAGGTGATCCCACTCCTCGATCTTGCACAGCACCAGCTCGGCGGGCGGCAGCGTGCCGTGGCCGAGGCCGTTCAGGATTCCCCCGACGTGCTTCGGCTGCACGCGGTGGAGGATCAGGAGCGGATGGCCGGGCACCCACACGTTGACGAGCGGCTCCTCGGCGCAGAAACCGAAGCAGCCGACGGGCACGAGCGCCACGGCCATGCCCCGGGCGTCGATCTCGGACCTGAAGGCGTGGTAGACAGCCTCGGCGCCGTTGCCGGAGCCGCACGTGCCCATGCCGACCGAGATGCGAGGCGTGCCGGGGAGCAGCTTCGCGAGCCCGGTCTCGCGCGCGGAGGAGAATGCGGCGAAGTCCTGGATCTTCATCGCGCGGCCTCCCGGCGCAGTGCCTCGACTTCGCGGATCAGGCTCTGCTCCTTCACGTGACCGCGGATGGCGTGGTCGATCTCCACGACCGGCGCGAGCGCGCACTGGCCGAAACAGGCGACGGTACGAATCGTGAAGTGCTGGTCCGGTGTCGTCAGCGAGATCTTGTCGGCGCCGTCGCTGCTCTCCCGAAGGCCGAGCTGCAGCTTCACGCGCTCGAGCAGCGGCCTCGAGCCACGGGTGTGGCAGGCGGTGCCGCGGCAGATGGCCACGGTGTGCGTGCCCTGCGGGTCGAGGTTGAACAGCGCGAAGAACGTCGCGACGCCGTAGACCTGCGACTGGGGGATGCCCGTGCGCGCAGCCACGTACTCGAGCGTCTCCATCGGGAGGAACTTGTGAGGGTTACGGTCCTGCAGCTGCTCGAGGATGCCGAGCAGCGCGCCCGGGCGACCAACCCGCTCACCGATGATCCGGTCGATCAGGTCCTGGTCCGCGGAGTGTTGCAGCGCAGAGACCGATCCGGCGGTCATCGAGCCCTCCAAACAAAGGCCGCGCTCCGCAGGCCGGTGCAGAGACGTGGCCCGCATTACGCACGGCGATGGCAGCCACGCTAGGGTCGGGCTGGGCGGCGCAACAGGGCCATCCGGCCGAGAATGGTCCGGCCGGTGGCGCCCGCGGGGAGCCGGCCGGCAGGTGTACAGCGCTCAGCGACGGCAGGCTTCGTCAGTCATGAGCCGCTCGCGTGGCCGGCGACCGACGCCCCGCGCTTCGTCGGCCGATCTGGCCCGAGCCGGCGGTTCAGCGCTCGGAGGCAGCCGGGGCTCGGAACCGGTACGGCGCCCTGAAGAACGCGAAGACCGGGCCGTCCGGCTTCGAGTAGACGGGCACGGACTCGCCATGCGGGTCACCGATGTCGAGCGTCAGCGTCACTTCGTCGTCGCCCGGCCAGTTCGGGTCGTAGATGCGGAGCGCGAGGCGGCCGCCGTCCAGGTCGTAGCCCCACGCCAGCACCTGGTGGTCGTGGGTCAGGTACAGCGGGTTCCACGAGATGGCGCGCACCAGGCCGACCGGCACCAGGCGGCCCGCGTCGAGCTGCCGCCGCACGCGGGGCCATTCGCGCGATGCCATCAGCCAGGTCCGGCTGTGGAGGTCGATCCCGAGACGGCCGAGCGCTCGCGCCCAGCCGCTCTCGCGCGCCGGGCGAACCGGCAGCGCCAGCTCGTAGAAGCGCAGGGGCACGCGGACGCCGTCGAAGCTGTCGATCTGCCGCCCGATGATCGTCGAGCGCAGGGCCGACCCCTCGGGCGGCGCACCGGTGTCGCCCGGCGCGTCGACGCGTGCATTGAAGCAGTCGGCGACCACGAACGTCATGCCGCCGCACAGGCCGTTCGCCACGTCGCCGAGCGTGAGCCCCACCAGCGAGCCGAAACGGAACCGGAGGACCGGCGCGGACGGGAACGAGTTCGCGAAGCGGAGCCCTTGCGTCGAAGGAGCAAAGCCGGGCACGCGGACGCTCTCCATGGACGCATGGTAGCGCTCGTCGACGAGCCCCCACGGGGGATCCCCTGGACGCGCTCGAGGGTCATCCGCCGATTGCGGCTATGCTTCGGGGGTACGTGTTCGACAGGCGCTCCGGTCAGCGCCACGGTTTCCAGCCGCGATCCCGATCCATCCAGCGCCCTGACCGGGCCCCGCCATCGCGCGGGAGGGCCTCGCCAGGAGCGTCATTCCATGTCATTCGATCAACTCGGGCTGTCGCCCGAGCTCCTCCGCGCGGTCGCGGACCAGGGCTACACCGAGCCCACGCCCGTCCAGGCGGCCGCCATCCCGCTGGTCCTCGCCGGGCGCGACGTGCTTGCAGGCGCCCAGACCGGGACCGGCAAGACCGCGGCGTTTGTCCTGCCGATCATCCAGCTGCTCGGGACGGCATCGCCGACCGGCAACCGCCAGGCTCCCGCGACCGACCGCCGTTCGCCGATCCGCGTCCTCGTCGTGGTCCCGACCCGCGAGCTCGCGCTCCAGGTCGAGGAGAGCGTTCGGACGTACGGCGCCCGCCACCGGTTCCGCTCCACCACGATCTATGGCGGCGTCGGCTTCGACCCGCAGGTCCGCGCCCTTCGCGCCGGCCCGGAGATCGTCGTCGCAACGCCGGGGCGGCTGCTCGATCATGTCGGCCAGCGCACGATCGACCTCTCGCGGGTCGAGATCCTCGTCCTCGACGAAGCCGACCGGATGCTGGACATGGGCTTCATTCGGGACATCCGGAAGATCCTTGCCCTCCTCCCGCCGAGGCGCCAGAACCTGCTCTTCTCGGCAACCTTCTCGGACGAGATCCGGCGTCTCGCCGACGGCTTCCTCGACCGGCCGGCCTCCGTGGAGGTCGCGCGACGCAACACGCCGGCCGAGCTGGTCCGGCAGGTCGTCCACCCGGTGGACCGCGAGCGCAAGCGCGAGCTGCTGAGCCGGCTGGTCCGGACGGGCGCGATCCGCCAGGCGCTCGTCTTCACGCGGACCAAGCACGGCGCGAGCCGCCTGTCCGAGCAGCTCGTCCGCGACGGGATCGCGGCCGCCGCGATCCACGGCAACAAGAGCCAGCCGCAGCGCGTTCGCGCGCTCAACGACTTCAAGGCCGGCCGCGTGAACATCCTGGTCGCCACCGACATCGCGGCGCGTGGGCTCGACATCGAATCGCTCCCCCACGTGGTCAACTACGAGCTCCCGATGGTGCCGGAGGACTACATCCACCGGATCGGCCGGACGGGGCGCGCCGGCGTCGACGGCATCGCGCTGTCGCTGGTCTGCGTGGACGAGGCGAGGCTGCTGCGTGACATCGAGGGCATGCTCGGTCGTCGGGTCGAGACGCAGGAGGTCCCCGGCTTCACGCCCGACCTCACGATCCGCCCGGAGCCGATCCGCCTGCGCTCCGGCGAGCCGGGCCATGGCGGCTTCGGTGGCCCCGTGCGGCCTGCCGGCCGAGGGGTCGCGGCGCGTCCCGTGCAGGGTCGGTCGATCGCCGGCGGGCGTGCGCCGATCGCCGGACGCGCGCCCAGTGCCGGGCGATCGCCCGTGGCGGCGCCAGCGCGGATGTCGATCGGGCGGCCGATGCCCGTCCGCCCGGCAGGGGCGGGTCGATCGGGAACGGCGCGTCCCGCGTTCGGGCGGCACGATCCGCGCCATGACTCCCGGATCGACCCACGTCACGGGGCCGCCGCCCGCCCCGAGGTCCCCGTGGAGCGCCCGCCCTGGGCCCGCGACGCCGGCCGCGTGAACGGCGAGCGGATCGCGCTCCCGCGCACCCTGCCCGGCGAGCGGCTCGCCCGCCTCCCGCAGGAGTAACCTGCGCCCGTGTCGAGGACGATGCGCGTCGGGATCCTCACCGCCGGCGGTGACAGCCCGGGCCTGAACGCGGCCATCCGCGGATTCGGGAAGGCCGCCATGACCACCTACGGGATGGAGGTCGTGGGCTTCCGCGACGGGTTCCGCGGGCTCGCGGAGGACCGCCGCGTCCAGCTGGGCAAGGGCGCCCTGTCGGGCATCCTCACCGTCGGCGGCACGATCCTGGGGACGAGCCGCGACAAGCCGCACAAGATGCTCGTCGACGGGCAGGTCACCGACATGACGCCGGCCATCGTCGAGACCTACCGGAAGGCGCGTCTCGACGCGCTGGTCTGCCTCGGCGGCGGCGGGACCCAGAAGAACGCGCTGCGCCTCGTGCGGGCAGGCCTGAACGTGGTCACGCTGCCCAAGACGATCGACAACGACGTGGCCCTCACGGACGCGACCTTCGGGTTCGCAACGGCGCTGGAGATCGCGACCGAGGCGATCGACCGGCTCCACAGCACGGCCCACAGCCACCACCGGATCATCGTCGCCGAGGTCATGGGCCACCGGGCCGGCTGGCTGACGCTCGGCGCGGGGCTCGCGGGTGGCGCCGACGTGATCCTGATCCCGGAGATCCCCTACCAGGTCCAGGAGATCGCCGAGGCGATCGGGCGACGCAGCCGGAGCGGCACGAACTTCAGCATCGTTGCCGTCGCCGAGGGCGCCCGCGACGTTGACGACGCCGCGGCGTTCAGCGCGGTGGAGGCCCGGGCCGCCGCAAAGAAGGACCCCGCCGAACGCGCCGCCGCGAAGGCCGAGCTGGCCGCTCTCGACGCCGACCATGCGGGAAACACGCTCCGCCTTGCCGCCCAGCTCGAGGCGCTCACCGGGCTCGAGTCGCGCGTCTCGATCCTGGGGTACGTCCAGCGGGGCGGGACGCCATCGGGCGTGGACCGGCTGCTCGCGACCCGGCTCGGAAGCGCGGCGGCGGACCTCGTCCGGGCCGGCCAGTTCGGCGTGATGGTGGCCTCGCGGGCTGACGGGACGGAGCCGGTGCCGCTCGAGGATGTTGCGGGTCGTCGCAAGCCGGTCCCGCCCGACCACGGATGGGTCACCGCGGCGCGCCACGTCGGGACCTGCCTCGGCGACTGACCGGCGCGCGGTTCCCCGGATGCCGAGAGGCGTTTTCGGCACGTCAGCCGGCGTGGGGTACGATTCGCCCAGACGTCCCGCACCTCGGAGATCTCATGGGCATCCTCGACTTCCTGTTCACCGATCCTGCCAAGTCGCAGCTACCGGGACCCGCCGACGCGCTCCCCGGTCGATCGGAGCAGGTCGTCGCGCCCGGCCGCCACACGGTGCTGGGGACGCCGATCGACGGCCCGTGGCCGGCCGGGACCAGGACCGTGACCCTCGGGATGGGCTGCTTCTGGGGCGCCGAGAAGGGATTCTGGGCACTCCCCGGCGTCGTGACCACTGCAGTCGGGTACGCAGGGGGCAGCACGCCGAACGCTACCTACGGGGAGGTCTGCTCGGGCCGCACCGGGCACGCCGAGGTGGTCCGGGTGGCCTACGACCCGACGCGCGTCTCCTTCGAGACGCTCCTCCGCGCGTTCTGGGAGGCCCATGACCCGACCCAGGGGATGCGCCAGGGCAACGACCGGGGCAGCCAGTACCGGTCCGCGATCTACGTCGCCGACGCCGACGAGCTCGCGCGTGCCGAGGCGTCGCGCGACATGTACCAGGAGCAGCTGGCCGCGGCCGGCTTCGGCCCGATCACCACCGAGATCGCGCTCGCCGGCCCGTTCTACTTCGCCGAGGAATACCACCAGCAGTACCTGGACAAGGATCCGAACGGCTACTGCCCTGACCACGGGACGGGCGTCGCGTGCCCCATCGGGCTGGGCGTGAGCGTCGGTGGCGAGTCGGAGGCCCCGATCGAGTTCGTCTAGCGCGTAGGCGGTCGGTCGGCACCGACGCGGCGGGCCGCCGACAACCACGGCCTTCGCGAGGCCGCGAGCTGTCCGGGCCGCGGGGCCGACGCCCTTCAGCTCATCGGCCGCGACGCTCATCGGCGTTCACGACGCAGAAGCGGTTGCCCTCGGGGTCAGCGAGGATGACGTAGTCAGCGTCCGCCGGTCGCCTGTCCCAGTGCACCTCGGTTGCACCGAGCGCGACCAGGCGCCGGACCTCGCCGACCTGATCCTCTGCGTACAGGTCGAGATGGATGCGTGGCGGCACCTGGACCGTCGAGCGGACCCGGTCGAGCGAGAGGTTGGGCCCGATGCCGTCCTTCGGGCGCAGCAGGACGAAGTCGTCGCCTTCCTCATCCCGGGGCAGGTAGTCGAGCGCCGCCGCCCAGAACGCAGCCTGCCGCTGCAGGTCGTCGACGCGCAGCACGATCGAGCCGACCCGGATCATCGATCGATGGTAGCCCAACCTCCGGCGAATCCTGGTCGACGAGGACCAGGCGCTACCGCACCGTGACCGACAGCCGGTACGTCCATTCGCCCTTCGTGCCACCGACCCACGGCTGGCTGTACCGGATGGAGAGGGTCGTGGTCCCGGCCGCGAGGCCGCGAACCGTCAGGACCTCGGCGCCGGCTGCCCCGACGACGGGGAGGCTCGCGGTGTCCGGCGCCTGGTAGGTGCGGTCGACGAGCTGGAGCACGGAGCTGTCACCCAGCTGCGGCTCGTCCCACGAGAAGCCCGTCGACGGGTTCGAGCAGATGACGACCTTGAGGTCCGAGCCCGCATCGATCACGTCAGTCTGCTCGACGACCGGCGTGGTTCGGAACTGGTCGCACGTCGCGCCCCGCGCTTCCGACGCCTGCGTTGTGGAACATGCCGCGAGCGCCGACGCGCAGAGGAGCGTTGCGAGAAACGATCGAAGTGCCATGGTGCCGCCTCTTGCCTGTGGCGGCCGGGACCGATTGCGCGGTCGGGACGCACCGAGAACCGTCTGTTGGATCTACGCCGATGGGACGGCAGAGGCACGCCGGCGGTTCCCGACCGGGGATCGCCTGATCACGCTTCGCGGGCGAAGGCGCTGCTCGCGGACGAAGTCGGACACCCCCGCACAGCGCCAGGCGAACAGCTCAGGCCGAAGACACCATCTCGCCGGCGACGATCCGGGCGAGCCCCTGGGACTCGACGGGCTGCTCGGGCGACACGTCCCTACGTCTCGGGCGCCACCAGCGCGACAGTGAAGTCCTTTGCCAGCCCCCCTCCGGCAAACTCGGGGATCAGCTCGGGGGGCCGGACGTCCGACCGCGAGGCCGGGGCGATCCAGTCGGTCAGGTTCCGGTTCACGAGGACCGTCCCGAACCGCGAGATGGTCCGGCCATTCGCAGCATCGAAGGCGATCGTGGCCTCCGTCAGCGGGACCATCACCTTCCGACGCCGAAAGCCAACGATCGGGTCGGTCCCCGGCACCACGTGGATGTTGCCGTTGACGTCGTAGCGCCCCACCCGGAGCTCGACGGCGATCGGGCGTGTGCGGGTTCTTCGCAGGGGATCGCCGCGCGGACCGGCGACGGCGACGACGAAGATCTCGTCGCGTGCGACGACCACCGTCCTCACCAGGAGGCCGTGGCTGTCATCGAGGCTCTGCAGGTACGTGTCGCTGAACTCGAACTGGGTTCCGTCGTTCATCAGGTCGGTGACCCGATCGGCCGTGAGTGGGACGCGCCCGAACGCGACCGAGTCTTCCGCGTAGACGGTCAGCTCCACGGTCGGGACGGCCTCGGGTGGTACCGGGTTGTCCGCTGGGTCCGGCCCGGGGTCTGCGGCCGGGAAGAACATCCGCAGCGATCGCGGAATTCGCGCGCGAATCGACATGCGACCGACCGTACGCGCACGCCTCGCGAGGTGGGTATGGCCCGTTAGTCCCACCCCGGACCGACGTTCAGGCGATCGCCCGCTCGTCGATGACGATCTCGATCAGCGGGCTGTACCGGACCATGGCCTCGAGGTCGTCGCGGCCCCAGGTCCGGGCGACGTGGGCAAGGAGCTCCCGGCGTTCGCTCTCGTCGGTGACGACCCGCGCCTCGCCGGGCAGGTCGGCAACGACATCCCGCTTCAGGTGGACGGTTACCCCCGGGTTGGCCTCGATGTTGGCGAGCCACGCACGCTTCTCGCGGCGCGGCATCCCGCTGACAACGATGCGGCCGTCAATGACGTGGAAGACGATCTCGATCCGGCGCGGCTCGCCGCTGGTTCGGCCGGTCGTCGTGAGGTCGATGATCCCGCCCCGGGTAAGGGCGGTTCGTATCGCGTCATTCATGCAGGTTCCTCGGCGATTACTAGTTGCGGGTGCAACTATCTCACGAATGACCGCCGGTTGCTGCGGCCGCCACGTCAGGCGCGCAGGCGCTCCCCGAGCCAGTCCATCTTCGCGCGATCGTGAAACCCCTGGCCCCCCTCGTGGTCGTTGAACGGGTACTCGCGGATCTCCCTGGGGCCCGCGTAGTGGTTGAACGCGGCGTAGACCGTCGAGGGTGGGCAGATCCCGTCCATCAGGCCGACCGAGAACAGGGCGGGCGCCGTCGCCCGGCGCCCGAGGATCGCCGCATCGAAGTACGCCAGCGTCCGGTATGCCTGCTCGACGTGGTCGCGATGTGCCTTGAGGTACCGGGCGACCTCCGCGTACGGATCCGTGTCGACCAGGGTCGTGGCCCGCGGGAAGTCGCACAGGAACGGCACGTCGGGGGCGACGGCCGCGAGGTCGTCCACGAGGCCCGCCACGGCGAGGCTCATCCCCCCTCCCTGGCTGCCGCCCGTGGCCGCCACTCGCCCCGGGTCTACGGCCGAGTGGGCGCGAACGGCGTCGATCGCGCGCACGGCGTCGGCGTAGAGCCGCCGGTAGTAGTACGTCTTCGGGTCCAGGATTCCCTGGGTCATGAACCCGGGGTGGGACGGCTCGCCGGTCGCGTCCGGGTCGGGCGTGTCCCCGACCGCCCAGCTCGATCCCTGGCCGCGCGTGTCCATGACGAGGTGGGCATATCCCGCGGTCGCCCACAGCACCCGTTCATGAGCCAGGCCGCGCCCGCCCCCGTAGCCGACGAACTCGACCACCGCGGGCAGCGGACCCCGCTTCCCCGCCGGCACGTGGAGCCAGGCCCGGACCGGGGACCCGCCGAAGCCCGCGAATCGGACGTCGAACGTGTCGAGGACGGTCAGGCCACTGTCGAACCGCGTGAACCTGGCGTCGAGCGGGTGCCCGCGCGTCTCCGCGAGCGTGTCCGACCAGAACCGGTCCAGGTTGGCCGGCACCGCAAGATCGGGGCGGTAGGCACGCATCTCGGCCAGCGGCATGTCCTGGTGTGACACGAACCCAGCTCCCTTCCGAAACGCGCCCAGTCCGGCGCGTCATGCCAGCATACGGGCGCCGAGCTGCCCGACGTCCGGTCGGGACGGTGCGCACCGGCCGCGGGATCCCCCGCCCTCCCTCCGCGGCCGCGCCCGACCCGTACACTGCCGGGCATGCTGCGGACCGTCGCCGCGACGCGCTACGTCACCCCGTTCCGGGAGGGCGGCTCGCTGCCCGGCCTGTGCGAGGCGGACGACGATGGGCTGTACGTCGTGAAGTTCCACGGCGCAGGGCAGGGCCCGAAGGCGCTCGTTGCCGAGGTGATCGCCGGGGAGCTTGGACGCGCGCTCGGGATCCTCGTCCCCGAGCAGGTGCTCGTCGAGCTCGACCCGGCCCTCGGCGCCGGGGAGGCGCACTGGGAGGTCAAGGAGCTGCTCGACCGCTCACCCGGGACGAACCTCGGTGTCGACTTCCTGCCCGGCGCCCTCGCCTACGCGCCGGCGATCGGGCCGCGGCCGGATCCTGCACAGGCTGCGGCGATCGCCTGGTTCGACGCGCTCGTCACGAACCCGGACCGGAGCGCGCGGAACGTCAACCTCCTGACCTGGCATGGCCGCGTCTACTGCATCGATCACGGCGCGGCGCTCTTCGCTCATCACCGCTGGGAGGACCCGTCCGCCCAGGCACGACGGCCGTTTCCCTGGATCGCCGATCACGTGCTGCTCCCCTTCGCGGCGCCGATCCCGGAGGCGGATGCGCGGCTGGCGCCGCTCGTGACGGCACGCCTCCTCGACGAGATCGTCGCCGAGGTCCCGGACGCCTGGCTGGCCGGCGACCCCGCATTCGCCTCCGTGGCGCAGAACCGCGCCGCGTACGTGACATACCTGCTGGCGCGGCTCGCGGCGCCGCGGGAGTTCGTGGAGGAGGCCGAGCGTGCCCGAGCCGCCGCCTGACGCCGCGCGCTCGCCGTTCGCCTACGCGATCGTGCGGGTCGTTCCGCGAGTCGAACGCGGCGAGCGGCTGAACGCGGGGATCGTGCTCCTCTGCCGGCCGTTGCGGTTCATCGGCGCGGGCATGCGATTGGACGAGGAGCGGCTGCACTCGCTCGATCCCGACTGCGACGTCGACGAGGTCCGGGCGCACCTCGACCTGATCGAGCGCATCGCGGCGGGAGACCCGAGCGCCGGGCCGATCGCGGCGCTCGCGCGGGCAGAGCGTTTCCACTGGCTGGTCGCGCCGTCGTCGACCGTCATCCAGCCGTCGTCGGTGCACGCCGGCCTGACCGCCGATCCGGCGATGACGCTCGCGCACCTGGTGCGAACCCTGGTCGACGCGAAGCCCACGCCGTAGGACGGGCGGTCCCCCGGAGCGCCAGCGAGAACCGGTGCGGGCGACCTGGCCCTACCCCCGGTCGGCGGCCTTCTGGCTTGCCTTCCAGGCTCGCTTCTGCTCCTGGTATCGCGCCAGCGCCTCGGCCGAGTCCACGTCCGCGAGCGTCGGGTGGCTGGGCGCCACGGCTTCCCAGCCCGGCGGGCGCACGTCGAAACGCCTGGCCAGCAGCCCGACCAGCGTGCGCGCCTTCATCTCACCGATCCCGGGAAGGGCGCGCAGCCGCCGTTCGAGATCGACGCCGTTGCCGGCCTCCGTCCAGACCCGGCTGGCGTCGCCGGCGAAATCGCGCGCGATGATCGTGCAGAGCTCCTGGACGCGAGCGGCCATGGCTCCGGGGAAGCGGTGGATCGCCGGCCGATCCGTGAATGCCGCGGCGAAAGCGCCGGGGTCCGTGGCGGCAAGCGCGGCGGCGTCGAGTGTGCCGAGCCGGCGCCGGATCTCGGCCGGGCCCGCGAACGCCTTCTGGACCGTGACCTGCTGGTCGAGCACGAACCCGATGAGGAGCGCCAGGGGGTCGCTCGCGAGGAGCTCGTCTGCCGCGGCGTCACCGGTGAATGGGAGCGAGCCGGGTCGGGTCGTCGTCATTGCCGGATGGTACGACGTTCGTCCGGGAGCCGGCCTTTCCGGCCGCCCGGCCCCTCCGGGCCGTGCCGGAGGTCCCTTCACCGGTTCTCGCGCGGACCCCATGCTCGGTGAGGCTCACCCGCAGAGGTAGCTCCCGATGCTTGCACAACCCGTCCTCGTCGCCTACGCCAGCCGGCATCATGGCACCGAGGAGATGGCAGCCGAGATCGCCGACGCGCTGCGCGCGGCCGGCTTCGCCGTCGACCTCCGCGCGGCGTCCGACGTGCTGACGGTCGAGCCGTACGGGGCGGTCATCGTGGGCAGCGCGGTCTACATGTTCCACTGGGAGAGTCCCGCCCTCGAGCTGATCAGGCGGGATCACCTCGCGCTGGCCGAACGGCCGGTCTGGCTGTTCAGCAGCGGCCCGGTGGGCGATGGCAAGTCGACGCGACACCCGGAGACCGTGCCCCACCCGGACGGGGTGGACCAGCTCGCCGACGAGATCGGGGCGCGTGGGCGCGCCATGTTCGGCGGTCGGGTGGACCCGCAGCAGGGCGGCTTCGCGATGGCGATCATGGCGATGGCGGGCCTGGAGGGCGACTGGCGGGACCTGCCACGTGTCCGCGCGTGGGCCCACGAGATCGCCGCCGCGCTTCGCGCCGAGACCTGATCGCCCACGGCAGATCGGCCAACCCCGGAGGTTCACGCAATGCACGGTTCGGGCACCTCGCGCGGCGCGTTCGTCGTCGGCGCGCTGCTCATCGTCCTCGGCGCCGCGGCGCTCGTCATCCGGGTCTCCGGCCTGACGATCGGGTGGCCCGCGTGGGTGATCCTGCCCGGCCTCGCGCTGCTCATCGGGTCGTTCGCGCTCCCCGCCCCGGGTGGCTCCGGACTCTCGGCCGTCGGCGGCCTCGTGACGGCCGTCGGCACGGTGCTGGCGGGTGCGGGACGTGTCCGGCTCACCACGCCCCACCCCGCGTCGTGGAGCTGGGACTGGGGACGGGCCCCGTTCAACTGGCGCGTCGCCATCTCGGCGGAGGTCCCGCTCCGCCTGGAGGTGGAGACCGGCGCCTCCGACAACGAGCTCGACCTGAGCGGGCTCCATGTCACGGACCTCCGCCTCCGGACGGGCGCGGCGCAGTCGCGGGTGACGCTCCCGGCCAGCGGCGTGACGCGGGTGAACGCGGAGGGTGGCGCAGCGCAGGTGCACTTCCGCGTCCCGGCCGGCGTCGCGGCCCGGATCACGAGCACCATGGCCATCGGCACAACCGATGTCGACACGAGCCGCTTCCCGCGGACGCCGGATGGGGCGGCGTGGGCGTCTCCGGACTTCGACGCCAAGCCGAACCGCGTCGAGATCGCCGTTCGCGGCGGCGTGGGCCAGGTCACGATCGGCTGACACATCGCCCGCGCACGGCGGAGGATCGGTTCGCGTACGGGCTCGCCTGCCTGCTCGACGGCATCGCCGCGCGCCTTCCGGCGCGATGATCGGTCAGCGCGCGCGGGCGATCCGGGCGGTCGTGGCACCCGCGAGGCGGACCAGGTCACCGGGCGCAAGCTCCACCTGGAGGCCGCGGCGACCGCCGCTCACGAAGATCGTCGCGAACGCGGAGGCGCTGGCATCCACGTAGACCGGCATGTGGCGACGGTGGCCGAGCGGGCTGATGCCGCCGATGACCGAACCGCTCGCCCGCTGCGCGGCCTCCGGCTCCGCGAGATCGGCCCGACGGCCGCCCGCGGCCGCCGCGAGGCTCTTGAGGTCCAGCTCGCCGGACACCGGCACCACGCCGACCACGAGACGGCCGTCGACGCTCGCCACGAGTGTCTTGAAGATGCGATCGGGCTCGACGCGGAGCGCGGCCGCGGCATCGAGCCCGTACTGGGGCCGCGCCTCACGATCGCGGCCGCCGGCAGTCTCCGATGCTTCGTATTCATGGATCACGTACGCGGTCCCCGCCGCCGCCAGGATCGCCAGTGCGGGCGTCCCGCGTGCGCTCACCCGAACTCGCCCTGCCGGGCGATCGTGAGCAGCAGGCTCGCCGTGTAGAGCAGGGTCAGGCTCAGGAACGGCCAGCTGATGCGGAGTCCGAGCGGGAACAGCGTGACGATCGCGAGGACGAGGAGGACCGTGACGACAACGGGCCAGAGGCGGCGCGCGAGGATCAGTCCCCCGAGCAGGAAGTGGATGGCGGCGAGCGCGATGCCCGTCGGCACAACCACGAGGAAGAAGCCGAAGGTGGTCGTGTTGTCGCCCGCCCAGCCGGGAGCGGAGACGAGGCCCAGGGTGCCCGCCACGACGAGGAACGTGGCGGGGAGGAGCACGACGAGCAGGAGCAGGCCGATCGACCCGAGCAGCCGTCCGCAGGCGGTCAGCAGCGTCGACCGCTCGGTCTCGTCGCCGTCGGGTCGCCCGTTCACCGGGATCGCCTCGTCGGGCGATCGCTCAGAAGGGCTCGGGGATGAACGTCTGGTCGCTCATCGGCGGCCGGACGTAGCCCGTGTCCTTCTGGCGCGGCGGGAGGGAGATCGGCTCGGGCGTCAGGTCCTCGTAGGGGACCCGGCTCAGCAGGTGCGCGATGACGTTGAGCCGGGCGCGCTTCTTGTCGTCGCTCCGGACCACCCACCAGGGCGCCTGCTTGAAGTCCGTGTGGGCAAACATCTCGTCCTTGGCCTTCGAGTAGTCGAGCCACTTGGACCGGCTCTCGACATCCATCGGCGAGAGCTTCCAGCGCTTCGTCGGGTCGTCCAGGCGGTCCTGGAAGCGCCGCTCCTGCTCGGCATCGGAGACGCTGAACCAGTACTTGAGGAGGATGATCCCGCTCCGCACGAGCATCCGCTCGAACTCGGGACAGGAGCGCAGGAACTCCTGGTACTCCTCTTCGGAGCAGAAGCCCATCACCCGCTCGACGCCGGCGCGGTTGTACCAGCTGCGGTCAAAGAGGACGATCTCGCCGGCGGCGGGGAGGTGGGCGACGTAGCGCTGGAAGTACCACTGCGTGCGCTCGCGCTCGGTGGGGGCCGGCAGCGCCGCCACCCGCGCGAAACGCGGGTTGAGCGGCTCCATGATCCGTTTGATCGCGCCGCCCTTGCCCGCCGCGTCGCGCCCCTCGAAGAGGGCCACCACCTTGAGGCCGCGTGCCTTGATCCACTCCTGCCACTTGACGAGCTCGACGTTCAGGCCCAGCAGCCTGGCCTCGTACTCCCTGCGGCTCGGACCGGCGGCGCTCATGGGCTCGGCGTCGGCCGCGGCGCGGTCGTTCATCGCCGCGGCCGGGATGCTCAGCGAATCGCGCTCCGGGCGGCGATTGCGCCCTGTCGGGCTCCCGGAGCTCCCTCCGTGCGCATTCGCCTTGGCCATGATCCATCCTCCGCGGCGCGGGCTTCGCGTCCGTTCCAGTATGCTGCACGGACGTGACCTTCGAATCCCTCGGCCTGTCGGCTGAACTCCTCCGCGCAGTGGCCGACTCCGGCTACACAACGCCAACGCCCATCCAGGTTCAGGCCATCCCGCTCGTCCTCGCGGGCCGCGACCTGATGGGCGCCGCCCAGACCGGCACCGGCAAGACAGCCGCGTTCGTGCTGCCGATCTTCGAGCGGCTCAAGCCATACGCGAACACCTCGTTCTCGCCCGCCCGGCATCCGGTCCGCGCGCTCGTGCTCGCCCCGACCCGCGAGCTCGCGATCCAGGTCAACGAGATGGCAACGGCCTACGGTCGCCACGTCCCGCTCCGCAGCACGGTCGTGTACGGGGGCGTCCCGCTCGACCCCCAGATCAAGGAGCTGCGCGCCGGCGTCGAGCTGCTGGTCGCCACGCCGGGCCGGCTCCTCGACCTCGTTGGCCAGCGCGCTGCGAACCTTGGGCAGGTGGAGATCCTCGTCCTCGACGAGGGTGACCGGATGCTGGACATGGGCTTCATCCCCGACATCCGCCGGATCCTCGCGCTGATGCCCAACAGGAAGCAGACGCTCCTTTTCAGTGCGACGTTCTCCGACGAGATCCGGCGGCTCGCTCGCGAATTCCTCACCGAGCCGGCCACCCTGGAGGTCGCCCGCCGGAACGCGCCTCCGGAGATGGTCCGCCAGGTGCTCTACCCCGTGGACCGTGAGCGCAAGACCGACCTGCTCGAGTTCCTGGTCCGCTCGCACGACCTCCGCCAGGTCCTCGTCTTCACGCGGACCAAGGTCATGGCACGACGGCTCGCCTCGGATCTCGACCGGCACGGCGTCGCTGCCACGGCCATCCACTCGGATCGGACGCAGGCGGAGCGGCTGCGCGCGCTCCAGGACTTCAAGGCCGGCTCGGTCCGCATCCTGGTGGCCACGGACGTCGCATCGCGCGGGCTCGACATCGAGGAGCTCCCGGTCGTGGTCAACTACGAGCTGCCCGTGAAGGCCGAGGACTACGTCCACCGGATCGGACGGACCGGCCGCGCCGGCCAGTCCGGCATCGCGATCGCGCTGGCCTGCCCGGACGAGGTGGACCTGCTCCGCGCGATCCAGCGCCTGCTGAAGCGAGCGATTCCGGTGGAGGTGATCGAGCGCTTCCTCCCCGATCCCGAGACGCCCCCGAAGCCGATCCACACGTTCTCCGGCGGCGGGCGTGGCGAGGCCAGGCTCCCCGAGCACCGGCACAAGGCTGACCTGGTCCACCGCCGCGGCTGAGGCGCAACGCAGCTCAGCCCGGGAACGCTCGAGACGGCCGCCGCGGGCTCCGGGCGCAACCGCCCATCGAGGCATGACCTCCGGCCCGACCGCCGGGCTTGGCCTCCGGGCTACCATGGGAACCCTCGACCCCTGCACCAGGAGCACTGCCCGGCCATGTCCACCTCGCGCCGAATCGGCATCCTCACGGGCGGCGGCGACGTCCCCGGCCTCAACTCCGTGATCAAGAGCGTGGTCTACCGCTCGACCGAGCTCGGGTTCGAGGTCCTCGGGCTGCGCCGCGGGTGGGAATCGCTGACCCACATGCGGCCGGGTCCCGAGCCCGACGCCGACTACGTCCGTCCGCTCGACCGGGGGAACACGCGGACCATCGACCGCACCGGCGGGACCGCGCTCCATTCGTCGCGCACCAACCCGAAGCGGATGCGCGCCGGGAACCTGCCCGACTTCGTGGGTCCCGAGCGGCTGGCCGGGCTGCAGACGGGAGACGGGATCTACGACTTCACGCCGATCGTGCTCGACAACCTGCAGCGTCTCGGCATCGACACCCTGATCTCGATCGGCGGCGACGACACCCTTTCCTACTCGAAGGTGCTCGCCGACGCCGGCGTCCAGATCATCGCCATTCCCAAGACGATGGACAACGACGTCCACGGGACCGAGTACTGCATCGGCTTCTCGACCGCGGTCACGCGGGCCAAGGACGCGATCAACCGCCAGCGAACGACGCTGGGCTCACACGAGCGGATCGGCGTCTTCCGCATCTTCGGGCGCAACGCCGGTTTCACGGCCCTCTACACGGCCTACGTCACCTCGGCGCGCTGCGTGATCCCCGAGTATCGGTTCGACCTCCAGCACCTCGTGGACGTCCTCGTCGAGGATCGCCGCAACAACCCGAGCCGGTACTCGTTCGTGATCGCCTCGGAGGGCGCACTCCCGCAGGGAATGGAGCTCAAGGAAGTCGGCGAGGCCGACGCCTACGGCCATCGCCACAAGGCAAGCATCGGCGAGTTCCTGGCCAACGAGATCCGCCGGCGGACCGGAATCGAGACCGTCGATTCCGAGCTGACCTACGACCTTCGCTCCGGTGACCCGGACGCCCTCGACCAGATGGTGGCCATCACCTTTGCCAACGTGGCGATGGAGCTCGTCGTGGACGGCAAGTCCGGCTTCATGACCGCGATCCGCGACGGCCGTTACGGCTTCTGCCCGATCCCCGAGCCCGGGGCCCGGACGGTGGACGTGGAGACCCAGTACAACGTGGAGCGCTACCGGCCCCAGTACGGGAACAAGATCGGCCTGCCGATCATGCTCACCCAGCCGGTGGTCTGAAGCGGGAGGCCGCGACCGGCCGCCGGGCACTGGCGGACCGGCCGCGACCACGAAAGCCAGGCAGCGGTCTGACGGTCCGGCCCGCGCACGTCGCGTGCCGGTCAGCTCGCCGAATCGGCGCCGCCACTCCCCTGGCGCGACGCGCGGCGGCGCTCCGCGTACATGCGCTCCTCGGCCGTGCGCAGGGCAGTTTCGAGCTCGCCGACCGCGGTCGGGCTCGCCCAGCCAATCGAGAGGCGGAGGGCGACCGCGCCGGACTCGAGCCAGCGCTCGCAGGCGACCCGGACGCGCTCCACGTAGTTGATCGCGGCGACCTCGTCCGTCTCGGGCAGGAGCACGAGGAAGCGGCCGCCGCCGACGTGGGCGACCTGGTCGGTGCGACGCGCGAGCCTCCGCATCGCGTCGCCCACGGCGGGCAGGACGCGGCGGGCGGGCTCCGCCCCGAAGCGATCCACGAGCCGGCTCAGGCCATCGACCTCGGCGACGACGACGCTCACGGGGCGGCGGTACCGGACGTAGCGCTCGTTCTCGTCGGCCAACGTCCGCTCCCAGGCGAACAGGGTGTCGAGCCCCGTCAGCGGGTCGATGGTCGGGTCGGGCACCGGGCCCTCGAGCGGCGCGCGCCCCGGCTGGAGGGCGAGGAAGCCGGCGATCGCTGCTTCCGCTCCCGGCTCATGGTGACGATCGCCGATGGTGAACCGCCGGCCAGTCCCGGCAATTGCGTCGGCCCCGCCAAGGTCGACCTCGGCAGGGGCGGCGTGGTACGGCTCGAACGATTCCGCAGCCTGCCCGGCAGGACCCGGCTCCGCGCCGGAGCCCGGCGCGAACGGTGGGGTCAGGGGAGCCGGGGCAGCAGGCGACGCCACCCCCTGACGTGAGACCGGGGCGGCCTGGGCGGCGGCGAAGAGCCGCTCCGCCTGCCCCGGGGAGCCGGCGTCGCGCCGTCGCGCGAGCACGGCGACGACGACGAGGATGATAAGGGCGAGGCCCGCAACGACGAGGGCAATCAGGACGTAGGTCAACTGTTCGGGAGACACGGAGATCCTTCCCGTTTCACGGCTCGTTCGGGCGCCATTCCGGGCGGTCGGGCGGCAGGCGGTGCCGCAGCGGCGACTCTACACGCGGTGGGACCCGAAGTGAGACGGTCGGACGGCCCATTGTGACGATCTTGCGGTGCCCACCGTCACCGAGCGTGGGCTCCGGTGCGGTCCGGTGCGGAGGGACTCGCCGCGGAGCCGCGCTCCGTCCGGGCGCCGCACAGTCGGGTACGCTTCGGGCACGCCCACACGAGGTTCCTTCCCCGATGACCGAATCCCTGCCTCCCGACGCCGCCGCGAGCAGCAACGACGCCGACCCGTCCGACGCCGGCCCGTCCCACGCCGGCGCAACCGACGCAGACGGAACCGACCTGCGCGCGTTCGATGCAAGCGCGGAGCCGTTCGACTCCGCGCCGACCGAGCCCGTCGTTCCCGGCGGCCGCCCACCGGCGACGCCGCGTCCCGGGCGAGGGCCCGCACTCGTGGCCGGATACCTCGCCGCGGCGCTGGCGGGCGCGCTGCTCCTGGGGGGCGGCCTCGCGGCATTCGGCGGCCTGGGTGGCGCAGCCCCGTCGCCATCACCGACGCTCGCCCCCACCCCCACGCCACCCCCCAACGCCGCCGACGGGCCGTCCCTGGGCAGCGCGGCCGCGCCCGTCACCGTCGAGGTCTGGGCCGACTACCAGTGCCCGTACTGCCGGCTCGAGGCGATGGTCTACGGCGGATCCCTGGAGCGGGCATACGTGCTGCCGGCCAGTGCCCGGATCGTCTACCGCGACTTCGCGTTCCTCGGCCAGGAGTCCACCGACGCGGCGGTCGCGGCGCGATGCGCCGGACGCCAGGATCCCGGCGCGTACTGGCGCTACCACGACCTCCTGTTCGCGTCCCAGCAGGGCGAGAATCAGGGCACCTTCAAGCGGGAGAACCTGCTCACGCTGGCGGGGCTGGCCGCCCTCGACGCCACGTCGTTCACGGCCTGCCTCGCCGACCCGGCGGTCGCGAAGGCCGTGGCGGACGAAACCGCGGCGGGCCGGGCGCTCGGCATCGAGTCCACCCCGACGATGCGCATCATCGGCCCGGGCGGGACGAAGACGCTGGCCGGCTTCAGCAAGGACTGGGCGACGATCCGCGACGCCATCGCGGCCGTCGCGGTTGCCACGCCATCCGCCAGCCCGTCGTCGGGCGTGAGCCCCTCGCCCGATGCGTCCGCCGCGCCTGGCGTGCCGGTCCCGACCGCGCCGGGGGCATCCCCGTCGCCGAAGCCCTGACCGTTCAGCTCGGGGCCGCGAGGTCCCGACGCGGGAACTCCCAGGCGGCCCATCCGACCGCCGCGGCGAAGATCCCGCCGAGGACGAGCAGGTCGGCCGGTTCGGAGGCACCCGCGAGGATCCGCGTCGGCTGGAAGTAGCGGAACGGCGAGATCGGGCGCAGCCACGCCGCGTCGGGCCAGAGCGTCCCGACGAACTCGATCGTGTACCCGATGAGCGTCACGCCCAGGGCGATCCCCAGGGCAGGCCCGAGGCGGTCGAAGCTCACCGACGCGGCCAGCGAGATCGCCCCGAGGGTCCCGAAGAGCGCGACCCCGTTGAGCCAGCACAGGGCGATGTCGCCCGCCGCGAGGTCGCCCGCGACGCCGAACAGGACCGCGCCCGCCACGATGCCGCCGAGCACCGCCGCCTCGGTGAGAGCCGCGAAGAGCAGGGTGGCGACGAGCAGGGTCGCGTGCAGCACCCGCCGCTCCAGCGGCCGGGCCAGGAGCACCTCGAGCGTGCCGCGCTGTCGCTCGCCCGCGACGGCGGCCGCCGCGAACCCGACCACCTGGATGGTCACGAGCGCAAGCGCGATCGGGTGGACGAGCCCGAGGGCGACCGTGCCCCGGATGCTGAACACGTCGCCGCCCGTGAACCGGGACATCAGGTCGAACATGTTGGCGAAGGTGCCACTCCGGGCCAGCGCCCCCATCTCCTTCCCGAACGTGGCGTAGATCACGGGAAGCAGGAAGCCCCAGGCGACGAGCGCAAGCAGCACGAACGACAGGCGAACCCGCTGGGCGGCCCACGTGCGGCGGAAGAGCACCGCGCTCATGGCGCGGTCTCGTCGTAGAGCTCGAGGAACGCGTCCTCGAGGCGGGCCGGCTCGATCGTGAGGTCCGCCACGGGGGCGCCCTCGAGGAGGTGCAGCAGTCGCGTCACGTCCCCGTCCAGCCCGAACGCCAGCCGGTCCTCGCGCACCTCGAGCGCCGAGACGCCCACGAGGGCGGTGATCGCGGCGGTGAGCGCGGGCGCGGGAGCGCTCAGCCGGACCTCGACATGCCGGCGTCGGCGTGCCACCAGCTCGCCGACGCGCTCGAGCGCCACGAGCCGTCCGGCGCGCACGATCCCGACGCGGTCGCAGACGCGCTCAACCTCCGAAAGGACATGGGAGCTGAAGAAGACCGTCCGGCCCGCGGCCTTCCGCTCGTCGAGGATCGCATAGAAGGCCCGCTGCATGAGTGGATCGAGACCCTCTGACGGCTCGTCGAGGATGGCGAGCTCCGGGTCGTGCTGGAGCGCCTGGACGATCCCGATCTTCTGGCGCATCCCGCGGGAGTAGTCGCGGATGGGCCGCCCGAGGTCGCGCGCCGAGAGGCCCAGCTGTTCGACCAGGCCCCCACGCAGGACCGGCGGGCGGGCATAGAACGCGGCGAGGTAGTCGAGGAGCTGCGTCCCGGTCAATCCGTCGTACAGGGCGATGCCTCCCGGCAGGTAGCCGATCCGGCCACGAAGCACGGCACCCGCCGTGGCGACATCGAGGCCCAGGACCTCGGCGCGGCCGGCCGTCGGGTGGATGAAGCCGAGGAGGAGGCGGATCGCAGTGCTCTTGCCGGCCCCGTTCGGGCCGAGGAAGCCGAAGATTTCGCCCGGGTGGACTGCGAGCGTCAGGTCGTCGAGCGCCCGGATCGGTCCGGGTCGGCCGGACCCGGCGCGCCACCGGCGGGACGACCCGTAGTGCTTCGTGAGGCCCTGCGTCGCGATCGCGTCCACACGACGGAACGGTACACGAGCGCCGCGATCGGGCATGATCCGTTGCGATGACCACGCCGCCCGCCTTCCCGCCGGCCCCGGCCGCGGGCGGCCGGGACGCAGTCCTGCCCCCGCACCCGCCCGTTACCCGACCGCTGGGCACGGGCGCCGGCGGGCTGTCGGAGGCGGAGGCCGGTGCGCGTCGGACGCGCGGCGAGGGCAACGCCTTCCGCGCGTCCACGACCCGAACCTACTGGGAGATCCTGCGCCAGAACGCGTATCCAGGGATCAACGGCATCCTCGTCGCCGTCTCCCTCCTCCTGCTCGTGTTCGGGATGGTCGTCGAGGCACTCCTGACTGCCGGCCCGGTCCTGGGCAACATCGGGATCGGCGTCGCGGGGGAATCACGCGCGAAACGGAAGCTCGACCGGCTCGCGCTCCTGTCGCGCCCGCAGGCCCGCGTCATCCGCGACGCCGGGGAACGCGGCATCGATCCCGCGGACGCGGTCCTGGGCGACCTGCTCGTCGCCCGCCGCGGCGACCAGGTGGTCCTCGACGGCACGCTCGTCGGGGAGGGCCGCGTCGAGCTCGACGAATCCCTGCTCACCGGGGAATCGGACCCAGTCTCGAAGCAGGCCGGAGATCCGGTCCTTTCCGGGACGGCGGTCATCTCGGGCACGGCCGTGTTCGAGGTCACGTCGGTCGGCGCCGGGAGCTTCGCGAACCGGCTGCTGGCCGAGGCGAAGCGACTGGGCGACGAGCGCACGCCACTCCAGCGCGAGATTGCATCTGCGATCTGGGCGGTTGCCGGGCTCGTCCTCGTCGCGGCGATCCCGGTGGCCCTGGTCATGGCCCGGATGCCGGGCGGGCTGGGCTCGACCCAGACGCTGACCGCGGCGGCCGTGCTCGTGACGCTCGTCCCGCAGGGTCTCGCGATCATGGTGACCGTCACCTATGCGACCGGTGCGCTCCGGATCAGCCGTCTCGGCGCCCTCGTCCAGCGCCAGAACGCGGTCGAGTCGATGGCGCGGGTGGACACGCTCTGCATGGACAAGACGGGCACGCTCACCACCCAGGGGATCTGGTACGCGGGCGCCGAGGTCCTGGCCGGTCACGATGCAGGCGACGTCGCCGACGCCCTCGGGTCGCTGGCAGCGAGCACGACCGCGACGAACCGCACGACCGAGGCGATCGCGGCGGCCTGTCCGGGCCCCGCCCACCCGGTCGCGGACGAGATCCCGTTCGCGTCGGAGCGGCGCTGGTCCGGGCTGCGCTATCGGGACGGAGAGGCGTGGCTCCTCGGCGCGGCGACGGTCCTGCTGCCGCGTCTCGCGCCGGCCGGTCCAGGCGACGTCGCGACCCGCGCTGCGGCCGTGGCCGCCGAGGGCGTGCGTGTCCTGCTCCTCGCCCGGGCTCCCGCCGGTGCGGCGCTCCGCGATGCCGATGGCCGGCCCGCGCTGCCCGCCGATCTCACACCGGTCGCCCTCCTGCGCTTCGGCGAGGAGCTGCGCCCCGATGCCCCCGAGATCCTCGCCGGGTTCGCGCGGGCCGGGATCGTGCTCAAGGTGATCTCCGGCGACGACCCTGCGACGGTGGAGGCGCTCGCTCGCCGGGTCGGCTTCGACGTCACGGCGGAGTCAGCATCCGGCCCGGTGCTCGCGGCGCTCGACGACGAGGAGGCCGCCGGCGAGGTCGAGCGGCACGCCATCTTCGGTCGCGTCGAGCCCGCCCTCAAGGCCCGCCTCGTGGCGCTCCTGCGCGGCCGCGGGCACTACGTGGCGATGGTCGGCGACGGCGTGAACGACATCCTTGGGCTCCGCCGGGCAAACCTCGGGATCGCCATGGAATCGGGATCGGCCGCGGCTCGCGGCGTCGCCGACCTCGTCCTGCTCGGGGACCGGTTCGGCGTGCTCCCGAAGGCGGTGATCGAGGGCCAGCGCATCGTCGCGGCGATGGAGGCGACCCTCGTCCTTCTTCTCTCGCGAACCTTCTACGTGCTCCTGATCATCGGCGGGGCCGCCCTGCTGGGCCTGCCCTTTCCGTTCACGCCGCGCCAGAACTCCGCGCTCGCGTTCGCGACCGTCGGCATCCCGCTGATCGTGCTCGCCATCTGGGTCCCGCCGAGGAGGCTCCCTCGCAGCCTCCTCGCGGAGACGCTTCGGGTCTCGATCCCGGCCTCCATCGCGGTCGTCCTGGTCGCCCTGCCGGTGTATGCCTTCGTCCTCGGTACGGGCGCCTCCCTGGTCGATGCCCAGACCGTGCTCACGACGGTCACGGTCTTCTGCGGGCTGGGCCTCCTGCCGCTGATCGCATCGGGAGCGCGGGACGAATCGCCGGGGCGCCTCGTCCGCGGGTGGCCGTGGCTCCTTGCCGGGATCATGCTGCTCGCCTACCTCGCTATCCTCGCGCTCCCGATCGCCCGCGACTTCTACGAGCTGACATCCCTGTCGTGGCGCGAGACCCTGGTCCTGCTCGGCATCGGCGCCGCGTGGACGGCGACGGTCCACGGCCTGCGGCGCACGGGATTCGTGCCGCGCTTCGAGGCGACGCTGATGCGGGCTGCGCGGCGACGGCCCGTTGATCGAAACGTTCGCCCCGGCTGACGGTTCGCGGCGGATTACGTCGTGGTTCCGGCGAATCGCCGCGGGATCGCGGCACGCGCCCGCTGGTGGACCCGGCCGCGTCGTCGGGCACCCGGGTCACGCGGAGGCGCGCTTCCCGGCCCGGGGGACGCGCGCCCGGCGCAGGTTCGGCACGAGCGCGAAGGCGCCGCTCGCGACGAGGAGGAGCGCACCCATCGACGCGAGCGTCACGCCGCCGTTCGTCAGGTCGATCAGCGCGCCGCCCACGAACGAGCCGATCGGCATCAGCCCGACCGAGATCGTCCGGGCCGTGCTGCCGATCCGGCCCAGCATCGCGTCGGGCGACAGCGCGGTCCGGAGGGTGATGTAGCCGATCAGGACGACCGACTGCGTCATGCCGGCCACGAACGCGCCGGCCACCATCACCTCGATGGGAGCGCCGATCGTGAACGCGCAGAGGATGAAGCCGGTCACGACCGTCCCGATCAGCAGCGCTCGGCCGACGGCCTCGGGCGGCCGCCGACCGGCCGCCAGCGACCCGAGGAGCGACCCGACCCCGAACGCGGAGAGGATGATGCCCAGCACGGCGGCGGTCAGGCCCCGGTCGCGGGTGACGTAATAGGTGAGCGCCGTCGCGAGCGCCGCGGTGACGACCTGCGACGTCGCCCAAAAGAGGATCACGGCGCGGAGCGTGGGGTGGCCGGCAACGTAGCGCACGCCTTCGCGGATGTCGACGAGCAGGTGCGGACGCTCCGCGCGGGGGGCCGGGCGCAGCGGGCGGTGGACCAGGAGGAGCGCCGCCGAGGAGATCACGAACGTGATGGCGTCGATGGCGATCGTCGAGGCGGGCCCGATCGCTGCCGAGAGGACCCCGGCGAGGGCCGGTCCGGCGATCCAGCCCACCGTGAAGAACGATTCGAAGATGGCGTTTGCCCGTGCGATCTGGGGCCGTCCCACGAGGCCGGGCACGGCCGCCGTGTAGGCCGCGAGCCACAGGACGCGAAGCGCGTTGAGCGGGAACGTGATGAGCAGGATGACCGCCATCGTGGGCCCGCCCATCCAGTACGTGAGCGGCACCGCCGCGGTGATGACGGCCCGGCCCAGGTCCGCGACGAACATCATCCGGCGCCGGTCCCAGCGATCGGCGTAGGCACCGGCGGGAAGCCCGATGAGGAGGTCCGGCAGGGTCGAGAGGGCGCCGACGATCCCCATCGCGAACCCCGATCCGGTCAGCGCGAGGACGAGCAGCGGGAGGGCCGTGTTCGTGATCGCGTCACCGAACGAGCTCACGCCCTGGCCGATCAGCACGACCTTGAAATCCCGGTTGCGCGCGAGCGGCTCGAGGGGTGCATCGACCGCGTCCGGCGCGGCGTTCAGGGTGGTCTGCATCGGCGGCGCGATCGTACGATGTCCGCGGTGCCGGCGGTCGACGGGCGTCCGCCTGGCACGCGGTCGCGGTTGGCGGGCGTCCGCGTGGCACGCCGTCGCGGATGGCGGCCCGTGCGCTGACGGGGCGAACGCGCGATCCTGCATGCGATGCACACGCCAGAACAGCCCCGAATCCTGCCCGGCGATGACCCGGAGTCGATCGCGGTCGCCGCGGAGCGGCTGCGCGCGAGCGGTCTCGTGGCCTTCCCCACCGAGACGGTCTACGGCCTGGGAGCGAACGCGCTCGATGCCGGGGCCGTCGCGCGTGTCTTCGCGGCGAAGGAGCGGCCGGCCTTCGACCCGCTGATCGTCCATCTCGCGGACGCGTCGGCAGTCCGCGCATATGCGGACCCGGAGGACGCCGACGATCCCCGCGTCGCGCGACTCGCGGCCCGGTTCTGGCCGGGTCCGCTCACGCTCGTGCTGCGGAAGCGGGCCGTCATTCCGGGAATCGTCACGGCCGGGCTCCCGACCGTGGGCCTGCGCGTTCCCGACCACCCGGTCGCACGCGCCCTGATCCGCGCCGCAGGCGTCCCGGTTGCGGCGCCCTCCGCGAACCGCTTCGGTGGCCTCTCTCCGACCCGCGCCGCGCACGTCGTGGCGAGCCTCGGGTCGCGTGTCGACCTGGTCCTCGACGGCGGGCCGTGCCGGGTGGGGGTCGAGTCGACGGTCGTCCTGCTCGCGGCCGGACGGGCTGCCCTGCTGCGAGCCGGCGGTCTCGCGCTCGAGGCGATCGAGGCGGAGATCGGGCCGCTCGAGATCCTCCGCGACGGAGCCCCCGGCACCGCCGAGCTGGCACCCGGCCGAGCGGGCGCGCACTACGCGCCGCGCGTGCCGCTCGCGATCGCGGATCCGCGCGACCCGGCGTCCGCCGGCGCGTTCGAGGTGCGGCCCGGCGAACGCGTCGGTCTCCTTGCCGCGTCCGACGCGGGCCGGGCGGCCGCCGACGCGATCGGGGGCCCGTTCGCCGCGGTCGAAGTCCTCGACCCGGCTGGCGACGTGGTCGGCGCGGCCGCGCGCCTTTTCGAAGCGCTCCACGCGCTCGATGACGCCGGCCTCTCGCGGATCGTGGCAGAGCCAGTCGCCGTCACCGGCCTCGGTCGAGCGGTGATGGATCGCCTCGTCCGGGCCGCCAGCGGCGCGCCTGGACTCGTGCCGCGCCGGCGGTGAGCGGCACGTCCCCGAGCGGAGACACCCCGCTCGTCAGTAGATGAGCGGCACGAGCTTGCGGACCCTGGCCCGATAGGCAGCGTAGCCGGGGTATGCGGCCAGCAGCCACGCTTCCTCGCGGCGCGACTTGAGGTCGAAGAAGACGCCGAGGAGCACCGCGGCGAGCAGCGCAGCCGGGCTCGCGGTCGCGAGCCCCCAGCCGATCGCGGCCGTGATGATCCCGGTGTAGATCGGGTGGCGGACGAGGCCGTACACGCCCGTGTCGATCAGGCGGCCGCCCTCGATGGGACGTGGCACCGCGGTCAGGTTCTCGCGCAGGCCGAGGACGCCGAGCACCGCGATGACCGCCCCGAGGAGGACGAGCCCGACGCCGGCGACCTCCCCGGCGATCCGCCACGGGTCGCCCCATGCGGGGCGCAGCAGCCCGGCAGCGCCAACGGCAGCGAAGCCGACCACCTGGAGCGCCACCCATCCCTCGCCCCGCGGCCCGAGGGCCGGCAGTCGCGACCCGTCCACGACGCTCAGGCGCCCGGGTTGGGGAAGCGGCGGGCGCTGCGCTGGGACATCGGGTTCTCCTGTCCGTCGATGCGGATCGTACGCGTCCACGATACGGGCCCGGCAGCTCGGGTGGGCCGGGGCCGGGCGAGTCCCGCGCCCGGGCTCCCCGACGCCATACAGTCCACGCAGCATGGCTGCCTCCGCGTTCCTCCCGCTCCCCGCTCCCGAACAGCCGCTCACGGACCGCAGCGTCGTGCTGCGTCTGCCGCGGGACACCGACGCGCCGGCGATCGCCGCCGCGTGCGCCGACCCCGAGATCGCCCGGTGGATCCCCGTCCCGGTCCCCTACCGCCTCGACGACGCGCGTGCCTTCGTCGCCTTCACGGCCGTGGGATGGTCGAGCGGCCGGGAGCCGACCTTCGTCATCGCCGATGCGGGCAACCGGACGCTCCTGGGGACGATCGCCATCCACCGGCGGCCCGACGAGCCGGGCAAGGCCGCCGTCGGCTACTGGCTGGCTCCGGGCGCGCGCGGGAACGGCGCGGCAACCCGCGCGGTGCGGCTCGTGACCCGCTGGGCATTCGGCGTGGATCCGGCCCTCGTCCGGCTCGAGCTGCTCACCCTCGTCGGGAACGATGCGTCCGGCCGGGTCGCGATCCGGGCCGGGTTCGCGCGGGAAGGGATCCTCCGCCGGTACCTCCCATTCCGGGGGGAGCTGGTGGACGCGGTCATGTTCGCCCGGCTGCGCGACGACGCGGGGGAGTGAGCCACCGCACCTGCCGTTCGGGAGCAGCACACGCGCCCCTGCCGGAGCGGCGCGCGTCCTTCGTCCGGTTCGGCGCGTCCGTCATCCGGCACTCCATCTCGTCGAGAAGGGCAGTCTCGACTAGCATGCAGGCGCGGTCCGACGGAGCCGCTTCCGGGCACGGCCCGGGAACGCTCCACGGGACCCCGACGGAGGCGCGCGCGGTGGCGAACCCGGTCATCCTGGTGGTCGATGACGATCCGCAGGTCCTGCGGGCCGTCGAACGCGAGCTGCGCGGGCGGTTCGGCGGAGAGTACCGGGTCGTGGCGGCCGGTTCCGGCGCCGACGCCCTCGATGCCATCCGGCGCCTGACCCTGCGCGGCACGCCGATCGCCCTGCTCGTCGCCGACCAGCGGATGCCCGGGATGACGGGCGTCGAGCTGCTCGGAGCGACCCTCGACCTGCTGCCGTCGGCCAAGCGCGTCCTGCTGACCGCGTACGCGGACACCGACGTGGCGATCCGGGCGATCAACGAGATCGGACTCGACCAGTACCTCCTGAAGCCGTGGGACCCGCCCGGCGAGCGGCTCTTCCCCGCGCTCGAGGAGCTCCTCGCCGACTGGCGGGCGGGCTGGATTCCGCCGTTCGACGGGGTTCGCCTGGTCGGCCATCGCTGGTCGGCGCGCGCCCACGAGATCAAGGACTACCTCGCCCGCAACCAGGTCCCCTACCGCTGGGTCGACGTCGAGTCCGACCCGGAGGCGGCCCGCCTCGTCGCGAGTGCGGGCGTCGATCCGGGCCGCGACCCGCTCCTCGTCTTCCCCGATGGCAGCCACCTGCGGGCCCCGTCGAACGTGGCGATCGCGGAGAAGGTCGGGCTGCGAACACGCGCGGCCCTGCCGTTCTACGACCTGGTCATCATCGGCGGCGGCCCCGCCGGCCTCGCGGCCGCGGTCTACGGGGCTTCCGAGGGGCTTCGGACGCTGCTCCTGGAGAGCGAGGCGCCCGGCGGGCAGGCGGGCACGACCTCGCGGATCGAGAACTACCTGGGCTTCCCGGCCGGCCTGTCCGGCTCGGACCTCGCCCGTCGGGCAGTGACGCAGGCCACCCGGCTCGGGGCCGAGATCCTCACGCCGCAGGAGGTGCGGGGTGTCCGGCGCGAGGACCCCTATTGCTTCGTCGCGCTCGACGACGGCGCCGAGCTGAGCTGCCAGGCGCTCCTCCTCGCGATGGGCGTCCAGTACCGCCGCCTGGAGGCGCCGGGGGTCGACGCGCTGATCGGCCTGGGCGTCTTCTACGGCGCCGCGATCACCGAGGCGCTCGCCTTCCGCGACCGCGACGTCGCCGTCGTGGGGGGCGGGAACTCGGCCGGCCAGGCCGCGGTCTACCTGGCCGGCTTCGCGCGGCACGTGACCCTGGTGGTCCGCGGGGGGCGCCTCCAGGCCGCCATGAGCCAGTACCTCGTGGACCAGATCGCTTCGCACCCGAACATCGAGGTCCGGCTCAACGCGAACGTTTCGGCGGTGCGAGGGACCGATGAGCTCGAGTCGATCACCATTGCCGACGCGATGGGGGCCGACGACGTGCCGATGCAGGCGCTCTTCCTGTTCGTCGGTGCGCTCCCACGCACGGAGTGGCTCGTTGGCGTGGTCGAGCGTGACCCTGCCGGCTTCATCGTCACCGGGCCCGCGCTGACGCGGGTCGACGGTCGCGTCGCCGGCTGGCCGCTGCTGCGGGAGCCGTTCCTCCTCGAGACGAACGTTCCCGGGATCTTCGCCGCCGGCGACGTCCGGGCTCGCTCCGTCAAGCGGATCGCCTCGAGCGTCGGCGAGGGAGCGATGGCGGTCCAGTTCATCCACCAGCACCTCTCCGGGCTCTGAGGCGTCGGTGGAGCTCGCGCCGCTCCGCCGCGTCCCGCTGTTCGCCGGTCTCGACGACGCCGAGCTCGCGCGGCTTGCCGCCGTGGCCGAGACGGTCGACCTGGAACCCGGCGAGGTGCTCCTCCGCGAGGGCGACGCCGGCGATGCGCTGTACGTGGTGCTCGACGGCGAGCTGGCGGTCTCGAAACGGTCCGGCAGGGCGGACATCCCGATCGCGGTCGTCGGCCCGGGCGAGGTCCAGGGCGAGCTTGCGGTCCTCGAGGGCCGGCCCCGCACCGCGACCGTCCGCGCCGTCGGCCCCGCGTCGCTCCTCCGGATCCGACGCGAGGCGCTTCTCGAGGTGCTCGGCCGCCATCCCGAGCTTGCGCTCGCCCTGCTGCGAACCACGGCCGGCCGCCTCCGGTCCACCGAGTCGCTCCTGCGCGAACGGGAGAAGCTCGCCGGGCTCGGAACGCTGGCCGCGGGGCTCGCCCACGAGCTGAACAACCCGGCCGCCGCGATCCGGAGCACCGCGTACCGGATGGCGGCGCTCGTCGGCGAGTGGGACCGGGCGTCGGCCGCCCTCGGCGCGCTCGGCCCCGACGACCTGGACCCCGACGGCGTCGCCCGCGAGGTGGCCGGCGCGCTGCGCGACGAGCTCGATCGCAGGGCCGCCGCACCCCCGATCCTCGACCCGGTGGATGCCGCCGATCGCGAGGACGCCATGATCGAGCTGCTCGAGCGGCTCGGGATCGCGCGGCCGGCGGAGCCCGCCGCGACGCTCGTCGCGTTCGGCTGGGACGGCAACCAGCTCGACGACCTGCTGGCGCCGTTCGCGAACGACGAGGCGCGCCACGTGGTGCTCTCCTGGCTGGCCGCCGGCGCGCTCGGACGCCAGCTGCTCGGGGAGATCGAGGCGGCCGGTGACCGCATCGGCGAGATCGTCGCGTCGGTCCGCGAATACAGCTACCTCGACCGCGCGCCGGTCGGCGACGTGGACGTGATCGCCGGCATCGAGAGCACGCTCGTGATGCTGCGGCCGCGCCTGAAGACGGGCATCGAGGTGCACCGGTCCTACCCACCCGAGCGGCCCCGCATCGAAGCCTTTGGCAGCGAGCTCAACCAGGTCTGGACGAACCTCGTCGTCAACGCCGCGGACGCGATGGAGGGCCGCGGCATCCTGGAGATCGCCGTGCGGCCGGATCCCTCGCGCGGGCCGGGGGGCGCGCCCGAGGCTGGACCGCCGGTCGCGCCGGGCGTCCGGGTGGAGATCTGCGACTCCGGCCCGGGAATTCCCGACGACGTCCGCGCCCGGATCTTCGAACCGTTCTTCACCACGAAGGACGTCGGGGCCGGGAGCGGCCTTGGGCTCCACATCGTCCGATCGATCGTCGACCGGCACGCCGGACGGATCGACGTGACCTCCGAGCCCGGCCGCACGTGCTTCGCGGTGACGCTGCCCGGACGGATCCCGCCGGGGGCCTGACCCCGAGAACGCCTTCGGATCGCGAGGCGAGCGATGCGCGCGGGCCCGCGGGCCGGGGGGCAGGCGGCGTCACACGGCTGGCGGGACTCGGCGTTGACGCACGCGCCCTGCGGGCGCAGCATCGAATGCGTGGAACCGCCCGCCCAGCCCGCGTCTCCCGGCACGCGGCGGCCGCTCCCTTCGGGGACGGTCACCTTCCTTTTCACCGACATCGAGGGCTCGACCGATCTGTTCACCCGCCTCGGTGCCGCGTACGAGCCATTGCTCGAGGCGCACCGGGCCATTCTCCGGGCGGCGTTCGAGGCCGCCGGCGGTGTCGAGGTCCGGACGGAGGGAGATGCCTTCTTCGTCGCCTTCACGAGCGCGAGCGCGGCCGCGGCCGCCTGCATCGCAGCGCAGCGCGCACTCGCCGCGCATCCCTGGCCGGCCGACGCGCCGATCCGGGTGCGGATGGGGCTGCACACGGGCGAGGCGACCCCCACCCTGGACGGCGACTACACCTCGCTCGAGGTCCACCGCGCTGCCCGCATCGCCGCTGCCGGCCACGGTGGCCAGGTGCTCGTCTCGGAAACGACGCGCGCGCTGATCGGCGCAAGCCTTCCAGCCGACGTGTCGATCCGCGACCTCGGCGAGCACCGACTCAAGGACCTCCGGCCCGAGCGCCTTGCGCAGCTTGTCGCGACCGGGCTGCCGGCCGACTTCCCGCCGATCCGCTCGCTCGACCGTCGGCCCAACAACCTGCCGACCCAGCTGACCTCGTTCGTGGGCCGCGACCGCGAGCTGGCGGCCGCGCTCCTGCTCCTCGACGCGTCGCGCCTCCTCACCCTCACCGGGCCGGGCGGGATCGGCAAGACGCGCCTGGCGCTGCAAGTTGCCGCAGCGGCGGCGGATCGGTACCCGGACGGGGTCTGGTTCGTCCCGCTCGAGCCGCTTCACGAGGCGGGCCTCGTGGCGGGCACGGTCGCGCGAGCCGTCGGGCTGACCGACAGCGGCGTCCGCCCCACCCTCGACGTGCTCGTCGAGCATCTCGCGACGCGAACCTGCCTGCTCGTCCTCGACAACTTCGAGCACGTGATCGCCGCGTCTCCGCTCGTCGGGCAGCTCCTGCGCTCGTGTCCGGGCCTCACCGTGGTGACCACGAGCCGTGGCGCCCTCCACGTCTCCGGCGAGCAGGAGTACGCCGTGCCGGGCCTCCCGTCACCGCCTGATCGGCGCCGCATGTCGACCTTCGAGGTGGCACGCCTGCCGGCCGAGATCCGGTCCGGCGACCCAGCCACGCTCGGCCAGTACGAGGCGGTCCGGCTCTTCGTGGCGCGGGCCGTCGCGGTGCGCGCCGACTTCCACGTCACGAACGAGAATGCGCCCGCCGTGGCCGGGATCTGCGCCACGCTCCAGGGCCTGCCCCTGGCGATCGAGCTGGCCGCGGCGCGTGTCAAGGTCCTCGCCCCGGACGCCATCCTCGAGCGCCTGGAGCATCGTCTCGAGCTGCTTGCCTCCGCATCGCGCGACCTGCCCGAGCGCCAGCGCACGCTGCGCGGCGCGATCGCCTGGAGCTACGACCTGCTCGACGACGCCGGCCGGCGCCTCCTTGCCCGACTCTCGGTTTTCGCGGGGGGTGCCGACCTGCCCATGATCGAGCGCGTCTGCGATCCGGACGGCATGCTGGGCGGCGATCTCCTCGACGTGCTCGGCGCCCTGGTCGACCAGTCGCTCGTCCGGAGCGAGGATGTCGGAGGCACGGCGCGCTTCTCCCTGCTCGACACGATCCGCACGTACGGCGCCGAACGCCTCGACGCCTCCGGGGACGGACCCGCGATCAGGGATCGCCATCTCGTGGCGTACCTGGAGCTCGCCGAGCGTGCCGCCGCCGAGCTGTCCGGGCCAGCGCAGCGGGCGTGGCTCGACCGGCTGGAGGCGGACGCCGACAACTTCCGGGCGGCGCTCGACCGCGCGGAGGCGATCCCGGATCCCGAAGCCGCCGTGCGGCTCGGCTTCGCCCTCTGGCGCTTCTGGCAGCAGCGCGGCTATCTTCGCGAGGCGCGCCAGCGGCTCACCTCCTTCGAAGCGCACGCTTGGGAGATGGCGCCGCGCACGCGCGCCCGCCTCCTCGAGGCGCTCGGCGGCGTGGCCTACTGGCAAGCCGATGCCGCCTCGCGCCCGTGGTACGAGGCCGCCCTGGAGACCTGGCGAACGATCGGCGACCGACCGGAGATCGCCAACGCGCTCTACAACCTCGGGTCGTCGGACATCCCTGCGCTCCTGTCGGGGGCCGCCCGGGACACCGAGACGTGGGAGCGCGCCAAGGCGAACCTCGACGAAGCGCTCGTGGTCTACGAGGAGATCAATGACCGTCTCGGTCAGGGGCAACGTCCTCTGGGGGATCGGCGGCCTCAACTACTTCGCGTCCAAGGAGGCCGAGGCGGAGCGCTGGTACGTCCGTTCCCTCGAGCACTTCCGGGCGGTCGGCAACCGCACGATGGAGGCCTGGGCGCTCCACATGCTGGGCTCGACGGTGCTCAAGCTGGGTCGCATCGAGAACGCCAGCGACATGATGCGACACGCCCTCGGCCACTTCCACGAGGCCGGCGACCTGTCGGGGATCACCATGGTCCTCGACGACCTGTCGGCCGTCGCAGTGACATCCGGTGATCTCGAGCGCGCTGCGCGACTGCGCGGCGCGGCCCGGCAGCTGACGCAGTCGACCGGCACCGAGCTTGCCCGCATGGTCGAGGAGCTGTTCGAGCAGGCCACCCGACCGAACGCGCGGGTGGCCATGAACGCGGGCGAGCTGGAGCGGCTGGAGCTCGAGGGTCGGGGCCTCCCGCTCGACGTCGCGGTCGCCTACGCGCTCGGTGAGGCCGATCCCTTCGCGCCCGTTGGGCCGGAGCCGCCGCACGACTGACCCGCCCCGGGCCCGGGTCCGACGGCCGCGCCACCCGGTACCATTGACGCCGCCCGCCCCGCCGTCGTCGAGGACTCTGCCCATGGCCGCGCCGATCGCGCCGACCCCCCCGCGCCGCCTCCCGGTCGCCGGTCCGGCGCTGCGCGCCGTCGGGGAGGCGTGACCGGGGCGCTGCGGCGCTACGCGCGAAGCTTCACGGGCTTCGAGCGCGACGCCAGGATCTTCCTCCTCGCCACGCTCGTGTACGGCGTCACGCTCAGCCTCTGGTGGGTCGACTTCAACCTCTACCTCGCGTCGCTTCACTTCGACGCCGCGTTCATCGGCCTCGTCGCCACCGCGGGCTCTGCGGCCGGGGCGGTCGCCTCCTTCCCCGCGAGCCTGATCTCCGACCGGATCGGGCGCCGCCTGGTGCTCGTCTTCGCGACCGCCCTGTCGGCCGTGGGAATCGTCGGCCTGCTCCTCGTCGGCTCCTCGCCGGCGGTTGCCCTGTGCGCCGCCCTCATCGGCGCCGCCAACCAGGCCTTCTTCGTGGTCCAGTCGCCGTTCATGTCCGAGCACAGCCGGGCGGAGCACCGGAGCGAGCTCTTCTCGCTCCAGGGCGCGATCTCTACCGGCGTCAATGTCGTGGCGGCGCTGGTCGGCGGCGCGATCGCCGCCCTGGCTGCCCGCCTGGGCGGCTTCTCGACAGGCGACCCGGCGGCCTACCGCGTCCTCCTTGTCCTCATGCTCGTGGCCGCGGTCGTGGCGACGGCCGTCCTGCTCGCGATGCACGACGACCGGCCGCGCGCCCGGCGGCGCGACTGGCGGACGCTGGAGAGCCGGCCCGGAACCCCGTGGAGCGGTGAACCGCTTGCCGCGCGGCCCGACGTCTCCCGCAGCCGCGCGGCGGTCCGGATCGGGCTGCCTCGCATCTCCGAGCCCGGCACGTTCCTGCGACTCATCCTGCCGGGGTTCCTGATCTCGCTCGGGGCGGGCCAGGTGATCCCCTTCCTCAACCTCTTCGTGCAGGGCAAGTTCGGGCTCGACCTGGCGTCGCTCAACGCGGTCTTCGCGCTGACCAGCCTCGGGACCACGCTGGCGATCCTGTTCCAGCCCGCGCTGGCCCGGCGCGTGGGCAAGATCGGCTCGGTGGTGCTGGTCCAGGGCGTCAGCATCCCGTTCCTGGCCGTGCTCGGCTTCAGCCCGATCCTGTGGACCGTGATCGGCTCGATGGCGATCCGCAACTCGCTGATGAACGCCGGGAACCCGATCTTCAACGCATTCGCGATGGAGCGGCTCCGGCCCGGCGAGCGCGCTACCTACGCCGCCGCGGCAAGCCTCGCCTGGTCGCTCGGGTGGGTGATCGCCGGCCCGTGGTACAGCCTGCTCCAGGCGACGCTCGGCTTCTCGGCGGGCTACACGATCAACTTCGTGACGATCATCATCCTGTACACGCTGGGCACGTTCCTGACCTGGACCTGGTTCCACGCCGCCGAGGGCGGCTCGGTCGGGAGGCGCGCCCCGTCGGGCGCCTGAACGTCGGAGCGCCGGGCGATTGCCGGCACGCCGGACGGTCCGCCCGGCCCGCTGCCGACCGGCTATCCTCCCCTGAGCATGGCCGAGTCCCAGCCCGCCCACGAAAAGCCCGGCATCCCGCGCAATCCCGGTCGGCACGACCTGGGGATGAAGGCAAGCCTCCTCTTCCCGACGCGGGAGATCGTCGAGCGCTTCTACGTTCCGCTCATCTACACGGCCTGCCGGACGTGCTACTCGGAGCTGGAGCCCGCCGAGATCTTTCGGCGCGCCGAGACCGGCGAGATCGACCGGGCGAAGATGCAGAAGCTGATATCAGGCGTCGTCGAGTCCGGGCACGGCAGCACGATCGAGCACGTCGTCTTCACGTTCGGCATCAGTGGCGTGAGCCGGACGCTCTCGCACCAGCTGGTCCGCCACCGTGCCGGCGTCGCGTTCGACCAGCAGAGCCAGCGCTACGTCAAGTTCACGGGAGCGGCGACGATGCTCCCCGGCACCCTCGCCGATGCGGAGCCCGCGCTTCGCGCCCGGTACGAGGCGCAGGTCGAGGGTGCGCTCGACCTCTACGCAGACCTCCTGGCCGCCGGCATCCCGGGCGAGGACGCGCGCTTCGTCTTCCCGAACGCGACGCGCACGAACCTGGTCATGACGGCGAACCTGCGTGCGCTCATCCACATGTCCGGGCTCCGACTGTGCACGATGGCCCAGTGGGAGATCCGGCGCCTCTTCCAGCTGATCCGCCACGAGGTGTTCGCCGTCAGCCCGTTCCTGGGCAGCTTCCTGGCCCCCAAGTGCGTCCCCCTCGGGTACTGCGACGAGATGGGCAACCGGGACGAGCACTGCCCCATCCGGCCGCACCGCGACTCGGTGCTCGGCGCCTGGGCGGAGAAGGCGAACGCCGCTCGGGCGGCCGGCCGCGATGTGGCCGTGGTCGACGGCTGACCCCGGAACGAATGGGCGTCCGCCCCGGCATGGCGATCCACCTCCACCTCGACCGGATCCCCCCGGGCGCGCAGGTGGGCTCGCGCCTCCACGGCCAGGAGGCCGTGGTCTACGTCGCGGCCGGCGAGCTCGTGTTCGAGCACGGGCCCGGGATGAGCCGCCGCGCCAGCGTGCGCGCCGGCGACGTGCTGTACGAGGCGCCCGCGGATGAGGGCACCGTCCGCAACGACGGGGCGATCGACGCGCTGGCGCTGCGGGCAGCCATCGACGTCGACCCCGGCCGGGCGCCCGACGACCGGGCCTCCTGGAGGATGCGGCCCGGCGAGCCGGTCCGCCGCCGCGAGAGCGCCCGCGTGATCGTGGCGCCCGGCCTCCGGCACCGCGTGCTCGTCGAGCCCGGCGACTTCGGTACGCTCAGCTTCAGCGTCGCCGAGGTCGAGCTGGATCCGGGCGCGACGACCGGCTGGCACCGCCATCTCGCCTCGGAGCACGTGGTCGTGGTCCTCGAGGGGCGTGGCACCGTCCGGATCGGCTCGGTCGAGGAGACCCTTGAGCCGCTCAAGGGGGTCCAGGTCGAGATGGGGCTCGCGCACGCCATCGCGAACACGGGCAGGACCCGGCTGCGCTATTTCCTCTGCGCAACGCCTGCCGCCGATCCACTCACGGACCGCGAGAACCTCGACCCGCCGACCTGACGGTCGGTCGGCCGGGGGAGCGACCGCGGCCTGCCGCCGGGCGCAGGAAGCGCGAAACCGTTGCCGGGGACATGGAAGTGCCCAGAGGAACCACGTCCGAGGAAGCAGCCTTGATGCAATCGCGGCGCGACCTCGAAGGGAGAGCAACCGGGATTGCTCCCGATCACCTCGTCGAGACCCGTTGATGTGATCGCCGGGTCATCGGCTGTCGTAGCCCCTCCGGGCAGGGAAATCATCGCCCCGCGAGGTCGCTGCGGCAACCGGGTTATCCACGAAGACGGCGAGCGGTCGGCGTCATCCGTCCACCAATTGCGCGCTGCTGTGGACGAGATGTGGACGGCCGGCGAGCGCGAGCTGCAGCGACAGGCCGCGGCGACGGCCGGAACGCGCCCCGGAGATCACGCGGCGACGGCCGGGACCCGTACCACGAGCGTGCCGGCGACCCGGTCGTGAAGGCCGCGCCGGAGCGGATCGACGGCCGCCGACACGAGCAGGGCCAGGAACCAGGTGCCGTTGACGATGACGAGCAGGCTGGCGTCGAGGGCGCCGCTCGCGGCGAGCGAGCTCGTGGCGATCGGGAGGATCGAGAGGACGGCCCAACGGCGCCCGGCGGCCTCGACGGGCAGCGCGTGCGTCGGGTCGGGCGTCGAGCGTGCCCCGTCCGCGAGGCGGACGCGGAGCCGGAGCACGCGCTGGGCGGGCGTCGCACCCCATCGACTCCAGCACCCAGCGAAATAGAGCGCGTCGACGGCAAGCGTCGCGGCCAGCTCGACCGCCACCCGGACCGGCTGGACCGCGACCACGACGATCGCGAGGCCATCCGGGGTCACCTCGATGAGCGGCCCGAACGCGGCGTCGAAGAAGGTCGCGACAAGCACCGAGGCGAGGCCGATGATGAGCGAATCGAGGAGATACGCCGCGCTCCGGCGCCCGAGCGCCGCGATCGGCGCCGCAGCGGGCAGATCCATCCGGCGCCCCTCAGCCGCCGATCGCGAACATCTCGACGCGGGGCAGGTTGGCGGCGCCCGCGCTGCGCAGATCCGAGTAGCGGTCGTCCCGCGCGCCCCACACCGACCGGATCCGCGCCTCCAGCTCCGCGTCGTCGGCGCCCTCGCGCATCGGCGCCCGGAGGTCCGTCCCGTGCGCGGCGAAGAGGCACGTGTAGAGCTCGCCCTCGGCCGAGAGCCGCGCACGGGTGCAGGCCCCGCAGAACGGTGCCGTCACGGATGCGATCACGCCGACCTCGCCGGCCCCGTCCCGGTAGCGGAAGCGGGTCGCGACCTCGCCCGGGTAGTTGGGGCGCATCGCCTCGACCGGGAACGCCGCGTCCACGATCGAGACGATCTCCGCGAGCGGAACCACCTCGTCCATCCGCCAGCCATTCGCCGTCCCCACGTCCATGAACTCGATGTAGCGGAGGATCACGCCCTCGTCCCGGGCCCAGCGCGCCATCGGGACGATCGAATCCTCGTTGCTGCCGCGCCTGACCACCATGTTGACCTTGAGCGGCGCGAGGCCGGCGTCCCGGGCGGCAGCGATCCCGTCGAGGACGCGGGTCACGGGTATCTCGGCGCCGCTCATGGCGCGGAAGATCGCGTCGTCGAGCGAGTCCAGGCTCACCGTGATCCGTCCCAGCCCCGCGGCGGCAAGCGGCGCCGCGAGCGCCCGGAGCGCGGATCCGTTCGTGGTGAGGGTGAGATCCCGGACGCCCTCGATGGCCGCCAGCTGGCGGACGAGGTCCGGGAGGTCGCGCCGGACGGTCGGCTCGCCGCCGGTGATCCGGAGCTTCTCCACGCCGAGCCGCACGAAGATGCCCGCCAGGCGGACGATCTCCTCGTAGCGCAGGATCTGCGACCGCGGCAGGAACGCGTAATCGCGGCCGAAGACCTCGGCGGGCATGCAGTACGCGCACCGGAAGTTGCACCGGTCCGTCACCGAGATCCGCAGGTCGCGCGGGGCGCGTCCGAGCTGGTCGCGCGGCGACATGTCGGCGGGTTGGGTGCCCTGATCCGGGAGTGGCTCGCTCATGGTCCGATCATCGTAGCCGTCATGCCACGCGAGGGCCCGGGTGTGGCATCGACGCACCGATGCGGTGCGCCAGGGCAACGACCGGGGGCGCGGTGGTACCACCGCCGGTGCCAGCTGGTACCACTAGTCAACTCCACCGCACCGCTCCGGGCCCCTACGCTCCGATTCGGGTGAGGGACGCACCTTGATCGACCGACCACAGAAGGGACCGCGCACCATGGCGACGACCGAATCGCGAACCGGCTTCCGGCTCCCGTGGAGTGCCGAACGGGCGGCGTCCCGGGACGACTTCGAGGAAAGCCCCGCGAACGATTCGAGCGCGCCCGACGACGAGACGGCGACGGCTGCCGCCGAGGACGTTCAGCACCCCGCCGCATGGGCCGCGGAGCCGGCTGCACCGCTGGGGGCGATCATGCCGCCCGCGCTCTTCGCCGATCCGGCGCCTGCCCGGCGACCAACGAAGTTCCTCGTCGACCTGACCCACGCGATGCAGGTCGCCGCCGAGCAGGCCCGCGCGGCGACGCTCGAGCAGTTCCGGGTGGACGGCACTGCGTACGTCGAGCAGATCCAGGGACGCTCGGTCGCCGACGCCGGCGCGCTTCGCAAGCGGGCCGAGGATGACGTCGCGAGCATCAAGGACTGGTCGAAGACGGAGATCGCCCGGATCCGGGAAGAGACCGAGACCCGGATCACCGGCCGCCGCGGCCAGCTCGACGACCAGCTCGCCCGCCACGCAGCCCTCGTGGAGGAGGAGGTCGCGCGGATCGAGGCACAGATCGCCGCCTTCGAGGGCGAGATGGCCGTGTTCTTCGACGAGCTGCGCGCGGAGACCGACCTGACGCTCCTGGCGGCGCACGCCCAGCAGATGCCCGAGGCGCCCGCATTCGACGAGCCCGACGAGACCGCGTTCAACGCACTCATGACCGAGCCCGCGGTCGGAATCCCCGCCCCCGCCTCGGCCGTCGAGCCCGAGCCCGAAGTCGCCCCCGAGCCGGCCCTCGAGATCGCACCGGTCGGCGAGATGGCCATTGCCGACGCGCTCGATCCGACGGCGGAGTCCCTCGCGGCGATCGCGGATGCCGGTACGGCCGTGGCGGACGCCGCCGAGCCCGTCGCCGGCGAGCCCGTCGTCGCCGAGTCCTCCGCGACCGAGGTCCTTCCCATCGACCCCGAGGCAGCGATGTCGGCCATCCAGGCCGCCGCGGAGGCGGCCGCCGCACTGGAGACGGAGATGATCGGCACGCCGGAAGCCGCCGCCGCGCCCGACCCGGCGCCGCGGTCCGGGCTCGGCGCATCCGGCCAGGACATCGACCCGCGCCTCGCGATGCTCGGGCTGACCCCCGACTTTGCGGCCGCCGAGGCCGCAGCCGCCGAGGCCGCAGCAGCCGAGATGCAGGAAATCCCCGAGATGGATGCACAGGACCTCTCGGCCCGCCTCGCCGGCCTCGTGCCGTCGTCGGCGAGCGACGCGCCGGCCGAGGTCGGCCCGAGCGTCGCCCTCGGCTCGACGCAGGTCATCGTGACCGGCCTCGTCAGCGTCGCGAGCATCGCAAGCTTCAAGCGTCATGTCAGCCGCGCCGCCGGCGTGCGTCACGTGGGCGTCTCCTCGGGTCCGGAGGGCGAGTTCATCTTCAGCGTGCAGCACGAGGCCGCGGTCTCCCTGCGCGACCTGATCCCGACGCTTCCCGGCTTCCAGGCCCGGGTCACCGGGGGCAGCGACGGCACCGTGACGGCGAGCGCCCACGACCCCGAGGACTGAGCAACCAGAGCGCTGACGACGAAAGGACCCGAAGGAATGGCGCGCCCGGCGATCGCGATCGCGCTGCCCGGCGACGAGCGGCAGTTCGTCGTCGACGTGCTCAGGGAGGCCGACTACGAGCCGGTCGTGGTGGGGAGCCCGGATGACCTCGCGGCGCTCCTCGCGAGCCGCCACGACGTCGCCGTGGCGATCCTCGACGGCGAGAGCGACTTCGACGAGTCGCTCGAGTACTACGGTCTCCTCCACGACGCGGGACGGGACATCCCGGCCTTGATGATCGTGTCGCCGCGCACGCTGGACCGGCTCAGCGGCGCCGCGGGGAAGGCCGGCGCCCACGACGAGTACTTCACCCGGCCCTACTCGCCGGAGGCACTCCGCTGGCGCGTCGAGGCGATGCTGATCCGCCAGATGACGGTCGACGACGGGAGCGGGGTGGTCATCCAGTCCGGGCCGCTCTCCGCGGAGAACTGGTCGCGTCGGGGCACCCTGCTGGGGATCTTCAACCCGAAGGGCGGGGTGGGCAAGACCACGATCGCGGTGAACCTGGCGGCGTCGCTGGTCGCGATGGGCCGTACCGTCCTCCTCGTGGACGCGGACACCGTCACGGGCCACATCGCGAGCTCGCTGGGTATGTCGAGCGTCCGGACGCTCGTCGATTCGCTCGCGGAGACGCGCGAGGCCGGGCCTGACATTGCCGTCGAGACGATCGACGAGCTCGTGGCGTCGCACCCGTCCGGGCTCAAGCTGCTGATCCTCTCCTCGAGCCCGCTGAAGGCGGCGAGCATCGACCCCACCGCGGTGGCCGACGCGATCGACCGCGCCCGTCGCTCCTTCGACGTGATCATCGTCGACCACCACCCCGACTACGACTCCCTGAACCGCGCGCTCTTCGGCCGGGCGGACCGGATCCTCGTTCCGGTGACGCCCGACGTGCCGGCCCTCCGCGCCGCGGTGCAGCTTCGCGAGGTCGCCGCCGAGCTGGGCTTCCGCGACAAGCTGGCGCTCGTGATCAATCGCGCCAACAGCGGCGTGACCGTGGCCGACATGGAGCGCACTGTCGGGATGTCGTCATTTGCCGAGATCCGGTCGGCGGGCCTCCAGCTGGTCAAGGCCGCCAACCAGGGCCGCACCGTGATCGACCTCTTCCCGACCGAGAACGTCTCCGGCGACTTCCGGGCGCTTGCCGAGCGAGTCGTCGGGAAGCCCCGCGCGAAGGAGCCCGCGCGCACGAGCATCAGGGGCCTGTTCGGACGCAAGGAGCCCGCCCGGGCGGGCTGACGCTCGTCCCGGACCCGCCGGGTACCGCGCCGGCGATCCGCCGGGTACCGTGCCGGCGGTCCGCCGGGTACCGCGCCAGCGATCAGCGGGGCGGCTGGCTCGCCCGCCGTGCGTGCGCCGCCGCCACCACGTTCCGGTCGACCGCCTCCACGCCGCGCAGGTAGGAGCGGTTGACCAGCACCACGTCGATCTCCGGGTCGCCGAGCGCGACGTCGCCAAGAAGCGCGACGGCGTTCGTGACCGGGAAGAAGAGGTCGGCGCCGCGGTCCATCAGCCGGTCGGGCTCCGATCCGGGGTGCAGGAAGACCGTGCCGATCACCCGATAGGGCGGCACATCCAGGATCACGTCATAGGCGACCTTGTGGACGCGGTGCGCGGCCTTCTCCGAATCGTTCAACGGCGGCAGCGTCCGATCGCCCGCGAGGACCACGATCAGGTCGTACGGGTCCACTTTCTGGAGCCCGGGCGCAGGGGCCAGCGCGGACGGGGCATCCACGGTCGCCCAGGCCATGTCGCCGATCGGGATCGCCTCGCGCCGGTTCAGGATGTCGAGCAGGCGCCCATCGAGCTCCATCACCCCCACCAGCCGCCACTCCTCGGTGAGCCCGTCGAACGGAACGCCCATCCTCGCGCTGCCGGCCCGGTTGCCGCCGTGCGACCGTGCGTGCGGATCTCCCGGCCCCGCCGGGGACGGCTTCTCCCTGGCACCACGCTCGCCGCGCCGGAACCCGAATGGCATCGCTCAGTCCTCCGCGCGTTCGGCGTTCTCGAAGATCGTCCCGTTGACGCCAGCGTCCGCCGGGCAGTTGGTGTCGCTCGCCGGCCGTCGCGCCGCGATCTCGCGCAGAAGTCTCCCCCTCGTTGTCCCCGACCGCGTCCGCGCCAGGTCCGGATGATACCCGTCCCTCACGTGTACTCCGCGCCGGACTCGGCGCCGTCCGCGTCCACGACCGGGATCGGGAGCGGGCCGTCCACCTGGAGCCGCTGGGCGGTCGCCAGCCGGATGCCTTCCCGGACGAACGCGTCGAGGACGCGTCGCCGGAACTCGCCGCCGACGGCCCACTGGTCGCCCGGCCGGACCGCGAATGACACGAGGACCGGGATGCCCGGGTCGACCACGGGGTCGACGCGGAGGACGGCGGGCGTGTCGATCAGCCGGGGCGCCCAGGCCGGGTCGGCCGCGAGCGCCTCGCCGACCGCGTTAATGACCGCGGTCACCCGGGCGATGTCGGTGCCGTAGGCGACGATGAACCGCTCGTTGACTCGCGCGAACCGGCGGGTGAAGTTCGAGGCCACGAGGATCACGCCGTTCGGCACTGAGTGGACCGTCCCGTCCATGTCGCGGATCACAGTTCGCCGGAGGCCGACCTCCTCGACCGTGCCCCGGACGCCCGCGATCGCGACGATATCGCCGACGCTGTACGGGTTCTCGCCGAGGATCAGGACCCCGTTGAGATAGTCGTGCACGAGCTGCTGGGCGCCGAACCCGATGGCACCCCCGATCGCGACGCCGAAGCCGACGCCGAGGCCGCCGATCGCGCTCCAGGCGGAGGGCAGGAAGACAGCGATGACCACCGTCGCGATCACGACGACGGCGAACCAGCGCACGAGCCGAAGGCCGAAGGCGGCCACGGTCTCCAGCCGCCGGCTCCGCTCCGCTCGTCGGGTCGCCTGCTGCTCGGCGCCCAGCTCGCCCTCCCCCGGCGACGGGGCCACGGCAGCCCTCGCGACGAAGGTCCGGACGACGCGGCCCAGCAGGCGATACCCGATCCAGGCGACCGCGACCACCACGAGGACAACGAACGCGTTGCCCCCCGTGACGAGGAAGAACGTGCCCAGCCGGTCGGAGAGGTCCTGCATCGCGTCTGACTCTAGCGCACGTGCCCGTGACCCCGCGCGGCTGACGTTTCGGCGGCTCAGGCCGACAGGGTGGCGATCTCGGCCCAGCGGCCCGTGCGTGCGCTCTCGAGGGCGGCGTCCACGAATCGCACGGCTCTGGCACCGTCGGCGAAGGTCGGGTAGGGAGCCGTGGCACCGGGAGCGGGTGGAGGTGTTCCCGCGGCGATCGCGGCGTAGAACGGCCGGAATAGGTCGCGCATGGACTCGGACCAACCTTCCGGATGACCGCTGGGAAGAGGCGGAACCCCCGGTGCCGCGTAGCCGTCGCCGGGCTCGCGGACGAGCAGCCGCGAGGCGTGGTCGCGGGCCCCAAGCCAGAGTGTCTCGGGCGTCTCCTGGGCCCAGGCCAGGCTGCGCCGGGATCCGGCCAGCTCGATGGTCATCGCATTCTTGTGACCCGGGCTCACCTGGCTCACAAGGCAGGTCGCCCGTGCCCCACCATCCAGCCGGAGGATCAGGACACCAGCGTCCTCCGAGAGGACCCGGACCTGCTCCGCGGCTCCTCCGGCTCGCCCGAATGCCTCGACCTCATCCACCGGGCGGGCGCGCTGGCGGACGAACGTCGCGAGATCCGCAAAGACAGCCTCGACGCTGCGACCGGTGGTGAACTCCAGCGCGTCGAACCAGTGGGAGCCGATGTCGGCCACCGCTCGAGACCGGCCGCCCGCGCCAGGATCGATCCGCCAGTTCCAGTCGGTCGCCTCGAGGAGCCAGTCCTGGAGATAGGCGCCGTGGGCTAGTCGCAGCTCGCCGATCTCCCCGGCGGCGACGAGCGCCCGGGCGCGTCGAACCATGGGGTACCCGCGGTACGTGAAGGTGACGGCGGCATGCCGGCCCGCCGCCGCCGCCGCGACGACCAGCCGAGCCGCGCCCAGGCTGTCCAGGCTCAGGGGTTTCTCGAGCACGACGTGCCTGCCCGCGGCAAGCGCCGCGAGACCCAGCGCCTCGTGGGTGTCGTTGGGGGTGGCGATGTGGACCACGTCGATCGCCGGATCCCCGAGCACCGCGTCCACGTCCGTCGTCCACGCCTCGATGCCAAGGGCGTGCGCCTTCGCCTCGACCTGCGCCGCGACGTTCCCAGCAAGAACCGCGACGTCGGCAAAGCCGCCGCGCCGAATGGCGTCGACGTGGTGCGGACCGACGAAGCCGGTCCCCACCACCGCGCTGTGTAGCCGCCTGGACATGGCTGGATCCCTCACTCGGCCGCGAGCGCCGGGCCGGCGAACCGGACCGTCAACCCGGCGGTCATCATGATCTATCCCTCGACGGTGCAGCCCCGTGCCCACCAGAATCTGCAAACAGTCGCCGGAGGAACGCCAGGCCATCGGTCGCGATCGCATCCTGACTGCGCTCGAGCGGCCTCCAGATGGACGCCGCGGTGGCGATCGTGCGATTCTCCGCCGTGAACGACTCGATGCAGATGGGCCCGCCGTAGCCCGTCGCCTCGATCGCACCCGCGATGGCCGGCCAGTCGATGTGATCGTTGCCGGGTGCGCCGCGGTCGTTCCCACAGACCTGGACGTGCGCCAGGTGCGGCCCGGCGAGCCGGATCGCCGCCGCGATGTCCTTCTCCTCGACGTTCATATGGAACGTATCGACCTGGATCCCGCAGCCCGGCGAGCCGACGGCCTCGACGACTTCGCGAGCCTGGGCCACCGTGTTGACCAGGCTCGTCTCGTACCTGTTGAGAGGCTCGATGGCGAGCGTCACGCCGTGCTTCGCGGCGTCCTCGGCGGGACCGCGGAGCGCCTCCGTGAGCCGCGCGATCGTCGAGCGCCGCTCGTCGTCGTCCAGGAGCCAGGTCCGGCCGACCGGGGCGTAGATCGGGCCGCCGACGACCGTCGCCCCGACCCGCTGAGCGATCCGGACGCAGTCGCGGAGATAGGCCTGGGTCGACGCGACAACCGCGGCGTCCTCGACCACGAGGTCGCGGGTCGGCGGCATCACCGCGCACGTTGTCGCACCCAGCCCGAGGCCCGCGAGCAGGTCCGCGGCGCGGCCCGGGTCCCAGTCGGCTGGGTCCTCGATCGGCAGCTCGACGACGTCGAAACCCCAGTCGCGGATGCGAGGGGCGAGCCGCGCCAGGCGCTCATCGGTAAGTGGCGAGACCCAGATCCAGGTGTTGGCGCCGATCTCTCTCATGTGGTCTCCGGGCGGTGGTCAAGTGGCTGGGCCGGCCCGGGGACGAGGACGCCGGACTCTGGCGCGCGTGGATGCGGGTTACGAGCGCTCCGCAACGCCCGGGGAGCTGCCGCGACGGGAACGTTGGGGCCGCTCCCAGGCGCGCCCGGACCATTCTGTCGGACTTGCAGCCTCCGATGTGGTCGGATCGGCAATCCGCCGCAACGTCACGGCCGCTTGCCGCCTGAGCCTCTCATCCTGAAGATCCTCTCGACGCGTCGCCGGGAGCGCTTCCTGCCGCCATCGAAGGAAGGCTCACGCGGTTTCCTCCCGGCCTATAAGCTGACGTGCCGAGCCGTCGTCAAAGGCGTCGGCTGCAGCTCGTCATGGAAATCCTTTACCACGCCGTGTCAAGGGGCGTCCTGCCCGTCTCGCAGGCCCAATTCGCGTTGACAACCCGGTGCCCCGGGCGCAGCCTGTGACAAACGGTTTCGGCCGACTGGATGTAGCGTGGCCGCTGCTGGCCCAGAGGGAACGCCATGGCGATTCAGACCGCACGCCGCTCGGATGGCAAGCTCTTCATCGATGGCGTCTACTGCGACGCTGAGGGCGGAACGAGCCCGGTGCTGGAGAAGGCAACCGGAGCCGAGTTGGGCCGCTATGCCGTCGCCGGGCGCGGGGACCTCGAACGCGCCGTCGAGGCCGCGCATCGCGCCCAGCCGGAATGGGCAGCCACGAGCTACGAAGAGCGGGCAGGCCTGCTCCGGCGTGTCGCCCGACTGATCGAAGAACGTGCCGACGAGATCGCCGACGTCATCGTGCGGGAGACGGGCAGTATCCGCGGCAAGGCCGGCTACGAGGTCCACGCCAGCCAGAATGAGTGCCACGAGGCCGCGGGCCTCGCCTCGCGCCCCACGGGCGAGATCCTGCCGTCGGCCAACACGGGCAAGCTGAGCATCAGCCAGCGCATCCCGGTCGGCGTGGTGGCCGTCATCACGCCCTGGAACTTTCCGTTCATCCTCGGCTTCCGCGCCGTCGCCCCGGCCCTCGCCCTCGGGAACACCGTGGTCCTCAAGCCCGCCTCGATGACCCCGATCTGCGGCGGGCAGCTCCTCGCCGAGCTGTTCGAGGCCGCGGGCGCGCCGGCCGGCATCCTCAACCTCCTGACCGGCGCCGGGGACATCGTCGGCGAGCCCCTGGCCGCACATCCCAATGTCGACATGATCCATCTCACGGGCTCGACCGAGGTCGGGATCCGGATGGGCGAGATCGCTGGCCGCGGGCTCAAGAAGGTCAGCCTCGAGCTGGGCGGCAACAACGCGCTGATCGTGCTCGATGACGCGGACGTCGAGACGGCGAGCATGATCGGCGCCTGGTCCAGCTGGCACTACCAGGGTCAGACCTGCATCACCGCCAGCCGCCACATCGTCATGCGGGCGATCGCGGACCGATACATCGAGGCTCTCGCCCGGCGGGCGCGGGCGATCGTGGTGGGCGACCCGGCTACCGATGCGGTCGGCCTCGGCCCCATGATCAGTGCTGGTCAGCGCGACCACGCACACCGGATTGTCGAGGCGTCGATCAGCCAGGGCGCGACGCTTGTCGAGGGCGGCACATACGACGGGCTCTTCTACCGGCCGACGGTCCTCTCGAACGTGACGCCGGAGATGCCCGCCTACCTCGAGGAGGTCTTCGGACCGGTCGCCCCGATCACGGTCGTGGACACGGAGGAGGAGGCCCTCGCCCTGACGAACGCGACTCCGTACGGGCTCGTCAACGCCGTCTTCACGGCTGACATCGCGCGCGGCCTTGCCTTCGCCGAGAAGGTTCACTCCGGGATGGTCCACGTCAACGACGCCACGCCACTCGACGAGGCCCACGTGCCGTTCGGCGGACTTGGCATGTCGGGCATGGGTGGCCGCTCCGGCGGTGAGGCCAACCTGGAGGAGTTCACCGAGCGACGCTGGATCAGCATCCAGCGAACGCCGGTCCACTACCCGTACTGAGCGACCCGCACCATCTCACGTCACCGCCGCTGGCCTCGGGGCCGGCGGCGGTCTGCATTGCAATGAGGAGAGAGGATGGCTGAACAGCAGACGAACGGTGCGACCGACCACTCCGCGCACGCCGACGTCCTGATCATCGGAGCGGGCGCGTCGGGTTCCGTGGCGGCGAAACGTCTCGGCGAAGAAGGCTTTCGGGTCGTCTGTCTCGAGCAGGGCGACTGGCCCGACTACGAGAAGGCGCGCGCCGACAAGCCCGACTACGAGCTCACACAGGGGCGCGACTGGAACTGGAACCCGATCACCCGGATGTGGCCGGGCGACTACCCGATCGATGAGTCGGAGTCGGACATCACGCCGCTCATGTTCAACGGAGTCGGGGGCGGCAGCGTGATGTACGCAGCCCACTGGCACCGGAGCATGCCCTCCGACTTCCGCGTCCGGACCCTCGACGGGGTGGGCGACGACTGGCCGCTCAGCTACGAGGATCTGCGCCCGTTCTACGAGCGCCTCGAGAACGACATGGGTGTCTCCGGGCTCGACGGTGACCCGGCCTTCCCGCCCGGTCCAGGCTGGCCGCTCCCGCCCTCGCCGCTCGGCGTGGCGGGCAAGCGCGTGGCACGCGCCCACAATGAGCTCGGCTGGCACTGGTGGCCGGGGCCCAACGCCATCGCGACCCGCGCCACGAAGCACCTCAAGGCCTGCGCCCGGAGGGGAACCTGCCTGTGGGGCTGCAACGAGAAGGCGAAAGGCACGTTCGACCTGACCCACTGGCCCGACGCCCTCGAGCACGGGGTCGAGCTGCGGACCGGTGCGCGCGTCCGGAGACTGCTCGTCGCCGACGACGGCAAGATCCGCGGGGCAGAGTACGTCGACCGCCAGGGGCGCGAATTCGTGCAGACCGCGGACGTGACCGTCCTTGCGGCTAATGGCGTCGGGACGCCGCGACTCCTCCTCGCCTCGGCCACGGATCGCTGGCGCGAGGGCCTGGCGAACTCGTCCGGGCTCGTCGGCAAGCGGCTCATGATGCACCCGTTCAGCACGGTCGTCGGCCTGTTCGACGACGATCTCCGGAGCTGGGAAGGACCCTGGGGGCAGTCCATCCACAGCCTCGAGTTCTACGAGACGGACGCCAGCCGGGGGTTCGTGCGTGGTGCGAAGTGGGGACTCCAGCCGAGCGGCGGACCGGTCTCCATGACGCGAACCTACCCGTTCGGCGACAACCCGATCTGGGGCGAGCACTTCCACGAGAACGTCCGAAAGCGCCTGGGTCGCTCCGCGATGTGGGGCATCATTGCCGAGGATCTCCCTGACGAGCGGAACTCCGTCACGCTCCACCCGACCCTGACGGATGCCTCGGGCGTGCCCGCACCCCGGATCCGCTATCGCGCCGACGAGAACTCCAACCGGCTCGTGGCCTATCACCAGGCGCGGGCGGTCGAGTCGCTCGAGGCGGCCGGCGCCTACGAGGTGGTGGTGGCGCCATTCATCCGTCAGACCGGCTGGCACCTCCTGGGAACGGCCGTCATGGGAACGGACCCGCGGCGGGCCGTCGTCAACGCCTTCGGTCGGTCGTTCGATCATCCGAACCTGTACATCTTTGACGGCAGCATCTTCCCCACGTCGACCGGCATGAACCCGACCGGCACGATCGCGGCGATGGCCCTCCGGGGCACGGAGCAGTTGATCGCCGATCGGCGCAACCAGGCAGCGGCCCGATGACGGGAGCCGAGGATCCAACGATGACGATGGCCTTCGACGAACAGAGCCGGGCGATCCTGGCCGGCCTTGCCGACGCGCTCATCCCTGCCGCGGACGGGATGCCGTCCGCGAGCGAGGCGGGCGTGGCGGGGACGTGGCTCGACGCGGTGCTCGAATCCCGACCCGACCTGGCTCCGCCGCTCGCGGCCCTGATCGGAAAGGCACGCGGCCGCGAACCGGGCGCCGTGATAGCCGAATTCCAGTCGAGCGACCCCGGAGCGTTCGGCGTCCTCGCCGAGCTCGTCCCGGGCGCCTATTACATGAACCCGGACGTTCGCGCGCTCGTCGGGTACCCGGGCCAGGTTGGCCTGGACGTCGACCTGGCCTGGCCGCCCGACTGGCTCACGGAGGGCCTGCTCGATCCGGTGATCGAACGCGGCCCGATCTATCGCGACCCCGAGCTCGGTGGCGCGAGGCCGCCCCGCCCGTAGGTCCCGGACCGTCAGCGACGGCCCGCCCGCATGGCTTCGCGGGAGGGCCGTCCCGTTCCCGGAGGATGTCGGACTGGCTGCCCCCACGAAACTGACCGCGGAGCTTCGCGAGTGGCTCTCGGCCGAGCCACCGCGCTACCCCGTGCTCGCGACCATTCGCCCGGACGGGAGCCCGCGCCTGTCCGTCATCTGGGCGATGCTCATGGACGACGATCATGTCCTCATGAACACGCGCTTCGACCGAGCCAAGGCCAGCGATCTCGCCCGCGACGGCCGGGCCAGCCTGTGCTTCGAGGATGGCTACCAGTACATCACGCTGGAGGGCCGGGTGAGCAGCAGGGCGGATCCGGCCAACCTCGACATCGAGGCGCTCCGCGCCCACTACCGCGATACGAAGGACTTCTCGCCGCAACGTGGCCAGCGCGTGAGCATGCTGCTCACGATCGAGCGAGTGCTCGTCCACCTCCGACGCCTGTAACGCCACGGGTCGCGGCGGTGAGGCCGCGGCGGAAGGGCCTCGCCGATTGGACGAGCATCCCGATCAGCCAGCCGGGACCCCGTTCGCGCGTGCAGGCAGCTCGGCGACCGCGGTGCGCGCCGCGCGCCGTCCGAAGACCAGCCCCATCCCCAGCCCGCCGCCGTACCCGACGTGGTAGACGCCGCCCGCGTCGGCGCCCGCGGCGTAGAGGCCCCGCACCGGCCGGTTGTCGCGGTCGAGGAGGCGCGCGTCCGCGTCGATCCGGAGACCGCCGTACGGCATCGTGATCGCCGGCTGCACCTCGATGGCGTGGAACGGCGGGACCCGGAGCGGGGCCGGGACGGCCGGCATCGGCGCATCGGGCGCGACGTCCTCGCCGGCCACCGCCCGATCGTATGCCTCCAGGCTGGCTCGGAGGGTCGCCGCGGGAACGCCCCAGGCCGCGACCGCGGCTACCAGGTCCTGAACGCTGTCCGCCGTGACGTAGTTCGCGCCAGCCTGGGCGGCGGCCGCGAACCGGTCCACGACCTCGCCGTGCGGGTACGGCGCCGTGACCACGAAGCGCCGGCGCGTGTCGTCGTCGGCCAGCAGGATCGCCCGTCCGTCGGGCTCCCGGAGGAGCGCCTGGTTGGTGATCTCGTCGCCGAGCGATTCGTCGATGAACCGGCGCCCGTGGCGGTTGACCAGGATGCAGTGGATGCTGTGGTACTGGGTCAGTGGCAGGAAATGGACCTCGCCCCAATCGCGGATCGGATAGGAGACCAGGTGCCCGTAGAACGTCGACAGCGAGCGACTGGCGGCACCCCCGGCGGACTGGCCTAGCCGGAAGCCATCCCCGACGCTGCCCGCGTTCGCGCGGACCAGGATCCGGTCCGCGTTCGGGCCGACGAATCCCGCCACGAGCTGCGGATCGCCAACGAAGCCGCCGGTGGCGAGGATCACCGCGCCGGCCTCGATCGCGAGACGCCCATCGGGTTCCTGGACCACGGCTCCGCAGACGCGCCCATCCTCGCGGAACCGAAGGGCGCGGGCCGAAGTGTCGCGGACCACCCATCCGCCCGCTCCCTCCACCTCGCGGAGCCAGTGCCGCATGAGGCCGGCGATGTCGACCTGGCGGCCGGTGCCGAAGCCGAAGTACGGCCCGTCGACGACCTCGCTCGCCTCGATCCCGGTCGCCCGGACGGACTCGAGCGCTTCCGGGAAATCGGACGTCAGCGCGCGCGCGAGGTCCGGCTCGGCGCCCGGCATCCGCTCCCGCATCTCGGCGTAGCTTCGAGGGGCCCACAGGATGCCCGCCGAGAGCGCCGCGGAGCCGCCGATCTCCGGCAGCTTCTCCACCACGCCGACCGACGCGCCACGGCGCGCCGCTTCGGCGGCCGCCGCCATGCCGGCCATGCCTGCGCCCACCACCAGGACGTCCACCCGCAGGTCGGCGTCGTTCACCTCCGCGGCCCGCGCCTCCCTCTCTGCGGACGGCACCCGCTCGATTGCGTCTCGGACCACTTCCCGCTCCCGCTCCGCGACCGCGTCACACGTGTTCGGCGTAGCGCCGGCCCAGCAGCTCCAGCATCTCGTCGAGGGGCATGTCCCAGACCGCCTGGTTGAAGATCTCGACCTCGATCGGGCCGCGGTAGCCGGCCGCATCCACGGCCGCCCGCATGCGCCGGAGCTCGATCACGCCGTCGCCCATCATCCCGCGACCCATTAACGGATCCGGCAGCGGGACCAGCCAGTCGGAGACATGGAAGCCCAGGATCCGGCCGGCCGCCCGTCGGATCTCCGCGTAGAGGTTCGGGTCCCACCAGACGTGGTATGCATCGATGATGACGCCGACGGCATCGGCCGGGAACTGCTCGGCAAGGTCATTCGCCTGGCCAAGGGTCACGATGACCGAACGCTCCGCCGCGAAGACCGGGTGGAGCGCCTCGATCCCGAGCCGGACGCCCAGGCGCCGCGCATCCGGAATGAGCGCTTCGATCCCCTCCCGCACCTGGGATCGGGCGGCGTCAAGGTCCCTGTCGGGCGCCGGGCCGCAGACGAGCACAAGGACGTCCGTGCCCAGCTCCGCCGCCTCCTCGAGCGCCCGCTGGTTGTCCGCGTGGCGGGCCTGGCGCTCGGCCGCGGTGGCAGCGGCGAAGAACCCACCGCGGCAGAGGCTGGAGACGCCCAGGCCGGCGTCGCGCACCGCGCGGGCAGTCTCCGCGACCCCGAGCTCGGCCACCTTGTGGCGCCACAGCGCGATGTTGGGGACGCCGTGGCGGACGCAGCCCTCGATCACGGCCTGCATGCCGCGTGGATCCGCCGTCATCTGGTTGAGGCTGAGGCGCGCAACCAGCGAGGCGGGTGCGGCTGGCAGCGTGGGCATGCCGGTCACGCCTCGAGCTCCGGGACATCGACCCAGCGCCCCTCGTGCCATGAGCGCTCGGCGAGCTCGGCGAGCTGGACGCACCGGGCGCCGTCCCGAAGGTCCCACGGGAACGGCTCGTCGAGCACGACGTGGCGGAGGAAATGCTCCCACTGGACCTTGAAGCCGTTGTCGAATTCCGCGTTGTCCGGGACCAGCTGCCAGCCGGCCCGGAAGTCGATCGAGTTCGCAACGTCGGGATTCCAGAGCGGCCGCGGCGTCGCGCCGCGGTGCTGGATGCGGCACTCCCGCAGACCGGCGACGGCGCTCCCCTCGGTCCCGTCAACCTGGAGGACGAAGAGATCGTCGCGGTAGACGCGGGTGCACCAGGCAGAGTTCATCTGGGCCACGATCCCACCCTCCAGCAGGAACGTGCCGTAGGCGGCGTCCTCGGCTGTCGCCGAATACGTCCTGCCCCGCTCGTCGACTCGCTCCGGGATGTGGGTCATGCCCAGACATGAGACGGAGGTCACCGGCGCGAAGATGCGGTCGAGCAGGTAGCGCCAGTGGCAGAACATGTCGACGATGATGCCGCCGTCATCCTCGCTCCGGAAATTCCACGACGGTCGCTGCGGCGCCTGCCAGTCGCCTTCGAAGACCCAGTACCCGAACTCGCCCCGAATCGACAGGATTCGCCCGAAAAAGCCGCCGTCTATGAGCCGCTTGAGCTTCAGGAGTCCGGGCAGGAAGAGCTTGTCCTCCACGACGCCATTCTTGACACCTGCGGCTTCGGCCATTCGGGCGAGGTCCAGCGCCGCTGCCAGAGAGGTTGCCGTTGGCTTCTCGCAGTAGACATGCTTGCCCGCCTCGATCGCCTGCCGGAGGGCCGCCGCCCGGAGCGAAGTGGTCTGGGCGTCGAAATAGACGCTGTCGTCGGGATCGTCGAGGCAGGCGGCGAGGTCCGTGCTCCAGCGGTCGATTCCGTGTGCGGCCGCGAGGGCTCGCACGCGCTGCTCGTTGCGGCCGACAAGGATCGGGTCGGGCCAGATGAACTCGTCAACGCCGACCTTGACGCCGCCCTCCGCGCGAATCGCGAGGATCGACCGGATGAGGTGCTGGTGCTGACCCATCCGTCCCGTGATCCCGTTCATGATCAGGCCGACTCGATGCTTCTTCACCTGGCTCCTCTGGGCTCGAACCGGGAAGGTCGCCCGCCGGGGGTCCGCCCCCCTCGACTGCCCGAACATGGTAAACCTTTACTGCACCTCGGGCCGGCCCAACCGACATGCCAGCCAGCGCGACTGCCTGGCGAGGTGACGATCACCGCGCGGGACTTGCTGCCCCGCTCGGAGGGCGAGCCGGATCGACCGATCCCCCTCGGTGGGGCGATGTGGAGGCGCGGATCACGACCTGCGTCGCCAGGTGGACGACCCACGTGTGCGACGGCGGGTTGACGATCAGGCCCATCGCGCGCCGGCCGATGTCGGCCATGGGGACAGCGACCGTGGTGAGCGGCGGGCTCAGGTCCCGGGAGATCGGGAGGTCGTCGAATCCGACCACTGACACGTCGTCGGGGACGCGCAGGCCCCGATCGCGGAGCGCGGCCAGGGCACCGATCGCCATGATGTCGTTCGCCGCGAAGATCGCGCTGAAATCGATGCCGGAATCGACCAGGCGTGCACATGACGCGTAGGCGCCGTCCCGGCTGAAATCCCCACCCACGACCAGGCCCGGGTCCGCCGGGATACCGTACGAGGCGAGAGCGCCCTCATACCCGCGCTGGCGATCCTCTGTCGTGCTGAAGCGCGGCGGGCCCGAGAGGTGGGCGATCCGGCGATGGCCAAGCTGCAGCAGGTGGGCAGTCACCCCGAACGCCCCCCCGGCATTGTCGGGCACGACGGCGGGCGAGCGGACCGGGTAATGGCCGCACAGGACCAGGATGCTGCCCTGCAGACGCAGGCCGCGCGCCTGCTCGTGGAGCGCCGTGACGAAGTCGTCGTCCTCGACGTAGCCGCTCGTGATGATGACGCCGTCGACCCGCTGGCCTCGAAGCATCTCGATGTAGGCGATCTCGCGGTCGGGATCGCGCTGCGAGCTGCAGATCAGGACCAGGCGCCCACTCTCATCGGCGACTTCCTGGATCCCCTTCACGATCTCCGCGAAGTACGGATCGGAGATGTCGTGGAGGATCACCCCCACCGTCCCGCTCGTCGACTTGATGAGGGCCCTCGCGTGGGCGTTGGCAACGTAGCCCAGGTCGCGGACAGCCTGCGAGACGCGGTCCCGCGTGTGCTCGGCCACCGGGTAGTTGCCGTTGAGCACCCGGGAAACGGTGGCGACCGAGACGCCGGCCCGGGCCGCGACGTCACTGATCGTGGCAGGCATGATGCAATCCTAACCCGAGCCAGAAACCGTTTTCTGGGCCGGGCCGTCGCGTCGGGTCGTCAACGGGCCACCCGGGCTCCCCCGCCGGTCATCACCTGCTCCACCTCGGCGAGCGTCGCCATGGAGGTGTCTCCGGGGGTGGTCATGGCAAGCGCGCCGTGTGCCGCGCCGTAGTCGACTGCCCGTTGCGGATCGACCCCAGCGAGCAGGCCGTGGATCAACCCTGAGGCAAACGAGTCGCCGCCCCCGACGCGGTCCAGGATCTCGAGGTCCGGCTGCGGCGTGGCCTTGTAGAGCAGACCGCCGGCCCAGCAGACAGCGCCCCAGTCATTGCGGGTCGCCGTGGTGGCAGCGCGCAGCGTCGTCGCCACCACGCGAAGGTTCGAATAGGTCGCGACCACGCGGTCGATCATCCGGGCGAAACTCGCGGGGTCCAGCTCGGAAAGCGACGGATCCAGCCCTTCGACCTCGAAGCCGAGCGCCGCCGAGAAGTCCTCCTCGTTTCCCAGCATCACGTCGACGAGCGGGGCAAGGGACCGGTTGACCTCCCGGGCACGAGTCTGGCCGCCGATCGACTTCCAGAGCGATGGACGGTAGTTCAGGTCGAAGCTCACCGCGACGCCATGGCGGCGCGCTGCCTCCATCGCCTCCCGGGCGACCAGCGGCGTCGTCTCGGAGAGAGCCGCGAAGATCCCACCCGTATGGAACCAACGGGCTCCCTCGCGGCCGAAGATCGCATCCCAGTCCACGTCGCCCGGCCGAAGCTGCGAGGCGGCAGTGTGGCCGCGATCGGAGCAGCCGAGCGCCGCACGGACGCCGAACCCGCGCTCCGTGAAGTTGAGGCCGTTGCGGGTGCTCCGGCCGACGCCGTCGTACGAGACCCAGCGCAGGTGCGAGATGTCGACGCCGCCCTGCAGCATGAGGTCCTCGACCAGGCGCCCCACGGCGTTGTCGGCGAGCGCCGTGACGATCGCGGTGCGACGACCGAACGTCCGCCGCAACCCACGCGCCACGTTGTACTCCCCGCCCCCCTCCCAGGCGCGGAAGCTGCGGCTGGTGGAGATGCGGCCCTCGCCCGGGTCCAGCCGCAGCATCACCTCGCCGAGCGCGACCAGATCCCAGCGGCAGTCATCGGGCGAGCGCAGGTCGACCAGCATGGGCCCTCGCGATCAGGCCGTTCCGGCCAGTGCAGGACGCGCCGCCCGGACGAGCGCCACGGCCTCCGCGGCCAGGCGACCGATCGCCGCGAAGTCGCCCGTGGCGATGAGCTGTTTCGTGACCATCCAGCTGCCGCCGCATGCGGCCACCTGCGGGAGCGCCAGGTAGGCAGCGAGATTGGCCGGACCGATCCCGCCGGTCGGCACGAAGCGCACGTCACGGTAAGGCCCGGAAACCGCCTTGAGGAAGTCGACGCCTCCGGCGGCCTCGGCCGGGAAGAACTTCAGGACGTGGCAGCCGAGGCCACGTGCCGCCTCGATCTCGCTCGGCGTGCAGATCCCTGGAATGAATTGCGCGCCGCGCGCGATGGCGTGCCGGGCCACGCCCGGGTTGAAGCCGGGCGCCACGAGGAATGCCGCGCCCGCCGCTATCGCCGCGTCCGCCTGCTCGATGTCGAGCACCGTCCCCGCCCCGACGAGCAGCTGAGGGCATTTGTCGCGCAGGATCCGGATCGCGTCCGCGGCCGCCGCTGTCCGGAACGTGATCTCGGCGCAGGGCAGGCCCGCATCGACAAGCGCCCTCCCGAGCGGCAGGGCCAGGGCAGCGTCAGGAATCTCGACGACTGGCACCAGGCCCAGGCGTCCAAGCTCCGAGAAAACGTCCATCCAGTGCCTCTCCGTCGCTGATCCGCGGCCGAACTGGCCGGGGCACCCGGCGACGGATTCCGCGTGCTCGCCCGGATCATACCCCCTGCCCGGCGGAGGAAAACGCTTTCTTTCGGGCCTCGACTGCGCTATCGTGGCGGGGCCCCGCAGCCATCGCGGGGTTGGCGATCCGCCCGCCGAGCATCCACCGCGCACGGGAGGCCGGTCGTCCCCCAATGGCCGACGGGATGGGTGATGCGATGCTGACGATTGATCGCGAGCTCCGCCCGAGCACTCTCCTGCCGGCGCTCGGCCGACTCTGGGATGCCTCCGCCCCGAAGATCAGCGCGATCGAGGCGGCCTGGCCGGCGGGCAGCGGTGCCCCCGTCTTCACGGTGGAGGGACGCTACACGTCGCGCGGCTGGACGGAGTGGACCCAGGGGTTCCAGTTCGGGTCCGCGCTCCTGCAGTTCGATGCGACGGACGACGCCGATTTCCTGGGGCTCGGCAGCGAGGCTACCTGGTCGCGCATGGCGGTCCATCTCACCCATGCCGGCGTCCACGATCACGGGTTCAACAACGTCTCGACCTACGGCAACCTGTGGCGCCTCGCGCACGAGGGCCGCATCCAGCCGGCGCCGGCGGAGCTCCGGGCGCTCGAGATCGCGTTGATGGCGAGCGGCGCGGTGCAGGCCATGCGCTGGACCCGGATCGAGGGTGGCGGGTTCATCCATTCGTTCAACGGCCCGCACTCGCTATTCGTGGACACCGTCCGCTCGCTGCGCTCGCTGGCCATCGCGCACCAGCTGGGCCACGTCCTCATGGGCGAGCACGACGAGCGAATCTCGCTCCTCGGCCGGCTCGTGGAGCACGGCCGGTCAACAGCCCGTTTCGGGGTCTACTACGGGACGGGGCGGGACGCGTTCGATCTCCGGGGCCGGGTCGCCCATGAAAGCATCTTCAACGTGACCGACGGCCGCTATCGATGCCCGAGCACCCAGCAGGGCTGGTCCCCCTTCACCACCTGGACGCGCGGCCTGGCCTGGGCGATCTGCGGTTTCGCCGAGGAGCTCGAATGGCTCGCCGAATGCCCCGACGAGGAGCTCGCGGCCTTCGGCGGTCGGGCCGACATCGAGGGCGTGTTCCTGGCTGCCGCGCGCGCGAGCGCCGACTTCTACATCGAGAACAGCGCCGTCGACGGCGTGCCGTACTGGGATACAGGGGCGCCGGGCCTCGCCCGCCTCGGCGACTACCTCGATCGGCGGTCCGATCCGTTCAACGACGAGGAACCCGTCGACAGCTCCGCTGCGGCGATCGCGGCGCAGGGCCTCCTCCGGCTGGGCGCGTGGCTGGCGGCGCGGGGTGACGGGGACGCCGGCCGATACCGGCAGGCCGGGCTGAGCGTGACGCGGACGCTCCTCGATGAGCCTTACCTGAGCCTGGACCCGGGCCACCAGGGACTGCTCCTCCACGCCGTCTACCATCATCCGAACGGCTGGGATCATGTGCCGGCCGGCCGCCGCGTGCCGTGTGGCGAATCCTGCATGTGGGGCGACTATCACCTCCGGGAGCTGGCGGTCTACGTCGGGCGACTGGCCCGCAAGGAGACCTACCACGCGTTCTTCGGACCCGTCTCCGGGACGGCCGCCGATGCCTGACCGACCCGTCGCGCTCGTCACGGGCGGGACGCGCGGGATCGGCAACGGGGTGGCTCGAGCGCTGGCGCGTGAAGGCCATGACCTCGCCGTCTGCGGCCGCCGCCCGCTCGCCGACGTGCGCGTCGCCGTCGACGAGCTCGCCGGGCTAGGTGCCGAGGTGCGCTACGTCGTCGCGGACATCAGCAAGGCCGAGGACCGCCTGGCCCTCGTGGCCGAGATCGAGACGCACTTCGGGCGCCTCGACGTCCTCGTGAACAACGCCGGGGTGGCGCCCGAGGTCCGGGCCGATATCCTCGACGCCGGCGAGGAGAGCTTCGACCGTCTCGTGTCGATCAATCTTCGGGGACCCTACTTCCTCACCCAGGTCGTTGCCCGCTGGATGATCCGCCAGGCGGCCGCGCGCCCCTTCTCGGGCTGCATCGTCACCGTCACATCCGTGTCGGCGACCGTTCCGTCCACGAACCGCGGCGACTACTGCATCTCCAAGGCGGGCCTCAGCATGGCGAGCCGGCTCTGGGCCGTTCGGCTCGCGGAGTACGGCATCCCGGTCTACGAGGTCCGTCCCGGGATCATCTTCACCGACATGAGCTCCGGCGCTCGCGAGAAGTACGACCGGATGATCGGCGAGGGGCTGCTCCTCCAGCCCCGCTGGGGCATGCCGGACGATGTCGGGCGGGCCGTCGCGATGCTGGCCAGGGGAGACCTGGCCTACGGCACGGGCAGCGTCGTCATGGTCGACGGCGGCATGACGGTCCCGCGCCTGTGAACGGCGCCTACGCCGACGTCCCCGGCTACCTGCTCGTCTTCCCGGTCGTCTACGGGGCGGTGGCCTACTTCGCGCTCGCGATGGCACGCCACCTGCGGGTGTTCGCGGCCGCCGGTCCGTCGAACCCGTTCGCGTCCGTGCCACGCCGGGCCTGGGGGCTCATCGTCTATGCGCTCGCCCAGGCGAAGATGTTCAAGGATGCGCGCGCCGGGCTGATGCACTTCACGATCTTCTGGGGGTTCATCGCCCTCACCATCGGCACGGCCGACATCATCATGGGCGGCCTCATCCAGGCGGTCGTCGCCTGGCCCCTGGACGGCGCCCTTTGGACCGCCGTGACGGCGCTCCAGAACGTGGCCGCAGTCGGAGTGCTCCTCGCGCTCGGCTACGCGGCCTGGCGTCGCCTGGTGTCGCGACCGCGCCGCCTGGCCCTGACGCGCGGGGCACTCATCATCCTGGGCCTGATCGGGGGCGTCGTCGGCACGGAGCTCCTGGCGATGGCGCTCGAGGCAGCCCGATCGGGCGACCGAGCCGGCGCGGTCGTCGCGAATGCCCTCGCGGTGCCGCTCCGCGGCCTGGATCCGAGGCTGCTGGAGGTCGGCTTCCTGACCTGCTGGTGGGCCCACATCGCCCTGGTGGCGGCCTTCATCTGCTACTTGCCGGGCAGCAAGCACCTCCACATCGCGACGAGCTTCTTCAACATCTACCTCCGCAAGCTCGCCCCGCGCGGCGAGCTGCCCGCGATGGACCTGGAGGCGGAGAGCCAGACGTTCGGGGTGCGCACGATCGCCGATCTCGGTTGGAAGGATCTCCTGGACGGCTTCACCTGCACCGAATGCGGACGCTGCACGGAAGCCTGCCCGGCGAACGCGACCGGCAAGTCGCTGGACCCGCGCGCGATGATCATGGGCATCCGCCATCTGGCCGTGGACGCCGAGCGCGGGCTGAACCTGATCCCGAACAGCCCGCTCGTTCGCGATGCGTACGGCCTCGATGATCGCCTGGCGCCGGCGGCCCTGGCGGTCCCGATCGTGGACGCCGCGATCCCGTACGACGCGGTCTGGGACTGCGTCACGTGCGGGGCGTGCGTCGAGGCCTGCCCGGTCCTGATCGAGCACGTGGACAAGATCGTGGGGCTGCGCCGAAACCTGGTCCTCGAGGAGACGCGCTTCCCGCCGGAGCTGAACGGCGCGTTCCGGAACATGGAGCAGGTGGGCAACCCGTGGGGCAGCCCGCGCGCGGACCGGATGGACTGGACGAAGGACCTGCCCTTCCCCGTGCCGACGGCCGCCGAGCTGGCCCGGGCGGGGACGCTCGATTCGCTCGATGTGCTCTACTGGGTCGGCTGCGCGGCGTCGTTCGACGAGCGGAACCGGAAGGTCGCCCGGGCCGTGGCGACGTGCCTCTCGGCCGCGGGCGTCCGCTTCGCCGTGCTGGGCCAGGAGGAGTCCTGCACGGGGGACCCAGCGCGCCGGATGGGCAACGAGTACGTCTTCCAGGTCCTCGCCGCCGGCAACATCGAGACGCTGAAGCGCTACGGCATGGAGAAGCGCACGATCATCACCGCCTGCCCGCACTGCTTCAACACGATCGGGAACGAATACGGCCAGCTGGGCGGGACGTTCGAGATCGTCCACCACAGCGTGTACCTGCAGGGGCTGCTCGCTGCCGGTCGCCTGCCGATCGCTGCCGACGGCGACGGGCCGAAGCGGGCCGTCACGCTCCACGACAGCTGCTACCTGGCGCGCTACAACGCGATCGTCGCCGAACCGCGCGAGGTGCTCCGCCAGCTGCCGGTCATCGAGCTCCGCGAGATGGAGAAGCGCGAGCGGTCGACGTTCTGCTGCGGCGCGGGCGGCGGGCGAATGTGGATGGAAGAGAGCCGCGGCACGCGAATCAACGAGGAGCGCACGCGCCAGGCGCTCGCAACCGGCGCCCAGGCGGTCGTGACCGAGTGCCCGTTCTGCATGACGATGATCCGCGACGGGCTGAGCGCCGCCGGCGATCGCGGCGCGGGTGTCCAGGCGATCGACCTTGCCGAAGTCCTCGCCGCCAGCCTTCTCGCGCCGGCCGCAGCCGCAGGCGCCACCCAGACTTCCGGTCCCCGCCAGGGCTGACCGGGCCATCCCAGGAGAGCACTCCCCATGCAGGTCGTGGTCCTGACCAAGTCCGTCCCGAACACCACCGGCGACGAGGGCCTCGGCCCCGCCTTCCGGCTCGATCGCAACGCCATCGACCCGATCATCAACCCCAATGACGAGTACGCGATCGAGGTCGCCCTGCGGCTGGCAGAGACGCAACCCGGGGTGCAGATCACGATGCTCACGATGGGTCCCGCGGCCGCGTGGCCGGGGCTGAGCAAGGGCCTTGCGGTTGGCGTGCACAACGCCATCCTGGTGTCCGATCCGGCCCTTGAGGGGTCCTGCGCCCTCGGCACGGCCAATACTCTCGCGGCGGCGCTGCGGCGGATCACGTTCGATCTCATCCTGGCTGGCGCCGACACCTCCGACGGGCGCGCGGGGATCGTCGGGGCCGCGGTCGCGACACTCCTGGGGATCCCGTTCATCACCCACGCCGGTACACTCGCGGTTGGCAATGGGGCGGTCCAGGTCCGGCGCCTGCGCGATGACGGGCATGAGCGGCTGGAGGCGCCGCTGCCGGCCTTCGTGAGCGTCACCCAGGAGGTCGGGGACCTCCGCTACCCCAGCCTGCGCGGGATCATGGGATCTCGCTCCAGGAAGCCGACGACCTGGAGCCTTGGCGACCTGGGTATCGAGCCGGCGGACGCCGGCGGAGCACGCGCCACGACCATCGTGCTCGATGTCGAGCCCCCGCAGCCGCGGCTGCCGGCACGAATCGTCGCGGGGGAGCCAGGGGCCGTCGTCGGCGAGATCGTGGAATTCATCGCGGAGCGGAGAATCGTGTCGTGAGCGGCGCCATCTGGTTCATCGGCGAGTCCGAAGACGGCCGGCTCCAGTCGAGCGGCGCCGGCGTCGCGACGCTCGTGCGACAGCTCGCCGCGGCGGCCGGCGCCGACGCGGTCGGCCTGATCGTCGGTAGCGAGCCGGAGAGGGCGGCGCGCGAGCTCGCGGGGTACCTGCCGTCGGTCCTCTGGGCGCGCTCGGCCGGCGCGGATTCGTTCGTCTCACCGTCGGCGCAGGCCGCGGTCATCGGGCGACTCGTGGCCGTGCGCGATCCCGGCTACGTGGTGCTTCCGGCGACGCCGGCGGGCCGTGAGCTAGCCGGTGCCCTGGCAGCGCGCCTCCAGTGGGGAGTGCTGACGAATGCTGTCGATGTAAGCTGGGACGGTCGGCCGATCGCCCATTCGATCGTCTTCCGGTCCGACTTGAAGGTCCGGAGCGCGTTCGCGGGTGACCACGGGGTCATCACGCTCCAGCCGAACGTGGTCACGCCGGTTCTTAGCGGCGCCGCGGGGACCCTCGAGGAGGTCGCCATGCTCGACGGCGAGCTCGCCTCGCCGGTCCGTCGCACCGAGCTGGTGACCGGGACTGCGGCCGCCTCCGTGGAGCACGCCCGCGTCATCGTGACCGGCGGCGCGGGCGTGGGGAGCCGGGAGGGGTGGGCCCTCGTCGAGTCACTCGCGGCAAGCCTGAATGCCGCGGTCGGCGCGACGCGGCCCGCCGTGGATGCCGGGTGGGTCGGCTACAGCCAGCAGATCGGCCAGACCGGCAAGACGGTCCGCCCGGACCTGTACGTCGCGCTGGGCGTCTCGGGCGAGGTCCAGCACCGGGTGGGCATGCGGATGGCCAGGGCCGTCGTCGCCATCAACACGGACCGGGACGCACCGATCGCCAGGTACTCCGACCTGTTCGTGGTCGGCGACCTGGCGGTGATCGTGCCGCTGCTCATCGAGCGGCTGCGCGAGACGCGCCCGTCGGGCCTTCCCGGCTGACGATCCAGGCGGTCGGCTGCGCCGCCGACAGGGCCGCCGATGCCGCGTCAGCGGAAACGCGCCCGAGCTCAAGCCCTGCGAGAACGCTGCTCGTGAGTGCCCACGCGACGTGGAGACCGTGGCCTCCACGCCGACGGCGCGCCCCGTCGAGCCGGCCAGCTGGGCGCACCTCTCGAGGAGCACCCCGAAGCGACGCGATCGGCCGCGCTGACCGCGCCGGCCAGTCCCGCGCCCCCGCCCACCCCGGTAAGGTCGTAGTCGTCCTGCGCGCCTGCCGCGCTGGGACGCGATAGCGGGAGTGCGAGGCCGTGCCGCCGCTGGTCAGGGAACGAGCACCGCCCGGCCCAGAATTCGCCCTGCGCCGACCTCGCGAAGGACGTCGGCGACATCGGCGAGCGGGAAGCGCTCACTCTCAATCCGGAGCTTGCCCTGCCGAGCGAGCTCCATCAACTCGACCAGCTCCGTGTACGAGCCGATCTGGCTACCCAGGATCTTGAGATCGCGGTTGATCACGTCCAGCAGCACGAGCTGCAGCCCGCCGCCGTACCCGACAACCGCGTACGCGCCGCCCTTCCGGAGCATCCGGAGAGCCTGGGCCGGGACATCGCCGTCGCCCACGAGATCCAGCACCGCCTCGGCGCCCAAGCCGCCGGTCTGCTCCAGGACGGCCGCCACGCCGCTGTCCGTGCCGACCATGACGACCTCATCGGCCCCGAACGAACGGGCGAACTCCGCTCGCTCGGGGCGGGTCGCGACCACGACCACGCGGGCCGGGGTCATCGCATGAAGCAGCTGGATCGCGAGATGCCCGAGCCCGCCCGCGCCGATGACCACGACCGTGCTGCCCGGGTACGTGAATGGCACCAGCTGCTGGATCGCGTGGTAGGCGGTCAGGCCGGCATCAGCCTGGGGTGCGAGCGAGGCCGGGTCCGTCCCCGCCGCCAGCCTGACAACGGAGCGAGCCGTGGTCCTCATGAACTCCGCGTACCCGCCGTCCATCCCGTCGACGCCGGGAAAGCGCCAGGTTGGACAGTGCATGTCGTTGCCGGCACGACAGGCGGCGCAGAAGCCGCAGGTGACGGCCGGATGAAGGATCACGGGATCGCCGACCTGCACGTGCGAGACCGCCGGCCCCACCGCCTCGACCCAGCCCGCGTTCTCGTGGCCGAGCGTGTGCGGCAGCGTCGGATGGAATGCGGCATCCAGCCCGCCCTGGAGGATGTGCAGGTCCGTCCGGCAGATGCCCGCGCCCGCGATCCGCACGATCACGTCGAACGGGTCGACCACCACGGGCTCCGGCACCTCGACCAGGCGCACCGGCTCGTCGTACCCGAAGACACGGGCTGCCCTCATCGCCGTCTGCCTCCTCGCGTCGGGGGTCCGGGTCGCCCGGGATCTCGAGCATCGAGCGTCACGGGCCGGCGCCGACCCAAGCCTCGGGGCCTCAGCGCCTCAGGCCTGCGACGGGCTCGCCTGGGCGGTCTCCACGGCCGCCCGCAGCCAGCCCAGGCTACGTTCGATCATCGGTCCGCCCTGGCCCTCGCACTCCATGCTCAGGACCCCGTCGTAGCCCCTGGCAAGCATGAGATCGAGGATCCGGCGGATGTTGTCCGCGTTGGCGCCGTCGCCGATGGCGCACTGGCTCACCGCGATGCCGGTCATCTCCCCGCGCGCCGCGGCCGCAAGGCTCTCGCTGACGTCCTTGACATGGATGTGGCCGATCCGGTCCTGGAACTGGCGGGTGAACGCCACCGGGTCCTGGCCGGCGATGAAGGTGTTGCCCGTGTCGAGGTTCATCCGCAGGTAGGGCGAATCCACGAAGTCGAGCATTTCCGCCATGAACTCGGGCTTCGTGGTGTAGTAGCCATGCGGCTCGATGCTGATGACGATGTCGTACGCCTCGGCGACCGGGACGACCTGCTGGTAGATCCAGCGCATGCGGTCCATGTCCTCGCGCTCCGACGTGCCGCCGAACTTGTGGAGCCCGTCGGTCGTGTCCACGCGTGGCGCACCGGCGAGCTTGGCCCAGCGAATCGTGTTGAGGATGTACTCGACGCCAAGCGTGACCCCGCGAGGTTCGGAAAGCGGGAACGCGGCGTCGACCTGCGAAAACGCCACGCCGTGGCGATCCATGGTCCGACGCAGCAGGATCGGGTCCTCCCAGAGCGCCACGTGGGGCTGGTAGCCAAGCCCGTGGATCCAGCTGACGCCATCGATGGTGCCGCACTCGATGAAATGAACGTCGTTCGCCTGCGCCCAGCGCAGGCACTGCTCGAAGCTCCAGTACGCGCTGTTGAACGCGTCGGTGTGGAAGCCAATGCCGACCATTGCTCTCTCCAAGGGTGCTGCCGGTGGTCCGGAGCGCGGTCTCCGGGCCACCGGCATTCGGTGCGTGAGGGTGCCGAACCCGACGGGTCGGCTACTTCTGCCAGTCCGCGGGGAAGCCCGGCATGGTCTGGCAACCGCACATCGGGTAGAAGAGCGGCGGCATGGCCGGGTTGAAGTACTTGGCAAGGTTGTCCGACGTGACCGTCGGCTGCGGCAGGACCCACTCCTTGGGAACCTGCTTGCCCTGCAGGATGTCGACGGCCGCGATGATCGCGGTTCGCCACTGGAAGGTGGGATAGGTGGGGGCGATAGCTGTCAGCTTGCCGTCGGACCACTTCTTGAGGAAGTCGTTCTGGTCCTCACCGGCGATCGGCGGAACCGCCACATTGGCATCCTCGAATCCCTCGATTGCGCCGACGGAGGTTGCGCCCGCGTCCATCCAGACGCCGTCGATAGCGCCGCGCTGGAGGTAATCGGCCACGATCGACTTGGTCTTGGCGGGGTCACCATCGGTGAACTCGGGACCCAGGATCTTGATGCCCTTCTGGGCGAAGATCGCCTTGGCGGCCGACCAGCGCGTCTCCAGGACGTCGACGCCCGGGAGGATCCGGAGCGCCAGGACGCTGGCGCCCGACGGGACCTTGCTGGCGATGAACTCGGCGCCGGTGGCGCCGAAGGCGTAGCCGCCGATGGGATGGACGAAGGTGACCGGGCAGTCGGTGGTGACGCCGCGGTCGAAGTCGACGATCGGGATCCCCGCCTGGCAGGCCTTCTCGACGGCGGGAGTGAGGGCCGCGGTCGTGTTCGGGGCGACGATGAGAACGTCGCACTTCTGGGTGAGCAGGTCCTGGATGTCGGAGATCTGCTTGTTGTCCTGCCCGCCCGCGTCGACGTGGACGAACTCCTTGATGACCCCGGCCTTCTTCTGGATGTCGACCTCGTGGACCATGTCGTTGTAGCCAACGACGCGCCACGGGTTGTTCACGCCGGCATTCGAGAAGCAGACCTTGTACGGTCCGTCCTTCTTGAACTTCGCCGTGTCGACCATGACGGGAGCGATCGCCTGCAGCCAGAGCGAGTCCGCCGGGCCGGTGGCCGTGGCCGTGCGGGCCGCAAGCTGGCGCTCGCACTCGGCCTGGTTGTAGAACTCGGAAGCCTGGGCGCCGGCGCAGGCGCCGCCCGCGGCGGCACTGGGCTCCACGCTCGCGGCCGCAGACGGCGCGGGCGAGGCGGACGCTGCGACCGACGGGGCCGCGGCGGATGGTGCGGCGGCCGACGGGGCCGGTGTGGGAGAGGCTGCAGAGCCGCACGCAGTCGCCAGGATGGCAAACGTCGCGAACAGCGCCGCAAGGCGTCGGGACATGCTCGGTCTCCTCGATAGGGCTAGATGGACGCGCGATGCACCCGGTGGGCTCGACGGATTTCCTTGATCCTCCTATCTCCTGGTCAACTCCTAACCCGTCCGCTGGCGATAGGACGCGTACGCGACAGCGGCGATGATGATTCCGCCCTGCACCGCAGACCGGACCTCGACTGGCAAGTGGAGGAAGTTGAGCATCGTGAAGATGGCGACCAGGGTGAGCGCCCCGGCGATCGAGGTGACCACCGATCCGCGGCCTCCGCCGAGCACCGCGCCGCCCAGGACGCAGGCGGAGATCGCCTGGAACTCGTATCCCTCGCCCGCGTTGTTCGAGAGGCCGCCGAAGCCGGCGAGCAGGATGCCCGCGATGATCGCGGAGACGCCTGAGACAACGAAGGCGGCCGTCTTCACCACGGCGACGTTGGCACCTGCGAGCGCCGCCGCTCGGGCGTTGCCCCCCACGGCGAATACGCGGTGACCGAAGTTCGTCCGGTGCAGGAGCACGAAGGCGGCCAGGCCGACGACGAGGATGACGATCGCCGCGTACGGAAGCTGGTCGATGACCGGAACGTTCTTCAACCCGTCTCGGCCCAGCAGCCGCAGGTTGTTGGTGATCGAGCCCCGCGGCGCTCCGGCGGTCCAGAGAAGCACTCCGCCGCTGATGATGAGCAACATCCCGAGGGTCACGATGAAGGACGGCACGCCCGCCTTCGTGGTGAGCAGGCCGTTCACGAGGCCCACCACGATCCCGAACGCGAGCAGGAGACCGACGACCGGCAGCGTCCGGCTCTCGTCGCCGTTTGTGAGGACCGCCGAGCCGACGACGACGGCGGTCACTATGGAGCCGACCGAAAGGTCGAACTCGCCGGCCACCAGCACGAACAGCTGGCCCGCCGCGAGGATCGCGAGCGGCGCGGCGCGCTTGAGTAGCGAGAGGTAGTAGACCGGCTCCGGCCCGCGCGGGTTCAGCAGGCCGACGATCGCGAGCACCACGACCAGGATCACCAGGATCGAGGCCGAGCCGCCAAGGCTTCGCCACAGGCGGGCCCCGCCGCTCGTCGCGGTGACGGGCTGGCCCACTTGCGGGGCCGCGGCCGGCGTGAGGCCGCTCATCGTGCTGGCGCCCGCCGGGCCCGCGCGACATAGAGCGCGACGGCGGCGATGAGGATGACTCCCCGGATCACGTCCTTGGCGAACGCGTTGATCTGGAGGCCGTTGAAGGCATTGTCGAGGACGGCCAGGATCAGCACGCCGGCCAGGGTCCCCAGCACGCCGCCCTTGCCGCCCGCGAGGGCCGTCCCGCCGAGGACCACCGCGGCGATCGACTCGAGGTCGTACGCGCCGTCCGTGCCGACCCAGGGGGCGCCGGCCCGCAAACGACTGACCAGGAAGATCCCGGTCAGGACCGCGGCGACGCTGCACAGGATGTGCGCGGTGATGACGACCCGATCCGAGCGGACACCGGAGAGGCGGCTGACCTCCTGGCTTCCGCCGACGGCGTACAGGTGGTGGCCAAACCGGGTGTAGCGCAGCAGGTACCAGGTTGCCGCGACGACAACGACGAGAAGCACGACCGAGTATGGGATGGGCCCGAGGCCGTCGTACCCGAGCGCCTGGTATTCGGGCGGGACCCGGCCGGCGAAGTTGTTGAAGCTGGCGTTCAGGATGCCGCGCAGGATGAGGCCCACGCCGAGCGTCGCGATGAAGGCGTTGACGCGGAGCTTGGTGATGATCAGGCCGTTGACGAGCCCGACGACCACCCCGATGAACAGCACGACACCGGTCGCGAGCACCATGCGGTCCGCCTCGCCCTGCATGATGAACGAGGCCATCACGGCGGTGACGCTGACCAGATATGCCACCGACAGGTCGAGCGATCCCGCGATGATGACGATGGTCTGGCCGGCTGCGACGACCCCGAGCGCGACGGAACGGACCAGGATGCTCGTCACGTTCTGGACGGTCAGGAACTGCCCGCTCCCGACGATCCCGACCGCGACCCAGGAGATGAGAAACAGGATCACGAGGACCAGGTAGACCGGCGCCGCGGGCGCGGCCGCGATGCCGCGTACCATCCGGGCCGGGAGGCCGGCCCGGCCCGGCGAGGTCGTCGCTGCGCTCATGCCGCTCCAGCCACTTCCTGCTCGCCGGTGGCAAGCAGCATCATCTCGTCCTCCGACGCTCCGGCTGGCAGCTCGCCGGCGATCGTCCCGTTCCGCATGACGAGGATGCGGTCGCTCATCCCGATCACCTCGGGAAGCTCCGACGAGATCATCAGGATCGCCGCGCCCGCTCGGGCGAGCTCGCGCATGAGCTCGTGGATCCCGGCCTTCGCCCCGACGTCGATGCCCCGCGTCGGCTCGTCGAAGATCAGGACCTTCGAGCGGGTCGCGAGCCACTTCGAGAGGACGACCTTCTGTTGATTGCCGCCGCTCAGGTACCGCACTTCCTGGTCCAGGCTGGCGGCGCGGAGGTCGACCATCGCGGCGAGTTGCGAGACGGTGGTCACCGCGCCGGCAGGCAAACGGAAGACCCACGAGCCCATGTTGCGGACGGCGAGGAGGGCGTTATCGCGCACGGAGAGAGGCAGGATCAGGCCGTCGACCTTGCGGTCCTCGGCCACGAACCCCATCCCGTGCTTGATCGCCTCGCGTGGCGAGCGGATCCGGACCTGAATTCCGTCGATCTGGATGGATGCGGCGGCAAACGGGACGGCGCCGAAGAGCGACTCGGCGAGCTCCGTCCGTCCGGCGCCCGCCAGGCCCGCGATCCCGACGATCTCGCCGGCGCGGACCTCCAGGTTGATGTCGTGGAGGCGCCCGGGAACCTCGCCGTCCTTGATCGCCAGGCGAACCTTCCCGACGTCCGCCGAGACGGCATGCGGCGGGTAATAGGCCGACAGATCCCGGCCGACCATCATCCGGACGAGCTCCCGCGTGGTGATCGACCCAACGTCCACGCAGCCCACGCGCTGACCGTCCTTGAGAACGGTGACGCGCTGGGCGATCTCGAAGATCTCCTTGAGTCGATGCGAGATGTAGAGCACGCAGAGGCCGCGCTCGCGAAGCGCGCTGACCCGCTCGAACAGCGCGGCGATCTCGTGGGGGGAGAGGGCCGCGGTGGGCTCATCCATGACGAGGATCTTGGCCTCGTACGAGAGCGCCTTGGCGATCTCGACCGTCTGCTGCTGCGCCACGGACAGCCGGCTGACGAGCGTGTGCGGGGAGATGACCTTCTCGACGTTCAACTCGGCTAGCAGGGCAGCCGTTGCCGCGTCCATCCTGGCGGCGTCGACCCGGCGTGTGCCGTGAACCGGCTCGCGGCCCAGGAAGATGTTCTGGGCGACGGTCCGCTCCGGCAGGAGGTTGAACTCCTGGTAGATGATGCTAAGGGCCCGTCAGGAAACAACAGCCTCAGCCAGGGGGAGCCGCTGCCTCGGCAGGAGCGAGTAGTTCCATTCGCCGTGGAACGGGTCGGCCTCGAGGTAGAGGGTCTTCATGTCGGCGTCGCTGACGCTGACGCCGGCCGG
>JBBQRX010000003.1:0-199006 GCA_038214375.1 Candidatus Limnocylindrales bacterium
AGTCGGCCGTGGATGAGGCGCTGGAGCGCACGCCGTCGATCGAACACACCCTCGTGGTACGTCGCGTGGGGGACGCGCTGCCGGGGACCGCGATGGTGAACGACCGGGACGTCTGGTGGCACGACATCGTGGAGCGCCAGAGCGACGTCTGTGCGCCGGTTCCCGTGGCCAGCGAGCACATGCTCTACCTGCTCTACACGTCGGGGACGACGGCGAAGCCGAAGGGCATCCTCCACACCTCGGCCGGGTACCTCCTCGGCGCGGCCTTCACGCACTGGGCTGTCTTCGACGTCAAGCCTGACGACGTCTACTGGTGTGCCGCGGACATCGGCTGGGTCACCGGGCACTCGTACATCGTGTACGGGCCGTTGGCGAACGGGACGACCGGCGTGCTCTACGAGGGTGCGCCCCAGTTCCCGGAGCCCGACCGCTGGTGGTCGATCATCGAGAAGTACCAGGTCTCGATCCTGTACTGCGCGCCGACCGCCATCCGCGCGTTCATGAAGCACGGGGATTCCTGGCCCGGGAAGCACGACCTGACGTCCCTGCGCCTGCTCGGCACGGTCGGCGAACCGATCAACCCGGAGGCCTGGCTCTGGTACCACCGCGTCATCGGCGGGGGCCGATGTCCCGTGGTGGACACGTGGTGGCAGACCGAGACCGGGATGATCCTGATCACCCCGCTGCCGGGGGTCACCACGCTCCGGCCGGGGTCGGCGACAAGGCCGTTCCCCGGCGTCGGCGCGAAGGTGGTCGATGCCGATGGGAACGACGTCGCGGACGGGGTCGGCGGGGGATACCTCGTGCTGACCCGACCGTGGCCCGCGATGCTGCGCGGGATCTACAAGGATCCCGATCGCTTCCTGAGCACGTACTGGCGCCGCTTCCCGGGGATGTACTTCGCGGGCGACGGCTGCAAGGTCGACGCGGATGGCTACTTCTGGCTTCTCGGTCGCGTCGACGACGTGATGAAGGTGTCGGGCCACCGAATCAGCACGATCGAGGTGGAATCCGCGCTGGTGGACCATCCGGCGGTCGCCGAGGCTGCCGTCGTGGGGCGCGCCGATCCCGTGACCGGCGAGGCGATCTCCGCGTTCGTGATCCTCAAGTCGCACATCATGGCGAGCGACGAGCTCGCGCTCGAGCTTCGGGAGCACGTCGCCCACCGGATCGGGGCGATCGCGCGGCCGAAGATGCTCATGTTCACCCCCGAGCTGCCCAAGACACGCTCAGGGAAGATCATGCGGCGGCTCCTGCGTGACATCGCCGAGAATCGCGCGCTGGGCGACGTGACGACCCTGGCCGACACGGGGATCGTGGAGACGATCCGCGTCAAGGCGCAATCGAGCGAGGCGGACCAGCTCGTCTGAAGGCCCTCCGGGAACGAATCGGCCGCGGTTCGTGCCCCCCTGACCGCGGTTCGTGCCCCCTGACCGCGGTTCGTGCCCCCTGGCCGCCGGCGCGTGCCACCTGGCCGCCAGCGGCGGAATCCCACTGGCGGGCGGCACACTCCTACCGCCGGCCGTGCCCGCCTCTTGCCGCCGGGGGCGCACCCCACCGCCGGCCGTGCACCGGGTGAGCCCTGGGACCGCCGGGACATCCGGCAGCGCCGAACCTGTGTCACCAATGAGCCCGCGCGACCGCTGGGCGGTCGTCCGGGCCACCCGGTGAACGTTTTCGACCGAATCGGCCTCCCCGCCGGTCGCAGCGGTCACCCGGTGCACGCGCCCTCGCGTCTCGCGCGGACCAGTCGCCCTGGAGGATCCCGGGAACGGTCGCTGCCAGGCGGTGCGGTGGTCTCGTTGCGACGCCCGGGTCGGAGTGACAGGTCATCATTCTCGCGTGACGCAAGCAACCCCGCCGATCGACCGACTCCTCGCGCCATTCCGCGAGTTCACCAGCAGCAGTGCCGCGAGCGGGATCCTGCTGATGGCCGCGGCGGTCATCGCGCTTCTCTGGGCAAACTCGCCCTTCGCCTCCTCCTACGTGTCGCTCTGGGATATCCATCTCACGATCGGTGTCGGCGATGCCGTCCTGTCGAAGACCCTGCTGCATTGGATCAACGATGGCCTGATGGCGATCTTCTTCTTCGTCGTCGGTCTCGAGATCAAGCGCGAGGTTCTCGTCGGCGAACTCGCGTCGATCCGCCGCGCGGCACTTCCAATCGCGGCTGCGCTTGGTGGGGCGCTCGTGCCCGCCCTTGTCTTTCTTCTCATCGCCGGGTCCGGCGAGGGCGCTCGCGGCTGGGCCGTCCCGATGGCGACCGACATCGCCTTCGCCCTCGGGGTGCTCGCCCTGCTCGGTAACCGAATCCCGATCGGCCTGCGCGTCTTCATGGCTGCCCTGGCCATCGTCGACGACCTGCTGGCGGTCCTGATCATCGGGCTCTTCTACACGTCGGAGGTCTCGGTCGGGGCACTGGCCGCGGCGGGAGGATGCCTCGGCGGGCTGATCGTCGCCAACGCGCTCGGGGTCCGCAGACCGATCGTGTACGGTCTCCTGGGGCTCGCGCTCTGGCTGGCGATTCTTCAGTCCGGCGTGCACGCGACCGTCGCCGGGGTGCTCCTCGCTTTGACGATCCCAGCTCGAACCAGGCTCGACAGCGCCGACTTCGCAGCTCGTGCCAGACGGATTGTGGATCACCTCGTGCGACGCGAGGACAGCGACGAGCCCGCGACCATGGAAGAGCACCACGACGCTCTCTGGGACCTGGAGACGATCACCGAGCGTGCCCAGGCACCGATGCTCCGATTCGAGCATGCCCTTCAGCCCTGGGTGGCCTTCGTGATCGTGCCGATCTTCGCGTTGGCCAATGCGGGTGTCGCGTTGGGCGGCAGCGTCGGCACGATACTCGGGGATCCCGTCGTCCTGGGCGTCGCGATCGGCCTCATCGTGGGCAAGCAGGTCGGCATCACGACGGCGACCCTGCTGGTCGTCCGATCTGGCCTCGCCTCGCTTCCATCAGGCGTGACCATGAAGCACATCTATGGTGCGGCCTGGCTTGGCGGCATCGGCTTCACGATGAGCCTGTTCATCAGCGACCTGGCCTTCGGCGGCGGGCCGATCCTCGCTTTCGCGAAGATCGGGATCCTCGTCGCATCGGTCGTCGCCGGCGTGGTCGGATACGCGATCCTGCGGTACGTGACCCGGATTCACAGCTAGCCCGTCGACGGCACTCGGCATCGCTCTCCCTGGACGCCCGCAGCTGTTTGGCACCCTCGAAGACGAGGCCGAATGGCTCCCATCTTTGGGGCCGTCCGGCGCGATGAACAATCATCTGTCGCTGATACATTCCCCAGTGAGATGCCACTGGTCATGATCCTGACGCCACTCCTCTTCGGCCTCAGCTTCCTCTCGGGGATGCTGGGCCTCGGCGTCGCGTTCATCGCGATCCCGGTGCTCGGCCTCTTCGGGTTCGACCTCAAGGACGTCATCCAGCCCTGGGCGCTGCTGCTCAACGGGCTCACCGCCATCAGCGGGGCCATCGCGTTCTGGCGGGCGGGGATGGTCGACAGGCGCGGAGCGCTCCTCCTCGTCGTCATCACGACGATCGGCGCGCCCCTCGGCGTATGGCTGCTCCAGTTCGCCTCCACGACCCTGGTCTGGTGGCTGTACGTGGGCGTGCTGCTTTTCCTGGCCGCGCGGATGCTCCTGCCGAAGCCCCGTTCCACCGAGAACGTGGCGGAGATCACGGATGGCGGCCGGGTACGTGCCGGTGCCGCCGCGGTGCCGATCAGCATCTTCGCGGGGTTCCTGGGCGTCGGGCCCGGGTTCCTGCTGATGCCGACGCTCACGCTCGTCGGGTACAGCGCACGCCTGGCCGCGGCGACCAACTCCGTGGCCGTGACGGTCCCATCGTTCTCGGCCTTCGCGAGCCATCTCGGGACCGCCACGTTCGACTGGCCAACCGTGATCATCACGTCAGTCGCGTCCGTCATCGGCGCCTGGCTCGGCGCCCGCTTCACGGCGGGCAGGGTGAAGAGCGCCACGCTGTCGCGCATCTTCGCGATCGCTCTCGTCCTGCTGGCTGCCCAGCGGGCCTGGATCCTGGTGGCCGGATGAGCGCGACGGATGCCCGCGTCCGAGAGCACGCGCACGCGGCCGCCCCGGTCTACCTGCTCGCCCGAGCCTGCCCACTGACGATCAACCTGACCATCAACCGGGGCGACCCGGAGGAGCTGCCCCATGTTGCGTGAATTGCCTGTCCTGCAGGAGCTGCGGATGGACCTCCGCCCGCCGGATGTCGCCGACGGGGTGGCGACCGCAGCCCTGATCTCCGATCCCACGCGGGCCGGCATCCTGGCCATGCTCCGCGACGGACCGCACTGCGTGTGCGAGATGGCTGCCGCCTTCGGGGAGCGCCAGAACAACGTCAGCAACCACCTCGCGAAGCTGCGTGACGCGGGACTCGTCCGCGTCAGCCGGGGTCCGTCCGACGGACGCCGCGTCTACTACGAGCGCGACGACACGGCCTGCGCCGCCGCCGCCACCATCCTCGCCGGGATCCTCGGATGACCGCGCTCCCGATGCGACGCGCCCACGTCCCGTTCCGGGTCGTCGCGCCGGTCGTGGTGGTCGGGTGGCTCGCGGCGTGGTTCGTCAACCTCCCGCTCGCGAACTGGGCGGCCTACGACCTGCTCGGGCTCGAGCGCGGCTCCCACGTCGGCGACGCCGTCGCGTTCTTCCTGCTCGATGTCCCCAAGGTCCTGCTCCTGCTCCTCGGGATCATGACCGTGGTCTCCTTCCTGCGCAGCTACTTCCCGCCCGAGCGGATGCGCGCCGCGCTCGCCGGCCGCGGCACGCTCCCGGCGACCGTCGGGGCGGCGGCCTTCGGCGTCGTGACCCCGTTCTGCTCGTGCTCCGCGGTGCCGCTCTTCATCGGCTTCGTCGAGGCCGGGATCCCGCTCGGCGTCACGTTCGCGTTCCTGATCAGCAGCCCGATGGTCAACGAGGTCGCCCTGGTCCTGCTGTGGGGCCTCTTCGGTCCCGGGATCGCGCTCCTCTACATGGCCGCCGGGCTGACGGTTGCCGTGGTAGGCGGCCTCGTGCTCGGGCGCCTGCCCCTCGAGAAGTGGATCGAGCCGTGGGTCCTCGCGGTCCGCGCCGGCGGCGGCGCCACGTCGCTCGACCTCCGGCTCTCGGTCGAGCAGCGCATGCGCGACGCCTGGACGTCCACCAAGGACCTCGTCCGCAAGGTCCTGCTCTACGTGATCATCGGGATCGGGATCGGCGCCTTCATCCACGGCTTCGTCCCGACCGAGCTGGTCGCCCAGATCGGCGGGCGCGACAACCCGTTCGCGGTCCCGATCGTGGTGGCCATCGCGATCCCGCTCTACTCGAACGCGGCGGGCACGATCCCGATCGTCGAGGCGCTGCTCGGCAAGGGGATGCCGCTCGGCACCACGCTCGCCTTCATGATGGCGATCGTCGCCATCAGCCTGCCCGAGTTCGTGATCCTCCGGCGGGTCATGAAGCTCCGCCTGATCGCCGTCTTCGCGACGGTCGTCGTCACCGGCATCCTCACCGTCGGCTTCCTGTTCAACGCGCTTGGCCTTTGAAGGAGAACCAGTCATGAAGATCGTCGAAGTCCTGGGTCCCGGCTGCAACAACTGCAAGCGGCTCGAGGCCGTCGCGCGCGAAGCGGTCGTAATCTCCGGCGTCGAGGCGGAGATCCGCCACGTAACGGACTACGCGGAGATCCTTGCCCACGGGGTCATGTCGACGCCCGGGCTCGTCATTGACGGCAAGGTCGTCAGCGTGGGCCGCATCCCGTCGGCCACGGACATCGCCGGCTGGCTCGTCGCGTAAGCCGTCGCGGCCCCGGGGTGATCCCGTCCGGGGTCCCCGCCCTTCGGCCAGGCGGGCGTTCGTATCGACCTGCTGACGTCCGTGCCGGGGGCAGCGCACGGGACGGGATGAGGCGGAGTTGGTTCCGTGGTCACCGGGTGTGATAACCTCCGGGCTGCCTGCGGATCCATACGGGCAACTCGAGTGGGGCCGGTACTCGCACGCATCGCCTCAATCTCCTCGTGACATCGGGCGGTTAGCTCAGTTGGTTAGAGCGCATGCTTGACATGCATGAGGTCAGAGGTTCAAGTCCTCTACCGCCCACCATCGAAGCGAACGCGTCGAGCGGGACGCGCCTCCCCCAACCGGGATCCCAGAGAGCCGCAGGCATCGGCTGGAACCTGCGGCGGCACCCGGCGGACGAGGTACCACCCGCGAGCGGCCGGCGAACCGGTCCGGGATCCGCCCGTTAGCGCGGAGACCCAGGAGCGCGCGACCCGGCGGTCGCGAAATCGGGTGGAACCGCGGGAGGCCGCAGCGGCCCTCTCGTCCCGGATGGACGAGAGGGTTTGTTCGTTTTCAGGAGGCAGACGGCCATGGCGGACCAGCAGCGACCCGGCGAGGCAGTTGCGATCGGCGTCGCAGACGATGAGGATCTCGCGCTCGAGGCGCCCGATCGGGGCTCCGCGGATGAGCTCCTCGACGCGGGAGCGCACGCCCCGCTTGACACGATGCGCCACTCGGCGGCCCACGTGATGGCCGAGGCGGTCCTCGGCCTGTTCCCCGACGCCCGGCTGGGGATCGGGCCGGCGATCCGGGATGGGTTCTACTACGACTTCGAGCTGCCGCGGCCGCTCACACCGGACGACCTCGCGGCGGTCGAGGACCGGATGCGGGCGAGCATCGCCGCGAACCACCCGTTCGTGCGGCGCGAGCTGCCCTTCGAGGAGGCGCGCGGCCTCGTTGCCGCCGACGGGCAGGCCTTCAAGGTGGAGATCCTCGACGACCTCGCGGGCCGGGCCGGCGCTGCCGGTGAGCCGCTCCCGGTCACCACCTTCTACGAGCACGGACCCTTCCGCGACCTGTGCCGCGGGCCGCACCTGGCGTCGACCGGGCAGATCGGCCCGTTTCGGCTGCTCGCGGTGGCGGGCGCGTACTGGCGCGGGCAGGAGTCCCGGCCGATGCTCCAGCGCGTGTACGGCACGGTCTGGGAGAGCCAGGAGGACCTGGACCGTTTCCTGTGGCGCCGCGAGGAGGCGAAGAAGCGCGACCACCGCCGGCTCGGCGTCCAGCTCGACCTCTTCAGCTTCCACGACGTCAGCCCGGGCTCGGCCTTCTGGCATCCGAAGGGCCAGCGCCTCTGGCGGACGCTCGAGACCGCCATGCGCGAGCTCCAGGAACGCCACGGCTACGAGGAGATCTCCACGCCGATCCTGGTCAATCACCGGCTCTGGGAGCAGTCCGGCCACTGGGACCACTACCGGGAGAACATGTTCGTTCTCGACATCGAGAACCAGGCATATTCGCTCAAGCCGATGAACTGCCCCGAGAGCACGTTCATCTACCGCTCGAAGACGCGTTCCTATCGCGACCTGCCCCTCCGCCTGTCCGAGTTCGGCCGGCTCCACCGCAACGAGCGCAGCGGCGTCCTGCACGGCCTCACGCGGGTCCGGCATTTCGTGCAGGACGACGCCCACGTCTACGTCCGGCCCGACCAGCTCGAGGACGAGATCGGGCGGCTCCTGGCGATGGTGCGCGAGTCATACGGCTGGTTCGGTCTCCAGCCCCGCTATACCTTCGCGACGAAGCCCGACGGGGCGATCGGCGACGACGCCCTGTGGGAGCGCGCCGAAGCCATGATCCGGTCCGCCCTCGACGCTGCCGGCGTGACCTACACGGTCAAACCGAAGGACGGCACGTTCTACGCGCCCAAGATCGACATCTACATCGACGACGCCCTCGGTCGCGAGTGGCAGATGGCCACGATCCAGGCCGACCTGACGATGCTGCCGGAGCGTTTCGACCTCACGTACATCGACGAGCACGGGGCGCCGCAGCGCCCGATCGCGCTCCATCGGGCGATCTACGGCTCGCTCGAGCGGTTCATCGGGATCCTGATCGAGCACTTCGGGGGCGCCCTCCCGTTCTGGGTCGCGCCGGTCCAGGTGACCGTGATCCCGATCGCCGACCGGCACGGCGACCCGGCCGACGAGCTCGCCGCGCTCCTCCGGGGGCGCGGGCTGCGCGTCGACGTGGACCGCACCGACAGCCGGATGCAGAACAAGATCCGCCTGGCGCAGGAGCAGAAGGTGCCCGTCATGGTCATCCTGGGCGACCGGGAGGTGGAGGCACGCTCGGCGTCCGTCCGCCGTCGCGACGGCAGCCAGGAGCAGGGTGTCGCCTGGGACGACCTCGCCGCGCGGCTCGCGGAAGAGGCCGCCGCCCGCGCCGTCTGACGAGGCCGCCGCCCGCGCCGTCTGACGAGGGGCATGTGGTATTCTCCGCCGGCGACCGCGCCCGCTGGCGTGCGTGCTCCGGCACGCCGTCGACGGGCGCAATGATGAACGCGACAGCACGAAGGGGCCGACGATAAGCCGAGAGCTACGTGTCAACCAGATGATCCGGATCAGCCAGGTTCGGGTGATCGACGAGGAGGGAATCCAGCTCGGCGTCATGGCGACGGGCGATGCTCTTCGACTGGCACAGGAGCGCGGCTACGACCTCGTGGAGGTTGCGCCCACCGCGTCGCCTCCCGTGACGCGCCTTCTCGACTATGGCCAGTACAAGTACGAGCTGGCCAAGCGGGACAAGGAAGCCAAGCGGAAGTCCAGGTCGGTCGAGTTCAAGGAGGTCCGTCTCAAGCCGAAGATCGGCATCGGCGACTTCGACACGAAGGTCCGACGGGCAATCGAGTTCCTCGAGGATGGCGATCGGATCAAGGTGGCCGTCCAGTTCCGCGGTCGAGAGCTGACCCACCCGCACCTCGGGCGGGAGCTGCTCGCGAAGTTCGCGGACCAGATCAAGGATCATGGCGTCCTCGAACGAGCACCGCTCCTCGAGGGAAAGTCGATGCATATCACGATCGCGTCGACCCACAAGCCGAAGCCGCGCGAGGCGTCCGGCGGGGCATCCGCCCCGGACGACGCACCGCAGCCGGCGGAGACGGAGGGTGCCGCGCCAGCGGCCGCGGTCGACGCAGCGGGCTCCTTGCCCGCCGCACCAGCGGGAGAGTGAGGCCGGCGTGCCGAAGCTGAAGACCCATAAGGGAGCCCAGAAGCGGATCGGGGCGACCGGGAGCGGGAAGCCGATCCGCGTCAAGTCGTGGCGGGGCCACCACCTGGAGCTGAAGTCCTCGCGGCGAACGCGCCGCTACGACGGCAAGGCCGTGCTCGGCACCGAGCATGCGCGCCAGATCCAGCATCTTCTCCCGTACCTCAAGAAGGGCTGACCCATGGCTCGCGTCAAGCGCGGTGTCACCGCGCACAAGCGCCACAAGCGCCTCCTGAATGCGTCCGAGGGCCGCAAGGGGACGCGCTCGAGGCTCATCAAGCCGGCCCACGAAGCGCTGCTCCACGCGCTCGCCTACGCCACCCGCGACCGCAAGGTCCGGAAGCGCGACTTCCGCCAGCTCTGGATCATCCGAATCAACGCGGCTGCCCGGATGCACGGCATCACCTACAGCCACTTCATCCAGGGCCTCAAGAAGGCCGAGATCGAGATCGACCGAAAGATCCTCGCCGACATCGCGGTCCGCGACGACGGCACCTTCGGCCGGATCGTCGAGGTTGCCCGGGGCGCCTGACGCCAGGTGGACCTCGCCACGCTGACCAGCCAGCTCCACGCGCTCGGCGAGGAGGCGCTCCCGAAGATCGCCGCAGCGCCTGACGTCGCGGCCCTCGACGACCTCGATGTCGCCTACCTTGGGCGCAAGGGGGGCGCGCTCTCGAGCCTCATGCGCGGCATCGGGCAGCTGCCCGCGGAGGACAGGCCGCGCGTCGGCGTGGTGGTCAACGAGGTCCGCGAACGCGTGGAGCGCGCGCTCGGGAGCGCACGGCAGCGCGCCGAGTCGGCGGCCCTGGCTGCGCGCCTCGCGGCCGAGGCGGTGGACGTCACCACGCCCGGCCGGCCGATCGCGCGCGGAACCCTCCACCCGATCGCCGAGACGATCGGCCGGATCGCGGAGATCTTCGGCCAGTTCGGGTTCGTGACCTACGAGGGGCCGGAGGTCGAGAGCGACGCGACGAACTTCCAGATGCTCAACATCCCGCCGGATCATCCTGCCCGGGACCTGTGGGACACGATGTACGTCGACATCGACGGCGGGCTCCTTCGGACACACACGTCACCGGGCCAGATCCGGGTCATGCAGGCCGAGTCGCCGCCGATCCGCGCCCTCCTGCCGGGCCGCTGCTTCCGCTACGAGGCGGTGGATGCGTCGCATGCCTCGGAGTTCTTCCAGGTCGAAGGGCTCATGGTGGACGAGGGAACCAACCTCGGCGACCTGCGCGGGCTCCTCGACGAGTTCGCCCACGCGATGTTCGGGGCAGGGCGCGCCACGCGGTTCCGCCCGGGCTATTACCCGTTCACGGAGCCGTCCGTCGCGTTCGACGTCGAATGCCTGGTCTGTGGCGGCGTGGGCTGCCCCGCCTGTGGGCGGACCGGCTGGATGACGATCCTCGGGGCCGGCATGGTCCACCCGGTCGTGCTGCGGCACGGCGGGATCGACCCGGAGCGCTACCAGGGCTTCGCGTTCGGGATGGGCGTGGAGCGGATCGCGATGCTGCGCCACGGGATCGGCGACGTCCGGATCTTCCTCGACAACGACCTCCGCTTTCTCGAGCAGTTCCGATGAGGGTCCCGCTCGACTGGCTCCGGGACTACGTGGACCTCGACCTGCCCCCGGAGGCGCTCGCGGAGCGCCTGACGCTACTGGGGTTCGAGGTCAAGGGCCTCGAGCGCTGGGGATCGGAGTGGCGCAGCGTCGTTGTGGGCGAGCTGCTGACGGTGGAGAAGCACCCGCGCGCCGACCGCCTCTCGCTCACAACCGTCACCGTCGGGGCGGGGGAGCCGCTCCAGATCGTGTGCGGCGCGACGAACATCGCGCCGGGACAGCGGGTCCCGGTCGCGCTGCCGGGTGCCCTCCTGCCGGGCAATCGCGCCATCGAACGCACCGAGAAGATGGGCGTGGTCAGCAACGGGATGCTCTGCTCGGGCGACGAGCTCCGCCTGAGCGTGGACGGCGAGGGGATCCTGATCCTTCCCGCAGGGACGCCGCTGGGCGCCGCCCTCACCGATCTCTACGGCGACTGGGTCCTGGACGTGGACGTGAAGCCCAACCGCGGCGACGCCCTGTGCCTCGTCGGGCTCGCGCGCGAGGTCGCGGCCGCGACCGGGGCGACGGCGAGATTTCCGAAGATCGTGCTGCGCGAGGCAGGCCCGGCGGTCGGGTCGATCCTCGGGGTCGTGGTCGATGACCCGGAGCTCTGCCCCCGGTTCGTCGGGCGCGTGGTCCGGGGCGTCCGCGTGGCACCGTCGCCCGACGACGTCCAGCGACGCCTCCTCGCGGCCGGGATGCGGCCGGTCAGCAACGTCGTGGACGCCACGAACTACGCCATGCTCGAGCTGGGCAAACCCACCCACGCGTTCGACGCCGGCGCGGTCGCCCTCGACTCGTCAGGCCGGGCCGGCCTCATCGTCCGGACCGCCCGCCCGGGCGAGCGCCTCGAGACGCTCGACCACGTTGAGCGGACCCTCTCCGCGGAGACGCTCCTCATCGCCGACGCGAACGGACCGCTCGCGATCGCCGGGGTCATGGGCGGGGCTGCCTCCGAGGTGGCGGACGCGACCGCGGACGTGATCGTCGAGTCCGCGGTTTTCGACCCCGTGAGCATCCGGCGTACCGCGTTCCGCTACGCGCTCCGCTCCGAGGCCAGCCTTCGTTTCGAGAAGGGCCAGGAGTCGCGACTGGCGAGGATCGGCGCGGACCGGGTCGCCGGCCTGATCGCGGCCTGGGCCGGCGGGACCGTCGCGGCCGGCCGGATCGACACGGCTCCCGACGAACCGGCACCCGCCCGGGTCGGGTACCGTCCCGCCCGCGTCAATCGACTCCTCGGGACCCGCCTCGATCCGGATGCCCAGGGGGCCCTGCTCGCGCGGGTCGGGATCACCAGCGAGCCCGCGCCGGACGGGTCGCGGGTCTTCATCGCGGCGGGCCCCGCGCCGCACGACGTGGCCGCCGCACCCGGCGAAGCACGCGACGCCATCGTGCCGTCCTGGCGACGCGACCTGGCCGTCGAGGCCGACATCGCGGAGGAGGTCGTGCGCCTCGCCGGCTACGACACCGTGGCCGGAAAGACGCCCGACACGGCGATGCCCCACGTCCGCGCGAACCCGCTGGAGCTCCGCGATCTCGTCCGTCGCGCCCTTGCGGGCGCGGGCCTGACCGAGGTCGTGACGCAGGCGCTGGTGCCCGCATCCCAGGCCGCTGCGCTCGGGTGGCCGGTCGGGGCCGCGGACGGCGTCCCGGGCGAGGTCGCCGTCGCCGGCTCGTTCATCACGGTCACGAACCCGCTCTCGGAGCGCCACGCCGTCCTGCGGCAGAGCCTCGTGGGGAGCCTCCTGGACGTTCTCGCGCTCAATGAGCGGCACGGCCGCGCCGACGTGGCGATCTTCGAGATCGGCAAGGGCTACGCGAAGGCGCCGGACGGCACGCCGGCCGAGTGGTGGCGCCTCGCCTTCCTCCTTGCCGGCGAGGCCGGTTCGGCAGCCCGGAACCGCCCAGCGCACCCGTTCGACCTCGACGACGCGAAGGGGATCGTGGACCTGGTGGGCCGGCTTCTCGGGCTCCCGGAGGCGGCATTCACGCCGCACCTCGCCGGGCCGCCGCTGCATCCCGGCCGGGCCGCGCGGGCGGCTGCCGGTGAGGCATGCATCGGGCTCATGGGCGAGGTGCACCCGTCGATCCTCGCGGCGTGGGACCTGCGCGCCCAGCGGGTCCTGGTCGCGGAGCTCGCGATCGCCGGGCTGTCGGGAGGCCAGCCGCGGCCGGTCCGCGTCGCCCCGATCGCTCGGTTCCAGCCGCTCGAGCGGGACATCGCGCTCGTCGTGCCCGAGTCGCTCGCCGCCGCCGACGTCGCCACCACGCTGCGGGCTGCCGGCGGCGGGACGCTTGGCCGGATCACGCTCTTCGACATCTACCGCGGAAACCCCCTTGCTGCCGGCGAGAAGAGCCTTGCCTGGCGCATGGTCTTCGCGGCGGAGGATCGGGCGCTCGCCGACGACGAGGTCGACGCCGAGGTCGCCCGGCTTGTCGAGGCGGCCGTGTCGGCGCATGGAGCTCGCCTGCGCACGTAGCCGCCGGGGGCACGCGCAGGGGCGGGCTGCATGCGCCCGGAGCGCGGACGTATCCTTGGACGCGGTCCGCGAGTCGAGCGTCTCGGGGCGGGCCGGAGTCGGCGCCGTTCGCGCGCCGCGAGACCTGGAGACGGCGTGGACATCGTCGGCGCGATCCGGAGCCTTGATCTCTTCGACCTGCTCGCCGTCTTCTTCGTGAGCGGGTTCGCCCTCGCGGGGTTCGTCCAGGGCACCCTGCGCCGGCTCATCGGGCTGGCGATCCTCCTCATCGCCCTGCTCTTCGCCCTCAACCTCCGCGACCCGCTCGGCTCGTGGCTGGGCCAGTACTGGACCCAGTTCCCGAAGGAATACTCGACCATGCTGGCGTTCGGGGCCAGCTTCGTCGTGATCTACCTCGTCGCGTCCATCGCGGCCCAGGTCTTCTACAAGCGGACCCAGCTCTTCAAGCATTCCACAGTCGTGGACGAGGTCATCGGCGCGCTGCTGGGCATCCTCCAGGCCGTGCTCCTCATCGGGGCGATGATCATGATCCTCGACTCGTTCTTCCGGATCCAGGGCATCGCGCCCAGCCCGAACGAGCTCGGGTTCCTGCGCGACATCTTCCGGTTCTACGATCCGTCGCAGGCGGCGATCCTGTTCCGCGACGTGCTGATCCCGGCGTTCCTGTCGCTGTTCGCGTGGATCACCCCGGCAGGGCTCCGCGCGTTCTTCGCCTGACGGGCACGGACCCGACCGCGGCGGGGCGACCGCCCGCCCCTCCGGTCACCCTCGCGGCGATCCTCGCGGGGCCGGTTGTCGAGGCCGCGCGCGGGTTGCTCGGCGCGCTGCTGATCCGCGACGACGGCGACTCCGCGCGCATCGGCCGGATCGTCGAGGTAGAGGCCTACGGGGGTCCCGACGATCTCGCGTCCCACGCCCGCTCAGGGCGAACCGCGCGGAACGGCGCGATGTTCGGACCGCCCGGCGCGGCATACGTGTACGGTGTCTACGGCATGCATACCTGTCTCAACGTCGTCTGCGGGCCGCCCGGACGACCCTCAGCGGTCCTCGTGCGGGCGGTCGAGCCGCTCGTGGGCATCACCACCATGCGGGAGGCGCGGCTGGCTCGGGGTCTCGCCACGCGGCGCGCCGACCGCGAGGATCCGGCCAGCGCCGCCGCGCGCATCGTGAACCTGCCGGTGATGCGCCTTGCGAGCGGGCCCGGCAATGTCGGGGCGGCGTTCGCAATCGGGCTCGACGACAACGAGCGCACCCTTCTCGACCCGGCCGGCGCACTCCGCCTCGAGACGCCGTCACCGGGCTCCCAGGACCCCGCCGCTGTTTCGGGGCCGCGGATCGGGGTCGGCTTCGCCGGCCGGGTCTGGGGGGCGCGTCCGTGGCGCTTCTGGATCCCGGGCAGCGAGGCCGTCTCCGGACGGCGTGGGCGCTGATGGACGCGAAGTCGATCGCCCTCCTCGAGTTCCCGCTCATCCGGGAGCGACTGGCGGCCGCGGCCGGGTTCGGGCCCGGTCGGCGGCTCGCGGCCGCGCTCGACCCATCGGCGGACCCGGTGCTCGTCGAGATGGGGCTTGACGAGACCTCGCAGACGCGCCAGCTCCTCGCCGAGAAGCCCCAGGCCGGGATCGGGGGCGCCCAGGACATCGGGCCGGCGGTCGAACGGGCCGCCAGGGGCGGCCGCCTCGACGCGGCGCAGTTCGCTGCGATCGCGGCGACGCTCGAGGCGGGCTCGCGGCTGCGGGATGCGCTGGCCGGCGATCGGCGCCCGCTCCTGAACGCCCTGGCGCGCGACCTTCACGGGCTGCCCGCGCTCCGCAGCACGCTCGAGCGGAGCTTCGACCCGGTCGGCGAGCTCCTCGACACGGCGTCGGCGCGCCTCGGGGGCCTGCGCAGGGCGACGCGCGTTGCGTACGAGCGGCTGCGCAGCCGGCTCGAGCAGCTCGTCCACTCGACCGACGTCGGCGCCGCACTCCAGGACCCGATCATCACGCTGCGCAACGGCCGCTACGTGGTGCCCGTGCGTGCCGACTCGCGCAGCCGCGTCAAGGGGATCGTCCACGACGCGTCGGGCAGCGGCCAGACGCTCTTCGTAGAGCCGCTGGTGGCCGTGGAGCTGGGCAACGCCTGGCGCGAGGCCCAGGTCGCGCAGCAGCAGGAGATCGAACGGATCCTCGATGAGCTCTCGGCGCTCGTGGGAAGCCAGGCGGGACCGCTCGGGGAGCTGCTCGGCGCGCTGGCCCGCTTCGACCTGTGGAGCGCCAAGGCGCGCCTCGCGGAGGAGATGGACGCGACCCGGGCGGAGTCCGGGACGCGCACCGAGATCATCCTCAAGGGCGCCCGTCACCCGGGCCTGACCGGGCGCGTCGTCCCGATCGACGTGGAGCTTGGCACCGACTTCCAGGCGCTCCTCGTCACCGGCCCGAACACGGGCGGGAAGACCGTCACGCTCCGGACGCTGGGACTCCTGGCGCTCATGCACCAGGCAGGCCTGCACGTGCCGGCCGACCCCGGGAGCCGGCTGCCGGTCCTGCGCGACGTGTTTGCCGACATCGGTGACGAGCAGTCGGTCGCCCAGTCCCTGTCCACGTTCTCGGGGCACCTCCGCTCGATCGTCAGGATCTCCGAGGCGGCCGGCCCGGGGACGCTGGTGCTGCTCGACGAGCTGGGGGCGGGGACGGACCCGACGGAAGGATCCGCGCTCGCCCAGGCGCTGCTCGACCATTTCCTGCGCGCGGGGGCGCTCGTCGCGGCCACGACCCACTACGCCGAGCTCAAGGTCTACGCGCATACGACGCCGGCCGTCCGGAACGCGTCCGTCGAGTTCGACCTCCAGACCCTCAGCCCGACCTACCGGCTGCGGATCGGGCTGCCGGGCGGCAGCCAGGCCTTCGCGATCGCCGAGCGGCTGGGCCTCGCGCTCTCGATCGTCGACGACGCGCGGAGCCGCCTGACCGAGGGCCAGAAGGCGTTCGAGGAGACACTCGCCTCGATCCGGGAGGCCGACACGGCGGCCCAGACGGCGCTCGACCGCGCCCGGGCGGCCGAGATCCGGGCCGCGGAGGCGCAGCGGAATGCCGACGAGGAACGCCGGCGCGCCCGCCGGGATCGCGATGCCGCCGTCGCGAGCGCGCGGGCGGACGCAGAGCGCCTGGTGGACGACCTGCGTGCCGAGATCAAGGGCGCGCGGCGCCGCCTGGAGCGCGAGACGGTCACGGCGCCGGCGCTCGACGAGGTCATGGAGCGGGCGGAGGAGCACCTTGCCCGGCTGCCGGAATCGACGGCCCCAGCGGCCGCTCCCGAGCCGACCGAGCCCGTGGAGTGGCACGTCGGCGCACGAGCCCTGAGCCGGAGCCGCGGCTGGGAGGGCCGGGTCGTGGCCATCGAGCGCGGTGGCCGACGGGCGACGCTCGAGGTGGGCGGCATGCGCGTCACGATCGGTGTCGATGACCTGGTTCCGGCGCTCCTCGACGCGACACCAGCCGGCCACGGCCGGCGGGAGCCGGCGGAGGAGACCGCGTCGGGGATCACGGCGCTGCGCCTCGATCGGGCGCGCACGATCGCGTCCTCGCTCGACGTCCGCGGGGCGCGGGTCGACGAGGCGCTCGAGGTGGTCGGACGCTACCTGGAGGACGGCGCGCTCGCGGGTCTGCCGAAGGCCACGATCATCCACGGGCACGGGACCGGCGCGCTGCGTGACGCGGTCCGGGCAATGGCCGCGGCGCACCCGCTGGTGCGGACGGCGCGTCCCGGTGAACGGGGCGAGGGTGGCGACGGCGCGACCGTCGTCACGTTCTAGGACGCAGCCGGGCGCCCACCGCACGACCCGCGGCTCACGGGGGCTTCGGCTTCCCTCCACCGTTGCCATTCCCGTTGCCGTTGCCGATGTCGCCCGCCGGCTGGGTCGGGGGGATCGAATCGCTCGGACTCGGGCTCGCGTTCGGGTCGAACGAAGGAAACGGCTCGGGCGATGGCTCGGGCGATGGGACGAAGAGGTCGCAGGTCTTCCCGGGCGCGAACGGGGCTCCCCATGTGGAGCCGTTCGGAAGCCACCCGAAGGGGCCGGTCTCGTAGAAGTAGGTCGTCCGCGTCTTCTCGGGACCCCCGGGCACGCCCGATCCCCGCCGGGCGCGCGCGATCCAGCCGTCCGTGAACGGTCGCCACTTCGGGTAATCCGCCTCGACGTTCGAGAAGTCCAGGAACCCGCGGACCTCCATTGGGCCCTCGCAGCCTTCCCGCCAGAGGCCGCCTGAGACGGAATCCACCGCTATGCCGACCTTCGTGGTATCGACCTGGGTGGGCACCGTCCCGGCGATGAACCACTCCTTCACGGTCCGCGCCGAGAACGGCCCGGGCTTCATGCCCGTGAACGCGTCCACGCTCGCCTGCACGACACCGGCTGGCTTCTGGAAGTCCGCGATCGGCTGGCCCTTCGTGGCCGCAGTCAGGAAGGACTGCCAGAGCGAGGCCGCCGACTCGAGCGAGACGACGCCCGACGGCGGCGCGGAGTTGTCCGAGTTGCCCATCCACGCCCCGACCACGAATGCGGGCGCCTTGGGATCTTCGGGCGGGGCGAGGAAGCCCATCGCCGTCAGGTCCTTCGTGTCGTTCGTGGTCCCCGTCTTGAGGGTCGCGGGCCGGCGGGTCGTGCCGTCGTAGATCGCACGCTTGCTCCAGAACGGGTTCTGCTTCGGATCGGTGTTCCCGGCGAGGATGTCGGTCATGATGAACGCGGACTGGGGGCTCACCACGGCCTTGCCCCTGGGGGTGGTGCCCGCGGGCGGCCAGATCTTCTTCCCGCCGGAGTCGCGCACTTCGAGGATCGTGGTGCGCGGGACGAGGATCCCGCCATTGGCGATCGCGCCGTACGCGCTCACCAGGTCGATCATGTGGACCTCGAGCGTGCCGATTGCGATCGATGCCCCAGCGTTGAACGAGGAGGACTGGTACCGCAGCCCGAAGTCCTTCGACCGCTGGAAGATCCGCGCCGGGCCGGTCTCGACGGCGGCCTTGATGGCGGGGATGTTCAGCGAGACCTGGATCGCCTGGCGCAGCCGGACCGGGCCCCGCTCGAGCAGGTCCGCGTCGGTGGGCGTGTAGCCGCCGCCGAAGTCCGTGGTGACGTCCATGAACATCGACGCCGCCGTCAGCGAGTGGTCGTCGATGCCGACGAGGTAGTTGATCGGCTTGAAGGCGGACCCGGGCTGCCGCCAGCCGTTCTCGAGGACGTCGAACTGGGGCTGGAACTGCTTGTTGCCGGCCAGGTAGAACCCGGCGCTGCCCGCGTAGGCGTAGACCTGGCCGGTCCGGTAATCCACCGTGGCAAGCGCGCCGTTTCCTACGCCCTTGCCCACGAGGTTCTTGATCCAGTCCTGGTACGGCACCCCGAGAGCCTTGACGTAGGCCGCGGGATCCTTGGCGCTGGGGGCGCGGGCGCCTGCCTGGGTCCACTTCTCGGCGAGCCGCTGCATCCGCCAGTCGAGCGTCGTGAGAACGGTGTACCCGCCCGTATCGATCGCCGGGCAGTTGTCGGCGAGGGCCACGGTGCACAGGATCCCCCCGAGCTGGTGGCGCACCTGCAGCACGAACTGAGGAGCCAGCCAGCGCTGGTTGGCGGGCGGCGTGACCACCACCGGCTCCTGCATTGCCTTGTCGTAGTCGGAGGCCGTGTATGTGCCCGCGGTCAGCACGCTGCGCGTCTTCATCAGGCCCAGGATGTAGTTGCGCCGCTGGACGATGGGCGAGTCCGGGGGAACGACGAGGTGGGTCTTGCCGTCGGCGCCGGCCTGTTCGACGGCGTTGGTGACCAGGTCGAACTCGGTGGGGGACTGGGGGATGGCGGCAAGGATCGCGGCCTGGGCCAGGCTCAGCTTCTTGAGGTCGCTGATGCCCCAGTAGCCGCGCGCCGCCGCAGCCACCCCGTAGCTGCTGTTCCCGTAGAAGTTCTGGTTCAGGTACGCGGTGATGATGTCGCGCTTGCCGGCGACGCCCGGGAACTCCTGGGTCAGGCGCACCGACTGGATGATCTCGCGGATCTTGCGCTCGTAGCGCGTGCCCGCGAACGCGGACTCGGGCAGGAGCCGCGCGCGGACCAGCTGCTGGGTGATGGTCGAGGCGCCGCGGGAGTTGCCGGTGATCGTGTCCAGTCCCGCGGAAAGGATTCCTGCGGGGTCGAACCCGGCGTTGTCCCAGAACGTCTTGTCCTCCACGGACGTTGTCGCGTCGATGACCGCGGGACCGATCTGGTCGAAGGTGACGACGTCGCGCTGCTCGCGGGCGAACGACGCCAGCTGGACCTTGCCGCTCCGGTCGAGGATGGTCGTCGCCTGGTTGAAGTCCAGGTTGGTGAAGACGTCCTTCGGATTCGGGAGCCCCTGGCTGTAATAGCTGAACGCGGTGACGGCTCCGGCAAAGCCCACGATCCCGGCAACGAGGAAGGATGCGAACAGGAAGATGGGGAGCGCGATCGCGATCCGCGCGACGTTCGCATTTCCCGAAGACCGGCGGCCGGAGCCGTTCCGGCGGCGGCGCTGCCGTCGGGCAAGGCTGGTCTGCATGGCGTCCGTCACGATAGCATAGGTGGCATGACCTCCCGATCGGTACTCCGGGCACGCTTCGACGTGCCCGCGCTGGGACGAGTGACGCCGTGACTGCTCAGGGCCTCGCCGGCCTGCTGCCCGACCTGCGATGGCGCGGCCTCGTCCATGCGACGACGGACGGCCTCGAGGCGCGCCTCGCGACGGGCCGGCCGTTGCGGGCATACAACGGATTCGACCCGACCTTCCACTCGCTCCACGTGGGCCACCTGATCCCGATCTTCGGACTCGTGCGGCTGCAGCGCTTCGGCGGCCAGCCGGTCGCGGTCGTCGGCGGGGGCACCGGCATGATCGGTGACCCGTCCGGGCGCTCGTCGGAGCGGCCGCTGCTCGACCGCCCGGCGATCCAAAGCAACCTCAACGCGATCCGCGACCAGCTGGCGCATTACCTCGACTTCGCACCGGGCCCCAGCCAGGCGCTCGTGGTCAACAACCTGGACTGGCTCGGGGACGTCCGCCTGCTCGACTTCCTGCGCGACATCGGCAAGCACTTCACCGTGCCGTACATGCTCGCAAAGGACTCCGTCCAGGTGCGGATGGAGAAAGGGCTCTCCTTCACCGAGTTCAGCTACATGCTGCTGCAGGCGGCCGACTTCCTGCACCTCCACCGCTCGTACGGAGTGGAGCTCCAGTGCGGCGGCGCGGACCAGTGGGGCAACATCACCGCGGGCCTCGAGCTGATCCGCCGGACGGCGGGCGCGCGGCGCCCGGAAGCCGAGGCGCCCGACCCTGCCCACGGCCTCGCGTACCCGCTGCTGCTCAACGCGTCCGGCGCGAAGTTCGGCAAGAGCGAGTCGGGCGAATCGATCTGGCTGGACCCTGCGCTGACCTCGCCGTACCGCTTCTACCAGTACTGGCTCGAGGCGGAGGACCGGGACGTCGGGACCTACCTGCGCTGGTTCACGCTCTTCGACCGCCCGCGGATCGAGGAGCTCGAGGCCGACCTCGTCGCGCACCCCGAGCTGCGCGGCGCCCAGCGGGCCCTCGCGCGCGACCTGACCGAACGCACTCACGGGCGCGCTGCGGCCGAACGAGTGACCCGCGTCAGCGAGCTCATCTTCGGCGGCGACCCGGCGGCCGCGGACGCGCAGACCCTGGCGGACCTCGCCGCGGAGATCCCGTCCGTGCCCTGGCCGGAAGGCGACGCCCAGGATCCGGCCCGGCCCGGCCTGGATCTCGTCGATGTCGTGCTCCTTGCCGGGACGGCCACCTCGCGCGGCGAGGCGCGCCGGCTCATCGAGCAGGGGGGTGTCCACGTGAACGGCCGGCCCGCGAGCGATCCGGGGGAGCGGTTCACGACCGCGGACCTGCTGGCAGGCCGCTTCCTGCTCGTCCGGCGGGGCAAGCGCGACCAGCGCCTGCTCGTCCGCGGGCAGGGGAGGGCGTGATCGAGGTGCCCCGCGGCCACATCCAGGTGATTGCCGGCTGCATGTTCAGTGGGAAGACCGACGAGCTGCTGCGCCTGCTCCGTCGCGCCGAGATCGCCCGCCGGCGGATCCTGCTGGTGCGTCCGAAGATCGACGACCGAACGGAGGCAGAGGTCGTGCGCAGCCGATCGGGAGCCGCGTACGGGTCCACCTCCGTCGAGAGCCCGGCGGAGATCGAGACGCTGGCCAAGGACGCCTGGGCGGACATGATCGCGATCGAGGAGGCCCAGTTCTTTCCGGCGAGCCTGGTCCCGGTCGTGGAGCGCCTTGCCGTCGCCGGGCGGACCGTGATCCTGTCCGGCCTCAACACGGACTTTCGGGGCCGTCCATTCGGGCCGATGCCGGAGCTCATGGCGATCGCTGACGGGATCACCTCGCTGACCGCGATCTGCACGGTCTGTGGCGACGAGGCGACTCGCACGCAGCGGCTGATCGACGGCCGCCCCGCCGGGGCCGACGAGCCGGTGGTCGTGGTCGGCGGGCTCGCCTCCGAGATGCCGACCCCGCGCCGCGAAACGTACGAGGCCCGCTGCCGCGGGCATCACGAGCTGCCGTAGCCCGGCCACGCGGCGCCCGGCGGGCTCGAGTTGGCCCGTCCGGACTGCATCCGCGGGCGGGTGGAGCGCCACCAGCCTCACGCCGAGCGCCCGGAACGCGGATCGAGCCGCCTTCCCACCATCAGCACGCCCGCGCAGAACAAGAGGAACAGGAGCAGGGCCCTGAGCGCCGACTGGTCAGCCGGGGCCCGTTGGGACTCGGCTGTGGAAGTGACCGGTGGCGAGAAGTCAACGAGCGTGCTGGCCGCACAGCCGACGCTGGAGATCCGCACCGTGATCGTCTCGACGCTGGAGTCCCTTGTGCGAAATGTCCACTTGAAGCCGGAGGACATGGCCCAGGCGGGCATCTTGAACGTGGTCACCGCCGGCTGGACCACCATGGGCGCATCGACCGACCACGGGATCACGGCGACGCCGAACGTCAAGACTGCGGGAACGGACGGGTCGAAGTTCTCGCCGAATACGTTGAACCAGTCTGTCGGCGTCGGGCTCGTCAAGGCGGGATTCTGGCCGAGGATCACGTAACTGGCTCGGCACGTCCCGACGGCGAGAGCTCGATCCGGCTTCGCTGTGAGGCCACACGTGATCGCGAAACCGCAAAGCAGGACCGCGATGACACGCGACCGTGACGCCATTGCCTCCACCCCAGACGAGCAGCTCAACCGTCACGTGACAGTCTACTGACCTGAGCACGTTACGGTGCGGCTCGAGTCAGGCGGCGCGTTCTTTCGACGCTGGCCTCTGGCCCAGTGGTTCTACGTTGTGACCGGACCGGCGTGGCGCTCACGGAGGCGTTCGATCACGGACGACGGCGGAAGCCCGCGCTCCGCGAGCAAGACCAGCGCGTGGTAGAGCAGGTCGGCCGCCTCGCCGGCCAGTCCCGCTCGAAGTGCCGTCCGATCGAGGCCCGCCGCCTCGGCGACCGCATCATCCTTGGCGGCCATCAGGACCTCGGTCGCCTCCTCAGCGACCTTCCGGGCGGGGCCGTCGACGCCCAGCGCGAGCAGATGGGCCGTGTACGAACCCGCCGGCCGGGTGGCCGCCCGGTCGGCGATCGTGGCCCACAGCATCTCCAGCCAGTCGAAGCCCTCGCCGGCAGGCGCCGCCGCTGACGGTGCGGTCACGAGCGCCCCTGGTTGCCGGGCTGGTGCGCTCGCTCGCTGAGCGGGCGCGAACGGCGTCGACCCGGCGGCGTCGAGCGGCGCCCCGTCCGGATCGAAGCAGCTCCGGGTGCCCCGGTGACACGCGGGACCGGCCGGCTCGACGGTCGCGAGGAGCGCGTCGCCGTCGCAGTCGAGCGCCAGGGCGCGCAGGCGGAGGACGTTGCCGCTCGTCTCGCCCTTGCGCCAGAGGCGGCCCCGCGAGCGCGAGAAGAAGTGGACCTCGCCGGTGGCAAGCGTTGCCGCGAGCGACTCCGCGTTCGCGTGGGCCAGCATCAGCACGCGGCCGTCGGCGGCATCCTGGACGATGACGGGAACCAGGCCGTCATGCCCCCACCGGACGCGGCCCGCGTCGGCGACGGGCCCGGCCGGCGAGGGCGGTTCGAGCGCGCTCACGCGACGGCCACGGCGGCGAGGCGGACGGGGATCCCGGCGGCGGCCATGACCGCCTTGACGTCCGCGATCGAGTGGCGCCGACGGTGGAAGATCGAGGCCGCCAGCACGGCCGAGGCGCCACCGTCCCGGACGGCCGCCACGAAGTCGTCGGGGCCGGCCGCGCCGCCCGACGCGATGACCGGGACCCCGACGCGATCGGCGATCGCGCGGAGGAGCACGGTGTCGAAGCCCACCCCGGTCCCGTCGCGATCGATCGACGTCACGAGGAGCTCGCCGGCACCGGCTGCCACGGCACGTTCCGCCCATGCGAGCGCGTCGAGGCCGGTTGGTTCGCGGCCGCCCTTGACCACCACCTCCCAGCCCGCGCCGGGGTCGTCGGGTCCGGCGCGGCGTCGCGCGTCGATCGCGACGACAACGGCCTGGCTCCCGAAGCGCCGGGCGCACCGCCGGACGAGACCCGGGTCGCGGACCGCTGCGGTGTTGAACGAGACCTTATCTGCGCCCGCCCGGAGGACATCCCGCATCTCGGTCACGCTCCGGACGCCGCCCCCGACGGTGAGCGGAACGAACGCGCGGCGGGCCGTGCGCTCGACGACCTCGAGGAGCGTGCTCCGGCCGTCCGGGGCGGCATCGATGTCGAGGAAGACGATCTCGTCCGCCCCTTCCGCCGCGTAGCGCTCGGCGAGCTCCGGCGGGTCGCCCTCGTCGGTCAGGTCCACGAAGCGGGTGCCCTTGACGACGCGCCCGCGCGCGACGTCGAGGCAGGCGATCACGCGAACCCGGAGCATCAGCGCGCGACCGCAGGTTCGCGGGTCCCGCCTGCTGCCGCGGACGCGCCGGCCGCGGCCAGCCCCACGAAGTTGGCGAGCAGGCGGAGGCCGTCGCGGCCGCTCCGCTCGGGATGGAACTGGACGCCGGCGAGCGCTCCGCGCGCGACGGCGGAGACGAACCGCGCGCCGTGCGCCGTTTCGGCGAGGACGAGATCGCCCGCTCCCGGCGTGGGGGCCGCCGCATACGAGTGGACGAAGTAGAAATCGGCGCCTTCCTCGATCCCCGTGAAGAGCGGGTGGGCGCGGTGCCGCTCGACCTGGTTCCAGCCGATGTGCGGCAGGTGGGGGGCATCGACGAGCCGGACGGTTCGCCCGGGCAGGACGCCCAGCGTGACTGCACCGTCCTCGTCGCTCCCCTCGAAGAGCAGCTGCATGCCCAGGCAGATGCCGAGCAGGGGCCGCCCGGCCGCAATCCACGCCCGGATCGGCGCCTCGAGACCGCGCCGCCGGAGACGGCTCATGGCGGGCGCCGCGGCCCCCACGCCCGGCACCACGACCGCATCGGCCGCTTCGAACGCGTCGGCCTTCCGCGCAATTGTCACGTCGGCTCCCGCCGCGCTGAGCGCCTGCTCGATGCTCACGAGGTTGCCGGCGCCGTAGTCCACGACCGCGACCCGGGTCATCCCAGGCTCCCCTTCGTCGAGGGGACGGCGCCCGCTCGTCGCGGATCCTCCGTGACGGCCGCCCGCAGTGCGCGAGCGAGCGCCTTGAACGCGGCCTCCGCGAGGTGATGGTCGTTCCGGCCGGTTCCGCGGAGGTGCAGCGTGGTTCCGGAGGTGCGCGCGAACGCTTCGAGCGCGTGCTCGACGAGCTGTGTCGGCAGCGCCCCGATGCGCTCGCCCCGGAAGGGCAGATCCACGACCGCGTACGGGCGGCCACCGACGTCCACGACCGCCGTCGCGAGCGCCTCGTCCATCGGGACCGACGCCTCACCGAAACGGGCGATGCCGGCACGGTCACCGAGCGCCTCCGCGAGCGCCGTGCCGAGGACCAGCCCGACATCCTCGACGGTGTGGTGCTCGTCGACCGCGAAGTCGCCTTCGGCGTGCACGGCGAGGTCGAACATCCCGTGGTGCGCGAACGACCCGAGGAGGTGGTCGAGGAATCCCACCCCGGACCGGACGTCGGAAGCTCCGGTCCCGTCGAGGTCCAGTGTCACGGCGACGTCCGTCTCGTGGGTCCGCCGGGCGACCGTCACGCGCCGCCGCTCGCGGGCGCCGATCTCGAACGTGCCGTGGGGTGTCGTCATGCGTTCGTCTCCTGGGCCGTGGCCGAGGTGGAGTGGGGGAGGGTCGGCACGATCTCGGCAAGGGCGGCCACCAGGCGGTCGTCCTCGGCCGGGTTCCGGACGGTGAAGCGGAGCTGATCGGCGAGCCGATGACGTGCCCCGAACGTGCGTGGCACGAGGCCGAGGCGCATCAGGGCCTCCGCGACCGCGGTCGCACGCGCCCGGTCGCCGAACCCGACGAGCAGGAAGTTCGCGACCGACGGGCTCGCGGGGATCCCGAGCCGGTCGAGCGCGGCGGCGAGGCGTGCCCGCTCGGCTCCGACGCGGGCGACGTTGTCGCGGAGCGCCGCCGGGTCCCGGAGCGCCACGGCCACGACGGCGACGGACGGGATCGAGACGGAACCGGGCGGCCGGTACGGCTCCATCTCGGCGACGAGCTCGCGGCGCGCGATCGCGAATCCGACCCGAAGGCCGGCCAGGCCATACGCCTTCGATGCGGTCCGCACCACGACGAGGCGCGGATAGTCCGCGCGAAGCCCCACGAGCGAGGTGCCGACGAACTCGGCGTAGGCCTCGTCGAGGACGACGACGGGTGCGACCCGGCCGTCGGCCGCGGCGTCAGCGAGCAACCCGTCGAGCAGCTCCGCGACGGTGCCGGCCGGCTCGGGCAGGCCCGTCGGGTTGTTGGGGCTGCAGAGCCAGACGACGGCCGCGTCGCGGGCTGCCACGAGGACCGCGGGAACGTCGAGCGTGTAGCCGTCGGCCGCCGCGCGGCGAGGAACCCGGATCGTGCGTGCGGGCCGCTGCTCGGTCAGGATCGCGTACATCGCGTAGGTCGGGGTCGGGACGACGGCGCCGGACCCCGGTGGCAGGAAGGCCTTTGCCACGAGGTCCAGGATCTCGTCAGCGCCGGCGCCGACCAGCAGCTCGTCGCGGCCGACGCCGTATGCCCCGGACGCGGCGGCGACCAGGTCGCGATAGTCCGATGGCGGGTATTCGGAGATGGGGCGCCCGTACGCGCCGGCCCGCAGAACCCGAAGGGCGAGGTCGGGCGGCGCCGGTGACGTGTTCAGGTCGAACCGGACGATCGCCGACAGCGGGACGCCGTAGCGCTCGCCGACCTGCTCGTCGGTTGCCTCCCAGGCGTAGCCTGCCGGCGAGGCGGTCGTGCCTGCGGTGAGCGGCGGCGCGCTCACGCGATGAGCTTTTCGATGGGGAGGACCAGGATCCCGGACGCGCCCGCCGCCTTGAGGCGAGGCAGCAGGTCCCAGACGTCATCGGATCCGACCACGGCATGGATGGCGATCATCCCGGCGTGCGCCAGCGGGATCACCGACGGGCTCTCGAGCCCCGGCAGGAGCGCCTCGAGGTCGGCGAGACGATCGAGGGGCGCGTTCATCATCACGTACTTCCGCCGGCGACCCGCAAGGACCGCGCCAAGCATCGTGTCGAGGCGGCCGATCGTCTCCGACTCGGCGGCCAGGCGCGCCGGGTTCCCGATCAGGACTGCCTCCGAGGAGAGCAGGTCGCCGATGGACCGCAGCCCGTTCGTGCCGAGCGTGACCCCGGTCGAGACGAGGTCCACGATCGCGTCCGCGAGGCCGAGGCGCGGAGCGACCTCGACGGCACCCGAGAGCGGGATCACCGCCACCTGGATTCCCCGCCCCTCGAACCAGCGCCGGGTCGCCCCCGGGTGCGCGGTGGCGACCCGCAGACCGGCGAGATCGGCGATCCTGCGCTGCGGGGCATCCCTCGGCACCGCTGCCGCGAGCCGGCATCGACCGTAGCCGAGGGATCGCACGATCGGCAGCGTGGCGTCGGCTTCGGCGAGCAGGTCGCCGCCGGTGATCCCCAGGTCCGCGACACCGTCCCCGACGAACTCGATCACGTCATTCGTTCGGACAAACAGGATGTCGAGCGGCACGTTCTCGACGTGGCTGACCAGGCTGCGGTCGCGCTCCTCGAAGACGAGGCCCGCGTCATGCAGGAGCGCGAGCGTCGGCTCCACGAGACGGCCCTTGTTCGGAACCGCGAGCGTCATCCGGCGGGGGCCATCGCCGGCTCGACTCTCCCACAGCACGGCGGCGGTCACCCCTGCGGCGGTCACCCCTGCGGCGGTCACCCCGGCGGCGGTCACCTCGGCGGCGGTCACCTCGGCGGCGGTCACCGGATCGCGCCCGACTGATCGCTCGGAGCGGCCCGCCGCCCATCCGCCTTCGGGTACCGAGCCGTCCCGGGCGAACCGGGCGTGCCGGGCGAACCGGGCGTGCCGGGCGAACCGGGTGTGCCGGGCGAACCGGGCGTGCCGGCCGAACCACGCGCAACCGCGGCCGCCGAAGTGCCGCCGCGACGCGAGCGCTCGAGCAGGAGCCGATACCCACCCTCGCCGTGGTTCAGCCAGGACGCGATCCGCGTGATCGTCGCGGTGCTCGCGCCCGTCAGTCGGCTGATCTCGCTGTAGTGGAGGCCGGCGCCGAGCAGGCGCACCACCGTCCAGCGCTGCGCCAGATCGCGGATCTCGCCGAGCGTGCAGAGGTCACGGAGGAACGCCGCGGCCTCGTCTCGGCCCTCGAGGTCCAGGAGGGCGTCGAAGAGCGCCTCGACATCGGGGGAGCGCCAGTCGTCGGCATTGGACTGCATTGCGTTGGGCCTCGTGGTAGCGTAGTAGCGTGTTACAACGCTATCATACTGCCAGATGACCGACAAGAGTCCATCGTCGCCGACGTTCGACCTCCTGCCGACCTTCGATTTCCTGCCGGCGATCGATCTCAGCGGCGGCCGCGTGGTCCGCCTGCTCCGCGGCGACCGCGGCGCGGCGACGACGTACGGGGAGGACGCGCCGGCTGTCGCGGACGCGTTCGTTTCCGGTGGGGCCCGGTGGCTCCATGTCGTCGACCTCGATGGGGCCCGCGACCCAGCCGCTCGCCAGACCGGGCTCGTGGCTGCGATCATCGCCCGCGTCGGGGGTCGTGCGGCCGTCGAGGTGGCAGGCGGCCTGCGGGAGGATCGAGTCGTCGAGGAGAGCCTCGAGGCCGGGGCCGCGCGGGTGATTCTGGGGACCGCCGCGCTGCGCGACCCAGCGTTCGCCGGACGCCTCGCGGCGCGATTCGGCGCGGAGCGGATCGGCGTCGCCCTCGACGTTCGGGATGGCCGCGCGGTGGGCCATGGGTGGGTACCGGGCGCGACGGGAATGGCGGTCGTCGAGGCTCTCAGGCGGCTCGCCGATGTTGGCATCCGTACCTTCGAAGTGACTGCGATCGATCGGGACGGCACGCTCGAGGGCCCGGATCTCGCGCTCCTGGGGGAGCTCGTCGGGAGGGGATGCGGTTCGATCATCGCGTCGGCGGGCATCGCGAGCGCCGCGGACATCACCGCCGTCCGGCAGCTCGGCTGCGCCGGCGCGATCGTGGGCCGCGCGCTCTACGAGGGCCGGCTCTCCGTCGAGGAGGCGCTCGCGGCAGCCCGCTGACGCGGTGCGTGTCGAACGCGTGGCCGTCACCCCCCGGAGAGCTGTTGCGCACGCCTGGTGGGTCGACCCTGCACGCCTCAGCACTCCGGGTGCTGCTATCCGCTCCCGGGCGTTGGTTTGGCGCGCGTCAGCACTCCGGGTGCTGCTATCCGCTCCCGGGCGTTGGTTCGGCACGCCTCAGCACTCCGGGTGCTGCTAAGCGCGCATCAAGCGTTCGCCGGGCATCTCCCCGCGGCGGTCCGCCCCCGATTCGTGCTCAGCGATCGCAGGAGTGCGCCGCGGCTTGCCGCCGAACGCGGTGCGATCGCGGCATAACAGCACCACCACCGCTACCGCGCACAAACCCGGACGCGGAAGGGCCGCCCGCGGGCGTGGAGGGGCCGCCGCCACGTGCCGCGGCGCCGCAAGGGTCGCGTCTGCGCCGCCCGGGAGAGGCCGCCACGGGTCCCTCTGCGCGCCGCCGCCGGGAGCGCCCGCCACGGGTCGCGCCCGCCGCCACGGGTCGCGCCCGCCGCCACGGCCGACGGCCGCTCGCCACCCCCAGGGAACGTCAGTGGGCGGCGGCCTCCTGTTCCTTGCGATGGGCCTCGATGACCTTGTCGCCGATATGGGACGGCACGTCCTCGTAGTGATCGAGCGTCGAGGTGAACGTGCCCCGGCCGCCCGTGATCGAGCGAAGCTCCGTCGCGTAGCTGAACAGCTCCGCCTGAGGGACGTGGGCCGTGATCACCTGCATCCCATCGCCGGTGACGTCCATCCCGAGGACCCTGCCGCGGCGGCCATTGAGGTCGCGGTTGACGTCGCCCATGAAGCGCTCCGGGACCCGGATCGCCACCGCCATGATGGGCTCCTGGAGGACCGGCTTGCAATCCATGACGCCCTTCTTGAGGGCCATCGAGGCCGCGATCTGAAACGAGAGGTCGTTCGAGTCGACGGTGTGGAAGGAACCGTCATACAGGGTCGCCTTGAAGTCGATCAGCGGGTAGCCCGCGAGCACGCCTTCCACGGCCGCCTGCCGGATGCCCTTCTCGACGCCGGGGACGAAGTTCTTGGGCACCGTGCCGCCGACCACGTGCTCGGCGAAGGCGACGCCGTCGCCGGGGTTCGGCTCGATCTCGATCCAGACGTGGCCGAACATGCCGTGCCCGCCCGTCTGCTTCTTGTACTTGCCCTCCACCTTGGTCCGTCCGCGGATCGTCTCGTGATAGGGGATCCGGGGCGTGTGGGTGACGATCGACGAACCGAACTTCCGCTTCAGGCGCTCGCCGATGACCGCCACGTGCGTCTCGCCCATCGAGAGGAGCAGCTGCTCGCCGGTGGCGCTGCGCTCGACCCGTGCGCACGGCTCTTCCTCGAGCATGCGCTGGAGGGCCGGCCCCATCTTGTCCAGGTCCGCCTTCGTCTGCGGCTCGATGGCGACGACCAGCGTCGGATCCGGGTAGGCGGGTCGGTCCAGGACCAGGGGCCGCTCCTTCGACGAGAGCGTGTCGCCGGTGCCGGTTGCCGTGAGCTTGGCGACCGCCCCGATCTCGCCGGGCCGGAGCTCAGCGATCGGCTCCGAGTCCTTTCCATGCAGCCGGAGGAGCTGGCCGATCCGCTCGTCCTCGCCCTTCTCCGCGTTCCACAGGTGGGCCTGGCTGCGCAGCGTCCCGGAAAGCACGCGCAGGTACGTCAGCCGGCCCACGAACGGGTCCGCGGTTGTCTTGAAGACGCGCACCAGGAGCGGGCCGTCCGGATCCCGCGGGATCTCGATCGGGTCGTTGGTGTTCGGGTCGTGCGCGACGACGGCCGGCTCCTCGGATGGCGCGGGAAGGTAGCGGACGATCGCGTCCAGCAACCCGCGCAGGCCGATCCCCTTCGTGGCGGACGCGACGAGCACCGGCGCGAGGATCGAGTCCCGGACGCCCCGGTGGAGACACGCGTCGAGCTCGGCGTCGGTGATCTCCTCGCCCTCGAGGTACTTCGTCAGCACGTCGTCGTCCGCCTCGGAAGCGGCCTCGAGGAGCTGGTCGCGGCGAGTCGCGATCTCGGACTCCATCTCCGGCGGGATCGGGACCTCCACCTCCTGGCGCCCATCCCAGTGGTACGCCTTGCGATGGACGAGGTCCACATACCCGCTGAACGACTCCGCCTGCCCGATCGCGAGCTGCAGCGGGGCGATCTTGTTGCCGAACTCGGCTCGCAACGCGTCGAGCACGGCTGCCGGCTCCGCATTCTCCCGGTCGCACTTGTTGATCACGAACAGGGCGGCAGTCCGGGTCGTCCGACCGAGCGCGACGGCCATCTCGGTGCCCGCCTCGACGCCGCCGGTCGCGTCCATGCAGACCAGCGCCGCATCCGCCGCCTGGAACCCGGCGACGACCTCGGCCACGAAGTCCGGGTAGCCCGGCGTGTCGACGAGGGTGACAATGTTGCCCTCGTCGTCGAGCGTTGCCACGCCCAGCGAGAGCGACATGTGGCGCTTCTGCGCCTCGGGCTCGGTGTCCAGGCTGGTCGTCCCGTCCTCGACCCGTCCGAGGCGGGAGATGGCTCCCGTCCGGAAGAGGAGTGCCTCGGCGAGCGTCGTCTTGCCGGCACCGGAGTGGCCGGCCAGAACGACGCTCCGCAGGTGGGGGAGATCAGCGCTCTTCGTCGTCGCCATGGTCTCGGTCAACCTCACGCAGGAAGTGGGCAGTCGGGTGGTCGGGACGCGCGAGCCTGCCGCCGACCGACGTCATGGATCGGGCGGGAGCGGGGTTCCGCCAATGATAGTCCGCTATACTTCCGCCCGATGTCCGGTCACTCCAAATGGTCCCAGATCAAGCGCGACAAGGGCGTCAACGACGTCAAGCGGGGCGCCATCTTCACGAAGATGGGCCGCGAGATCGCCGTGGCGGCGCGGGCGGGCGGTGGAGACCCCGATGGCAACTTCCGGTTGCGCCTCGCGATCGAGAAGGCACGCGCCGCGAACATGCCGATCGACACGATCAAGCGAGCCGTGGAGAAAGCGACCGGCGGCGGCGAGGGCGACCAGTTCGAGGAGATCGTCTACGAGGGCTACGGCCCCGGTGGCGTCGCGCTGATCGTCGAGGCCGCCACGGACAACCGCAACCGGACCGCGGCCGAAGTTCGCTCCATCTTCACGAAGGCGGGCGGCCAGCTTGCGGTCTCGGGCGCGGTGGCCTGGCAGTTCGAGCAGCGCGGCCTGATCTCGGTGCCGGTGGCCGGCATCGACCGGGACGAGGTGACGCTCCTCGCGATCGACGCCGGCGCGAGCGACGTGGATTCCGATTCGGACCCGCTCGAGATCTACTGCGAGCCCGGCGACCTCGAATCGGTCCGGCAGGCGCTCGAGAAGGCCGGGGTTACGATCGAGAGCGCGGACCAGGCGATGCTCGCCAAGCAGACGACCGCGGTCGACGTCGCGAAGGCCCGCCAGAACCTCCGGCTCGTCGAGCACCTCGAGGACCTCGAGGACGTCCAGCGCGTGACGAGCAACCTCGAGATCTCCGAAGAGCTCCTCGCCGAGGTCGCCGGGTGATCGGCCGGATGAGCGGCCGGGAGGCCTGCACGCGGTGATCGTCCTGGGGATCGATCCCGGGACGGCGGCACTCGGCTACGGAATCATCGATCGGACCGGCAGCCGCCTGCGCGCGATCGACCACGGGGCCTTCCACACGCCGGCCGACATCAGCCTGCCCGAGCGACTGCTCGCGATCCATTCGTTCCTCCAGGACCTGATCGAGCTCCACGGACCCGCGCTGCTGGGTGTCGAGCGGATCTTCCACAGCCGCAACGTGCAGACCGCGCTGGCGATCGGCCACGCGCGCGGGGTGGTCCTCCTCGCCGCGGCGGAATACGACATCGAGGTCCGCGAGGCCACTCCGTCCGAGGTCAAGCTCGCGGTGACGGGGTACGGCGCCGCCGACAAGGCGCAGGTCGGCACGATGGTCGCCACGATCCTCGGGCTCGCCGAGATCCCGACGCCGGACGACGCGGCCGACGCGCTCGCAATCGCGATCTGGACGGCACACCGCGAACGACCCGGCGAGCGCCTCAACGCGGGTCGCCTGGATCGCGGCGCGGTCGCGCCGATGACGGCCGGGGTCAACCCGTACGATCGCGCCGTCCGCGAGGCGCTTCGCCGAGAGAAGCCGGCTTCCACGGAGCGGTACGCCGCGCCGACCGAGCCCGTCCGGTGATCGCGTCGCTCGAGGGCGTGGTGGGCGCCGTCGCGGCGGACTCGCTCGTGCTCGAGGTGGGGGGGGTCGGCTATCGCGTCTTCGCGGCACCGGGCGTCCTCGCAACCGCTGAGCCCGGGAAGCGCCTCCGCCTCCACACGCACCACCTGGTCCGCGAGGATCTCCAGGCGCTCTACGGGTTCCGGACTCCCGAGGAGCTCGGCTTCTTCGGGCTCCTGCTGACCGTCACCGGGGTCGGGCCGAAGGTCGCGCTGGGCCTGCTGGGCAGTCGCCCGGTCGCCGACCTGCAGCTCGCGATCATGGCCGATGACCAGGCGTTGCTGACCGCGGTTCCCGGGGTCGGCAAGCGCCTCGCCGCCCGGATCGTGCTCGAGCTCCGCGAGAAGGTCTCTGCGGCGGGGGTGGCCGCCGCGCTGCCCGCGGGGACCGGAACCGGCGGGCGGTCGGCAGAAGGGGACGTTGTCGGCGCCCTCCAGGCGCTCGGCTACACGCTCGCGGAGGCGCGCGAGGCGGCGCGCCACGCCCAGGCCGCCGGCACCGCCCCGGGCTCGCTCGAGGACCGCGTGAAGGCGGCCCTCCGGTCGCTCTCGGGCGGCTGACGCGCGCCGCGCCGGATCGAACATCCGTGCGAAATACGCGTTCGGCGTGCTAGACTCCGGGCAATGACAGACGGCCACGGATTCCTCGCGGCGGACCTCCTGGACCAGGAGGAGATCGCGGTCGAGCGCTCCCTTCGACCCAGGTCGCTCGACGAGTACCTCGGTCAGCGGGAGGTCAAGGCGGGCCTCTCGGTCCTTCTCCAGGCAGCGAAGCAGCGCGGCGAGGCGGCGGACCACGTCCTCCTCCACGGCCCGCCCGGCCTCGGCAAGACGACCCTCGCGACGATCATCGCGCGCGAGCTGGGCGTGAACATCCGCTACACGTCGGGGCCGGCGATCGAGCGGGCAGGGGATCTCGCGGCAGTCCTGACCGCCCTCGACGAACGGGACGTCCTGTTCATCGACGAGATCCACCGGCTCAATCGTGCCGTCGAGGAGATCCTCTACCCGGCGATGGAGGACTGCGCCCTCGATGTGATGATCGGCAAGGGCCCTTCCGCGCGCTCGCTGCGCCTGACCCTCCGGCCGTTCACGATCGTCGGCGCAACCACGCGCGCGGGACGGATCAGCGGGCCGCTCCGGGACCGCTTCGGGGCGGTCTACCGCCTCGACTTCTACGCGGAGGAGGATCTCCGCGCCATCGTCCGCCGATCCGCCGCGATCCTCGGCCTCGAGGTCACGGATGACGCGGCGGCGGCCATCGCCGCTCGAGGCCGGGCCACCCCGCGGATCGTCAACCGCCTTCTCAAGCGCGTCCGCGACCACGCGGAGGTGCACGGCGACGGCCGGGTGACCCTGTCGGCGGTCGACGAGGCGATGCGGGTCCTGGAGATCGACGCCGAAGGGCTCGACGCAACGGACCGGCGGCTGCTCGCCGCGATCATCGTCAAGTTCGGGGGCGGGCCGGTCGGGGTGGCGGCGCTCGCGGCGGTCCTCGCCGAGGAGGTCGAGACGGTGGAGGACGTCTACGAGCCGTACCTGCTCCGGATCGGCTTCCTGGACCGGACGCCGCAGGGACGCGTGGCCACGGACCGGGCGCGGGCCCACCTGGTGGCCCTCGGCTATGACGTGCCTCCGAGAAGGGCCCCGCGCGAGCCGAGCATCTGGGAGTCCGCCGCGCCGGCCGGCGCGGAGCTGGCGGGCCCCGAGCCGGACCCCGTCCTCCCCGTCGACGAGGCGTGAGCGTCGCGTGACGGGCGCCGCCCGATTCGAGGTCCTGATCCCGCCGCCCGCAGACGGCTCGACGCGCGCGCGGCTGGGCCGGCTCCGCCTGCCGCACGGCGTCATCGACACGCCGACGTTCATGCCCGTGGGCACGAACGCCACGGTCAAGGCGCTCCACCCCGACGAGATCGAGGAGACCGGCGCCCAGATCATCCTCGCCAACACGTACCACCTCTACCTCCGGCCGGGCCACGAACGAATCGCCCGGCTTGGCGGCCTCCACGAGTTCATGAGCTGGCCCCACCCGATCCTCACCGACTCGGGCGGCTTCCAGGTCGTCTCGCTCGGCGACCTCAATGCGATCGACGACGACGGGGTCACGTTCCAGAGCCACCACGACGGCTCACGGCATCGCTTCACCGCCGAGCGGTCGATGGAGATCCAGGCGGCGCTGGGGGCGGACGTGGCGGTCGCCTTCGACCAGCCGGTCCCACCCTCGTCCACGGACCTGCGCGACGTGGCGATCGCGACGGAGCGCACGCACCGGTGGGCGGTCCGGTCGCTCGAGGCGCACAACCGCCCGGACCAGGCACTTTTCGGCGTGATCCAGGGCGGCCTCGACCCGGCCCTGCGACGGCACTCGACCGCGTTCATTGCCGGGCTCCCGTTCGACGGCCTCAACATCGGGGGCCTTGCCGGCGACGAGACCCCCGCCGAGCGCGAGGCGGTCCTGGACCTCGTGGTCACGGCGCTCGAGGAGGACTCGCGCGTCCGGTACCTCATGGGCCTCGGCTCGCCGGCCGACCTGCTGGAGGCCGTTCATCGTGGGATCGATCTCTTCGACTCCGTGCTGCCCGCGCGGGTCGCCCGAAACGGCCAGCTGTGGATCCCCGGCGGCCGGCTCAACATCCGCAACGAGCGCTTCCGCGACGATCCGGAGCCGGTCCAGGAGGGCTGCCGGTGCCTCCTCTGCCGGCGCTTCAGCCGCGCCTACCTCGCCCACCTGTTCCGGGCGGACGAGCTGCTGGCGTACCGGCTCGCGACTTGTCACAACCTCACCTTCACCCTAGACTTCATGGCGGGGATCCGGGCAGCCCTGGGCACCGGAAACCTCCCTGAACGTCTTCCGGAGCTGCGCCAGCACGCTCGCCGGCGAAGCCACGATGCAACTGCAGTGCAGCTCGCGTGAAGGCCATTTCGGTACCCTCGAGTTCCGCGGAGGCGTTCGACGATGGGTTCGCGAGACCGTCCCCACCGCGAGGTGAAGAAGAAGTCCAAGGCCCCGGAGGCGAAGCCGAGTCTCCAGCCATTCCTCGAAGTGCCGCAGAGCGTCGAGCTCATCAAGCCGAAGCGCAAGCCGCGCACGGTGGTCGAGGAAGAACCGGAGGGCTGAGCAGTCCGGGCGGGCGCGTCATCGTCCGCTCCGTCGGGGCCACAGAACCAGACAGGAGCAGGACGAGATGGCCATGACGGAGCGGAACACGGAGCGGAACGGGGCATCCGGAGCGGAGCGCACCAAGGCGGTCGAGGCGGCGATCCTCGCCATCGAGAAGCAGTTCGGCCGCGGCTCGATCATGAAGCTCGGCTCCGCCGAGCGGCAGCAGGTCGACGTGATCCCGACCGGCTCGATCGCCCTCGACCTCGCGCTCGGCGTCGGGGGGATTCCCCGCGGCCGCGTCACCGAGGTCTTCGGCCCGGAGTCGTCGGGCAAGACCACGCTCTGCCAGCACGTGATCGCAGAGGCGCAGCGTCGCGGCGGCGTGGCCGCGTTCATCGACGTGGAGCATGCCCTCGATCCCGGCTATGCCCGCTCCTGCGGCGTCAACGTGGACGAGCTCCTCGTCAGCCAGCCGGACACGGGCGAGCAGGCCCTCGAGATCACCGAGACGCTCATCCGGTCCGGTGGCATCGACATCGTGGTGGTCGACTCGGTGGCGGCCCTCGTGCCGCGCGCCGAGATCGAGGGCGAGATGGGCGACAGCTTCGTCGGCATCCAGGCCCGTCTCATGAGCCAGGCCCTCCGCAAGCTCGCGGGCGCGGTCAGCCGCTCCAACACGTCGCTCGTCTTCACCAACCAGCTCCGGGAGAAGATCGGGGTCATGTTCGGCAACCCGGAGGTCACCCCGGGTGGTCGCGCGCTCAAGTTCTACGCCACGGTGCGGCTGGACATCCGGCGTGTCGAGACGATCAAGAGCGGCACGGAGTCGATCGGCAACCGGGTCCGCGTCAAGGTCGTCAAGAACAAGGTCGCGCCGCCGTTCCGCGTCGCCGAGTTCGACATCATGTACGGCGAGGGAATCAGCCGCGAAGGCGGCCTCCTCGACGTGGGCGTGGCAATGGACGTCGTGACGAAGACCGGGGCCTGGTTCACCTATGGCGAGACACGCCTGGGCCAGGGCCGGGAAGCCGCGAAGGGGTTCCTGCGCGACAACCCCGCGGTCGGCGCCGACGTCGAGACGAAGATCCGGGCAAGCATGGCGACGACGGCGATCCCGGTCGAGGGGATCTCCGAGGCCGAGTAGCGACGCAGCCGGGTGCGGCACACCGTCGACGCCGATTCTCCGGGGACGCCCGAGGGCCCCGGGAATCGGCGCACGGGCCGGCCTGTTCCGCGCGAGTCACGCGAGGAACGCCGCGCCCGCCGGGCCGCGGTCGACGACCCCGCCGAGGTCCTCGCCGCCGCCGCGCGCTACCTCGAGGCGCGCTCCCGCTCCACGGAGGAGGTCCGCCGCCGGCTCCGCGAGGCCGGCTACCGGGCTGACCTCGTCGAGGACGCCGTCGAGCGCCTGGTCGCGCTCGGCTATCTCGACGATGGCGCCTTCGCCCGCGCGTGGGTGGAATCGCGGGATCGGGCGCGACCGCGCGGCGCGCGCGCCCTTCGCGACGAGCTGCGCCGGATGGGGATCGCACCGGCCGATGCCGAGGCCGCGCTCGCCGCACGGGAGGCGCTCGCCACCGGCGATGACCCCGACGATCCGCGGCTCGGTCCCGGGGCAGGGGAGCGGGCCGAGTCCGACGCGTCCGATGAGGCCGCCGCGGCCCGGCTCCTCGACCGGAAGGCTGCCGGGCTCCTCCGCGAACCCGACCTCCGGAAACGGCGGGCGCGCGCCTACGCGCTGCTCGCGCGTTCCGGGTTCGACCCGGGGACGGCCGGGCGGACTTCGACCGCCTGGCTGGCCACGGTCGGGATGGGGGTCCACGACGACGATCCGGAGGCCGAGTCGTCCTCGTAACCGGGCACGTTTGACCCTCCCGCCCGCCGGCCGTAGGCTACGCGCACCAGAGAACGGCGCCGCTCGTGCGGCGCCGGTTGCCACGTTCCGAACCCATCCACTCCGGCGAGCCCCCGCCGGCGCCCGACCCACGCAGCGCTCGAGAGTCATCGGGTCGGTCCCGACGGATCGCCGTTCCCGCACCATCACTCGCCGGCCGCTCACCCGGCCGGTCGGGAGGCGAGAGCATCATGGAGAACCCCGTCGTTGCGGCGGTGGCCCTTGTCGTGGCCATCGTCGTCGGCCTCGTTGTCGGATTCCTTGCGCGCGGCCTCGTCGCCGCCCAATCCGTTCGCGGGGCCCAGGAGAAGGCCGGCCGTATCCTGGCCGAGGCACGCACGCAGCAGAAGGACCTGATCCTCGAGGCGAAGGACGAGAAGCTTCGCTTCCAGCGCGAGGGCGAGGACGAGGCACGCGCCAAGCGAGCCGAGCTCAGCAACCTCGAGCGCCGGCTCCTCACCCGCGACGAGCAGCTCGACCAGCGGACGGACATGCTCGAACAGCGCGATCGGAAGCTGCTCGAGAAGGAGCGCGACCTCGACCGCCTGCGCGACGAGCTCTCCTCCTCGCGCGCCGAGCAGATCGCGGCGCTCGAGCGGGTCAGCGGGATGACCGCGGACGAAGCGAAGGCCGTCATCCTCGACGCGGTGCGCGCCGAGGCGGAGAACGACGCCGTCAGGCTGTCCCGCTCGATCGAGCGAAAGGCCCGCGATGAGGCCCAGGATCGCGCCCGCGAAGTGATCGTCACGGCCATCCAGCGGGTGGCGGCCGATCACACCGCGGAGCACACCGTCTCGGTCGTGCACCTGCCGTCGGACGAGATGAAGGGCCGGATCATCGGCCGCGAGGGCCGCAACATCCGGGCCCTCGAGCAGGCGACCGGCATCGACCTGATCATCGACGACACGCCCGAGACGGTCATCCTCTCGGGGTTCGATCCGGTGCGCCGCGAGGTCGCCCGGATTGCGCTCACCAAGCTCATGGCCGACGGCCGGATCCACCCGGGCCGGATCGAGGAGGTCGTCGCGAAGGCCCGCGCCGAGGTGGACCAGGTGATCCGCCAGGCCGGCGACGCGGCTGCGTACGACGCCGGCGTGCCGGGTCTGCCGTCCGAGATCACGCGCCTGCTCGGCCGTCTCAAGTACCGCACCAGCTACGGACAGAACGTGCTCAACCACGTCATCGAGACGAGCCGGCTCGCGGCCGTGATGGCTGCCGAGCTCGGGGCCGACGTGCTGGGCGCCAAGACCGGCGGCCTCCTGCACGACATCGGCAAGGCCGTGGACCACGAGGTCGAGGGCCCGCACGCCGCGATCGGCGCAGCCATCGCCCAGCGCCACAACCTCTCCTTCAAGATCGTGAACGGCATCGCCGCCCACCACCAGGAAGTCGAGTACGCCTGCCTGGAGGCGCCCATCGTGCAGGCCGCCGACGCCATCAGCGCGTCCCGCCCGGGCGCCCGAGGCGAGTCCGTGGAGCTCTACCTCAAGCGCCTCGAGGATCTGCAGGCGATTGCCGGAAGCTTTGCGGGCGTGGACCGGTCGTTTGCGGTCCAGGCCGGCCGCGAGGTGCGGATCCTCGTCCGGCCGGAGGAGATCGACGACCTCTCGGCCTCCCGCCTCGCCCGCGACATCGTCAAGAAGATCGAAGATTCGCTGACCTACCCGGGCCAGATCAAGGTGACGGTCATCCGCGAGACCCGCTCCGTCGAGTACGCGAAGTAGCGGTGGCCGAGCCGCGGGCGGCGCGCCCCTGCCGGGTCCTGATGCTCGGCGACGTGATCGGCCGCCCTGGGCGCGAGGCCGTCGAGCGCGAGCTGCCCGGCCTGCGCGACGTGCACCGGGTCGACTTCGTCACGGCCAACGGCGAGAACCTCGCGGGCGGGATGGGGCTCACCACCTCGACGGCCGAGTCGCTCTACCGGGCCGGGGTGGACGTGATCACCTCCGGCAACCACATCTGGGACAAGAAGGAGATCCTGCCAGCGCTCGATCGCGACGAGCGGATCCTTCGCCCGCACAACTACGGGACCGACGGCATCCCCGGGCGCGGCTGGGGCACCTACATCGCGGCCGATGGGACCGACGTCGCCGTCCTCAACTTCCAGGGCCGGACGTACATGATCCCGATCGAGAACCCGTTCACCGACGCCGATCGTCTCCTCGACGAAGGCGCCGACGCGCTGCCGCCAGTGCGGCTGGTGGACTTCCACTGCGAGGTGACGAGCGAGAAGAACGCCTTCGGGCTTCATCTCGACGGGCGAGTCAGCGCCGTCGTCGGAACCCACACCCACGTCCCCACCGCGGACGAGCGGATCCTGCCACTCGGGACCGCGTACCAGAGCGACCTCGGGATGACTGGGCCCCTCCACAGCGTCATCGGCTTCGCGCCGTCCACGGTCCTGCCCCGCTTCCTCAACGGCCTGCCGACGCGGTTCGAGGTCGGTGGCTGGCCCGTGGTGCTCAACGCGCTTCTCATCGACGTGGATCCGGCCACCGGTCGGGCCGTCCGCGTGGAACGGATCCAGCGGATCGTCGAGGCGGCCTGATGGAGCGCGGGCGCCGCGCGCCGCTGGTCGGCCGGATCGTCCCGCCCGAGCCGACGGCCGTCGACCTGCACGCCCACACGAGCCGCTCGGACGGGCTCCTCGAGCCGTCGGCGCTCGTTGCCGCCGCGGCCGCTGCGGGGATCCGGACGCTCGCCATCACCGACCACGACACGCTCGGCGGCTGCCGCGAGCTGGTCGCGCCGGGTGCCGCCCCGCTGCCGCCCGGGCTTGTCCTGCTCCCCGGCGTCGAGATCAACTCCATCGCGGGCGGCCTGGACGTGCCGGATGGCGAGCTCCACGTCGTGGGCCTCGGCGTGGACCCAGCCGACGAGGCATTCGAGGCCGCGCTCGCCGGACAGCGCAGCGCCCGCCGCCGGCGGTTCGAGCGGATGGCGGAACGGCTCCGCGCGGCGGGCCTCGGGATCGACGCGCAGCTGGCGGATCTCGACCTGGCCCGCGACGATGCGCTGGGCCGCCCGACGATCGCGCGCGCCCTCGTCGCCGGGGGGTTCGCGGTCAGCGTCCCGGACGCGTTCGCGCGGTTCATCGGCCGGGGTGGACCCGGCTACGTCCAACGGGAAGGGCTCGGACCGGTCGATGCGATCCGCGCCATCCGGGGGGCGGGCGGGATTCCCGTGCTCGCCCATTTTGCCGCCGCCCCGTCGCGACGGGTCCTCCTGCGCAGCCTGATGGACGCCGGGCTCGCCGGCATCGAGGTCCACCACCGGAGCTTCGACGCGGAGACCGTGGCGGCGGTGGGGGCGGTGGCGCGCGACCTTCGCCTGCTTGCCTCGGGGGGCACCGACTACCACGGGGACGAGGAGTCGTACGCCGACGCGATCGCGGAGACCTGGGTCCCACCGGAAATCGCGACGGGGGTCCTCACGGCGCTCGAGCTCGAGGTCGTCACGTGACCACGCGAAGCCTTCCGGTCCTCGATTTCATCGCGCCGGCGCTCCCGCCGGAGGGCCCCCGTCGAGCCGAGGCGGCCGCCGACGCGCGCGTCGCCGAGTTCCGCCCGGAGGACCAGGCGCTTCCGCGCTTCTGGGTGTGGACGCTCGGCTGCCAGATGAACCGGAGCGACTCGGAGGAGATGGCCGGGCGGCTCCTTGCCGCGGGCTGCGCCGAAGCAGCGGGCATGGACGCGGCGGACCTCGTCGTGATCAACACGTGTGCCATCCGCGAGGCCGCTGAGGCGAAGGTCATCGGCCGGCAGGGCGCACTCGGCGCGCTCAAGGCGGCGAACCCGGCCCTGCGCGTGGTCCTGACCGGTTGCGCCGTGCGGGAGCGGGACCGCGCTGGGCTCCGGCGCCGCTTCCCCGCGGTTGACCTGTTCCTGCGCCCGGACGAGGAGCCGGAGCTCGTCGAACGGCTCGGCCTCGCGTCTGCCCAGGGCCCGGTCGGGCTGGGCGGAGCCCGGGGACCGGTGCCGGGCGGCTCCGCGGCGCAGCCACGCACGGCCGCGACCACGCTGGTCAAGGGCGTCCCGGTCTCCGCGGCCGATCACCTCGCAGGCTCGCGGGCGGACGCCGTCGCCTCCGGTGCTCTCCGGCGCGAATCGGTGGTCACGGCCTGGCTCCCGATCATCTACGGCTGCGACAAGACCTGCACGTATTGCATCGTTCCGTTCAGCCGCGGGCCGGAGCGGAGCCGGCCGTTCGACGCGGTCGTCGACGAGGCGCGGTCACTCGCCGCGGCGGGCTACCGCGAGATCACGCTCCTCGGCCAGAACGTCAACAGCTACGGCCACGACCTGCCGGCGGAGGCGCGCTTCGCGCATGTCGCCGAGGCACGCCGGGCCGGGCGGCAGATCGATCGCGCATCGCGGCCCGATCTCGCCGAGCTGATCCGGGCGATCGACGCCCTCCGCCGCCCCGACGGAAGCCCTGCCGTTCCCCGCCTCCGCTTCGTCACGTCGCATCCGTGGGACCTCTCCGACCGCCTGATCGACGCGATGGCCGAAGCACCCGCCGTGTGCGCCGCGCTCCACCTGCCCGTGCAGTCCGGCGACGACGAGGTCCTCCACCGGATGGGCCGCCAGTACACGGTTGCGCACTACGAGGAGCGCCTCGGGCGCATCCGCGAGGCGATTCCGGGGATCGCCGTCAGCACCGACGTGATCGTGGGCTTCTGCGGCGAGACCGAGGCGCAGTTCGACGCGACGCTCCGCCTGCTCGGGGCGATCCGCTATGAGCAGGTGTTCGCGGCCGCCTACTCGCCGCGACCCGGAACACCCGCGACGCGGCTCCCCGACGACGTGCCGGCCGCCGTGAAGCGGGAGCGCCTGAACCGGCTGCTGGCCATGCAGGAGGAGATCGGATTCGCCCGGAACGGCGAGCGGCTCGGCAGCGTCGCTTCCGTCCTGGTCGACACGCTCGAGCGCCCGCGCGGCCACGACCATGACGACGAGGGCGCCGAGCCGGCCGCCGCGACGCTCGTGGGCCGCGATCCGTTCGCGGCCCCGCTTCCCGTCGGCTGGGTCCGCCTCGCCGGCCGCTCGCGCGAGAACCGGCTCGTCCACCTCGCGGGCCCGGCGGCCCTCGTCGGCGGCATCGTGGACGTGCGCATCGAGGCGGCCGGTCCGTACAGCCTGCGGGGGACCCTCGCCTGACGACGGGGGAGGGGAGCGCGCCCGGCGAGTCCGCTCAGGCCCCGCACGCCGCGGCCGGCGAGATGGCCTCCGGGAGCGCCGCGGCCGGCGAGATGGCCGCCGGGGGCGCCGCGGCCGAGGACGCCGCGAGGGGATCGCGCCCTCCGCTCGTCGTCGTCGGCGGCCCGACCGCAACCGGCAAGACCGACCTCGCCGTGCGCCTCGCGCTCGCGTTCATCGCCGACGGCGTCCCGACGGCGGTGATCTCCGCGGACTCGCGACAGGTCTACCGTGGGACTGACGTCGCGACCGCGAAACCCACCCTCGAGGAACGTCGGGGCGTGCAACATTTCGGCCTCGACCTTGCCGATCCCGACGAACGCTTCTCGGTGGCGGACTTCGCAGTACACGTGGAGGCGATCCTGCCGTCCATCGGCGCTCGCGGCGGCGTGGCGATTCTCGTCGGCGGGACCGGGTTCTGGCTTCGCGCGATCGCCGACGGGCTCGACCTCGACGCGCTCCCCTGGGACCCGGGAGTCCGGGCCGCCCTTGACGCCGATCTCGCGGCGCAGGGCCTGGACGCGCTGGTGGCACGCCTCCAGGCGATCGCACCGGGGCTTGCGGCCGGGGTCGACCTGCGCAACCCGCGCCGGGTCGTCCGCGCCCTGGAGATCGCGACCCTCCAGGGCGATGCCCCGCGCCCGGCACCGCGCGGTTACGGCGCTCCCGTCCTGCGCATCACGCTCGACCTGGCCGACCGCGCCGTGCACCGGGCGTGGATCGCGCGCCGCTCCGCCGTCCAGCTCGATGGGGGGATCCTCCCGGAGGCGGCTGCGCTGCGCGCCCGGTACCCGGCGGACCTGCCGGCGTTCTCGGCGATCGGCTACCGGGAGGCATGGGACCTGCTCGACGGGCGAATTGACCGTGCCGGCTACCTCGCCGCGAATGTCGCCCGCAACGTTGCCTATGCCCGGCGCCAGCGGACGTGGTTTCGCGCCATGGCGACGGACCTCGTGCTCGACGCCGGGGATCCGGGCGCTGCGGATGTCGCGCTCGTGCGCGCGTGGACGTTCGCGCGGTCGCATGCCGGGCGGAGCGCCTGACAGGACGCGCTCAGGCCGCCACACCGGTCGATGCCCGCGTGCCAGCGGTGGCCAGACTGTCGTGGCCTGGATTGGACCATCGTCCGTCGCGGTATCCTCCGTGAATGCCCCGCTCGACCACGATCGATCTCGCCCAGCCCGCCGAGAAGGCGTTCCTCGTTGCCGTGGACACGGGGGACGACCCCGGCTGGAACGCACAGGACTCGCTCGCCGAGCTCGCCTCGCTCGCCGAGACGGCGGGCGCCGCCGTCGTCGGGGCGGAGTGGCAGAACCGCCGCCACGTGGACCCGAACTGGTACCTCGGCAAGGGGAAGGCGGAGGAGCTCGTTGCCGCGAAGTCGGAGACGGGCTTCGACCTGCTCGTCGCGGACGACGAGCTCTCGCCGGGCCAGCAGAAGGCGCTCGAAAGCCTGCTCTCGGTGAAGGTGATCGACCGGAGCCGGCTGATCCTCGACATCTTCGCCCAGCACGCCCGCACCCACGAAGGCCGTCTCCAGGTGGAGCTCGCCCAGCTCGAGTACCAGCTGCCCCGCCTCACGCGGCTGTGGACACACCTCTCGCGGACCGGCGGCGGGATCGGCACCAGGGGCCCCGGCGAGAGCCAGCTCGAGACGGACCGCCGGCTGATCCGCGAGCGCATCAAGAAGATGAAGGAGCGAGTCGAGCAGGTCCGCCAGCAGCGCGCCACCGCCGCCCGTGGCCGCGACCGACGGCTCTACCCGACGGTGGCGATCGTCGGGTACACGAACGCCGGAAAGTCCACCCTGCTCAACACGCTCGTCGGCAGCGAGGTGGCGCTCGTCGAGGACAAGCTCTTCGCCACGCTCGACCCGACGAGTCGGCAGGTCAAGCTGGGTGACGGCCAGACGGCGATCGTGACCGACACGGTCGGCTTCATCCACAAGCTGCCGCACCAGCTGGTGGACGCGTTCCGGGCGACCCTCGAGGAAGTGACCCGGGCCGACGTCCTGATCGAGGTGGTGGATGCCTCCGATGCCCACTTCGCGGAGCACCGGGTGACCGTCCAGACGGTTCTCGACGAGCTCGGGGCGGGGACCAAGCCGCGCCTTGCCGCGTTCAACAAGGCGGACCGCCTCGTCGCCGACGGCGGTGCGGCGGTCCAGGCTCCGATCGTCGCCGGCAGCGTCCTCGTCTCGGCACTCACCGGCTTCGGGCTCGATGCCCTTCGGGACGAGGTCGCAGCCCTGCTCGCCTCGCTCTGGGAGGACGTCGATGTCGCCGTCCCGTACGCCGCGGGCGAGCTCCTGGCCCGTGTCCGGGAGCGCGGCACGGTCGAGGTCGAGTACGGCCAGCGCGACGTGCGCGTCCGCGGCCGCGTCGCGCCCGCGCTTGCAGGCGAGCTCTCGGCGGCGTCGGCGCGCTGGGCGGAGTCGCTCCGAGAGGCGCAGGGGGCGGAAGGCTGACCGAGCGAGGGGCGCGCGACGAGACGGCGCGCGTCCCGCCGGGGCCGGGCGACGTCGTCCGCGAGGTCCGCGGCCTGACGGGCGTCCCGTGGCGCCGCCTCCTCCGCTACGTCCGGCCCCACCGCGGGCGGTTCGGGCTCGCCCTCGTCGGGCTCATCCTGTCGTCGGGCCTCGGGCTCCTGTTCCCGCTCCTGATCGCCCGGATCACGACCGTCGTCGTCACGGGTGGCGACATGGCCGGGCTCGACCGACTCGTGCTCCTGCTGGTCATCCTGTTCTCGGTGCAGGCCGTCGGCAGCTTCCTCCAGACCTACTTCCTCGGCGTCGTCGGGGAGCGGATCGTCGCCCGGCTTCGATCGGATCTGTTCGCCCGGCTCGTGACGCTCTCGCTGGACTTCTACGTGCACGCTCGGGTGGGCGAACTCGTCTCCCGCCTCTCGAGTGACGTCACGCAGGTCCGGACGATGCTCACCCAGACGATCACGAACCTGCTCGCCGCGACCGTCGGGCTGGTCGGATCGGTGGTCATCCTCTTCGTGCTCAGCCCGACCCTGCTCCTGGTCGTGCTGGTGCTCGCGCCGGCCCTCATCGGCGTCGCGGTCGCCTTCGGGCGGCCGCTCCAGCGGGTGAGCACCGAGGTCCAGGACGAGCTCGCGCGGGCCGCAACAACCGCAGAGGAGGCGTTCTCGGGAATCCGCATCGTCAAGAGCTTCGTCCGCGAGGACTGGGAGGTGCACCGGTACGGCCTCGACCTGGGCCGGGTCGTCACCCGGGCGACCCGGCTCGCGCTCTGGCGGGGATTGTTCGGGGCCGTCATGACCTTCGTCGGGTTCGGGGCGATCGCCGTCCTCCTCTGGTACACGGGCCGCCAGGTGATCGAGGGCACGCTCGCGATCGGGACGCTGACGAGCTTCCTGCTGTACGGCGTCTCGATCGCGGCGAACCTCGCGAGCATCGCCGGCCAGTACGGCCAGGTCCGCGAAGGATCCGGGGCCGTCCAGCGCGTCTTCGAGCTGCTGGACACCGAGGCGACGATCGTCGATCCGGTGCCGCCCCGGCCGCTGCCTCGCATCGCGGGCAGGATCACCCTGGACGCGGTGTCATTCGGGTACCTGCCCGGCCGGCTCGTCCTGCGGGGGATCGACCTCGACATCGCGCCTGGCGAGATCGTTGCGCTTGTCGGCCCGTCCGGCTCGGGCAAGACCACCATCTGCAATCTCATCCCGCGGCTGTGGGACGTGACGGACGGCGCGATCCGGATCGACGGCATCGACGTCCGCGACGTCGGCGTCCGGAGCCTGCGCGAGCAGGTCGGCCTGGTCCCGCAGGAGGCGACGCTGTTCGGCGGCACGATCCGCGAGAACATCGCCTATGGCCGCCTGGGCGCGACCGACGCGGAGATCATCGAGGCCGCGCGGGCGGCGTTCGCGGACGAGTTCATCACCGCCCTGTCGGACGGGTACGCGACGCCGCTCGGCGATCGCGGGGGGCGGCTGTCGGGCGGCGAGCGCCAGCGGATCGCGATCGCCCGGGCGATCCTCAAGGATCCGCGGATCCTGCTCCTGGACGAGGCGACGAGCTCGCTCGACAACGAATCGGAACGCGCGGTCCAGGCAGCGCTCAACCGGCTGATGGTGGGGCGGACCACCCTGATCGTCGCGCACCGGCTTTCGACGATCCGGGCCGCGCACCGGGTCGCGGTCCTCGACGACGGCTGGCTCGTCGAGCTCGGCACCCACGATGAGCTGCGGGCGCGCGACGGGCTCTACGCCCGCCTCCACCGGCTCCAGTTCACCGACGCGGAGCGCGTCGATGTCGCCGCCGGGTCCCACCCGAAGGGTCCATCCGGACCCTAGACTCGGGGCTCGAGCCCGCCTAGCATCGGGCGATGGGGGAGTCGCACGCGAGCGCACCGTTCGAACCGAGGATGATCTGACGATGGATGGATGGACCGGGCAGTTCCTGCGCGTCGACCTCACGAGCAGGACGTTCAGGATCGAGACGTTCTCGGAAGAGTTCGCCCACACCTGGATCGGCGGCCGCGGCTTCGCGGTAAAGATCCTGTACGACGAGCTGGCCCCCGGCATCGATCCGCTCGGGCCCGAGAACAAGCTTATCGTCGCCGTCGGCCCCATCTCCGGCATCCCGGCCCCCAACACGGGCAAGACGATCGTCGCCGCGAAGTCGCCCGCCACGGGCAGCTACGGCGACGGGAACCTCGGCACGCGCGTCACCGACCAGCTCCGCAAGGCAGGCTACGACGCCCTCATCGTCGAGGGCCGCGCCGATCGCCCGACGCTGCTCTCGATCGACGACGATCGGGTCGAGTTCCTGCCCGCCGACGAGGTCTGGGGCAAGGGCACCATGGACACGAACGCCTGGATCTACGCGCGGTACGGGAAGGGCGTCGGCGTCCTGAACATCGGCCAGGGCGGCGAGAACATGGTCCACTTCGCCGTCGTCCGCAGTCTCGAGGGTCGATCGGGCGGCCGGCCGGGGATGGGCGCCGTGATGGGCTCGAAGCTCCTCAAGGCCATCGTGGTCAAGGGCAGCAAACCGATCCCGCAGGCGTTCCCGGCCGCGATGAAGGAGCTGGGCCGCGACGACCTGCGGACCGTCCACGCGATGGACAAGGAGACCGCCTGGTCGACCCAGGGCACCACCGGCGTCCTGCCCTGGTGCAACGAGGTGGCGGCGCTGCCGGTCCACAACTTCAGGGGCACGCACCACCCGGACGCCTGGAAGGTCGATGGCGAGCGCGTCAACGCGGCCCGCGTCGCCACCTACGGTTGCCCGAACTGCACGATGCGCTGCGGGATCGGGATCCTCGACGACGAGGGTCACGAGGCCGAGGTCGACTACGAGAATATCGGCCTGCTCGGCCCGAACCTTGACCTCTACGATCTCGAGCAGGTCGCCGCGCTCAACTACCTGTGCGACGACTACGGGCTCGACACGATCTCCGCGGGCGGCGTGCTCGGCTTCTACGCGGACGCGATCGAGCGGGGAGCCGTCGCGGGCGACCTGCGCTTCGGGGATGCGGCCGGCATGAAGCGGGTCCTCGGCCTGATCGCCCGGCGCGAGGGCGAGATCGGCACCCTCCTCGCCGATGGCACGCTGCCCGCCGCCCGGGCCTTCGGCCACGGGTCCGAGGACTACGCGATGCAGGTGAAGGGCCTCGAGATCTCCGCCTACAACTGCAAGTTCATCCCTGGCATGGCGCTCGCGTTCGGGGTCAGCCCGATCGGCGCTCACCACAAGGAATCGTGGATCATCACGTTCGAGGTCAACCAGACCACCCGCGGGTCGTACGGGCGCGACAAGGCCCAGAAGATCGTGGACCTGCAGCGGATCCGGGGCGGGCTCTTCGAGTCGATCGTCACCTGCCGCTTCCCGTGGGTCGAGCTGGGCTGGGGCGTGGAGCACTATCCGACCTACTTCAACACGATCACCGGGAACGACTGGAAGCTCGAGGACTTCTGGGCGATCTCCGACCGGATCTACGCGCTCATGAAGCTGTTCTGGCTGCGCGAACACCCCGAGACGGACCGCTCGGCCGACTTCCCGCCGGCCGCCTGGTTCGACCCTGCCAATGTCGACACCGAGGGTCCGATCGCCGGCATGATCCTCGACCGCGGGCAGTACGACGGGATGCTGGCGCACTACTACGACATCCGCGGCTACGACACCCGCGGCGTGCCGACGCGCGCGACCCTCGAGAGCCTGGGGCTCCGCGCCGAGGCGGCTGCCGCGGAGGCGTTCGCGACGCTGCGCTGACGATGACCGTCACCGTCAAGCTCGTCGGAGGCCTCATCCACACGCTCGGATTCAGCGAGCGGGTGGTCGAGCTCCCGTCGGGGACGACCGTCGCCGGGCTCCTCGACGCGCTCGGGATCGACCCCGCCCGGCCCCTCATCGTCGGCCGGAGTGGCTGGGCGATCGAGCTGACCGACGAGATCCGCGACGGCGACCGGATCATGGTCTCGCCGGTCTTCTCCGGCGGCTGAGCGGGTCGGGGAGGGGAGGGGCGGCGCCAGGAGGAGTGGCGGTGGCCGCGCGGGATAGCAGTAGGCGGGCTTGCGTCGCGGGCGTACGATCACGGCATCAGACGCCCGCTTCTGCCGCGTGAGGGGTGTGCAGTGACGTCGTCGGCCATGGTCGCAAGACCGGATATCGCACAGAGGACTCGCTCGGCAACGCCGCCAGCGACGTCGCTGCCGTGCACGGCCGACCCGACGCTCGGCGCGACGAACCTCGCGACCCGGCCCCGGGCGGGCAACATCAGCTCCGACACCCGCGCGGGCGTGTGCGGGCGCCCGGGAGGGACCAGTACCCGCCCGTGCGCCCACCGCAACCGCTAGCTGTCGATGGACATCCATCGAGACACCGGCGCCCGTAGGAGGGCGCCGGTGTCGTCGTCTGCGGAGCCGAACCTCCACGATCGAGAGCCGCGTGTTGTAGTATGCTACAACATATCGTCCGCACGATGAAACTCGACCGCGCCGGAGGAGCCTGATGACCCTCACCGTGCCAGAGGCGGCCCGACGCGTCGGCCGCAACCCGGAGACCATCCGTCGGTGGATCAGGGAGGGGAAGCTGCCATCCCACAAGGTCGGCACGCAGCACCTGATCGAGGAACGGGACCTGGAGACTGCGACCGAACCCGAGACCGACCGCCTGCCGGTGCCGCCGGCCTGGCGCACGACATTCTGGGGTGATCCGATGCCCGATGTCGTCGCTGCACTCCGGCGATCTCGCCAGGGCCACTGATCGATGCGCGTGGTTGTCGACGCAAGCGTCCTCGTGGAAGTCGCTCTCGCCGGCGGGAACCTCGGACCGCTGACAGGCCATGACCTCGTCGCCCCGCCGCTTGCCCTCTCGGAGGTGACCTCGACGATCAGCGAGATGGCGTGGCGTGGCGAGCTACCCCGGGACCGGGTGCCTGCCGCCCTGGCATACCTTCGGGCCACCCCTTTGACGATCACCCGACCGGACGATCTCCCGGAGCGTGCCTGGACCGTCGCATCGTCGCTCGGCTGGGCGAAGACCTACGATGCCGAGTATGTCGCCCTGGCGCAACTCCTCGACGTCCCACTCCTGACGATCGACGGCCGACTTGCGCGCGGGGCCGAGCGCCTCATCGCAGTCGTCGCGCCTGCCGACCTCGGCCGGTAGCCTCACACGGGGAACGGGCTCTCGCGCGACCACTTCCACTTCCGATAATGTAAGTTATGTCTGTTTCGACCCTTCAACCGCCAGCGACGCTATCGAAGGCCGCGGAGGCGAGCTCCCGGCTGAAACTCCCCCTCCAGCCAGCGAATGAAGAACGTCGCATGGCGGAAGTAGGTGTCCACCGTGGGCTGCTCGCGACCAGCGTCGCGTACCCGCTGCGCGTATTCCGCGGCCTGGTGGCGAAGATCAGCCGTCGATACGCGGGAGCGTGGGACGGGCCGGTCGCTTGCGCCGACCCCTCGAGGCCGGTAGTCGCCGGTGCGCCAGGCGAGGAATCGCCGCGCGTAGTCCACGTAGGACCGCCAGGCACTCTCACGCATCCCTGCGCTCTGGCAGGCGGCCTCGTACCGCTCGAGATCGATCTGCAAGTCGTCGTCGTTCCAAGTCACATGAATAGCCTCAGACACCTTCCGCACGGAGCGCGTTCCACCGTGCTCTCTCAGCGGGTAGGAGTCACCGTGTGCACCGTGCGCCTCGACAAGGGTGCGCAGGGCATCTCGAGCAGTCTCGGAGAACGTCCGACCGTCTTCCTGGGCCAGCTGGTTCAGTCGATCGAAGACGTGGCGATCGAGCCGGAGCGAGATCACAACCGTGGTTGAGGGCGCGCGGGCCGGCACCGCATCCCCGCTGACAAGGTCGCCAGGCATCCCGACGACCGCCCTCTCGTCGACGGTCAGGTCATCCGCATTCGGAGGTTTCATGCTCATCAGGCCAGATCGGCCTCCTTCGTGTCCCATGCGGTGTAGGTCAACCAAATACCGTCGCCGAGGTGACGGGAGACCAGCGTGACGCGACGGCCGCCGACTGTTCGGCCGATCAGGAGCCTCGTGTTCGCTGGTCCTCGTACGTTCCGCCGCGGCAGGAACCCGTTGTCCCAGATCTCTTGTGCCTCGCCAGCGGTCACCGCCCGGCGACCAGCTCGGCGTTGGTGTTCCTCGAACTCGTCCGCGATCACCTGCTCCGCGTACGTCGGCACCCAATTAGGATACCACAGTGCGTCATACGCATTGTGGACCACGTGCGCCTGAGGGGTCGAGGTCACCGACGTTGCCCCCGATTGCGGGACGGACGCGCATGGTGGCCGCGTGTCGCGCGTTGGTCGCCCATCTCCCGGGCGCGGTCGACGTCGGCGACTTCGTCTCAGCAGCCCCGTCAACCCTGGTCCCGACCTTCTGCTACTCGCCCAGGACGCCCTCGATGTCCGCCATGAGCACCACCAGGTGCAGCGGATCCGTCGGTGACGGCTCGAACTCGGCGAGGTGCATATAGAAGTCACGCGCCGTAGCCGACTCCGCCTGGATGAGGACCGCACGAGCGCCGACGGTCTCCGCGGCTTGGTGTGCACGGAGCATGGCGTCCTTCACGAGCGCCGTCCCGAGGCCCTGCCTCTGGGCACGCAGATCGACGCCGAGCCGGGCAAGCAGGATCGCAGGGATCGGGCTGCGGCCAGCGGACTTCAGCAGAGACGCCGGCGCATCCGCCCGGGCGACCGAGGCGGCTGCGAGCGCGTAGTAGCCGACGACGCGATCCTCGCCCTCGGGAGCGACGACGTAGATGACCGCGGTTCGGGCAACCTGCGCCATCCGCGCGACCTGTCGCAGCCACCTCGTCTGCGCCTCCGACCCGCAATCGAACGACGAGACGTCATGCCGACCCGGCTCGAACCGGACTGGCGGCGCGAGTTGCACAGGGTCGGGTGAGAGCTATCGTTCGAGAACTGACGGCTCTGTCAGGAGCCGTCGAAGGCGCGGCTTGGCGACCGCGGGACGGTCGAGCATGGCGACGAAGGCATCCCACTGGTCGGGCAGCAGCCGGAAGTCGCGGCGCTCCGCGAGCACGTCCGCCGCCCGAGCGATGGAAGCCCGCAGGACGAAGTCGCTGACCGTCGTCGCGGACGCACGGCTGGCTTGCGCGATCAGCTCACGTTCCTCGCGCGAAGCGCGCACGGCGATCCGCCCGTCCTTCGGCGAGCGAGCGGGTTCGATCTGCGTGCTGATCTCGGCCATCCAAGCCACCTCTGCATGTGGTAACAACGTGCACACAGACCGTACCCGAGTGGTCCGCACCCGTCAAGCCGACACGAACGGCGCTGGCAGGTCGCTTTCGTCTTGAGGTCTTCATCGAGGTCGACATCCCGCAGCACACGCAGGGCGGCCTTGAACGAGGCGCGCTGCAGGCGCGCGGGATCCCATGGGGCGTTCCGACCACAGCAGCCCGCGAGCGCGTCAGAGCGTTGTCACACCGTCAGGTGCGCGTCAGGCGTTTGAAGTCGAGAGGACTCAGTCTCCGGCTGGTTTGAAAGAACAGCCCCCAGTTGCCAGCCGGGTCCTTGCCGGCCAACGCATCCAGCTGGCTGCGCAGCTCTAGGTCAAGCATCATCGGCAGCTTCAACCAAGTGACGTTCGCTAGGGGCATCTTGTACAGAACGTCGGTTTGGGGATTGGGCTCTGGCCACTCCTCGGGCGACACGGGCGCATTGATCTTGCCCGTGACGTCCGCGAACGCGACGACTTGGTGCAACCCTGCTGCGTAGAAACATGCTCGATCGCCCGGCCGAATCGCCTTCCGTCCTGGCGTTCGTTCGCCGAGCGCCCAGTAGCCTCGAGCCAACCAAATGTTCAGGTAATCGATCGACTTGACCCCGTTGCGATTACCGGCCGGGATCAGCCAATGTGCGGGCTCCGTGCCCGCCGGGATCGTGCCGTAACCAGTTGTCGGAGGCGACTCGGAGACTTTCGTTCGGCCGTTGGGGAGGCCGACCGCCGACAGCTTCGGTCCGGCGATCGGGGACTCCTTCGCGTCCAATCGAGCCTTGAACCATGACGCGAGCTGGTCGAGCGTCGCCTCGACCCCCTGGTCCTGGAGCCTCTTCCGTATGTATTTGATCTCCGGTGATCCCGGGTCGATCAGGGCAGCGCGCAGAAGCGAATCCAACTTCTTGGTGGTCAACCACGTCGAGGGTCCCCCTCCCGTTTCGAAGGCCTCACGACTTGTCAGCCAGAGGCGCTCGAAGACGCTGTCGAATTCAGCATCCGTTCCCCACCCCACGAGATCGATCGTCAGGATGTGCTTCTCGGTAAGTGGAACTTGCGCGAATGTTTCGTAGAGACGCCACTCTCGGGCGTTCGTGACGACGGACCATTGGTCTCCAAGCAGGTTGGCGTACTGAACGACCTGGGCAGCGTCCTTGTCGGTGAGGTGAGATTCGAGGGCCTTGGCCTCAACCGAGACCCTTGGCTTTGCGGTGACGACGAGGCGATAGTCGAGAAATGTCTTGCCGTCCGGCAAATAGACCTCGAACAAGATGTCATCGATCGAGCGGTACCCGAGCGCGCCTAGCAGAGGCGTGATGAAGTGCGCCCTGGTCGTCGCTTCGTTGACCTTGAGACCGCCCGGCTGTGACACCCGATCCTTGATTGCCTGCAGGATCTTCCGAACCTCGCTCGCCGCCTCGGTCTTCGTCGTCACGTCGGTGAAGTCTCCTTGGGATTGCTAACGCATGTTACGAAACTTATGCCCCCGCGCGTCCAAGGTTGAGCGCGAGGAGGCGTTCGAGCATATCGGTGTCGGAAAGCTCCGCGGGCCAGCTGTAGGCGGCGAAGACGGCGGCGTCGAGGTCGGCGTGGGCGTTGGCGAGCCAGGTGGGGCGCTGGTTGTAGAGGTTGGTGAGGGTGCGCTTCGCGAGGTCGGCGGGGTCGAGGCCGGGCGGGTTGAGCCATCCGTCGCGGAGCTCGACGAGGCGGCGCGCGGCCTCCCCTACTCTCTCGCGCTGATCGGGCGTGGGCTCTGGGAACGGGAACGTCTCGAAGGATGTCTGAGGGAGGTAGCGGGTCGCACTCGCCGCTTCGCGAAGTTGGGTCGACACCGCCCGGGCCCACAACTCGTGGATCGATGAGTGCAGGATGCCGAACATGGCGTCGTCGTCGCTCGCGATGGCCACAGTGGCGATCGATGGCAGTGAACCTCCGGGGATCCAGGCGAAGATGCGGTGCTTTGAAGTCGTTGGCGTGGCGATGAAGCGCGGCAGGCATGCCAAACGTTCCCGCATTCGGGCGGCCGGAGCGTGGTGTAGCCACCAGTGAGTCGCGCGTCGCAGGCTGCGGATCCCGATCCGCGTCGGCAGCACATGCTCGCGCACGTACTCGAAGGGCGCTTCGTACAGGGCAGCCTCGTCGGCGGGGGCATCCACCCCGAAGTCGATGACCCACATCTCGCGAGGGCGCCGGGTGATGTCTTCGCCGTTCACCCACGGACGGAGCACGTCTGCGTTTGATCTCCCGTCCGGATTCGGCGCCAGAATCATCCCGCGCAGGAGCGACACCGGGATATCGAACGGACCGCCCTTCTGATCACCCACGAACGCAGTGTCCGCGTTCTGAGGCAGACGGCGCGCCTTCGTCAGATCGATACCGGAGGTGAGGTCGGCGTTGACGGCTGCGACCTGTCGTCCGTCGAGTTCGCGCTGCGTATCCGTGCCATCATCCTGGCCGACGAAACTGATGTGGACGGTGGCGCCGGCAAGGACCCACTCCTCATCGGATCGAGCGAAGAAGATCGCCCCGGTCTCCTTGATGCGCTCGAGCACCCGTCGATTGGCACCGCCTCGAATCGCCTGAGTAGCCAGCAGACCTGCGCGGCGTGTCTTTCGCTCCGCGATCTGGGCTCGTGCCTTCTCGTGCCAGTACACACAGAGGTCGGCGGCTCGCGGGATCCGTCCGGCGAACAGACCGTCGATCGCACCCACGTACTTCGGCCCGACCGCTCCCAAGAGAAACTTTCGTCCCAGGAATGGCGGGTTCCCGACGATGAACTCCGCTGCCGGCCATTCCGCCTCTCGCGGGTTCGCCGGGTCCGAGAGGTCCAGCAGCGCGTCGCGGGTCTCGATGTGGTTGAGCGGGCGCAGGATCGGGTCGCGGCGGTAGCCCAGGCCGTGGCGGATCATCCACTGGATCTCGCCGATCCAGATGGTCACGCGGGCAAGCTCGGCGGCGTAGGCGTTGATCTCGATGCCCAGGACCGCCTCGGGGCCAATCTGCGGCACCTGCATCGGGCGTTCGAGCACGAGCGAGCCCCACTTGATGGCCTCGAACTCGAGGTCCTTGAGCGCCCACAGCGAGACGATCAGGAAGTTGCCGGAGCCACAGGCGGGATCGAGCACGCGGACCCGGCGGAGCCGGTCCAGGAAGTCCTCGAAGACGGCGATCGGGTTCTCCTCGCGCCGCGTCGACTTCGTGACCTTGCGGCCGGACAGGATCAGCCCGGTGACGCGGGCCTGCATCTCCGCATACTCGCGCCGGAGCGGGCGCAGGATGACCGGTTCGACCAGGCCCCAGATGGCCGCGCGATCCGTGTAGTGGGCACCGAGCTGGGCGCGCTGGTCGGGGTCCAGGCCGCGCTCGAAGAGGGTGCCGAAGATCGCGGGCTCGATGAGCGCCCAGTTGAGCTGGCCGATCTCCAGGAGCGTCGTGATCTCGGAGCCGGCGAGCGGCAGGACGTCGCCGGACTCGAACAGGCCGCCGTTGAACCAGTCGATCTCCTCGGTTCCGAACAGCCCGCCATCCTTGCTCATCTTGGCGAACAGGTCCGCGAGCGCGGTCATGAAGACGTCCGAGCGTCCATGAGAGACGTGCGACAGGCGCGAGAAGATGCCCTTCGGGAGCAGCCCCGCGTCCTCGGCGAACAGGCAAAACAGGATCCGGTCCAGGAAGTGGGCCACCCGCTGGGGATCGTGGCCGCGCGAGCGGAGGCGCTGGGCGATCTCCGCGAAATGGCGCGCCGCCTGCTCGGTGATCTGGGCCGGCTCGATCCCCGGGCGGAGCTCCTCGGGAGCCGTGAAGGTGTCCCGCAACAGCTGGAGGGCATCCGAAGGGTCGTTGGCCGCCAGGTCGTCGAGCGTGACCAGCTTCACGATCGGGCTCAGGCCGGTGAAGTTGGTGTGGATCTCGATCCGCTCGAGGTCGCTGACCACCAGGAGCGGCGGGTTGCCCAGGTCGTCCTTGTAGCCCATCAGCTGGACGTAGGCGGCCCGCAGGTCCTTGTTCCTGCCCTTGTACTCCCAGGCGAAGAAGTCCCGCTTCCAGACGTCGGCGAAGCCGTCCCCACCGGCCGCCTTGCTGACCCGCTTCTCGAACGCGTACTGGGCGCCGATCGGGTCTGCCTCGTGCGGCGTGGGCTCGCCAAGCATCCGGCACAGGTCGATGAAGTGTTCCTGGGCGGACGCCTTCTCCGTGGTCGTGACGCCGTGCCACTTCGCCGCGAACGCCGCGGGCGTCAGGCTCGGTTGGGTCGTCACGCTCGGGTGCCTCCCCTCCCCTGCTGGTCAAGTGGCGGTGGACTCAGGCGCCAGTGTATGGGGCAGGGACCGCAGCGGGCGATCCGGGAGGGTGAGCCGCGCGGGAAGGCTCCGGTCAGGTGGCTCTCCGACACGCCCGACAGGGGTGGAAGACGCCCGCGCTTCAAGTGCCCGGTAGCTCGCCCCGCGCGTCGGGCAGCGGCAGAACCTCGACGCCCACCGCGGCCGCGGCGGCCGCCAGCGGAGGGTCGGATGTGGCGAGCGGCTCGCGCAGCGACATCGCGGTCGCGAGGGCGACGCAATCCGCCATCGAGAGCGGACTCGTCCGCCGATCGTAGAAGCGTGCGTGAAGTCGGCCCGCCTCGACGCCGAGGTCGCCATCGACGGGGATGGTCCCCAAGCCTCCGGCATGGAGCATCTCGAGCGCTGCGCGCACCTCGTCCGGCGGCTGCCCGAACACCCGTGCCATCACGTCGACGATCTCCGCGACGTTGATCGCGGAGATCCATGAGCGGCGCGCGGGATCGCGCAGCTCTGCCTCGACGGCTCCCGCGGCCGGCTCGTCCTGCAGGAGCGCAATGATCGCCTGCGCATCGAAGACGGTCAGTGGTCGGCCCCGCGGGGCCTCGTCCCAGCCTCCGCCTCTTCCTCGCGGGACCGCGCCCGAGCGTCATCCGAACTCATCGTGGCCGGGCCCCAACGCCGGGCAAGCGAGCCGCGTGCGGCCGCGATCGGATCGTCCGGGATGGGGCGGAGGACCAGCTCGCTCCCCCGGTCGTCGATGAGCAGTCGCTTGGTACGCCATCGGTGGCGCACCTCGGCGGGGATCGACACCTGCCCGCCCTTCGAGATGGTCGCGTGCTTCATGAAAGACATGCTATCCCATGAGCAAGGCGTGTCAACCATGAGATCATGACGTCACCATGGTCTCGGCGGGCTCGCTGGCGCCCTCGTTGACGGGCCGACGTTCTTTGCGCACGCGTCGTTGGCGCCGATCGGGTCCGCCTACGTCAACCGGGGGTAGGCGGGCCGACGCTTTGACGTTGAGGACAGACGTCACGCCCTGGGGCCGAGGCTGCATACGCCGCGGCGAAACCTCCCTCCCTATCCTGCTGGGCCCGGCCGCGTCGAACACGGAAGAGGAGTGGACGCGCATCGCGCTGACCAGTAGCCTGACCATATGGGAAAGGTCGTGACTGCCACGGAAGCGAAGGCAAAGATCCTCGCCCTGCTCGACGAGGTCGAGTCGGGCGAGGAGGTGGAGATCACGCGCCACGGGCGACTCGTCGCACGGCTGGTCCCGGCTCGCCGGGGGGCGGCACTCCGCGGCAGGTTCAAGAGCCTCGTCACAACCGCGGTGGACGACGAACGAGAGCTGTTCTCCACGGGCGAGACATGGGACCTGCCATGACGACCGTGCTGCTCGACAGCCATGCCGTCCACTGGTGGGCCGACGAGCCGGAGCGGATGAGCGCCGAGGCAACGAAGGCGATCTCCGAGGCGGATGAGCTCGCGATCGCGGCGATCTCGTGGTTCGAGCTCGCCTGGCTGGCGGAACACGGCCGCCTCACTCTCCTCATCCCGGTCCGCTCCTGGCTGGATCAGCTGGCGCGGGAGCTCCGCACGGCGCCGCTCACGCCCGCCATCGCTGCCGCTGCTGTGGCGCTGCCGCCGTCGTTCCCGCGTGACCCGGCAGACAGGCTGATCTTCGCGACCGCCCTCGAGCATGGCTGGCGCCTCGTCACCAAGGACGACCGGCTTCTGGCACACGATCCAGAGCGCGGCGTCGCACTCTGGTAGCCACGAACAGTGACGATCAGGCGGTAGCCTCTCCACCGAGCGCTGCCACGACGTCCCCACGCAATCCTGCCGGATCATCCGCCTTGGTCTCCGCGGAAAGGGCATCGCGAAGTGCGAGGAGGCCCAGCCGGACGCGGCTCTTCACCGTTCCCAGCGGCGTGCGCGTTCGCTCGGCGATCTCCTGTTGCGTGAGGCCGCCGAAGTAGCCGAGCTCGAGCGCCTGTCGCTGGACCTCCGAGAGGCCCGCCAGCGCCCGGCGGACGGCCGCAGCATCGAGCCGACCGGCGACCTCGCTCCAGACGTCGGGCAACCGGAGCGCCGCCGGAGACGGGCCGGCCTCCGGATCGGGCAGCGTCCCCGTTGGTCGCCGCCTTCGGATCGTGTCGATCGCCCGGTGGTGGACGACCGAGAGGAGCCAGGTCCGAACGGTGCCTCGCCCCTCCGCGTAGCGCGCGACGTTCCGCCACACGCCGAGAAACGCGTCCTGGACGACGTCCTCGGCGGCTGCGGGGTCAGTCGTAATCCGGAGAGCGAGCGAGTAGGCCATGCCCCGATAGCGATCGTAGAGCTCCTCGAGAGCGGCGAGGTCGCCAGCCGCCACGCGTGCGATCACTGACCGGTCGGCGTCGTCGTCCAGTACCTGGGCGACGACCACGCTCGCCAGGTGTCTGCCCGCGAGTGATTCATGCTCGTGGAGACTGGTATTCATGACGCCATGGGCCGGAAAGGCCGTGGCGCTCGATCGTCCTTGATGCCCCTCATGCGAGCTCCCTGCCGTGCTCACGCCTGATGGCCCCTCCCGAGGGCACTGCAGTCTGTCGATCGAGGTGTCATGACTGCCCGTCATGAAACCTCCGGGGCGTGACAGCACGATTTCAAACGATCGCCAGATGCTGGAAGACCCGGCAACCGCTCGGTCACCGGGCCTTCCAGGGAACGCGCCGCCGCCTGGAGCGGCAGGCTCCGTCACAGCGACAGGTTCACCTTCAGTGTGCAGGGTCCCTTGAGTTCCAGGCACCCCTGACAGTGGCAGCCGATTACAGCGGCAGAATGCCGACTGCGTGATGCTCGTGGCTGTAGCCCTGGTTGGGCGTCGCGATGTACGGGAAGGTGGTCAGGAACGGCTGGTCGTTCGCGTCCACCCCGTCGCCGACGATGTTGTTGGGGGTGTTGTCGGGCAGCTTGAACAGGCTGTTGAGGATCGGGCCGTAGCCGTCCGCGACGGCGCGGAGCTCCATGTCGACGACGTCGTCGGACAGCCGGCGGCCGTTCGGCCAGGCCTGCAGGTCGGGTGCCGCGTCGGTCCCGTTGAAGAAGACGCCGATCGAGCGGCACGTGCCGGTCGTGTCATCAGCGGCATCAGCCGTGCACGGGGCGATGCCCGTGTTGAGGCGCAGCTCGTCGGCCGGCACCTTGCCCGTGTTGTTCACGGTCGGGATCCCGTGGAGCAGGATCAGCGAGAGGTCCGTCCGGCCGGTGGTCCGGGCGTCCGGGAGCGATGGATAGAGCAGGTTGATCAGGCTGGCAAGCTCGGGATTCTCGTAGAACTTGACGAACTGCGAGTCGTTGGCCGGGGACTGGGAGTTCCAGTAGTCCTTCATCCCGCGCGGGATGATCACTTCGTTGATGAGCGGATTGCCCAGGCGCGAGACCTGGCGCCACGGGCCGCTGTTCTTGATCCCGCCCGACGGCGTGCGGACGGTCACGGACTGGCGATAGGCCGCGGTCCAGACGCCGATGACGCCCTTGAGGTCGGTGGCGGCATGCGTCATGCGGTCGCGCGTCAGGCTGGCGATCGGGACGCGAAGCGCCAGTGACTGGACGTTCATGCCGGCGAGGTCGTCGATGCCCTTGGCGGCCGTCCCAGGGATCAGGTGCGCCGCGTTGAACGGGCGGAGGCCTCCCAGGTCGAAGATCGAGCCGAGGTCGACGAAGAACGGGTCATCGCGCTGGCCGGCGAACACGCTGTATCCACCGGGCAGTGTCCGGATCGCGCCGGCCGCCGTCGTCGCGTAGTCGGGCGTCGAGCGCGGGCCGACGTTCGCCGGTGCGGTCGGGATGTTCGAGCCGATCACCCTGCTGCGGTGGCCAATGACCCGGGTCACCGTGTAGGTCTGGCGGACCAGCAGGTTCGGGTCGGCGACGCTTGTCACCTGGTTGTTGTTGTACAGGAAGGAGTTCGGGCCCGTTGCGATCGTCTTGAAGCGGAATTCGAAGCTGACGTCGGGCTTGCCGTCACCGTTGTTGTCGACGTGGATCGCGTACTTGACGGTGGGATCCATGATCCAGAAGTTGGGGCCGCCGGCAGGATCCTCCATCGGGATGTAGTTGGCGATGAGGTCAACGTACTTCGGGTTGACTGGATCGACGAACGCGTACAGGTCCGTGCTGTCCGCTTCCGGATCCATGGAGATGAGCGGCGCTTCCCTGTGGCTGGATGCCAGGGCGCCAGTGACGGAGAGCGCAGCGATGAGCAACGCCCCGCCTACTCCGCCAGCTCGCGAAAGTCTCGACATTGGTTTCCCCTCGTTAGCAGGTGCACTCGCGGGACCGGGCCGTTCCGGACGGTGTCCGTTTCGGTTGAGAGCCTGGCCGGCCGCGACCGTCGTCACGTCTACGCAGAGACCCATCGGCCGGATGAATGCCCTCGGGTTCGCAATCCGATCCCGGTCCGACAGCCTTCCACGACGCGCCCGGAAACCGGCCGGGCCGGGTCAGTGCGGCAAGCGGGCCAACAGATCCCGCGCTGCGGCCGCGCCGGTCGCCGAGAATCCGGCATCGAGCTTCAGCGCGGCCCGGAGGTCACGTAGGGCGGTCATGGCATCCCTCGCCGCAGCCGCGATGGCGCCCGCGTGGTACAGCAGGGTCGGGTCCGGCGTGTGCAGGCGCAGCGCCTCGGCGGAATGGCGGCGGGCGTCCGCAAGGCGACCATTCTTGAAGAGCGCCCAGGCGAGCGCGTCGGCGGCCTTCAGAGTTGGCCGTTCGGCGTAGGCCTGTTCGGCGAGCTGGAGCGCGGTCGCCGGATCGCCGTGGTCCGCCTCGAAGAGGGCCAGCTCCAGGTCAACGACCACGCCGTTGGCCTTGAAAAGGGCGGTCTCGACGCGGGCCAGATCGTAGCTGTCGGCTGCCGCCGCCCGGTCGCCCGACGCCTCCTGCGCCTCTCCAACAGCGATCACGTATTCGGGGAGCGGGACGATCGCCGCCGCGTGGCTGAACCGGGCGATCGCGGTCGCGAGGTCGCCCCGCGCAACCGCCGCTCGACCCTGGGCCGCGAGCGCGGCCGGAAAGTCCGGGAAGAGCTGCAGCGCCTGGGCGTAGGCCGCGTCCGCCTGGTCGCGCCGGCCGCTCAGCACCAGCAGGTTGCCGGCCTGCACGAGCACGTAGGCGTTGTTTTCCGAGGCTCCGCCGCCCGCCTGCACGGCCGAGAGCATCGCCGACAGCGCCCCGGGGAGGTCGCCGAAGAGCTCGCGGACGTACGAGACGCGCGCATACGAGGCCAGGTCGGGCCGCGCGTCGATCATCTGCTGGACCGCCTGTGCCGCATCGTCGTAACTGCCGAGCTCCACGAGCGCATCCACGACGACTCCAGTCGCCGTCGACAGCTGCGGCACCATCGAGAGTGCCTGCTGGCCCGTCCGGAGCGCCCCGGCGAACCGGTGCCGGGCGAGCTCGAGCGTGCCGAGCCCGACCAGCGGCAACGGATCATTCGGCGCCAGCTCGCGAGCCTTCGTGAACGCCGCCTCCGCCCGCGGGTACAGCGACGGATCGGCAGTCTCCCGGACGCGCTGCAGCAAGGCCGCGCCGAGCTCCAGCCATCCCTCGCTGCTCGATGGGTCGGTCCGCAGGCGGGACTGCAGGTTGAGGATCGTGCGCTGGGTCGGGGGGATCGACGAATCGAGGACCTGGCCGGGGGCGGGTGTCAGTGGCCCCGACGTCGGACTGGCGGTCATCGTGGGCGCGGTGTTCGCGGGAGCGGTCGTCGACGGCGACACCCCGATCGCCGGAGACGCGCTCGGGGACGCAACGGTTGGGGACGTCGTGGTCGGCCCCGGAGCGGCGCCGGTCGCCGAGCCCGACCGGCCCGTCCCAACGGCCGTCGGGGCACCCGTCCCGCAGCTGGCGACGATCGCGACGCAGGTGAGCCCGACCAGCGTGGCGCGCAGGCGACGCACGCGATGACCACCGCGGGGTGGGTCGGGACGGTACAAGGACGCGGTCACGGCAGGGCACCCCACGGGAGGGCGATCGAATGGCTGCCCTCGATCTCGCCACGATGTGCATACGAGGCTGGGGGTCGAATGGATGAAACGGCGCACGACCGATTCATCCGGCGCGGCATCACCTGCGTAGACCTTACTGAAGCGAGCTCGACAGGCTCGTCCTGCGCCCGCATCGCGGCCGGACCGCGGAGGAACCTCGAGTGCGTGACGTGCTCCAGCCCACGCGAACCGAAATCATCCCCGCCTCGCCTGCCGACGTCCCATGGATGGCCGCGGCGTGAACCGGCGAAACCGCGCCGCCCTGGCGCTGGCCGTCGGCCTCCTTGTCGTCCTCCCGGCCGTCGCGTCGGCACATCCGCTCGGCAACTTCACGATCAACCATTACGCGGGGATCCGCGTTGGTCGCGACGGCGTGCTCGTCGACTTCGTGCTCGATCGGGCCGAGATTCCCGCATTCCAGGAAGTACGAAGGATCGACCCGAACGGCGACGGCACGATCGATCCGGCCGAGGCAGAGGCGCTCCAGGCTCCGGAATGCCGGGGCATGGCGCCGCTCCTGGATCTGCGACTCGGCGGCGCTCGACTCGACCTCGGACTCCTCGCGGCCGGTCTCACATTCCCTCCAGGAGCGGGCGGCCTCGCCACGATGCGGCTCGTCTGCACGTTCCGGGCCGGTCTTGCCAGTCCGCTCGCCACGACGACCAACGTGACATTCGAGGACCGGTCATACCCGGAGCGGATCGGCTGGCGCGAGATCACGGTCGTCGGCGACGGGACGACCATCGGGCCGGCAGCGGCAGGCGCATCGGGCGCGTTGGTCCCGGAGGGCGTGACGGTCCCGGAGGGCGTGACGGCGTCGGCTCGGCTGACCACCTACCCGACGGACTTGCTCGCCACACCACTCGACATGCGTTCGGCTGCCTTCACCGCGACGCCGGGCGGTGCCGAGCTCGGGGCGTTCGCCGTCCCGGACGCGACTCCCCTGTCGGGCGCGACAGCCACGCCCGGCGAACCGGCACCCGCGGCCGGCGAACCGTCACCCGCGCGCACCGCCCCGTCCGGCAGTGACACCGCGCTGGCCGACGGCGAGGCGATGCAACGGCCCACCGGTGGCACCGCACCCGTGGCGGCCGCCGTGCCCGGGGGAGTCGGGACGGAGATCGCCGGCCTGCTGGAGGCACGAGACCTGACGCCGCTGGCGCTCCTCCTCTCGATCCTCACGGCGGCCCTCCTCGGGGCCGGGCACGCCCTGACCCCGGGCCACGGGAAGACGGTGATGGCCGCCTACCTGGTCGGCGCCCGCGGCACCGCCCGTCACGCCGTCGGCCTGGGCCTCAGCGTCACGATCTCGCACACGCTCGGGATCCTTGTCCTGGCCGGCATCGTTGCGGCGGCCGGCGGCGCGTTGCCACCAGAGACCTTCACGCGGTGGGCGCCCCTTGCCTCCGCGCTGCTCGTGCTCGGCATCGGCGGCTGGCTGGTCGCCGGCCAGGTACGGGCCCACCGCGCGCGGCGCGCGCGTGGGGCCGGGGCGCACGGGGCGCCGGTGGCGCACGCGCACGAGCACCAGCGCGACCACGGCTCTTCGCAGCCGACCGTGCACGAGCACGACGGCGCCCATGCCCACACCCATCCACACGAGCACGAGCACGCAGTCCCGGGCGACAACGCATCCCCACGGGGCGACGACCACGCGGGCGCCGGCGAGCACGCCCATGGCGGTGTTCGCCACCGACATGTTCCGGCCGGAGACGCGCCGATCACCTGGCGAAGCCTCGCCCTGCTCGGGCTTGCCGGCGGCATCGTGCCCTCGACGAACGCGCTCCTCCTGCTGCTCGCCGCGATCGCGAGCGGCCGGCCCGCCTGGGGACTCGTGCTTGTCGTCGCCTTCGGGCTCGGGATGGCGGTCGTGCTCGGTGGCGTTGGGCTGGCGCTGGTCCATGCACGCGGGCTCGCCGCGCGATCCGAGCGCGTGCGGTTCGGCCGGCAGCTCGGGCGCCTGGCCGCCGCGGCGCCGGCGATCGGCGCCGCGACCGTTCTCGCCCTCGGCGTCTGGCTCACCTCGCAGGCGATCGCGGGCTCGTTCGTGCTTTGACGTCGGCGGCGAGCGCGTCCAGCCTGTACGACCTTCGCGCCGCCGTCGACACCGGCGCTCGCCGCGGCGCATCGCTGGTACCGTATCTCCCCGCGCCGCATCCATCCGTGGCGCGCTGAAAAGCGGCTGCCGAGCATGAGGCTCGTCCCACCATGACTCGCACGGGAGGAAACCGAATGACCGAGAGGAAGAGTCCCGCCAGGAACAGCGCCGCGATCGGCAAGGCGACCGGGAAATGGACCGATGACGAAGTCGCCGCGATGAAGGCTCGCGCCCGGGAGCTGAAAGCAGAGGAGCGCGCGAGCAAGGACAGAGCGCAGGGCGAACGCGACCTGCTCGCGGCAATCGCCGCAATGAAGGAACCGGATCGCATCATCGCCGAGAAGATCCATGCGATCGTTGAAGCGACCGCGCCGGCCCTCTGGCCGAAAACCTGGTACGGGATGCCCGCGTACGCCAGGGACGGCAAGGTCGTCTGCTTCTTCAAGAGCGCGGAGAAGTTCAACTCGCGGTACGCGACCCTCGGCTTCGAAGAAGCGGCGCGCCTCGACGACGGCGCCATGTGGCCGACCTCCTTCGCCCTGACGAAGTTGACCGCCGCGGACGAGGCACGGATCGGCGCGCTCGTGAAGAAGGCCGTGAGCTGAGGATTGGGCCTGCCCCCGGGCCCTCTCAGGCTGACGGCCTGAGCCCGTGCGGCCTGGCTTCTACGATGACCACAGGGACGGCACGCGCACGATGAGCAAGGTCACGAGCACGGGCACGCAGGCGGATCCGCTGCAGGTTGCCGACAGCCACGACCTGATCCGCGTACACGGCGCGCGCGAGAACAACCTCAAGGACATCAGCATCGAGATTCCGAAGCGCCGGCTGACGGTGTTCACCGGCGTCTCCGGCTCGGGCAAGAGCTCGCTGGTGTTCGACACGATCGCCGCGGAGTCGCAGCGGATGATCAACGAGACCTACAGCGCCTTCGTGCAGGGCTTCATGCCCACGCTGGCGCGGCCCGACGTCGACGTGCTCGACGGGCTGACGACCGCGATCATCGTGGACCAGGAGCGGATGGGCGCCAACTCCCGCTCCACGGTGGGCACCGCCACCGACGCCAACGCGATGCTTCGCATCCTCTTTTCCCGCCTCGGGACGCCACACATCGGCCCGGCCCAGGCATTTTCCTTCAACGTGGCCTCGGCCCACGGCGTCGGTTCGGCCACCGTCGAACGTGCGTCTGCCAGGGCCGTGCGACGCAGCTTCTCCATCACCGGCGGGATGTGCCCGCGCTGCGAGGGCATGGGCAGCGTGACCGACTTCGATCTGTCGGCGCTCTATGACGACACGAAGTCGCTCACCGAGGGCGCGCTCACGATCCCCGGCTACAGCATGGAAGGCTGGTACGGCCGCATCTTCTCAGGCTGTGGCTTCTTCGACCCTGACAAGCCGATCCGCGACTACACGAAAGCCGAGCTCCACGACCTCCTGTACCGGGAGCCGACGAAGATCAAGGTCGACAACATCAACCTGACGTACGAGGGGCTGATCCCGAGGATCCAGAAGTCGATGCTCTCCAGGGACGTCGAGGCGATGCAGCCGCACATCCGTGCGTTCGTGGAGCGGGCCATGACGTTCACTGCCTGCCCCGAGTGCGGCGGCTCCCGCCTGAACGAGGGTGCTCGGTCGTCGAAGATCGAGGGTGTCAACATCGCCGATGCCAGCGCCATGCAGATCAGCGATCTGGCCGTGTGGGTGCGCGGCCTGGACGAACCGTCGGTGGCGCCCCTGCTGGGGGCGCTGCGGCTGACCCTCGAATCGTTCGTGGAGATCGGGCTGGGCTACCTGTCGCTCGACCGGCCGTCGGGCACGTTGTCCGGCGGCGAGGCGCAGCGCATCAAGATGATCCGCCACCTCGGCTCGCCTCTCACCGACGTCACCTACGTCTTCGACGAGCCGACGATCGGGCTGCACCCCCACGACATCGCGCGGATGAACGACCTGCTGCTGCAGCTGCGGGACAAGGGCAACACCGTGCTGGTCGTGGAGCACAAGCCGGAGACGATCGCGATCGCCGACCATGTCGTCGACCTCGGCCCTGGTGCCGGTGCCGCCGGCGGCGAGGTGGTGTTCGAGGGCTCGGTCGAGGGGCTGCGGGCAAGCGGCACGCTCACCGGGCGTCACCTGGGCGACCGGGCGTCCCTGAAGCCGTCCGTGCGGATGCGGTCGGGCGTGATGGAGGTGCGCGGCGCCCGCACGCACAACCTCCACGACGTGGACGTCGACATCCCGCTCGGTGTGCTCGTCGTCGTCACCGGCGTCGCCGGGTCCGGCAAGAGCTCGCTGATCCACGGCTCAGTGTCGGGCCGGGACGGCGTGGTCTCCGTCGACCAGGCCGCGATCCGCGGCTCGCGACGGAGCAACCCCGCGACGTACACCGGTCTGCTCGACCCGATCCGCGCGGCGTTCGCGAAAGCCAACGGCGTGAAGCCGGCGCTGTTCAGCGCCAACTCCGAGGGCGCCTGCCCCAACTGCAACGGCGCGGGCGTCATCTACACCGACCTGGCGATGATGGCGGGCGTTGCCACGACCTGCGAGGTGTGCGAGGGGAAGCGGTTCGAGGCGTCGGTGCTCGACTACCACCTCGGCGGCCGCGACATCAGCGAGGTGCTCGCGATGTCAGTGACCGAGGCCCAGGGGTTCTTCGCTGCCGGAGCAGCGCGCGTGCCTGCCGCACTCGCCATCCTCGACCGGCTCGCCGACGTCGGGCTCGGCTACCTCAGCCTCGGCCAGCCGCTCACCACCCTGTCCGGCGGCGAGCGGCAGCGGCTCAAGCTGGCCACCCAGATGGCGGAGAAGGGCCGCGTCTACGTCCTCGACGAGCCGACCGCCGGCCTCCACCTTGCCGACGTCGAGCAGCTGCTCGGCCTGCTCGACAGGCTCGTGGACTCCGGCAAGTCGGTCATTGTCATCGCGCACCACCAGGCGGTCATGGCGCACGCCGACTGGATCATCGACCTCGGCCCCGGCGCCGGCCACGACGGCGGCCGGATCGTGTTCGAGGGCACGCCCGCCGACCTCGTCGCCGCCCGCTCCACTCTCACCGGCGAGCACCTGGCGGCCTACGTGGGCGCCTGACGAGTGTTCAGCGGCGCCCCGGCGGTCGATCGCGGTCGGTCCGCGCCGGCCGTGGGGTGGTTGCCGGGCCCGGCACGAACCAGTGGATCACCCGCATCGCGCGGAGCGTGTTCCACCGGCTCGGCGTGCCCTCGCCGTCCTCCATCGCGAAATGGGCCCCGCCCTCGTGGACGTCCTGGAGCGGCCATCGGCCGTCGGGACCCCGATTGCTTTCGACGATCCCGATCGCCTCGGCGACATGCTCTTCGGGCTCGACCCCGCTTTCGCGCAGGTAGTCGAGGGCGCGCAGGACGTCGTAGTGCCACCAGTGCGGGAACGAGAAGCGGAGCCAGCTGGGGTCGATCACCTCGCCGGTCGTCTTCCGGCGGAACAGCCGGCGCTCCAGCAGGTACGCCTCGCCGCGGCCGCGTGCCGCCCGCACCGCGGCCGAGCCGCCGGCCACCCGTTCGTGCTGGAGCAGCCCCTCGAGGACGTTGATCGTCGTCGCGAACGACGAGACGGTCGCGCCATTCTCGACCTCGCAGTTCCAGCCGCCGTCGGGTAGCTGCTCACGGAGGAGCCGATCGGCGAGCGGCGCCATGTCCACGCCGAAGTACGCGCCGGTCGCGAGGACGTTGCCGTTGATGCACGGCTCGACCTCTCCCTCGAAGAACCGGTTGTCGGCCCAGGGGTTCTTCCACGGCGCGCCGTCCCCCCACGTCACATGCTCCTGGACGAGGCCGACTGCCCGCCGGCCCTGCTCGCTCTGAGGATCCAGCCCGAGCCGGCGCAGGAACTCAAGGACGTGGAACGTGTCCGTCCAGTCCTGCGACCAGGCCGCGCCGCCCCACAGGCCGTCTGCCGCCTGCAGGGCGAGCAGCCGGGCGCCCCAGCCCTCGGTCGCGATCCTCGCCCGCTCCGGGGCGACGACGTTCGCCGCCTCGTGCGTCAGGTCCCGCATCACCTGCCAGCGGATCGAGGGATCGGCGTCGAGCAGCCACGAGATGACGGTCATGTTTCCTCCCCCGTGCATCAGCCCGCCAGTCGCTTGTACCGGATACGGTGCGGCTGGTCGGCCGCGGTGCCGAGCTCCGTGTGGCGGAACGCCTCGTAGTCGCTGACGTTGCCTTCGAAGAGTCGGACCTGGCTGTCGCCCTCGAACGCCAGGATGTGCGTCGCGATCCGGTCGAGGAACCAGCGATCGTGGCTGATGACGACGACGCAGCCGGGAAACGCCTCGAAGCCGGCCTCGAGCGCTCGCAGCGTGTCCACATCGAGGTCGTTCGTCGGCTCGTCGAGCAGGAGGACGTTGCCCCCGGCCTGGAGCAGCCTGGCCAGGTGAACGCGGTTCCGCTCGCCGCCGGACAGCGTCCCGACGAGCTTCTGCTGATCTGCGCCGCGGAAGTTGAAGCTCGACACGTACGCGCGTGCCGGGATCTCGCGGCTGCCGACCTTGACGACCTCGACGCCGTCCGTGATCTCCTCGAAGACCGTCAGCTCCGCGCGCAGCTCGTCGCGGCCCTGGTCGACGTAGCTGAGCTTGACGGTCTCGCCGATCTCCACGGTCCCGCCGTCCGGTGACTCCTGGCCGACGATCATCCGGAACAGCGTCGTCTTCCCGGCGCCGTTCGGGCCGATGATCCCGACGATCCCGGATCGCGGCAGCGAGAACGTCAGGTCCTCGATCAACAGCCGGTCGCCGTAGCCCTTGCGAAGGTTGCGGACCTCGATCACGGTATCGCCGAGACGGGGACCGGGGGGGATCGCGATCTCGAGCTCCCGCGTCGTGTCCTTTGCGTCATTCGCCTCGGCGAGCAGCCGCTCGTAGGCCGACAGGCGCGCCTTGCCCTTCGCCTGGCGCGCCCTGGCACCCATCCGCACCCACTCGAGCTCGCGGGCGAGTGTGCGCTGTCGCGCATCGACCACCTTCGACTCGCGGGCCATCCGCTCGAGCTTCTGCTCGAGCCAGCTCGAGTAGTTGCCGGAGAACGGGACTCCCCTCCCCCGGTCGAGCTCGAGGATCCACTTGGCGACGTTGTCGAGGAAGTACCGGTCGTGGGTGACGGCGACCACCGTCCCGGCGTACTCATCGAGGAAGTGCTCCAGCCACTCGACCGACTCGGCGTCGAGGTGGTTCGTGGGCTCGTCGAGGAGGAGCAGGTCGGGGTGCCGGAGGAGCAGACGGGCGAGGGCGACCCGACGCTTCTCACCGCCGGAGAGCGTCCTCACGTCGGCGTCGTCCGGCGGGCAGCGCAGGGCTTCCATGGCGATCTCGACGTTCCGCTCGACGTTCCACGCGTCCGCGGCGTTGATCCGGTCCTCGAGCGCGCTCTGCTGCAGGCCGATCGCCTCGTAGTCGGCGTCCGGGTCGGACCATCGCGCCATGACAGCGTTGTACTGATCGAGGAGCGCCTGGACCTCGTGGACGCCGTCCATGACGTTGCCCTTGACGTCCTTCGCCGGGTCGAGCTGCGGCTCCTGGCTCAGGTAGCCGACGGTGAAGCGCGGGGTCAGGCGTGCCTCCCCGGTGAACCCGTCGTCGAGGCCGGCCATGATCCGCAGGAGGCTCGACTTCCCCGCACCGTTCGGGCCGATGACCCCGATCTTGGCGCCCGGGAAGAACGAGATCGAGATGTCCTCGAGGACGGTCCGATCAGGCGGGTAGTGGCGGGCGAGCTTGTACGTGCTGTAGATGAACTCGGCTGGCATGACCGGTGAAGCCTACAGGCGGAGCGTCGCTCTCGGTGTAGTCTCGCGCGCCCGTGGACGACTCGATTCGCGTGCTTCGAGGCGCTCCTCGCGGCAGCTCGCCGCCCCCGTCCGCTTGACAGGGCGGTAATACAACCGTATGGTTGTATCAATGACCGCCACGTTCAACGCCGACACCGTCTTTGCCGCCCTGGCGGATGCCACCCGGCGCGACATCGTCCTGCGGGCACTCGCTGGGAGCGAGGGCGTGGCTGAGCTGGCCGGGCACTACCCGATGAGCTTTGCGGCGGTGCAGAAGCACGTCGCCGTGCTCGAGAGGGCCGGCCTGGTCACCAAGGAACGCACTGGCCGCCGCAAGGTGGTGCGCACAAATGTCGAGGGGCTCCAGCTGGCTCGAAGCCTCCTCGACCAGTACGAGACGCTCTGGCGCGGCCGCGTCGAGCGCATGACCAATCTCATCACCAGCACCAAGGGGGACGACACATGACTGTCACCGCTGTTCGCAAGGATCCCGCCGCCCTGACCATGACCCTGATCGCCGAGTTCGACGCATCGCCGGCGCGCGTGTGGGAGCTGTGGGCCGACCCGCGCCAGCTCGAGCGCTGGTGGGGTCCGCCCATGTACCCCGCGACCGTCACGGCCCACGACCTGGCCCCTGGCCGTCGCGTCGAGTACCACATGACCGGGCCGACCGGCGACCAGCCGCGCGGCTTCTGGGACGTCCTCGAGGTCGATCCACCGCGTTGGCTCGTCTTCCGCAACGGGATCGCGAATGACGACGGCACGCCGAATGACGCCATCCCGCGCGAGGAAGGGCGTGTCACGATCGAGCCGATCGAGAGGGGCCGCACCCGGATGTCGATCGAGAGCCGCTACCCGAGCACCGAGGCCATGGAGCAGTACCTCGCCATGGGCATGGAGGAAGGTCTCACGCAGGCGGTCGGCCAGATCGACGCCATCCTCGCTCAGGCTCCGGTCAACTCCGCGTAGATCTCCGGAGCGACGTGACGAGTGCCGAGGTTGCCGCGAGCGCGACCTTGAACCGAGCGGGGTCCGGCAGTCGCCATTCGCCACGCATATCTCATTTCGGGTGACGCGCTCACCGCAACGCAACGACCATCGCCAGCAGAGCAAAGGGGGAACCATGACTACGACGACCCAGGCAACGACTCATTCCCTGGACGTGCAGGATGCCGTCCTCTCCTACGACGTGCGGAGAACGGACTCCCCTGCCCCCGTGCTCCTGCTCATCGGATCGCCGATGGGCGCCGGCGGCTTCGTGACGCTTGCCGGGCACTTCACCGATCGCACGGTGGTGACCTACGATCCGCGGGGCGTCGGCCGCAGCACGAAGGCCGATCCGGCCGGCCCGTCAACGCCGGAAGAGCACGCCGACGACCTGCATCGGCTCATCGCCGAGCTCGACGCGGGCCCCGTCGACCTCTTCGCCAGCAGCGGTGGCGCCGTGAACGCGCTCGCGCTCGTGGCGACGCACCCGGAGCAGGTTCGGACGCTGGTGGCACACGAGCCGCCGCTCGCGTCGATCCTGCCCGATCGCGAGGGCGCGCTTGCAGCCTGCCGTGCGGTCCATGACACCTACCAGCAGCGTGGGTTCGGCGCGGGCATGGCGCAGTTCATGGTGGCCGCCGGTCACCAGGGGCCGTTCGGCCCGGACGACGCCAGCCAGCCACCAGCGGATCCGGCGATGTTCGGTCTGCCCGAGGTGGACGACGGCACCCGGACGGACCCGCTTCTGGGTCAGAACATCATCTCCTCGACACACTTCGAGCCCGACTTCGAGGCGCTAGGCGCGGCCCGCACCCGGATCGTCATGGCCGCCGGCGTCGAGTCGGAGGGCCAGATGGCGTCCCGCGGCGCGTTCGCGGTCGCCGAGCGGCTCGGATCGGAGCCCGTGATCTTCCCGAGCGGCCACGCCGGCTTCCTCGGTGGCGAGTACGGCCAGCGCGGTGATCCCGATGGCTTCGCCGCGAAGCTCCGCGAGGTTCTCGCTGGGGCGTGAGCGAGGCGCGCCGCCCGAGTTGCATGCGCCGGCCATGCGGCCCATCCTCCGGACATGCCAAGCGATGTCATCGACCTCACGCGACGCCTCATCTCGATCGAGTCGGTCAACCCAACGCTCGCGCCCGGAGGCGCCGGCGAGGGCGAGATCGCGCGATTCGTCGCGGCGTGGGCCGAGCGCAACGGCCTGACTGCCGAGACGGTTGCCTCGGCCGACGGCAGACCGAGTGTCATCGTGCGCGGCCCGCGCACCGGCGACGGACCGACCCTGATGCTGTGCGGACATCTCGACACCGTCGGCCTCGGGTCGATGGAGCGGCCGCTCGAACCCCGGCTCGACGGCGACCGGCTGATCGGGCGCGGCGCCTACGACATGAAGGGTGGCCTGGCCGCAACACTTGTCGCATGCCGCGACGCGACCCGGGCCGGGGTCCACGGGCAGGTGATCGTCGCCGCAGTCGCCGACGAAGAACACGCCAGCCTCGGCATCCAGGCAGTCCTCGAGCACGCAACCGCGGACGCGGTGATCGTGGCCGAACCGACCGAGCTCGCGATCGGGATCGCCCACCGGGGCTTCGTCTGGGTCGAGATCGAGGTCCTCGGCAAGGCGGCCCACGGCTCCCGACCGCACCTCGGCGTGGACGCGATCTTCCGGACCGGCCCGGTGATCGCCGCGCTCGAGGCCTACAGCACCGATCTCCAGGCTCTGGCGCACCCGCTGCTCGGACCGCCGCTGCTGCACGCCTCGCTCGTCGCCGGCGGGTCGGAGATGGCGACGCTCCCCGATCGCGTCCTGCTCAGCGTGGAGCGCCGGACGATCCCGGGGGAGACGCCGGCCGGAGTCCAGGCGGAGATCGAAGCGGTGCTGGACGCGTGCCGCGCTGCGGACCCGGACCTGCGCGCCACCGCCCGGGTGACGCTCGCCCGGGACCCGTTCGAGATCGATGGCGCCCACCCGTTGGTTGACCTGGTCCGCGACGCTGCAGCGTCGGTGCTCGGGGCCTCACCGGCCGTCGAGGGCCTCTCCTTCTGGGCGGACTCTGCGTTCACGGCGGCGGCCGCCATCCCGACGCTCCTCTTCGGCCCCGCCGGCGATGGCGCCCACGCGGACGACGAATGGGTGAGCGCCCGAAGCGTGATCGCCTGCGCGGACGTGCTGACCGCGGCGGCCCGCGCTTACTGCCGCTGACGCGCCTGGCGCCATCAAGGCGAACCCTGGTACCCGGCGAGTCGGCCGCCTACGTGTCCCCGATGCCGAGCCGCTCTCGAACTGCCGCGACCGACACGGGCTCGTCGTAGCGCCACTCGACCAGCCTGACGCCGGCTCGCAGGCAGGCGTCGCGCTTGCGCTCGTCCAGGTCGCGACGAGCGGCCAGCCCGGCTTCGGCGCCCCAGTGCACGAGCGCCACGTAGTGTTGCTCGCCCTGGTACTCGATCGCGAGCTCGAGGGACGGGATGAACATGTCGAGGGACTGGCGGCCTCCGAGCCAGGCTGGGCGGGCCTGGCGGATGATCTCGACCGCGGGCAGGGCCGCCTCCACACAGCGCAGGAGATGGAGCTCGCTGACCCGGCCCTCGCCACGCCCCGGCAGGCCGGTCTCCGCCCGGTACCGAGCCTCCATCTCGGCAAGGAACTCGGCCTGGTCCAGCGCGTCGAACCACTCATCGGCGTCCCCCCGCGGTGCGACCTGGCCACCCGCGGGCGCCGCCGGGTCGTCCAGCCACCAGCCCGCGGGCGCGTCGGAGCCGAACCGCGCGACGAACCGCGCATGCCACCATGCACGCCCGTCGCGCGCGCAGATGGCGGCAATTCCCTCCCGACTCCTCGCGAAGAAGGTCGGGCTCTGCGGCCGTGGGCCACCCCTCGCCCGCTCTCGTCTCGCAAGGTCGGCCGCGGGCGCGCTCAGCTCGACGCCGTCGGCCTCCTGCGCGCGGCGCAGGCTCGAGACCACCGGGTCGAGCGCCGCGCGGCGCGCGTTGGCTGAGACGCCGTCCTCCAGGAGGCGCTCGTCGAGGGCGGCGTGCGCGGCACTGGCCGCGGCATGCCACGTGTCGAGCGCAGCGGTCCGATCCCCGTCGATCCCGGTCGCCGAGACGAGGTGCTCGAGCGCGAGCAGGTTGGCAAGGCTGGCGACAATGAAGTCGGCCGTCGATCGCGGGTCGGCGGTCGCGATGAGCTCGGCCGCACGGTCCGCTTCGGTGCGGTGGTCGCCGGCGTCGCACGCGTCGCGTCGGGCTCTATCGAGCCGATCGAACGCCTGCCGCCGGGGATCGGCCATCGCCGCTGAAAGCCGGTTCGTTGCCTTCATTGCGACCCGGCGTGGACGATGTTCTCGAACTGGCGCCACAGGATGGCGACGAGCACCGCCGAGCCCACGAACCCGAACCAGAATGGGGCCGTGATGCCGAACGTTCGGGCGAGCAGGCCGCCGAGCGGCGTGCCCACCACGAGCCCGCCGACGATCGCGACGCGGTAGACACCCGTCACGCGACCGAGCAGCTCGTCCGGAACCGCGCGCTGACGGACGACGGTCGACGTCGTTCCCCAGACGAATGCGTGCGCCCCGAACACCACGAGCATGGAGAAAGCGATCGCGGGCGACGTCGTCAGCGCCAGCACCAGGTGGGTGCAGGTCTCGATGACGAGCCCGACGCGCATGATGTCGGCGAGCGAGAAGCGCCGCTCGAGCCTCCCGTATGACGCGATCCCGACGACCCCGCCGATCGCGACCGCGGTGGTCAGGAGACCGAACCCCACCTCGTCCATGCCGAGGCGCTCGCCCGCGTACAGGACGAGCACGGACCACGCCGCACCGTACGTGATGTTGAAGGTGAAGATCGTGAGCGCGAGCGTTCGCATGGGCGGATGCGCCATGAGCCACCGGATGCCTTCGACCATCTCGGCGCGCAGGCCGCTCCCCTCCCCTGGCCGGCTGCGCGAGCCGGTGACGACGCGCGAGACGAGCACGGCTCCGAGGGCGAAACATGCCGCATTGGTCGCGAACGGCAGGGCCATGCCGACCGCGAACAGGAACGCGCCGATCGGCGGCATCAGCAGCTGGTTGGTCAGGAGGAACGCACCCTGCATCCGCGCGTTCGCGATGCCGAGGTCCTGGCGGGCCACGAGACCGGGGATCAGCGTGCTGCTGGCGGAGTCCGCGAACGTCTCTGCCGTCCCCAGGACGAACAGGACGGCCAGCACGACGGCGATGTTGACCGCGCCGGTGACGATCACGGCAACCAGCGCGCCCAGCACGAGCGCGCGACCGACGTTCACCACGACGACGATCCGCCGGCGATCGAACCGGTCTGCCGCCGCCCCGCCCAGGACGCCGAACAGCAGGACCGGGAGATACTCGCTCAGGAGCGCCATCGAGACGAGAAACGGGTCGCGCGTCTGCGACGCGACGAGCAATGGCCCGGCCGAGATGACGACGCCGTCGCCCGCGTTGTTGATGATGGTTGCAGCCAGGAGCCACCGGAAGCTCCGTCCGAGCCTTCTCGGGGCGACGGTCTCGGCGATGCGGGCAGGGACGGGTCGCATGCGTGAGAGGGTATCAACGCGTCACCGGCAAGACCCGTTCCCTGGCGGACCCCGGTCATCGAATGTCGCGTATCGGCGAGGTCCGCACTCTGGCGTCGCGCCGGCCGTCGGCGAACCGGCGACCGACGCTCACGATGACCGCTCGTGTCGGCTCAGTCCGAGCCGACCCTGGCCTCGACCGTCGTTCGCATCCACGGGTGGATCAAGCACTGGAACCGGTGAACGCCGGCGGGAAGCGGTCCCGTCTCGACCTCACCGCCAGGGGCCGCGAGGGTCGCGAAGAGCAGCGCGGGGTTGGTGGTGCACTCCGGGACCGCGGTCAGGCCGAGCAGCGCGTTGAGCTGCGGGACGCAGCCGCCGCCGAAGTTCGCAACTTCTGAGAACGTGTGAGCCTCGCCGCCGCGGTTGTAGGCGTCGATCGTTCCACCCGCGTCGATCTTCACCTGTGCGGGGGCGAACCGCCACGCGGGAGCCTCGCCCATCGCGAGAAGCTGCCCAATGAACTCGTCGAACGTGACGCCGCCGTCTCGTGCGCATGCGCCGGGGCCGATCGCCGCGTTGAACGTCGGCCCGTCGCATGCGTCACGCATCTGGACGGTTCGGTGGTCGCTCGCCGCGAGCGTTGGCGCCGCGAGCGACAACGTGAGGACGAGTGCAGCAGCGATTCCGAGCCCTGGTCTCCAGCCACGCATCGTCGGGTCCCCCCTCTGTCTCGCCCGGGCACGAAAGGCCCAGGCCATGCAGGCTGATACGCCGAGATTGGCCGGCTGGATTGGCTCCCGTCCGTGGAGGGTCCTCCCGCCCACCGCTGCAAGGTCCGAATTCGCGACGTCGAGTCGCCCGGCCGCCTACGAGTCGCCCGGCCGCCTACGAGTCGACCGACCGGATGCCGAACTCGCGGCGGAGCGCGGAGCGCGCCGCGAAGACGCCCGACATGCCGTGGACCCCGCCGCCGGGCGGCGTTGACGCCGAGCAGAGGTAGATGCCGCGGGCCGGCGTCGCGTACGGGTCGCGGCGGGCGACCGGCCGCGTGAAGAGCTGGCGGAGGTCCTGGATCCCGCCGTTGATGTCCCCGCCGACGTTGTTCGGGTTGGACGCTTCGAGCTCGGCGGGACCTGCCGTGGCCCGGACCAGGATGCGGTCGCGGAAGCCGGGCGCGAAGCGCTCGACCTGGGCCTCGATCCGGTCGGTCATGTCGACAGGCGACCCATTCGGCACGTGGCAATAGGCCCAGCCGGTGTGTCGACCCGCCGGCGCCCGGGTGGCGTCGAAGAGGCTGGCCTGAACGAGGAGCACGAACGGCCGCTCGGGATGCCGCCCGCGGGCCACCTCGTCCTCGGCGGCCACGATCTCCTCCAGCGTGCCTCCGAGGTGGACGGTCCCTGCCCGCGCGATGGCGGGCGACCGCCACGGAATCGGCCCGTCGAGCGCCCAGTCCACCTTGAACGCGCCCGGACCGTAGCGGAACCCGGCCAGGCGACGACGATAGCCGCCACCGAGCCGATCCCCGGCGATCGCGACGAGCGCGCGCGGCGTCGTGTCGAACAGGATGGCCCCGGCGCGCGGCAGCTCGTCGAGCGAGCGAATCCACCGACCGGTCACGATCGTGCCGCCGAGCGAACGCAACTCCGCCGCGAGGGCATCGGCCAGCCTCCCGGTGCCGCCCCGAACGACCGGCCAGCCGTACGCGTGGGCCGTGATCCCGAGCGCCAGCCCGAAGGCCGCCGTCGTGGGCCGACCCAGCGCGATCATCGAATGGGCGCTCAGGCCGGCGAGAAGCGCGCGCGCCGGCTCGTCGCCGAACCGCTTCCGCGCAAGTCCGGCGCTCGAGCGGATCGCGGGCAGGCCGAAGCGGGCGGCCGCGAGCGGGTGGGCCGGGAACCGGAGCAATGGCCCGAGGACGAACGGCATGATCCGGTCGGCCTGCCGCACCAGCGGACCGAACAGCGCCCGGTACGCGCGGCCGTCCTCGCCGAGACCGGCCGCCGTCGCGGCCACCGATCGCTCGAGCAGCGCGACCCGGCCGTCATCGAGCGGATGGGCAAGGGGCGCGTCCGGGTGGACCAGTTCGACGCCGTGCCGGGCGAGGTCGAGGCTACCGAAGAACGGCGAGGCGACCGACATCCCGGCGACCGTCGAGCAGACATCGTGGACGAACCCAGGGAGCGTCAGCTCGGCGCTGCGCATCCCACCGCCGATCGTCTGGCGTCCCTCGTACACCACGACCGAGCGGCCGGCGCGCGCGAGCGTGATCGCCGCCGCCAGCCCGTTCGGCCCGGAACCGACGACGATGGCGTCGGGCGGGTGCTGTCGAGCGGTCACCCCGTCATCTTCCCATCACTGACACGCGTGCCCACTCCGACGCGGTCAGCGCACCGGGCGCAGGGCATAGACCCGCCCCTGTCGCAGCTGGAGATCCTCGAGCTCCGTCGTCGTGCGGACGTCGTAGGCGGCGAGCTCCACCAGGTCGTCCGCGGGCAGGGATCGGCGTCCCGGATCCCCGACCAGGACATCGATGCCGCGGTCGCTGGCCAGCTGCAGCCACGGCAGGACGCGGGCCGCAAGGCCGGCTTCGTACCAGCAGTCGCCGGCCAGGATGACGTCGACGTCCGGTGGCTCCTCGTCCAGCAGGTCACGGCGCACCGCGGTGACCCGGCAGGCGTTGGCGCGTGCGTTGATGCCGATCGCCGCCGCGGCGAAGGCGTCGACATCGGCCCCGGTCGCCTCGCTCGCGCCGGCCCGCATCGAGGCGATCGCACAGAGGCCCGACCCGGACGCCAGGTCGAGGACCCGTCGACCTGCCACGGCCTCCGGGTGGTCGCGCAGGTACCGGCCGATCGCGAGACCCCCTGCCCACGCGAACGCCCAGTACGGGAAGGCCGCGTCGGGATCGCTCGTCTCGACCTGGACTGCGCGACACAGCGGCAGGGTGTCGTCGGCCAGGTGGAGCCGGATCTCCTCGAGTCCCGGCACCGGCCGAACGCGGGTGTGACGGAGGACGAACGCACGCGACGAGGTGGTCACGGGGCGGGGACGCGGGCGCCTCGATGGCCGCGCGGTCACGTCGTGCGCGGCTGGAACCAGGCGCGATCGTCGTTCTGCGCCAGGTCGGTCAGGAGCAGGATCGCGTCCGGCGTGAACCCGGCGAGCGGTTGGGCGACGACGGCCATCAGATACCTCCGATGTGCATGGTCGGCTCTTTCATCCGCGGCTTCAAGGGGACGCTGGAACGCCAGGCACCCGGACCACGGGTGCGTTATCATAGACCGGCAGTCGGTTTGTCAACGAGGCCAGCATGCCGCGAACGCTCGATCCCGAGGCCCACGCGCTCCGCCGCGACGTGTTCGTGGATGTCGCCCAGCGCCTCACTGCCTCGAGGGGCTACGACGAGTTCAGCGTCCAGGACGTCCTCGATGAGACCGGCGCGTCGAAGGGCGCCTTCTACCATTACTTCGATTCGAAGGCTGCGCTGCTGGACGCCGTCGTGGACCGGATGACCACGGCGGCCGTGACGTTCGTGGCACCGGTCGTCGAGGATCCGGACCTGGCCGCGTTCGACAAGCTGCACGCCCTCTTCGGCCAGATCGCGGACTGGAAATACGAGCGTCGGGAGCTCGTCCTCGCGCTGCTCGACGTCTGGTTCTCCGACGAGAACACGATGATGCGAGAGAAGTTCCGACGCAGCTACGTGACCCGGATCACCCCCCTCTTCGCCGGGATCATCCGCCAGGGCGTGGCCGAGGGGGTCTTCACTGCGACATCGCCCGACCACACGGCCGGCATCATGGTCGCCCTGCTGCAGGGCATCAGCGACACGGCCAGTCACCTCTTCCTGGACTTCCAGGCCGGCAGGGTCACGCGCGACGAAGTCGATCGCACGCTCGCATCCTTCGGAGAGGCGCTCGAACGGATCCTTGGCGTGGCTCCCGGCTCGCTGCGGCTCATCGATCCCAACGTCATCGCCCGCTGGTTCGCCTGACCAATTCCGCGAAAGGAATCACATGCCGTCCATCATCCGCACCGAGAAGCTCGCCAAGTCGTACGGGTCGCACCGCGGCATCATCGACGTCGACCTTACGGTCGAGCAGGGTGAGGTCTTCGGGTTCCTCGGGCCGAACGGTGCCGGGAAGACCACGACGATCCGAACGCTCCTGGACCTGATCCGGCCGACCAGCGGGAAGGCGTTCCTCTTCGACATCGAGACCACGGTCGACCCCGTGGCGATCCACCGGCGGGTCGGCTACCTGCCAGGCGAGTTCGCCCTCTACGACCGCCTGACCGGAGCCCAGACGATCGAGTACTTCGCCAACCTGCGCGGGGGCGTGGATACCGGCTACCAGGCATCGCTCATCGAGCGCTTCGACCTCGACGCAACGCGCCGGTTCAAGGAGTACTCCAAGGGCAACAAGCAGAAGGTGGGACTGGTGATCGCGCTCCAGCACCGCCCCGACCTGCTCATCCTCGACGAGCCGACGGCGGGCCTGGATCCGCTGGTCCAGCAGACGTTCTTCGAGGTGCTCCGCGAGGCGGTCGCCGAGGGTCGAACGGTCTTCCTGTCCAGCCACGTCCTGAGCGAGGCGGAGAAGGCATGCGACCGCGTCGCGATCATCCGCGACGGCCGCATCGTCCGGGTTGATCGTGTCGATGCCCTCCGCGACCTGGCCGCCCACGAGGTCGAGCTGCGCTTCACCGGGCCGGTCCCGGCCGCCGAGTTCGAGGCCCTTCCCGGGGTGAGCGAGGTCGTGGTCCACGACCACGTGCTGCGGCTGCGGGTTTCCGGGGCGATCACGCCCGTGGTCCAGGCCGCTGCCCGCTATGAGCTGCTCGACTTCGTCAGCCGCGAACCGAGCCTCGAGGAGACGTTCCTCGCCGAGTACGGCCGCGAGTCCGTCGATGTGACCAGCAATGACCGTTAGCGCCGGAGCGCCGCGCCGGCCGGTCGCGGCGACCTTCCCACCGATTCCGCTCCGACGCCGCATCTACGGCTTCGGGAGCATCTATGGCAAGACGATCCGCGACTCGCGGCTCTCATTCATCATCGCCGCGGGGCTCCTGGGCGGGATGGCGCTCGTCATGGGGATCGCCGTCTCGAGCATCTTCCCCACGGCGACTGCGCGTCTCGAGGTTGACACGCTCATCGGGAGCATCCCGGCGTCGATGGTCAGCCTGTTCGGGAAGCCGGTGAGCCTCGGCACGCTCGGCGGCTACATGACGTTCAAGTACGGGGCGATCTTCGCGCTCGGCACCGCGCTGTGGTCGATCCTCGCGCTGTCCTCGACGCTCGCCGGCGAGGCCCACCGCGGCAGCCTCGACTTTGTCGCGGTCACACCGTTTGGGAAGCGCCGTATCGCGCTCGAGAAGGTCACCGCCCACCTGACCATGCTGGGCCTCGCGATGGCGATCCTCGCCGTCATGACGACGGCGAGCTCGACCCTGTTCGGCGACGCCGCACTCGGCGACCAGATTCCGCTCCTGTCCTCGATCGGATTCGCGCTCTGGTGCGGCTTCCTCGCCCTCTTCTTCGGCGGCCTCGCATTCGCCCTGGCGCCCATCCTCGGCCGGGCCGGCTCCGCGGGCATCGCCAGCCTCACGATGTTCCTCCTCTGGATCGCGAACGGCCTGGAGGTTCCCGGCCTCGTGTTCCTGAGCCCGTTCCGCTGGACCGCTGACCATATCGCCCTCGTCGGCCGGTATGACTGGCTGCCGCTCGGGGTCGTGGGGATCGTCGCGCTTGGGCTCCTCGCGACCGGGGTCGAGCTCTTCGTGCGTCGCGACCTCGGCGTCACGGCCGGCATCTCCCTGCCCAGCCTGCCGGCGGCCGTCCTGGGAGTCCGCGGGCCCGTTGCCAGGGCGTTCGGCGACCAGCTGCCACGCGCACTCTCGTGGGGAATCGGGCTCGGCCTCATGGGCGCGCTCGTCGCATCGCTGGTCGGACCGATGGCGAACCAGCTGGGGAAGGACCCCAACCTCTCGCAGACCTTCGGTGCGATCTTCCCCGGATTCGACCTCGGATCGACCGGCGGCTGGCTCCAGCTGTACGCGGAGCTGCTGTTCATCGCGGCCGGGTTCGCCGCGGCGACGTTCGTCTCGAGGTGGGCGTCGGACGAGACCGAGGGCCGCCTCGAGATGGTGCTCGCGACGCCCACGGCGCGCGCCCGATGGGTGATCGCGGGCGGCATTGGCGCGCTCCTCGCGATCGTGGTCATGAGCCTCGTCTTCGCCGCCGGCATCGGGCTCGGCGCTGCATCGGGGGGCGTGGCCGCGCGTGATCCGATGATCGGTTCGGCCGCGCTCGGCCTCTATGCCGCTGCGATCGCCGGTGTGGGCATCGCCGTTGGCGGGCTGTGGAGGACGTCGGTCGCGGCCGAGGTTGCCGCGCTCTTCGTGGTGGCGACATACCTGGTCGACCTGATCGCTCCGCCCCTCAAGCTTCCCGACTGGGTCCACCAGCTTGCGCTGACCGCGCACCTCGGGCAGCCGATGATCGGGGCCTGGGACGTGCCGGGTGTGATCGCGTGCGCCGTGATCGCCGTTGGCGGCGTCCTGATCGGGGCATGGGGCATGCAGCGCCGGGACGTGGCCCGCTGACCCGGCAGGGATTGCGCGTGGCGCGATACCGTACCGGCATGAATCCAAGCCTCACGGACGGCCGGCACCTTCGCCTTCCCGGCACGCGGAACCTCCGCGACATCGGCGGCTACCCGTCGTCGGGCGGCCGCCAGACGCGGTGGCGGACGCTGTACCGGACGGACGCGCTCGACATGATCCCGTCCGCGTCGCAGGCGGCCTTGGTCGAGCGCGGCCTGCGGACCGTGATCGACCTGCGCTGGCCCCACGAGATCGCCGAGTCACCGAGCGTCTTTGCCACGCGGGCGGGCATCCGGTATCGGAGCATCCCGCTGCTCGAGGACGATCCGATCCCCGAGATCGGCCTGGCGGCGACCTACCGCCTCATGCTCGACGAGCGAGCCCCGCAGCTTGCGGCCATGACGCGGACCCTCCTGGAGGCCGACGGGCTGCCGGCGGTGATCGGCTGTGCCGCGGGCAAGGACCGGACCGGCGTCGCCATTGCGCTCCTGCTCTCGGCAGTCGGTGTCTCACCCGACGTGATCGTGGCCGACTACGTCCTCACGGCGCGCGCGTTCAGCAAGCCGGACCTCGACGACGCGCACCTGTTCGACTGGCGCGCGGACCCGGTCGATCTCGAGTGCCCCCCGGGCCACATGGAGTCGATGCTCGAGCACCTCGCGGCCCGCCATGGCGGGGCCGCCGAGCTCCTTCGGCGCAACGGCCTTGCGGCGGCCGACCTCGATCTCCTCGTTGAGCTCCTGACGGAGCCCGCGCCCCTCTGACGCGGGCTCCGGGGTCCGTGCGGGCGCGGTGCTACCCTGAAGTCGCCCGAGCCGCCATTCCGTGGTTCGAGGCGCCCTCAGATCGGACACGACCCCATGGCTCGAACGAAGTTCACCACCCCCGAGGCCCTCATCATCATCTCGACGGACGGCTACTTCGACGTCCACCCGGTGGGACCCCTTCTCGCCAACGTCGCGCCGTCGTTCCGCGGCACGATCGACCTCCTCGACCGCGACGTGCGCACCGGCAACCGGCTCACCGTTCGTCCGGATTCGATCGCCCTCCGGGTCGCCGTGGCCTCCTGGTCCTCCGATCACGGTGCAGCCGCCGTTCGCGGCGACCTTGGCGCCGGACGCAACGGGAAGCAGGTCGTTCCGGCCGCCTGACCGGATCCTCGGACGCCTCGCCGCTCCTTACGCCGGTGGACGTCAACGACGATCGGGCGCGCCTCGAGGGCGCGCTTGCCGGGTTCTCCGTTCCGTACGAGCTCTTCGCCTGCGACCCGGCCCTGGCGGACACGGCGGCGTTCTGCGCCGCGTACGGCTTCGACCCGGCCGACTCGGCGAACACGATCGTGGTCGCCGGAAAGGCGGACCCGCGTCGGTACGCCGCCTGCGTCGTGCTCGCGCCCCATCGGCTCGATGTCAACCGCGTCGTGCGAGTCCGCCTCGGCACGCGCCGGGCCTCCTTCGCCGCCGCCGACGAGACGCGGACGCTGACGGGCATGCAGATCGGCGGTGTCACGCCGTTCGGCCTCCCACCCGGCCTCCCGCTGTGGGTCGATGCGGCGGTGATGCGGCGGGAACGGATCGTGCTCGGAGGGGGCAGCCGAGCGTGGAAGGTCATCGCTCCCCCGGCGATCCTGCTGGCGCTCCCGGGCGTCGAGATCGTGGAGGGACTGGCGACCGCTCCGAGCTGAGCGGACGTCAGTCGCGGTGCGGTTCACACGCTGGGGGGAAACCCGATATCGGGTACGCTGCCCCGGTGATGACGTCGCGCCATTTTCCCTTTCGTGTCGGAGAACGGTCGCGTCCGCTCCTGCGCCTCTTCGGGGTGCGCCCCGGAAACGCATTCGTCGACGTCAATGGCGACTTCGACGCGCACTTCGGTCGTTTCCGCATTCGCACGCCACTGGCGAACATCGTGTCGTGGCGCATCGAGGGTCCGTGGCGCTGGATCACCGCGATCGGCGTTCGGATGAGCATCCGTCACCGGGACCTGACCTTCGGCGGGTCGCCCCGGGGCGGCGTGCGCGTCGACTTCCGGACTCCCGTCGACATGGGACGGATCCGGGTGCCCGCCCTCTACGTCACCGTCGAGGATCTCGAGGGACTGGCCGCCGCGCTGACCGAGCGCGGGATCCCCGGCGAGGACGCTCGGCGGCGCTGAGGCCTCAGCCGTCGGACCGCGCGGCGAGCCACGGCGCGGCCAGCCGCGTGCGACGCTCGAGCGTCAGCAGATCCGCGGCATGGATCGCCATCACTGCCCCCTCGATGACCTCCAGCGCGGCTTCGCCGCCTGCGCGATCCTGCGGCGCGAGATTATCGGATTCCTCGACGACCGCTCCCAGTAGCGGGATCCGGTCGAGCAACGGCCCGATGACATGGGTGAGGTCGCCGCGCTCGTGCTCCGAGAGGACCAGGTCGGACAGGCGCAGCTCAACGCGCAGCTCCGGCGTCCAGGCGTCGGCAAGGCGCGGCAGGTCCGCGAGCGTCAACCGGTCGAGCGCTGCCGCCAGGCGGTCGCGCGGATCGTCGTCGGGAAGGATCGGCGGGTTGGCCATGGTCCGAGCGTACGCGCTCGCGGCTCAGCCCGTCGGGCGCGCCCGGAGGTGGGCCAGCAGCCGCTCGGCGATGACGTAGGAGCGGCCGCCGCCCATGACAAGGACGACGTCGCCGCGTACGACCCGTGGGGCGAGCCAGTCAGCGGTCGCCTCGACCGATCCCGGCGCCCACGCGAGTACGCGGCCGCGCGCGTTCACCGCGTCCGCAAGCATGCCCGCCGACGCGATCGTCGTGTCCGGGTCGCGACCCGCATGGATGTCGGCGATCGCCACCCGATCCGCCCGCCCGAGGACTTCGGCGAACTGGTTGAGCATCGCCGCCGTCCGGTGAAAGGTGAGCGGTTCATACACGGCCCAAAGGCGCCGGCCGGGATACCGATCGGCCACCGCGGCGAAGGTCGCGGCCATTGCCGTCGGGTGGTGACCGTAGTCGTCGAGGATGGCGATCCCGTCGACCTCTCCCATCAGCTCCAGGCGGCGCCCGACCCCGGCGAACGTCCCGAGACCATCGATGATGGCATCGGGCCTGGCTCCCGCGGCGAGTGCCGTCCCGGCGGCGACAAGGCCATTCTCCGCATTGTGCCGTCCGGCGAGCCCGATCCGGGCCGTCACCGTTCCCGCGACCGCCAGGCCGGCGATCTCGAGGCTGCCCTCGCCCGTCCCGGTCAGCCGCCAGCGGCCGGCCATCCCGGTGGCGGGGCCGCGGGCCGTGGGGTACCTCGCGCGGAGCTCCGCCGCGACGGTTGCCGGTTCCTCGTCGGCACCGACCACGCGCACTGCGACCAGCCGGCCGGGCCAGTTACCCAGCTCTGCCATCACCTCGCGGACGCCCGGGTCGCCGGTGTTTGCGACAAGCACCGGGTCCTCCCCTCCCCCGTCGAAGCGGCGGATCCACGCGACGAACGCAGCGACGACCGATGCGCGATCGGGGAAGACGTCCGGATGATCCCAGTCGGCGTTGGTGAGGGCGCCGATCGCCGGCCGGTACGCGTCGAAGTTGCCGGCGTACTCGTCGGCCTCGACGACGAAATGCGGTCCGCGGCCGAGGCGGACCGTCGATGGCCGCGGACCCCCGACGAGGGCCGGCGGGAGCAGGGCCCCGACGAAGCCCGACGGATCGAGTCCCGTCCCCGCGAGGAGATGCAGCAGCCAGCCGGTCGTGGTCGACTTCCCGTGCGTCCCGGCCACGCCGACGAGCGTCGCACCGCGCGTCGCCGCGGCGTCCGCGATGAGCTGCTGAACGCTTGTGGCCGGGACCCCGAGCGCGCGTGCCGCAAGGAGCTCCGGGTGGTCCGCGAAGACCGAGGTGAGCGCTTTTGTCACGGCGAGGCGGTCGACGAGCACCGCACCGTCCCGGGTCACGTGCGCAGGGTCGTGGGCCCAGCTGAGCGGGATGCCGGCATCCTCGAGGGGTGGCGTGTAGGGCGACGGGCCTCCGGCGTCGCAACCGGAAGCGCGCGCGCCCACGAGATGCGCAAGGAGGCACGCCGCCGCCGCGGCCGCTCCCCCCGCGCCGACCACGTGGATCAGCTGGCCGCGTGGGATCACCCGTGCCAAGCGGGCGGGCTCCAGGCCGGCGCCGATCTCCGCGGCGTCGCGGTGGATCACGGCTCCGCCGGCGCCCCGGGATCAGCTCCTGGTGCGAGATCGGGCTCAAACACGCGGAGTTCCTGCGGCTCAGGCTCGACCGCTAGTGCTGCTTCGGGCTCGGGATCGGCAGGCTGCTCCGGCGCGGGCTCGAGCTCCGGCTCGGGTTCGACGAGCTCCTCCGGCTCGGGCTCGAGCCCCGGCCCGGGTTCGACGAGCTCTTCCGGCTCGGGCCCGGGTTCCGGCGCGGTCGGGGCGTCCGGCTCCGGCTCAGGCGCGGCCGGGGCGCCCGGCTCAGGCGCGGCCGGGGCGCCCGGCTCCGGCGCGGCCTGGGCGTCCGGCGCGGCCTGGGCGTCCGGCTCGGGCTCGGGCTCCGGTTCGACGGCCGGTCCGGCCTCGAAATCGGTCATTGCCCCGGCATCCGCGATCCGGTCGACCGAGACCCAGCGACGATCGACCACGAGGTGAAGGACCGTCGGGAGGGACGCCGTCAGGGCGACCCGGAGCGCCGGCTCGAACTCGTCGTCCCGTTCGATGCGGGCGCCGAGGGCGCCGTACCCCTCCGCGACGCGCACCCAGTCGACCGGGCCGAGGTCGGTCGCCACCGGCGTGAAGCCGTCCCGGACCTGGTGGTCGTGGATCGTGCCGTACTGCTCGTTGTCGAAGACGAGGACGACCGGGTGGACGCGGCCGCGGACCGCCGTCTCCAGCTCCGCGATCGTCATCCCCGCCCCGCCGTCGCCGGTGAGCGCCACGACCGGGCGTCCCGGCCCCGCCAGCGACGCCGCGATCGCGGCCGGAATCGCGAAGCCCATCGCGCCGGCCGTAGTGCCGAGGAAGGTGCCCGGCCGCCGCATGACCAGGCCGCGTGCGGCCCAGCCGCCGAAGTTGCCGGCGTCCGTGGTGATGATGGTATCGGGCGAGAGGACCCGGTTGAGCGTCGCGACGATCCGGCCCGGGTGGACGCCGGGTCCCTCCCAGTCGCCATCGTCGACCCGGCGCGCATCCTCGTACGCGGCGCGATCCGCGGCCATCGTCGCGCGCCGGATCTCCAGCCCGGCGGCGTCGAGGACGCCCGCCCCGAGGACACGACGCGCCTCCCGCAGGAACGTGCGCGCGTCGGCGGCAAGAGCGATGGTCGGCGCGGCGAGGCCCGCACGCGACGCCAGCGGCTCCACGTCCACGTGCGCCCAGCGGCTCCCAGCGGCCGGGATCGCGTAGCCGTAGGAGGCAACCTCGTTGAGCCGGCAGCCGAGCACGAGGATCGCGTCCGCGTCCTCCAGCCGGCGGCGAACGGTCGACGCGGCGAAGTAGCCGCTCATCCCGAGGTAGCGCGGGTTGTCGTTCGGGAACACGTCGGGCCGGCGCCACGCGGCGATGACCGGCACGTCCACGAACTCGGCGAGTCGGACCAGGTCCGCGGTGGCGCGTGAGCGCAGGACCCCGCCGCCGGCCAGGATCACCGGGCGCTCGGCATCGAGCAGGAGATGGAGGATCCGGCGAACGTGGACCGGGTCCGGCGGCTGCATCCGGGACGGCCCGAGCGCGGTGGCCGGCAGCGTCCGCGTCGGCGCATCGTCGACCTCCTCGGCGAGAAGGTCCTCCGGCAGCGAGAGCAGGACCGGGCCAGGCCGGCCGGTCGTGGCGCGGCGCAGCGCCTCGTCGAGAATCGCGGGAAGCGCCGCGGCGTCACGAACCTCGCGCGCCCAGCGGCAGTACCCGCCGATCGTCGCCGCCAGGTCCACTTCCTGGAACGCCTCGCGTCCGCGGACCGACCGCTCGACCTGGCCGACCAGCGCGATGACGGACAGCGAATCCGCGTGGGCGACGTGGAGGCCGATCGCCAGGTTCGCGGCGCCCACGGCCCGTGTCCCGAGCACTGCCGTCGGGTGGCCCCCAAGGGCCGCGGAGGCCGCGGCCATGAATGCGGCACCGCCTTCGTGGCGCGTTGCGACGACCCGGATCCCGGCGCCAACGAGGCCGTCGAGGAGCGGCAGGAAGCTTTCGCCCGGCACCGTGTATGCGACCCGGACCCCGGCCGCGGCAAGGGCATCGGCGATGAGGCGGCCTGCGGTTCGCGGCGTCCCGATCACGGGTATCCCCTTCCTAACGGTAGTTGGAGAACTGCAGCGGGACGGCCTCGTCGAGCTCCCGCAGGCGGGTGATCACCTTCTGGAGGTCGTCCTTGCTCTTGGCGCTCACCCGGACGGCATCGCCCTGGATCTGGCCCTTCGCCTTCGGGAATTCGTCCCGCAGGATCTTCGTGACCTTCCGGGCGATATCGTCCGGGAGCCCGCTCCGCAGGCCCACGTGCTGGCGGACCTTCATGCCGCCGGCCTGCTCGATCGCGCCCCAGTCGAAGATCTTGAGCGAGAGGCTCCGCCGAACGGCCTTCGTCTCGATCAGCTCGCGGATCGACTTCGCACGCAGCTCCGAGTCGGCGAGGATCGCGAGTGCGTCCTTCTCCTGGGTGATCTCGGCGGTCGCACCCTTGAAGTCGAAGCGCGTGGCGATCTCGCGCCGAACCTGGTCCAACGCGTTGCGGAGCTCCTGGGCATCGAACTCGGAGACCACGTCGAAGGAGAACTCGCCAGCCATCGGACCCTCCGTGTCACCCGGCGCGCACGCCGGGACCCTGCGGTCGTTGCGCCAAGTATGCCGATCGGGCGGGCGCCTGTCCGTCAGTCCGTGCTGTCGGCTCCGGATCGGCCCGCGGGATTCGTGTCATCGTGCCGGGCGCCGGCCGCCAGTGCCGTCGCCGAGGCCCGCTCGACGAGGAGCTCGAGCGCTGCCCGGGCGCTTGCGGCCTTGTTCGCCTCGCGGTCGCCCGACCAGGTGAACCGCCGAATCTCGATCCCGGACGGGTCGGCCACTGCGACATAGGCCAGCCCGACCGGCTTGCCCGGTGTCGCGCCGGAGGGACCCGCGATGCCCGTGACCGCCACCGCGAGATCCACGCCGAGCCGCGCCCGGGCGCCCGCAGCCATGGCGCGGGCCGCCTGGGCGCTGACCGCGCCGTGCTGCGCGATCACCGACGGCGGAACGCCCAGGAGCTCCTGCTTGATCGCGTCCGCGTACGCCACGACGCCGCCCCGGAAGTAGCCCGACGAGGCGGCCACGTCCGTCAGCGCGTCGGCGATGCGCCCGCCCGTGCAGGACTCGGCCGTCGCGACGGTGAGGCCGGCAGCCAGGCAGGTTGCCTGGAGGCGTTCTGCCAGCGGACGCAGTCCCGCATCGGCCATTCCGGACCTCAGGTCCGGTCCGTCTGCCTGGGGCGGTCCGGCGGCTGGAACAGCCACGTCTCGGGAGCGCCGCCCTTCCCCAGAACCCCCAGGCTCGTTCCGTTGAGGGTGAACGAGGTGACCCCGGAATTGCCCGTCCGGACTTCGATCGATGTCGCCCCGTTGAACGTGAGTGTCCTGCCATCGTTGACGACGAGACCGCCACTCCCGGTGGTCTTCGACACCGCTCCGTCGACCCAGACCTTGAGCCACGCGCGGCCGCCCGAGACGGCGACGACGAGGTTCACGCCCCGGTAGACCACCGCGACGTTGCGCGTCAGCGTGGTGGTCTTGCCCTGGTCGCTCGTCGCGGCGATCGTCAGGACCCAGCGGCCCGCGGTGAGGTCCAGGTTGGTCGAGAAGGACCCGTCGTCCGCGGGCGTGACGACCACCGGGGCGGGAGCGGCCGCCGACGGGGCGGGCACGGCCGTTGACGGGGCGGGCGAACCGCGGGTCGGTGCGGCCGTCGGCGCGGTCGATGGCGCTGTCGATGGCGCTCCCGGGGCCCCGGGCGGCGGGCCGAGGTACGCCGCGGCGACGCTCACGCTCGTCGCGTCGGTGGCATGGCCGGCGACCGGGATCGCGCCGTTCTGGAACGACGCGCCGTCCGCGGGCGAGTCCACGGCGAGCGTCGGGGCGACGACCGGGCTGAAGGGGACCGTGATGAGCAGGCGGATCGGATTCACGGCGGCCTTGCCGGTCTTCGGGTCCACGGCGCTGATGTCGAACTGGTTCTTGCCGCGCCGCAGGTCCACCGTGGCGAGCCAGGCGCCGTCGCCCCCCGCGGTGAGGTTGAGCGGGTCGTGGCCGGGCGCCTCGATCGTGACCTGGCCGCCGGCAACCGTGATCCCGCGAAGCGCGTACGTGCTCACGTTCTCCGCCACCTCCGTCACGGCGGTCGGAGGCTGGACGACGCTGAGCGGCGGCGGCTCCGAGAAGCGGATCAACTGGAAGCCGATGTAGGCCAGGATCGCGAGAACGACCAGGGTAACCACCGCCGCGACGATGATGCCCGAGCTGAGGACGAGGCCCTTCCGCGGGGCAGCCAGGGGCTGCGGCATGACGATCGCCGGCTCGAGCACGCCGGCGGGCGTGTCGCGGTGCCACTGGGCGACCGCCTCCTCCGGGTCGAGCCCGAGGTACTGGGCGTAGTTGCGCAGGAACCCGCGAACGTAGACGGCGCCCGGCAGGGCCGCGAAATCGCCCCGCTCCAGCGCGGCGAGGTACGTGCGGCGGATCTTCGTCTCGCGCTCGGCCCGAAGGAGGTCGATGCCGCGCGCCTCGCGGGCAGCGACGAGGCGCTCACCGAGCGGATCGGCGCCGACTCCCGGGCGGCGCTCCGCGGCCGGTTCGCGATCCGGATCCACCCCGATCGGCCGGGCGTGGTTGCGGGTGGTCATCGCCCGTCCCCGTCATCGAGCTCCGCCTGCGCCACCGGGCTGCTCGTTTCGCGCCGCAGCACGACGCGAGCGTTCGAGCCGTCGAACGCCCCGATGTAGCCGCGCGCTTCGAGCTGGTCGATGATTCGCGCCGCCCGGGCGTACCCGATCTTGAGGCGCCGCTGCAGGAGTGACGCCGAGGCGCGATCGTACTCCTGGACGACGCCCACGGCATCCGGCAGCAGGCGGTCGGCGTCATCGTCGGCGAGGTCGTCCGCGGACCCGGTCGATTCGTCGCCGGTATCGACGATCCCCATGTCGTAATGCGGGTTCTCGATCTGGGCGTTCCAGTGCGTGACGATGCGGGCGATCTCCGCGTCGGAGACGAACACGCCCTGGAGGCGCATCGGGCGGGGCAGGTCCGAGGGCTGGTAGAGCATGTCGCCGCGGCCGATCAGGTCCTCCGCGCCGGGCGCGTCGAGGATCGTCCGCGAATCGATCTGGGAGGCCATGGCGAACGCGATCCGGCTCGGGAAGTTCGCCTTGATGAGCCCCGTCACGACGTTGACCGACGGACGCTGGGTGGCAAGGACCAGGTGGATCCCGGTCGCGCGCGCCTTCTGGGCGAGCCGGACGATCGGGTCCTCGACGTTCTTGCCCTCCCGCATCATGAGGTCGGCCAGCTCGTCCACCACGATCACGATATAGGGCATCCGGTCCTCCGGGTCGGACCGTGTCTCGTTGAACGACCGGATGTTGCGCGCAGTCGCGCCCGCGAGCCGGCGGTAGCGCGCCTCCATCTCGTTCACGGCCCACTTGAAGGCGGCCCTGGCACGCTCGGGCTCCGTGATGACCGGGACGAGCAGGTGCGGCAGGCCGTTGTAGGCGGCCAGCTCGACTCGCTTGAGGTCCATCAGGATCATCCGGACGTCGTCCGGGGTCGCCTCGCACAGGAGGCTCGTGATCAGCGCGTTGACCATCACGCTCTTGCCCGAGCCGGTGGCGCCCGCGATCAGCAGGTGCGGCATCTTTGCCAGGTCCACCGCCTGCGCCTTGCCGGCCACGTCGCGCCCGAGCGCGAAGGTGAGCGTCGATCCCGAGGCCTTGAAATCGACCTCCTCGAGGATCCGTCGGAGCGCCACGATATTGAAGTCCTTGTTGGGGATCTCGATGCCGACCGCGCTCTTGCCGGGGATCGGCGCCTCGATGCGGAGGGATCGCGCGGCGAGCGCCATCGCGAGGTCATCGGAGAGCGCCTCGATCCGGCTGACCTTCACGTCCGCGGCGGGCTGGACCTCGTACTGGGTGACCACCGGGCCCGCGTTCCGGGCGATGATCCGGGCCGGGATCCCGAAGCCGGCCAGCTTCTTGACGATGATCTCCTCGTTGCGCGCGTGGATCGCCTCGTCGCCGGCGACATGCGTCGGGATCGCGACATCCTCGAGCGTCGCGATGGGCGGCAGGACGTACTCGATCCGCTCCCGCGTGATCGGCGAGTCACTCCGGTCGGTCACGTCGTCCGGGTCGCGAACGGGCCGGAGGGGCGCGACCAGGGTCGCGGAAGTCGCGATGCCGCGGGCCGGCGCGAACGTGCTCGAGACCTGGCCCTTGCTGGGGACCGCCGCGGGGATCGCCATCTCGTCGTTCTGCGCCCAGGCATCGATCTGCCCCGGCGACGCCGCAGCCTCGCGGGCGCCGCGGCCGCCCCGAAGCGAGGCGCCCCCGCCCGGCGTTGGCCGAGCGTCGGCACGCGGCCGGCGTGCCTGCTCGAGGGCGGCCGCCCCCGCCGATGCCGCCGGCGCGGCGAGCGCGCTTCCCAGGCCGCGGGCGCCGCGACCGAACGGCGCGATGAGATCGCGCATCGGCCGGTCCAGCGCGACGACGAGGCCGCCGAGGAGGACCCCGACGAAGACGAAGAACGCGCCCAGCGGGCTCACCAGGCCGCCGACGAACGACGCGAGCGCGGCGCCAATCCGGCCGCCGGATCGCCCGTCGAGCATCCCTCCGTCCACGAGGAGCGCGATCAGGGCGAGCGCCGCGGCATAGGCAACCGCCGACCCGGCAAGAGTCCGCGGCCAGCCTGCGCGAACGCCGCCGGCCCGTTCCAGCCAGACGCCGAGGCCGATCAGGATCAGCGGCAGGAGCCAGCGCCCGGACCCGAACCACGGCGCGATCACGTTGAGAATCCAGTCGGTGAGGGCGCCGTGGCCCTGGAACACGAGCCCGATGAGGATCACGGCCCCGAACACGAGCAGGACGACCGCTACGAGGGAGCGCGTGACATCCGGCGAGAGTCGCGGGATGCTCGGAGACGACCGGCGACGGGTCGTCCGGGTCCGGGGCCGGGCGGCGGGCGCGCGGCGGCGGGTCGCCACCTAGACCTCGACGACGACCGGGAAGACCATCGGCCGCCGCTTCGTCTGCTCGTAGAGGAATCGCGACACGCCGTCCTTGATCTGGCTCTTGAGGAGCGCGACCTCGCTGATGTGATCGCCCGGGTTCTCGATGGCCGCCACGACCCGTCGCGCCGCCTCCGCCATGATCGGATCCTTCTCGTTGAGGTGGACGAAGCCGCGGGTGATGATCTCGGGCAGGCCCACGACATTCCCAGTCTGCTTGTCGACCGTGACGACGACCATGAACATGCCGTCGTTGGCGAGCGCTCGCCGGTCGCGCAGCACGACGTCCCCGACCTCGCCCACGGACAGGCCGTCGACGTAGACGTACCCCGCGGTCACGGGCGTCCCGCGGCGGGCGCTCCCGTCGGCGAGGATCTCGATCGGCATCCCGTTCTCGATGATAAAGACGTTCTCCGGGGCGACCCCCGTCTCGATCGCGAGGCGGCCATGCTGCACCTGCATCCGGAACTCGCCGTGCATCGGGATGAAGTAGCGCGGCTTGGTCAGCCCGAGCATCAGCTTCAGCTCTTCCTGGCTGGCGTGCCCGGAGACGTGCGCCCGTTTGATCGCGTGGTAGTACACGTTGGCGCCGGCCTTGAAGAGGTTGTCGATGGTCCGCGAGACGTACTCCTCGTTGCCCGGGATCGGGCTGGCCGAGACGATCACGGTGTCGCCCGGCTGGATCTCGACGAAGCGATGGTCCCGGTTGGCCATCCGGGCGAGGCCGGCCATCGGCTCGCCCTGGGCGCCGGTCGTGCAGATCACCAGCTTGTCGGGCGCGACCTCGCTGATCCGGTCCTTGGCCACGATCCGGTCCGCGTCGTAGGTCAGGTAGCCGAGGTCGCTCGCGATCCGGAAGTTCTGCTCCATCGAGCGGCCGATGACCGCGACCTTCCGGTTGAAGCTGGCCGCGGCGTCGAGGACCTGCTGGACCCGGGCGATGTTGCTCGCGAACGTCGCCACGATGACCCGGCCGTCGAGCGGCTCCATGATCTCGCGGAACGCCTCGCCGACCGTCCGCTCCGACGGCGTGTAACCCGGGTTCTCGGCTCGCGTCGAATCCGAGAGGAGGCAGATCACGCCCTCCTCCCCCAGCCTGGCGAGGATGTGGAAGTCCGAGAGCCTGCCGTCCACCGGCGTGTGGTCGAACTTGAAGTCGCCGGTGTGGACGATGGTGCCGACCGGCGTCCGCAGCGCGATCCCCATCGCGTCCGGGATCGAATGCCCGATCCGGAACGGGACGACCGTGAAGGGCCCGATCGGGACGACGTCGCCCGGCTCGAGCCCGATCAGCGGGTTGTTGTGGAGCTTGTGCTCCTTGATCTTGTTGCCGAGGAGCCCGCGCGCCAGGGTCGATGCGTAGACCGGGACGCCCGGGAACTCCGGCAGCACGTACGGCAGCGCGCCGACATGATCCTCGTGGGCATGCGTGATGAGGAACGCGCGGACGTTGGCGCGGTGCTCCTTGAGATAGGTGATGTCGGGGATGACGATGTCGATCCCGAACATCTCCTCGTCGGGGAACATCAGGCCGCAGTCGATGACGACGATGTCGTCGCCGTACTCGAAGACGTACATGTTCTTGCCGATCTCCCCCACCCCACCGAGCGGGATGATGCGGAGCGGCGTGTCGTTGGTCGCGGGGTTCTGGCTGGTCATGGCCTCACGTGAAGAGCGTCAGTTGATCGGTCTCGGGTGGATGGGTTGGCGCCTCGAACGGCACGGTACCCGCGGCCTCCGGGGCAGGCGGGATCGCCGGGGTGATGGGCGCCGCCGGGATGATGGGCGCCGCCGGGCTGGATGGCTCGCCGGCCGGGCGCTCGCGGAGGCGGCGCGCTTCGAGCAGCGCGGCCGGGATGGCGGCAACGTCGGCGAAGCTGGCGGCCTCCACGGCCGCCGCGCGCAGGGCAGCCGCGGGGTGGTACAGGGCGAAGACGCGGGCATTGGCCGCCCCGGTCGCGGGATCCACCGCGGCGACGGTCCCGTGGGCCCGGCTGATCGTGGTTCCGGGCATGAACCGGGCCATCGAATGGCGACCCAGGGTCACCACGAGGGCCGGATCGAGCACCTCGAGCTGGCGATGCAGATACGGGGCGCAGGCCGCGACCTCGTCGGGCTCCGGGTCGCGGTTGTCGGGCGGTCGGCACTTGACGACATTCGTGATGAAGACGTCTCCCCGCTGCCAGCCGATGGAGGAGAGCAGCCGCACGAGAAGATCGCCGGCCCTGCCCACGAACGGCCTGCCCAGGCGGTCCTCGTTGACACCGGGGCCCTCGCCGACCAGGACCACCTCGGTCATCGGATCGCCCTCGCCGGGCACCGCGTTCGTGCGGCCGACATGGAGCCGGCAGGCAGTGCAGGCCCGAACCTCCGCCGCGATCGCCTCGAGCGCCGCGCGGCGTTCGGGGGCCGTCACGCGGGCGTCTCCGCCTCCGCGGGCCCTGCGCGGCGCGATGCGGGGGCCACCCAGTCACGCGCGACCAGCAGCTCGGCGAGTTCCACGGCGTTCGAGGCCGCGCCCTTGCGGACGTTGTCCGAGACGCACCAGAACGCGAGGCCGCGCCCCTCCGGGATCGACGGGTCCTGCCGGACCCGGCCCACGTAGATCTCGTCGTGGCCGGCCGCGTCGGTGGCGAGCGGGTAGATGTGGGCCACCGGGTCGTCGCGCACGACCACCCCGGGCACGCGCCCGAAGAGCGCCCGGGCCGCGTCCGGCGTCACCGCGCGGCGCGTCTCGACATGGACCGCCTCCGAGTGGCCGATGAAGACCGGCACCCGGACCGCGGTGCAGGAGACGCGCAGGTCGGGCAGGTGGAGGATCTTGCGGCTCTCCGAGACGACCTTCCACTCCTCTTTCGTGTAGCCGTTCTCGAGGAACGTGTCGATCTCCGGCAAGGCGTTGAACGCGATCGCGTGCGGGTAGACGGAGGCTTCCTTCGGGACACCCGCCGCGTGTGCGCGGATCTGGGTCTCCAGCTCCGCGATGGCGTCGGCGCCGGTCCCCGAGACGGCCTGGTACGTGTCCACGACGACGCGCTCCAGCCCGGGCCCGTCGCGCAGCGCCATCAGCAGGGGCACGAGCTGCATCGTGCTGCAGTTCGGGTTGGCGATGATTCCTTCGTGGCCCGAGAGGTCGTCCGGGTTCACCTGGCTGACGACGAGCGGGATCCCGGGCTCCATCCGCCACGCGCTCGAGTTGTCGATCACCGTGCAGCCGTGGGCAACGGCCTGCGGCGCCAGGTCCCGGGAGACGTCCGCGCCGGCCGAGAAGAGCGCGATGTCCACGCCGTCGAACGCCTCGGGGGTCGCCTCGATCACGGCGAGCGGGCGCCCGGCGACCGGGACCGTCATGCCCGCCGAGCGGCCGGAGGCGAGGAGCCGGAGCTCCGCCATCGGGAAGGCCCGCTCCAGGAGGACCGAGATCATCGTGCGGCCGACGACACCGGTGGCGCCGACGACCGCGACAGTGAGGGGTCTGGGGGTCGTGAGGGACATGGCTCCGCTGCTCGTGAATGGACTGGCGGGCACGGCCCGAGTATAGCAGCGTGCCCCCGGTCTCCCGGGGGCACGCGTTCGTGGCGAAGGCTGGCCCGCCCCGCGGATGGGCCCGCGCTGGTCAGCTCTTGGCGAGGTGCCGCTGCATGGCGGCCTTGCGGGACAGGTTGACCCGGCCCTGGCGGTCGACCTCGGTCACCACGACCATCACCTCGTCACCGACCGAGACCACGTCCTCGACGGAGGGGACGTGGTAGTCGGCCAGCTCGCCGATGCGAACGAGGCCCTCCTTGCCGGGCAGGATCTCGACGAAGGCACCGAACGTCATGAGGCGGGTCACGGTGCCCAGGTACAGGGCGCCGATCTCGACGTCGCGGGTCAGGGACTCGATCCAGTTGATGGCCTTGCGGGCGTTCTCGCCGGAGATGGCGGCGATCTCGACCGTGCCGTCGTCCTCGACGTTGATCTCCGTGCCGGTCTCCTCCTGGATCTTCCGGATCATGGAGCCGCCCTTGCCGATGATCTCGCGGATCTTCTCCGGGTTGATCTTGATCTTGGTGATGCGCGGCGCGAAGTCGCTCATCGTGTCGCGCGCGGTCGGCAGGACCTCGAGCATCTTGTCGAGGATGGTCATCCGCGCGGCGTGGGCCTTCTCGAGCCCCTGCCGGATGATCGCCTCGCTGATGCCGGTCACCTTGATGTCCATCTGGAGGGCGGTGATGCCGTCCCGGGTGCCGGTGACCTTGAAGTCCATGTCCCCGAACGCATCCTCCTTGCCGAGGATGTCGGTCAGGACCGTGAACGTCCCGTCCGCCTCGGACATGAGGCCCATCGCCGCGCCGGCGACCGGCGCCGTGATCGGCACCCCGGCATCCATGAGCGCGAGGGTGGAGCCGCAGGTTGATGCCATCGAGGTGGAGCCGTTCGAGGTCACGCACTCGGAGACGAGGCGGATGACGTACGGGAAGTCGTCCGAGCTCGGGAGGACGGGCAGGAGCGCCCGCTCGGCGAGGTGGCCGTGGCCGATCTCGCGCCGGCCGGGGCCGCGCATCATCTTGTTCTCGCCGGTGCTGTACGGCGGCATGTTGTAGTGGTGGATGAATCGCTTCTCGATCTCCGGGCTGATCGTGTCGATCCGCTGGACGTCCGAGGACGGGCCGAGAGTCGCGATCGTGAGGGCCTGGGTCTCGCCGCGGGTGAAGAGGCCGGAGCCATGGGCTCGCGGCAGGACGCCAACCTCGACGGTGATCGTGCGGATCTCGTCGACGCCGCGCCCGTCCATGCGGATCCCCTCGGAGAGGGTCAGCCTTCGGGCGGTCTTCTTGTGGACCAGGCCGAAGAGCGACTTCGAGACGCGCGCCGCGCGGCGGGCCGCCTCGAGCTTCGCCTTCCCGTCGTCCTTCGACGTGCGGTTGGCGCGGATGGAGTCGGCAATCCCGTCCGAGAGCGCCTCGAGCCGCCCCGGCAGCTCGGCGGCGATCGCGAGGACGAGGGCGGCCGTGGCTTCCGCGTCGGGAAGGGCGCGGTGGGCCTGCTTCAGCTCGATGCCGAAGAAGCGGGAGAGCTCGCCCAGCGTGTAGCTGGGGAGGTCCGGGTAGCCGTCACGGGCGAGGGTGAGCGTGTCGAGGTAGGTGCCCGGCCGCATGCGCGTCCCGTCGGCCAGGGCCGCTTCCAGGAACGCGATGTCGAACCCGACGGAGTGGCCGACGAGGGTCGCGTCCCCGATGAACGCGAGCGCCTGCTTCGCGGCGTCGAGAGGGCTCGGCGCACCTGCGACGTCCTTGTCGGTGATCCCGTGCATCTGGTTGCCGAAGATCGGCCGGCCCGGGTTGACGAACGTGGACCAGCGGTCGGCGACCTTGCCCTTCTTGATCCGCACGGCGGCGATCTCGATCAGATCGGCCATGTCGGCATGGGTGCCCGTCGTCTCGACGTCGAGGACGACGAACTCGGCGCCCGCCTTGACCTTCGCGGCGAAGTCGAGGACGGAGCCCGTGCCCGCTTCGAGGAACGGGATCCGCTTCGTCTTGCCGACGGCCTCCTGGAGCTGGAGCTGGATGTCGATGAGCGGCTGGAGGGCGCGGTGGCCGAACAGGATGCCCTCGGCCATCACCGACTCGGGCAGGATCTTGGCCCCGGCCTCGACCATCATGATCGCCTCGCGCGTGCCCGAGACGATGAGGTCGAGATCCGACTCGGCCAGCTCGGACATCGTGGGGTTGATCACGAAGGCGCCGTCGATCCGGCCGATGCGCACGGCACCGATCGGGCCGAGGAACGGAATCTCGCTGATCGTCAGCGCGGCGGACGCGGCGATGGTGCCAAGGACGTCCGGGTTGTTCTCCTGGTCGGTGGAGAGGACCGTGAGGACGACCTGGACGTCGTCCTTGTACCCCTCCGGGAAGAGCGGGCGGATGGGCCGGTCGGTCAGACGGGCCGCCAGGATGGCGGCCTCCGAGGGCCGCGATTCGCGCTTGATGAAGCCGCCGGGGATCTTGCCGGCCGCGTACATCCGCTCCTCGAAGTCCACCGTGAGCGGGAAGAAGTCCAGGCCCGGGCGGGGCTCGGACCGGTTGGCCGTGCCGAGCAGGACCGTGTCGCCGTAGGTGATGGTGACCGATCCGCCGGCCAGGCGGGCGAGCTTGCCCGTCTCGATGGTGAGGGGGCGTCCGCCGAACTCGACGGAAAAGGTGAGGGACACGAGCGTTCCTTTCTCGCTCGCGTCGGGGATGGACCGCTGCCGGCGTTCTGCGCCGACCTCCGGGTGCCCGAAGCCGGGGTGTTCCCCCGGCCTCAGCGCGTGCTCAGCGGCGCAGGCCGAGCCGTGCGATGACGGCGCGGTAGCGCGGGGCGTCCTTCTTCACGAGGTACGCGAGAAGGCGCCGGCGCTGGCCGACCAGCTTGAGGAGGCCGCGGCGGGAATGATTGTCCTTGGGGAACTGCTTGAGGTGCCCCGTCAGATCCTTGACCCGCTCCGTCAGGAGCGCGATCTGGACCTCGGCGGAGCCGGTGTCGCCTTCTTTGGTCGCAAACTCGGCGACGATCCGGTCCTTGGTTTCCCGCACGAGCGGCACTCGGTCCTCCGACACGAAAACTCTACTGACCAATCTTGCAAACCTGCGGAGCGTAGCAGGGGTCGCCGGTTCGCGCAAACGGGCCCGGAGCTCCGCGCATGGATCCGGGCGCGAGCCCGCCGACCCGGAAAGCCGCGCCCGTCACGCCGCGTGGACGAACGCGACCCGCAGCCGATCGATCACCGGGATGCGGTGCTCGGCGCGGACGCCGAGCGTGCCGTCGTCGCCCACGCGTGCCACCGCTCGATGCGGCCGGGCCGGAGCGCTGCCCTGCGCGATCGCTGGCTCCAGGGTGGCCGCGTACGACCCGGCCAACGGGAGGGCGACCGGGACCTTGAATGCAAGGGCGACCTCTCGATCATCCGCCGACCGACCGGCGATCTCGCCCGTGACCGCCACGCGCCGTCCCAGGAGAGCCCTGGCCGTGGCGAGGTCCCCCGATGCGATCGCGGACCGGATCTCGGTGCTGCGGACCTGCCGGCCCCCCAGGTCGAATGGCGGAACGACCACGACCGCGAAGCCGTCCCGAGCGCCGAGCGCAGCGAGCGCCGCCGGCGTCCCCCGCCGTTCGTGGCCGAAGGCCGCATCCGGCGTCATCAGGAAGCCGGCCAGGCCCGTCCGCGACCGGATCGACGCGACGAAGGCAGCGTAGGTCGTGTGGCGCAGAGCCTCGTCGAAGTGCTCGACGATCGTCACCCCGACGCCGGCCCGCGCCAGCCGGACCAGGCGCTCCTCGGGATCACACAGGAGCGGCGGCGCGGCACCCGCCATGATCTCGTCGGGGTGGTGGTCGAAGGTGAGCACAGCCGGGGTCGCGCCCATGCGGCCGGCGGCGCGACGGAGCTCGCGGAGCAGGTAGGCGTGCCCGCGGTGCAGACCGTCGAAGACGCCCACCACGACGAGGAGCGGGCCATGGTCCGGGCGGAGCGCCGAGAGGCCCTGCAGGACCGACGATGGCATGGTCGCACCGCCCGACGCGCCCACGGCGAGCACCCGGTGCGGCTCAGCCATGCGTGGCGGGGCCGCCGCGCGACACCAGCACCTTGTCGGGCACGAGGCGACCACCCGCCCGCCGGGCGATCGCCGCCAGGGATCCGTCCTCGAAGAGAAGCCGAACCCGGCCGGGGGCGCCCGACGAGCCGACGCGTGTCGCCGCGACGTCCTCGGGGATCCCGGTCGGCGCCGGCAGGCGTCCGCCCTCCCCGATCCATCCGCCGTGCGCGACCACCGTGATCTCCTCCGGCCGCAGGGTCACCGCTGGCAGGTCGTCGAGCCCCGTCCCGACGGGTCGCAGGAGATCGGCGAAGCGGCCGTTGGCTGCCGCGTCCCGGGCGACGTCGAGGGTGATGGCGTCATCGAGCGTGAAGGGGCCCGCGGCCGTGCGCCGGAGGGCACCGAGATACGCGGCGCTGCCGACGGCCGCCCCGAGGTCGCGAGCGAGTGCCCGGACGTACGTGCCGGCGGAGCACGCCACGTCGATCACCGCGAGCGGCGCCCCCGCGTCGCTGTCGTCCCAGCGTTCGAGCGTGAGGGCGTGAAAGGTGACCTCTCGAGCCGGGAGCTCGGGAGCGTGACCGGCCCGGGCGAGGGCGTAGGCACGCCGCCCGCCGACCTTGCGCGCCGAGAATGCCGGTGGCTGCTGGAGGTGCGTGCCGAGGAACACGGCGAGGGCGGCCTCGACCGCCTCGTGCCCGGGGTGTGGTCCCTCGGCGGGCGTCAGCTCGCCCTCCAGGTCGTCGGTCGTGGACGAGGCGCCGAAGCAGACCGTCGCCCGATACGCCTTCCGTGCGCCGAGGTGGAACTCCACGACGCGCGTCCCGAGGCCGAGGTAGAGCGGGAGGACACCGGATGCGAACGGATCGAGCGTCCCGCCGTGGCCGATCCGCTTCGTGCCGGCGAGCCGCCGCACGAGCGCGACGACGTCGTGCGAGGTCGGGCCGACGGGTTTGTCCACGATGAGGATGCCGTCGAGCCCGGAATCCACCCGGCGAGGCCGTCGCTCGCGCAGGGCGCCGGCGCCGGCATCGGCCGCGTCGCCGCCGTCACCCCCCGCGTCGGCCGGGCGCTCGTCGGTCACCGGGCCACCGCGCGGGCAAACGAGATCGCCACCGGGATGACCGTCGCCGCGGCTTCGGCGAGCGGCAACGCGAGGGAGGCGCCGGCCGCGCGGGCGTGCCCGCCGCCACCCCAGGTCCCGCAGAGGAGGGTCGCGTCCACCCCGCCGGGCTTCGTGCGGACCGAGACCCGGGTGGCGTCGCCCTTCTCCTTGAGCAGGAGCGCTACCTCGGCTGTCTCAGACTGGGCGAGCAGGTCGATGATCCCCTCGGAGTGCTCCGAGCGCGCGCCGGTGGCAACCAGGTCGGCGAGCTCCATCGTCGAGGTGACGACGAGCCCCTCGGCGTGGGACGCGAGCCGTCCGAGGACGCGCCCGAAGAGCGCCAGCTGCGCATCCGGCTTCGTGCGGTAGAGGCGCCGGCTGATCTCGGAGAGCGGCGCCCCCGCCTCCACGAGGGCGGCAGCCACCTGGAGCGTGCGAGGTGTCGCGTTCGGATGGGCGAAGGTGGCGGTATCCATGACGATCCCCGCCGTCAGGGCAGCCGCCAGCCGCCCCTCTCCTGCCGTCAGCGGCACGCCGAGCCGGGTTGCCAGGAGCGCCACCATCTCGCAGGTCGCCGCGGCACCCGGGTCGATCCAGGCGAGCTCCCCGGTCGCGTCATTGCTGGCGTGATGGTCGATGGTGAGGAGCGGCGTGGCCGCGAAGAGGGCCGCGTTCCGCTCGAGGATCGCGCCGGCCCGGGACAGGTCGCCGCAGTCGCATAGCACGACGAGGTCGTACGTCACGCCCGGCTCCGGGTCGGTGCGCACTTCGTCGCTCCCGTCGAGGAATCGGTACAGCTCGGGCACCCCGTCCGACGCGGCCACGGTGGCCCGACCGCCGGCCGCCTCCACGAGCATGCCGATCGCCATGGCAGCGCCGAGCGCGTCCGCGTCGGGGCTCTCGTGGCCGATGGCCAGCACGCGCCGTGCCGTGCGCAGGCGCTCGACAACGGCGTCCGGAACCACCGTCGCGAGCGGTCGCAGGTCGATCGGCATTCAGGGCGTCCGGCGAGGTCGCCTGGCCCGCGCGGTCGGCCGCCTGCCCGACGTGGGGAGCTTCCGGGCAGAGCCGTCAGCCCGGCGACGTCGGGTGACCGGGACGCCCGGGTCCATGTTGCCGCCGCCGGGCGCCGGATCGCCTCCGCCGGCCGCGCCTCCGTCCGGCTCGAGGTCCGGTTCCGGCGTGTCGCCCTCGCGCGGCAGGCGCGCGACCGGCGTCGGCAGCGACTCCACGACCGGCGCATCCGCGATCGATGCCGCCCGCGGCGCGTCGCCGCGCTCGAGCTCGTCGAGGATCTGAAGGACGCGGGTGCCGTGCTCCATCGAGGAATCGAGCTCGACGTGGAGCGCCGGGATCCGCCGAAGACGGAGCCGGACCCCCAGCTCGCGTCGGACGAAGCCCATCGCCCGCTCGAGGGCCGCGAGGGTCTCGCGTCGCTCGGCGGGGTCGCCGATGACGCTGACCCAGACCTTCGCGTGCGACAGGTCCCGGGCGGTCTCGACATCGGTGACGGTCGCGAACCCGATCCGCGGATCCGCGACCTCCCGGGCCAGGATCGCGCCGATCTCCTGGCGAAGGAGCTCGTCGACGCGATCCGTGCGCTGGCTCATGGGCGCGCCTACCGGAGGCTCGAGCGGCTCACCGACTGCTGGGTGAACGCCTCGATGATGTCGCCCTCGGCAAGATCGTGGAACCCGGCGAGCCCGATCCCGCACTCGTAGCCCGAGGCGACATCGCGGACGTCGTCGCGGAAGCGCCGGAGTGAATCCAGCTTGTCGGTGGCGATCAGCTTGCCGTTACGGAAGACGCGGATCCCGGCGGTCCGCGGGATGTGGCCCTCGGTGACGAAGGATCCCGCGATGACCGTGGTCTTACCCACCCGGAAGATCTGGCGAACCTCCGCGCGACCTTCGACCTGCTCCACGATCTCCGGCTCGAGCATGCCCTTGAGGGCGGCCTCGATGTCGTCGGTGAGCTTGTAGATGATGTCGTAGATGCGAACGTCGACCTTCTCGGCCTCCGCCGTCCGGCGGGCCTGGGGGTCGACCTTCGTGTTGAAGCCGACGACGATCGCGTTCGACGCCGAGGCGAGCAGGATGTCGTTGTCGGTGATGTCGCCGGTGCCCTCGTGGAGGACGCTGATGCGCACCTCGTCCGAGATGATCTGCCCGAGCGCATGCGTGATCGCCCCGAGCGAGCCGGAGACGTCCGACTTCAGGATGATCCGGAGCTCCTTGGACTGGCCCTCCTGGAACTGGTTGAAGAGGTCCTCGAGGGTCGCCTTCTGGCTGGTCCCGGCCTGGGCCGTCGCCGCGATCCGGGTCTGCTCGACCATGGATCGGGCGGTCTTCTCGTCCGCGACGACGCGCAGGATGTCGCCGGCCTCGGGCACCTCGTCGAGCCCGAGCACGAGCGAAGCGGAGGACGGACCCACCTTCTGGACGCGCTTGCCGGCCGCGTTCTCGAGGGCCTTGACCTTGCCGTAGGTCTTGCCGACCACGACGATGTTGCCGATCCGGAGCGTGCCGGTCTGGACCACGACCGTCGCCACCGGGCCCCGGCCCTTGTCGAGCTCCGCTTCGATGATCGTCCCGACCGCCGGGCGCTTGGGATCCGCCTTGAGCTCCTGGAGGTCGGCGACCAGGTTCACCATGTCGAACAGGTCGTCGAGGCCCTGGCGCGTCCTGGCGGAGACGGGCACGAGCGGGACGTCGCCGCCGTACTCCTCGATGACCACGTTGGCCTCGGTGAGCTCGGTCTTGACCCGGTCCGGGTTGGCGTCCGGCTTGTCGATCTTGTTGAGGGCGATGATGATCGGCACCTTGGCGGCCCGGGCGTGGCTGATCGCCTCGAGCGTCTGGGGCATCACGCCGTCGTCCGCCGCGACCACGATGATCGCGATGTCGGTGACCTTCGCGCCGCGGGCGCGCATCGCCGTGAACGCCTCGTGACCCGGCGTGTCGAGGAAGACGACCTTCTTGCCGTCCTTGACGATCTCCGAGGCGCCGATGTGCTGGGTGATCCCGCCGCGCTCCCCGGCCGCAACCGCGGTGCTCCGGATGGCGTCGAGCAGGCTCGTCTTGCCGTGGTCGACATGGCCCATGACGGTGACGATCGGCGCGCGTGGCACGAGCAGCGCCGGATCCCCGTCGACGAACAGGGTCTCCTTGGTCGCGGGCGCCGGCGCTTCGGTGCCCTCCTCCACGTCGGCGGCCACCGGGGCCTCCGCCTCGGCGGTCTCGAATCCCAGCTCGGTCGCGACGAGCGACGCGGTGTCGCGGTCGATCAGCTGGTTGATCGTGGCGAAGATCCCGCTCTTGATCAGCTCGCGGATCACGTCCGCGGGGTTGACCGCGAGGACCTCGGCGAGCTCCTTGACCGTGATCGTGGACGGCAGCACCACGGCGCTGCGATCGCGCGGGTCTGCAACCGAGACGGGCGTGAACGCGCCGCCCTCGCGTCGCTGCGGCTTGCGGGGCCCGCGGCGCCCGCGGGTCCCGCTCCTGCTCCTGGCCATCAGGCCCCTCCTTCTTGATCGTCGTGGTTGTGCATCATGGGCGTGGCGTCGCCGGCCCGGGTCGGTTGAAACAGCCCGGCCGGGATCGGCACGGCGAGCGCGCGGCGAAGCGTGCCCTTTGCCCTCGCGAGGTCCTGGCACCCCGGGTCGACGCAGACGTATGCACCGCGTCCGGGCGACCGCCCCGTGGCGTCGAGAGCGATCACGCCACCGGGCGAGCGAACCACGCGGAGCAGCTCACGTTTCGGGCGTGCGGTCCGGCAGGCGACGCAGGTCCGGGTCGGGTGCTGCCGGGGAGGCAGGCCGCCGGCCACCCGCCCCGCTACGGTGTCACCTCCGCGGTCGGCGCGTCCGTTGGAGTCTCCGCGACTGCCGGCGTGGCCTCCTCGGCCGCGGGCGGCTCGGCTGCCATGGTCGCGGGCTCGGCGGCCGCGGGCGCAGGCGGCTCGGCTGCCAAGGTCGAAGGCTCGGCGGCGGCGGGCGGCTCGGCTGCCGCGGGCGGCGCGGCGGCCTCCGGTGCCGGCACGTCGCTCCGGATGTCGATCCGCCAGCCCGTCATCTTCGCCGCCAGGCGGGCGTTCTGGCCTTCGCGGCCGATGGCGAGCGAGAGCATCTTCTCGGGCACGATCACGCTCGCGATCCGGTGCTCCTCGTCGATGTGCACCGCCACGACCTGGGCCGGGCTGAGCGCCTTGGCAACGAAGACCGCCGGATCCTCGTGCCACTCGATCACGTCGATCTTCTCGCCGGCGAGCTCTGCCACGACGGCCTGGACGCGGGCACCGCGCTGGCCGACCGTCGCCCCGACCGGGTCGAGGCCCTCCTGGCGCGAAGACACCGCGACCTTCGATCGGCTGCCGGGCTCGCGGGCGATCGCCTTGATCTCCACGGTTCCGGCGTGGATCTCGGGGACCTCCAGCTCGAAGAGCCGGCGGAGGAAGCCCTTGTGCGTGCGGCTGACCAGCACCTGCGGGCCCTTGGGGCCGCGGCGGACTTCCAGCACGAAGGCCTTGACGTTCTGGCCGATCCGGTAGTGCTCCACCGGCGACTGCTCGGTCGTGGCGAGGATCGCCTCCGCCTTGCCCAGGTCGAGGATGATCGCCCGCGGCTCGACCCGGTTGACCGTCCCGGTGATCAGGTCCCCCTCGCGGCTGGCGAACTGGTCATAGACCACGTCGCGCTCGGCTTCGCGAAGGCGCTGCAGGACGACCTGCTTGGCGGTCTGGGCGCCGATTCGACCGAACGCATCCTGGCCGAGCTGCTCGGTCACGACGTCCTCGCCGATCTCGGTGTCGGGCTTGATCGCGCGGGCTTCGTCGAGGGCGAGCTCCGTCAGCGGATCCTCGACGACCGCAACGACGCGGCGCTCGCGCGTCACCAGCATCTCGCCGCGCTCCGGGTCGATCCGGACCCGGACGTCCTCGTTACCCGGGATGCGGCGGTACGCGGACTCGATCGCGTCGGAGATCGTCAGGACGAGGTGCTCCCGGGGAACGCCCTTCTCGGCGTTCAGCTGGAGGAGGGCGCCCACGAAGTCGCGGCTCATGCGGTCACCTCCCACAATCCTGTTCGAGCTATCGCAGCCGGCCCGGCCGACCGAAAGAAAAACGTGGGGGTCACCCACGTCATGGAGCGGCGCGGTCGAAGTTGGGCGGAGTATACCGCACGCGGGCCGCGCCTCTCCGCCGCGCCCTGTGCCACCTCCCCGCCCGTCGGCGCCGCCCGTCGGCGCCGAACGCCGCCACGAGAGCCGCTACGCGTTGGTCCCGATCGCCGCGGGCGCCCCCGGCACGTCGCCCGGCGCCGCGCCCGGCACGCTGCCCGGCGTGGGCCAGCGCTGGGCCACGTACCCATCGAGCAGCTCGATGAAACGGGCCACGATGTCGTCGCCGCGATACGTCGCGTGAAGCTTCCCGTCGACGAATACCGGCGCAACCGGCTCCTCGAAGGTACCGGGAAGGCTGATCCCGATGTCGGCGTGCCTGCTCTCGCCGGGCCCGTTGACGACGCAGCCCATCACCGCGACCCGCAGCTCCTCCACGCCCGGGTGGAGCTCTCGCCACGCCGGCATGCGCGCCTTGAGGTGAGCCGTGATGTCGCGGGCCATCTCCTGGAAGAAGACCGATGTCGTCCGCCCACAGCCGGGGCAGGCGCTCACCTGGGGCATGAAGCTCCGCAGGCCGAGCGACTGCAGCACCTGCTGGGCGACCTCCACCTCGAGCTCGCGGCCGGCGCCCGGCTCGGGCGTCAGCGAGACCCGGATGGTGTCCCCGATCCCCTCGGACAGGAGGACGCTGAGGCCGGCCGTCGATGCGACGATCCCCTTCATCCCCATGCCGGCCTCGGTCAGGCCGAGGTGGAGCGGGTAGTCGCATTGGGCGGCAAGGCGGTGGTAGACGTCGACGAGGTCGCGGACGCCGGACACCTTGGCGCTCACGATGATCCGGTCGTGGCCCAGGCCCGTCTCTTCCGCCAGCTCGGCCGACCGGAGGGCCGACGCGAGCATCGCGTCGATCATCACGTCGCGGCTGTCGCGTGGCACGGCGAGCGCCGCGTTCGCCTCCATCATGCTGGTCAGGAGCGCCGGGTCCAGGGAGCCCCAGTTGACGCCGATCCGCACGGGCCGGTCGTGCTCGATGGCGACCCGCACGATCGTCGCAAAGTTGTCGTCGTGGCGCTTCCCGCCGACGTTGCCCGGGTTGATCCGGTACTTCGCCAGTGCCCGCGCCATCTCCGGGTAGTCCACGAGGAGCTGGTGGCCGTTGTAGTGGAAGTCGCCCACGATGGGCGTCTCGAAGCCAAGGTCGCGGACCTTGCGGACCATCTCCGGCACGGCGGCCGCGGCGGCTTCGGTGTTGACCGTCACCCGGACCAGCTGGGACCCGGCGCCGGCGAGCCGGACAACCTGGAGCGCGGTCGCGTCGGCGTCGGCGGTGTCGGTGTTGGTCATCGACTGGACGACCACCGGGTGGGCGCTCCCGACGAGCACGCCGCCCACGTCCACCGACGGCGTCGGCCGGCGGTGCGGGCGGAGGCCCTCGGGGCCGGTCACGGGGTCCCGCCGCCGACCTGGCGGGCGATGTCGAAGTAGGTGATCCAGATCAGGAAGCCGAACAGGAACACGAACCCGACGAGATAGGTCAGGCGCTCCACCGAGACCGCTGTCTGCGAGGAGAGGCCCCGGCCGCGCACGCCCGCGCGCCGCATGACGGCGGCCCCGCGCGCGAGGAGCGACTTGAGCAGCAGCACGAGAATGCGGCCGCCGTCGAGGGGCGGGAAGGGCAGGATGTTGACGAGGGCCAGGTTCGCGGAAAGGAGCCCCGCCAGGTAGAGCGTGAAGATCGGCCCGAGCTGCCAGAAGACGTCGCCGACCTGGACCGCGATCCCCACCGGCCCGGTGACGGGCGGCGCCTGGGTCGGATTCGAGGCCACCGACGAGACCAGCGAGCCGAGGCCGTCGAGGATGAGCCGGAACGCGCTGACGGTCCACGCGGCGCCGGCTCCGACCGCGGCGACCGGGTCGCGCCCGGCATACGAGCCGGAGAAGCTCAGGCCCGCCCCGCGGATCCCGAGGGCGCCCTTGTCGACGGCCTCGGCGGCGGGCCGGAGCGTCACGGAGACGTCGCGCAGTGCGCCGTCCGCGGCGCGGACCCGGAGCGTCACGGGCTGGCCGGCGCGGTCCCGCAGCGCCGCGATCGCCGCCTGCCCGGCCTGGGGGCTCGGGAGCAGGTCGAAGGTTGCCCCGTCGATGGCGAGGATCGTCTCCCCGGCCCGCAGGCCGGCGGCGTCGGCCGGGGAGCCAGCCACCACCTCGTTGAACGTCAGGCCGCCCTGCGGCGTCGCGAGCCACGCGATCGCCGTGAAGATGGCGAAGGCGAGCAGCAGGTTCATGCCCACGCCGGCGACGAGCACCACCAGCTTCTTCGGAAGGCTGGCGACGGCAAACGACCGCGGGTCGTCCGAATCGCCGTCCTCGCCCTCGAGCCGCACGAACCCGCCAACCGGCAGCCAGTTGAGCGTGTACAGGGTCTCGCCGCGGTCGCGCAGGACCTTGGCCCGCGGCGGGAAGCCGATGCCGAACTCGTGAACGCGGATCCCGAACAGGCGCGCAAGGACGAAGTGGCCGAGCTCGTGGATCACGACGAGCGAGCAGAGGATGAAGATGAAGAGGAGGACCGTGATCGCCCCCTGGATGATCGCCATGACTCCTCCTACGCGGGGCGCCCGCGGGCGGTTCCCGGCGCGCCGAACGCCGCGCGAACCTCCCGGTCCTGCGCGACGAGGTCATCGTACCCCGGCGCCTGCCCGGGACCCGTCCCGAAGCGTGAGACGGCCGCCTCCAGCAGGCGCGGGATCCCCGGGAAGTCGAGCGTCCCCGCGAGGAACCGCGCGACGGCCACCTCGTCCGCCGCGATCAACGCCGCGGTGGCGCGGGACCCGAGCCGGCCGGCATCGCGGGCGATCCGCAGCGCCGGAAAGCGCGTCTCGTCGGGCGCGCGGAACTCCAGCCGGCCGGCCGCCACGAGGTCCGCTGCCGCGGCCGCGGACGGCCGGCGCGACGGGTAGGTGATCGCGTACTGGATTGGCAGCCGCATGTCCGGGGTGCCGATCTGGGCCTTGAGCGACCCATCCACGAACCGGACGGCCGAGTGGACCACCGACTGGGGATGGATCACGATCTCGATCGCCGGGTACTCCACGCCATACAGCCAGTGGGCCTCGATCACCTCGAGGCCCTTGTTGGCGAGGGTCGCCGAATCGATCGTGATCTTTGCCCCCATGCTCCAGGTCGGGTGGCGGAGCGCCATCGCCGGCGTGATCCCGGCGAACCGCTCGACCGGCAGGTCGAGGAACGGGCCGCCGGACGCGGTCAACACGAGCGCGGCAACACCCGACATCTCTTCGCCGGCCAGGCACTGCCAGATCGCCGAGTGCTCGGAGTCGATCGGTCGGAGCCACCCGAGCGCGTCGGCGAGCGGGTCGCGCGGATCGGTTGCGGCGCGCTCGGCGGCGCGGGCACGCGCCTCCGCCATGACGAGGTGGCCACCCGCGACCAGGGTCTCCTTGTTGGCAGTGGCGACCACCTTGCCGGCCCGCAGTGCGGCAAGCACCGGCCGGAGGCTCACGATGCCGCCGGTCGCGACGACCACCAGGTCGACGTCGTCGCGGGTCGCCATCTCGACGAGCGCATCGGGGCCGCCGACCTGGACACAGCCGGACGGCAGCTCGAGCGGGGCGTCCGTCCCGAGCGCGGCGACGGAGGGGCGCAGGCGCCGCGCCTGCTCCTCGAGGAGCGAGGCCTGGGAGCCCGTCGCCAGCGCAACGACTCGCCAATCGGGGGCCAGGCCATAGAGGACGTCGACCGCCTGCCTCCCGATGGAGCCGCCGGAGCCCAGGAGCGCGACACGGACGGGTGGGAGGCCCGGCCGCGGACGACGCGGGTCAGCCATGGACGAGGGCGACCCACGCGGCCAGCGCGGGGGCCGCGAAGAGGATCGAATCGATCCGGTCGAGGATCCCGCCGTGGCCGGGCAGGAACGCGCCGGAGTCCTTCACGCCGGCGGCGCGCTTGAGGAGGCTCTCGGCGAGATCTCCTGCCTGGGCAGCCGCCCCGAGAAGCGGCCCGAGGACGAGCGCCTCGAGCGGGTTGTCCGATAGCGCGAGGAGGACGAGCGCGACGGCCGCGGTGGCCGCGATGCAGCCGCCGAGGACGCCTTCGAGGGTCTTCTTCGGCGAGATCCAGGGCATGAACGGACGGCGCCCGATCGCCCGTCCAACGAGGTACGCACCCGTGTCGAAGCTCCAGACCCCCGCGAGGAGGACGAGGACCCAGCGCCGCTCGGGCGAGAAGACCCGCTCGAAGTGCGCTGGATCGGTCCACTGCGTGGCAAGGACTGCCACGGCCCCCAGCAGCCCGACGTAGATGACCCCGAACAGCGTGGTCGACCAGGCGTCGAAGCCTGCAGCGGGATCGCGGCGGATGAAGGCGGCGACGGCCAGGCCGACCGCGATGAGGCCGACGAGGACCGTCCCATCGATCGCCGTCACGCGCGCCGCGAGGTCGAGGGCCGGCGCGGGCCGGCCAAGCAGGTGGCTGCCCAGGATCGCGGGGATCGCCGCGGCGACGGAAAGGACCGTCGCGCCCACGACTACGCCGCCACGGATCACCGGACGTCCGGCGAGGACCAGGAGCCGCTCGACTTCACGCGCCGCCAGGATCGCGAGAAGCGTCGCGAGGATGCCGATCCCGATGCCGCCCCCGGCGACTGCCAGCATGACGACCGAGACGATCACGAGCGCGCTGGTCGTCCGCTCGCGCACGGCCAGCCCGGTCAGCGCCCGAACCGGCGACCGCGCCGCGCGAACTCCTCGAGCGCGGTGTCGAACGCCTCCGCGTCGAAGTCTGGCCAGAGCTCGGCGCAGGAGTGGAACTCCGCGTAGGCCGACTGCCAGATCAGGAAGTTGGAGAGGCGCTGCTCGCCGCCGGTCCGGATCACGAGGTCCGGGTCAGGCAATCCAGCGGTGTAGAGCCGCGCCTCGATGGCGGCCTCGTCGATCTCGTCGAGCGGCATGCCCGCGGCGACGATCGCGCGGACGGCGTCGACGATCTCCGTCCGCCCGGCATAGTTGAAGGCAATGTTGAGGGTCAGGCGGCTGCCCCCGTCGGTCGCCGCGATCGCGTCGGTGATCGAATCCCGGATGTCGGCCGGCACCTCCGCGAGGCGTCCCGAGACGCGCACGCGGACGCCCTGCCGGACGAGCTCCGGGGTCTCGGCGCGGATCGCCTGGTCGAGCAGCGAGAAGAGCCCGGCGACCTCGTCGTCAGAGCGAGCCCAGTTCTCGCGGCTGAACGCGTAGAGCGAGAGGACCCCGATGCCGCGCCGGATCGCGTGCTCCACGAGCCAGCGGATCTTGTCGACCCCGGCCGCGTGGCCCTCGAGCTCGGGCACGCCCTGGGCGCGCGCCCAGCGGCGGTTGCCGTCCATGATGATCGCCACGTGGACCGGTCGCGGACCGGCGTCGGGCGAGCCGACCGGGCCACCGGCGATCGGTTCCGCTTCGGCGGCGCGTCGCGCGTCCGTTGGCCGGGCCAGCTTGGCGCGGCTCACCTAGACCTCGAGGACCTCGCGCTCCTTCGCCCCGCCGACCCTGTCGACCTCCGCGATCTGCCGGTCGGTCACCTTCTGGAGGACCTCGAGCTCGCGGTGCGCCTCGTCCGTCCCGAGGTCCCCGTCGCGCTCTTCCTTCTTGATCGCATCGGCGGCTTCGCGGCGGAGGTTCCGGATCTCGACCCGGGCCTCCTCCATCCGGCGGTGGACGACCTTCACGATGTCGCGGCGCCGCTCCTCGGTCAGCTGCGGGATGTTGAGCCGGACCGCGGTGCCGTCGACGTTCGGGGTCAGGCCGATGTCGCTCTTCAGGATCGCCTTCTCGATCGCGCCGAGGACGCTCCGATCCCACGGCTGGATCACGATCTGGTGCGGCTCCGGCACGCTTATCCCGGCCAGCTGGTTGAGGGGGGTCGCGGTTCCGTAGTACTCGACGAGGATGCGCTCCACGAGCGAGGTCGAGGCTCGCCCGGTGCGGATCCCCTGCAGGTCTCGCTCCAGGATCTCGACGGCGCGCGTCATCTTCGGCTCGATGGTCTCGATGACCTGGCTGCTCATGCGGGAGTACCTCCGGCGATGCGGGTCCCGACCTGCTCCCCCATTGCGGCCCGACGCACATTGTCGGGCTGATTGAGATCGAAGACGATGATCGGCAGATCATTCTCCATGCACAGCGAGACGGCCGTCGAATCGAGCACGCCAAGGCGATCGGTGAGGACGTCGCCGAACGTGAGCTCGGTGTAGCGACGGGCGTCGGGGTGGGTCAGCGGGTCGGCGTCGTAGACCCCGTCGACCCGCGTCGCCTTGAGCAGGACGGAGGCGCCGATCTCGACCGCCCGGAGCGCAGCCGCCGTATCCGTCGTGAAGTACGGGTTGCCGGTCCCGGCGACGAAGATCGCGACCCGGCCCTTCTCGAGGTGGCGGATCGCGCGGCGCCGGATGTACGGCTCGGCGACCTCGTTCATGGCGATGGCGGTCATGACCCGGGTGGGCACGCCCACGCGCTCGAGCGCATCCTGGAGCGCGAGGCCGTTCATGACCGTGGCGATCATGCCGATGTAGTCCCCCGTGGCCCGGTCCATCCCTCGCGCCGCGGCGGCCATGCCGCGGAAGATGTTGCCGCCGCCGACCACGATGCCCACCTGGACGCCGGCCGAGCGAGCCGCGCCGATCTGGCCCGCGATGAACGCGCAGAAGGCCGGGTCGACGCCGTACTGGCGATCGCCGAGCAGCGCCTCGCCGGAGATCTTGAGCAGGATCCGGCCGTAGCGAGGCACCGACACGGCGCCGGCCGTCGCCGTCCCGGCAGCGGCCTGGCTCACAGCTCCTCGCCGAGCGCGTAACGGGCGAAGCGGCGAACGCGGATGTTCTCGCCGATCGTGGCGACGGCCGCGATGACGAGGTCGCGCACGCTCAGGTCCGTGTCGCGGAAAGGCTGCTCCATGAGGCAGACCTCGGCGTACCACTTCTTGAGCTGGCCCTCGACGATCTGCGGCCGGATGTGCTCGGGCTTCTTCTGGGTCGCCTCGTCCGCGAGCAGGGCGGCCCGGCGGGCCTCCAGCTCCCCGGCCGGGATCCGGTCCACGTCCACCCAGGTGGGCGCGAGGCCGGCGACCTGGACCGCGAGATCATGCACCAGCTTCTGGAACTGCTCGGTCCGCGCGACGAAGTCCGTCTCGCAGTTGACCTCGATGATGACGCCGACGCGACCGCCGGGATGGATGTAGCTCGAGACGAGGCCCTCGCGCGCATCGCGCCCGGCCCGCTTCGCGGCTGCGGCGAGGCCGCGTTCGCGAAGGAGGGCCGTCGCCTTCTCGATGTCGCCGTCCGACTCCTCGAGGGCACGCTTGCAATCCATGAATCCGGCGCCGGTGCGCTCGCGCAGCTCCTTGACGTCGCTCGCGGAAAAGTTCGCCATGGGTGGATGCGTCTCCTGTCAGGATCGGCCGGCCGGGCGCGTGCCGGCGGCCGGATTTGGAAGTCGGCCGGTCACTCGGCCGGGATGACCGGGTCGACGGCCGGGACTGCCTCGGCGGGGGTGGTGATGCCCGCTCCCGGCAGGAGCGCCTCCTCCTCGGCATCCGGCTCGAACGTGAGTGCCCCGCCGGCCGCGAGCTGCGCGACCAGGTCGTCCGCCGAGGCCAGCTCGTCGGTCTCGAATGCGGTGGCCATCTCCGGCTCTGGCTCCGGTTCGCGATCGCTCCGGGCGGCCCGTTCGCGGCTCCCCTCGATGGCCGCATCGGCGATCAGGGAGCAGAGCAGGCGAATGGCGCGGATCGCGTCGTCGTTGCCAGGGATGATGTAGTCGAGCTCGTCGGGGTCGACGTTCGTGTCGCCGGTTCCGATGATCGGGATCTCGAGCTTGATGCACTCGGCGACGGCGATCCGCTCGCGGGCCGGGTCGATGATGAAGACCGCTCCGGGCAGGCGCCGCATCTTCCGGATCCCGCCGAGCGAGAGCTTCAGCTTCCGCAGCTCCTCGGACAGCACCGCCGCTTCCTTCTTCGACATCCGATCGAAGTCGCCGTTGAGCTGGCGGGCTTCGAGCTGCTCGAGCAGGCCGAGGCGCTTCTTGATCGTCACGAAGTTCGTGAGCATGCCGCCGAGCCAGCGGCTGGTCACGTACGGCTGGCCGGCGCGCTCGGACTCCTGGATGATCGGCTCCTGGGCCTGCTTCTTCGTGCCGACGAAGAGGACCTGCTCGCCGCGCGCGGTCGTCTCGCGGATCGCGTCGAGGGCAAGGTCGAGGCGCTTGACCGTCTGGGCAAGGTCGATGATGTGGATCCCGTTGCGCTCCGCGAAGATGAACGGGCGCATCTTGGGATTCCAGCGGCGCGTCTGGTGGCCGAAGTGAACGCCGGCCTCGAGGAGCTGCCGCATGGAGACAGTGGGCACGGGGATGGACCTCCTGCTCGGTTGTACCTCCGCGGGCCCTGCCCCGGGACCGGGCGACGCTTGCGCGGCCCGGCACCGACCCGAAGCGTGGTCTGGCACCGCGTGTGATCTCGCCGGCCATGTTCACGGCACGGCGGCGTCGCCGGACGTTCCCGGCGGCCGGGGCGGAGTCTACCACAGGCCCGGGGTCGCTCGACCGCTCGCGGTCAGCCGATCGCGGTCAGCCGATCGGGGTCAGCCGATCGCCCGGTGGTGGCGGAAGCGCACCGGCCCGCCCGGCAGCACCGGTGGCTCCACGACCACGAGGTCGAGGCGGACCGGGAGATCCGGGAGGGCGGTCCCGTCGGCGAGTCGTCCGGCCTCGATCAGGCGGCCGATCCCGGCCCTGAGGTGGCCCATCTTGCGTCGATCCACGGTCTCCTCCGGGAGCCCGAACGCGCGGGAACGACGCCAGCGAACCTCGACGATGACGACCGCCGGTGGCGGGCCAGGATCCAGCGCCACGAGGTCCAGCTCCGAGCGGCCCGCCCGCACCCGGCGACCGAGCACCAGCCAGCCCGCGTTCGCCAGCCGCCCGGACACGGCGTCCTCCGCGGCATCTCCTGCCCGCTGAGCGGGTGTCCGCGGGGCGGGCGGGTGGATGGCGGCCATGCCGCACCCTACCCGACGGCGATCACCGCGGCCTTACCAGGCCAGTGCGGCCAGGGGTTCGGGGTCGGGGTCCCGCTTTGGCCCCGTCTCCGGCGGCGTGGCCGGCGCCGCGAGCGTGCCGAAGGGCAGGTCCAGCTGCTCGACACCGGCGAGCGCCTCACGGACCGGCGCGAACGAGCGCCGGTGGAACGGCGTCACCCCGAGCGCGCGGAGGGCTGCGCGGTGCTCGGCGGTTGCGTAGCCCGCGTTGTGCTCCCAGCCGTAGCCCGGGTACCGCGCGGAGAGCCGCGTCATGAGCCGGTCGCGCACGACCTTGGCGACCACCGAGGCGCAGGCGATCGAGTAGACCCACGCGTCGCCGTCGACGATCGCGTCATAGGGGCCGACGTCGGCCTCGAAGCCGGCGATCCGCAGGCCGTCGACCAGGACGTGGTCGTGGCCGCCGAGCCGGGCGATCGCACGTCGCATCGCGAGGTGCGTGGCATGGTAGATGTTGAGCCGGTCGATCTCGGCCACCGACGCGGCGCCCACCCCGATCCTCACCGCTCGCCGGTGGATCTCGGGAGCGAGCGCCTCGCGCTGTCCCGCCGAGAGCGTCTTCGAATCGCGGACGCCGGGGATCTGGCGGCAGTTCGGCCGCAGGATCACGGCCGCGGCCACGACCGGACCGCACGTGGGTGCAACCCCCACCTCGTCCACTCCCGCGATGCGGAGGACGCCGGCCTTCCACAGCAGGCGCTCGCGGCGCAGCGTGGGAACCGGTGGGGCCATCGGGGACAGCGTAGCCGAGCAGCCGCTCCGCCGCCCGGGCCGCCGGGCTTCCGCCGGGATCGAGGACCGCGCCGGGGGCCCTTCAGGACCGCATGCGCCAGCACGGCGCAGGCGCGCGGTCGATCAGTTCGTGCGGCGCTCGCGAAGCGTCGCGGACTTGCCGACCCGTCGTCGCAGGAAGTACAGCTTGGCGCGGCGCGCCACGCCGTGCCGGACGACCTCGATCTTCTCGATCCGGGGGCTGTTCACCTTGAACGTCCGCTCGACGCCGACGCCCGAGGCGATCCGCCGCACGGTCAGCGACCGGGTGATCCCGCCGCCGGTCAGGCGCAGGATGGTGCCTTCGAAGACCTGGACCCGCTCCCGGTTCCCCTCGACGACCTTGGCGCTGACCTTGACGGTGTCGCCGGGCGCGAGGGTCGGGATGTCGGTTCGAATCTGGTCCTTGACGATCTCGTCGAGTACGTTCACCGGGTCGACCCCTGCTGCACTGGGCGGCCGGGATGGTCCCGCGAGCCGCGATTCTGGGCACGATGGATCGGTCGCGGGTGGGCGGCCGACGGCGGAGTATAGCATGGGGCCAACGCGGTCACGGGAGCACTCCCTGCTCCGGATAGGCCCGGCCGGCGCCCGCCTCCGCCGCCTCGGCGGCTCGTTCCTCGATGACCTCGCCGAGCAGGCGCGCCTCCTCGGCACTGAACGGGCGTCCCTCCAGGAGGTCCGGCCGCCGTTCCAGCGTGCGCCGGAGCGACTCGCGGAGCCGCCAGCGGCGGACCGCGGCGTGGTCGCCCGAGGTGAGGATCGGCGGAACCCCGACGCCGTCGAAGACCGCCGGGCGGGTGTACTGGGGATACTCGAGGAGCCCGCTCGTGTACGACTCATCGACCAGCGACGCTGCCTCGATGGCGCCGGGAAGGAGCCGCAGGACCGCGTCGCACACCACCAGCGCCGGCAGCTCGCCACCGGTCAGGACGAAGTCCCCGATCGAGAGCTCGAGGTCGGCCATTGCGCGGATCCGGTCGTCGACGCCTTCGTAGCGTGGGCAGACCAGCACGAGGTGCGTGCGCGCGGCGAGATCCTCGGCGCGACGCTGGCGGAACGGCTCGCCGGCCGCGTCGAACAGGATGACCGTGGTGTCCGGGCGTCGAAGCGCGGCAAGCGCCGCCGCTACCGGCTCCGGCCGGAGCACCATCCCGGCGCCGCCGCCATACGGGGCATCGTCCACGCTCCGATGGCGGCCAAGGCCCCATGCCCGGAGATCGTGGATCCGGACGGCGGCGAGCCCCTCGTCCTGGATCCGCGCCGGGATGCTCGCGGCGAGCGGTCCGGCGAGCATCTCGGGGAAGAGCGTCAGAATCTCGATCTCGAGCGCCACGCGGTCGGCGCTTTCAGTCGCGGGCGAGCCCGGAGGCGGCTTCGGGCGAGGTCGCGACATCCGCGTCCCCTTCCGGAGGCAGATCCGGGTCAACGATCGCGGCGCGGGGCGGGCTCACCTCGCCCTTGCGAGCGCGCGGCGCACGGGCTGGCCGCGGCGGCCGGATCTGGTCCGGTCGGGGCAGGTCCAGGGCGTCAGGGTCGGCCACGATCTCGCCACGCCGCGGCGCGAGGATGCGAACGAACGGGCGCGCCACCGGGAGGTCGAAGGGGCCCCGGGGTCCGCCTTCCACGACCAGCATCTCGGCGCCGCCCGAGCGATAGACGTCGCGCACCGTTCCGAGCGCCGCGCCGTCCGGGTCGACGACCGGGCAGCCAACCAGCTCGTGCCAGTAGTAGCTGCCGCGGGGCAACGCGGGCACGAGGCCGGGCTCAGCCTCGAGATAGACCCCCAGGTACGCGGCGGCCGCGTTGCGAGACGGGACCTCGTGGAACCGGATGATCCAGCCCGGCGCCGCGGCCCACGCCTCGGCCACCGTGAGGGGCGCGGCGGCGTTCTCCGGGTACAGGCGCGCACCCGTGGCGAACCGGGCCGCCGGGTCGTCGGTCAGCACCTCGACCCGGAGCCCGCCGTTGACGCCGTGGAAGCCGCGGACGAGGGCGACCACCAGTCGCTCCGCGCCCGCGTCCGTCGGGCCGGAGATCAGACGATCTCCAGCTGGAACTGCTCGCCGTCGCGGGCGCCGACGACCTTCAGAAGCGTCCGGAGCGCCTTCGCGACGCTGCCGTTCCGCCCGATCACCTTGCCCATGTCGTCCTCGGCGACGCGGAGCTCGATGACGGTCGCGCCCGCCTCCTGGGTGACCACGACCTCGACCTGGTCCGGGTGATCGACGAGCGCCTTGGCGACGAACTCGACCAGCTGGGGAGCGGCCATCGCGGACCCCTCCCCTACTTCGCGGCCGGCAGGACGCCGGCGTTGCGGAGGAGACGCCCGACGGTCTCCGTCGGAAGAGCGCCCTTGGCCAGCCACGCCTTCGTCTTCTCGACGTCGACCGCGAAGTCGACCGGCTCGGTGCGTGGGTTGTAGTGGCCGAGGATCTCGATCGTGCGGCCGTCGCGCGGGCTCCGGCTGTCGGCCACGACGACGCGGTACGCCGGCTGTTTCGTCGCGCCGACGCGGGTGAGGCGGATGCGAGCTGCCATGTCCTGGTCTTTCTCCTTCTCGTTGGGCGTGGGCTGGTCCGACCGGGCCGCGGCCCGCGACCGGCCTCTACTTGAACACGAGCACCCCGCGGATCGTCCGCGTCGTGCCCGGCGCCTTGGTGACCGCGGCGAACGCGTCGAATGGCTCGAGGAACGGCTTCACGTCCGTCTCGTACCGGGCCTTCTCGGCGTCGGGCAACAACGCCTCGACCGCGGTGCGGATGCCGGTGACATCCACGAAAACGTCGGTTACCCCGTTCCCGCCGGCGGCCGAGATCGCCGTCGTGTACCCGTGCGCCGCCGAGAGCGACGAGCCTTCCGTCGTGTCGACGACGTGCTTGACGAAATCGAGCGTCCCAAGGACGAAGACGCCCTTCTGGACGGTCGCGGCAATCTCCGGCACGGCCATCCCGGACGCCTGGCCCGGGATCGTGACGACGAACAGGCCGCCGCCGCCGTACGACTCGGTGCGGGTGGTGATCCCGGCGCCGGCCCCCGCGAGCGCGAGCGCCGCCTGGATCTGCGCGAGGGTGCGGGTCGCGGCGGCCTCGTCCGTGGTGACCGCGGCCATGCCCCCGCCGAAGGTGCCGCCGGCGTACTCCACGGCGATCGCCGCATCACCGGCCCACCCGAACAGCGACTGGAGGCCCCCGATCGCGGCCAGCGCGGTGTCGACCTGGCCGAGCGTTTCGGCCAGCGCCGGATCGCAGGCCAACCCGGCCTTCAGGGAAGTCCAGAACCCGACCAGCGCGGGTCCCGCCTGGCGGCCCTCGAAGGCGACAAGGGTGGTGCCGGGGAGGTGGGCCGCGATCGCGCTCGGGCTGTCCTTCGCCGCGGTCCCCGAGGCCGTCGTGGCGGAGGGCGCCGGCGCGACGAGGTCCATCACGAGTGCCGCGTCCGCCGCGTGGGCGAACCCGGCCGCCCAGTCCGGGACCGCCGACGTCGCCGTGTCCTTGCAGGCCTGTGGGACGGTCGCGGTCGTGCCGGCCATCCCGACGAGCGCGTCGAAGAGCGACCTCGTATCGAGGTAGCCGAAGCCGAGATAGGCGTCCGGGGCGGCCTTGCGAGCGGCCACGAACGAGCTGGATGCTGCGACCGGGCTGGCACCCTTCGTGTCGAGGGCAGCCTTCACGGAGGCCTCCGGGCCGATCAGGAGAACCGTCCCGCGGGTGGCCCACGCGACGCTCACGCCGCCCTTGTCGAGCGTGGTGATCGAGCCGTCGCCGTAGGTCGCCGTGGTGGGCGTGCCGCCCGCCTGCTTCGCGATCCAGGCGCTGGCGGCTGCCGCGTCCTTGACGCTCGCGAGCACCACCGCACCTCGGTCGGGCGCCTTCATGGCGGACCGGTCCTTCTGCACCGCGGCCGCGAGGTCGAGGAGGTCGCGCGTGACGGCCACGCCGACCTCGCCGGCAACCCATGGCTTGAGGTCCGTCGTCCAGCTGATGCCGGACTTCTCGAGGACCTGGTCGAGTGCCTGGTCGATCTTGCTGTCGAGAGAGGCCTGATCCTTGAAGCCGGGGAACTTCGCGAGGATGTTCCCGACGTTCTGGCGCTGGTCGCCCGGCAGATCGGCGCGGCCCTCGAGGTAGACGACCGTGCCGGCCGGGATCCAGCCCTCGACCGTCGAGGCCGCGCTGCCGGATGCGAGCAGGATCGTGCCGATCGACACGGTCCCGACGACCAGCGCAAGCACGACCAGCGCAACGCCCCAGCGGAGGAGCCCCCCGGGGCGAGTGGGACGGCCAGCACCCGGTGCCGTGACAGGCTCGGTCGGGACCCCGAGTTCGACCGGGGCGGGCGTGAACTCCGCCATTGCGTGCCTCCCTTGGCCTCAGCGGCCGAACAGCCCGGGGAGCCGGCGGCCCCCGCGGAGCTGCTTCATGAGCTTCTGCATCTCGCCGAACTGCTTGACGAGTCGATTGACCTCGACGATCGAGGTGCCCGAGCCGGTCGCAATCCTGCGCCGGCGGCTGCCGTTCAGGATCGTCGGGTCGCGTCGCTCGACCCGCGTCATCGAGCGGATGATCGCCTCGGTGCGACGGAGGTCGCCCCGGTCCACCGAATCCTGCGCCTCGCGGGCCATTCCCCCGAGGCCCGGGATCATCTCCATCACCTGGCCGAGCGGCCCCATCTTCTTGACCTGCTGGAGCTGCTCCAGCATATCCTCGAGCGTGAAGCTCCCGGACTGCATCTTCGCGGCAGCCTTCTCGGCCGTCGTGGCGTCGAACGCGTCCTGGGCCCGCTCGATCAGCGTCAGGACGTCGCCCATCCCCAGGATCCGGCCGGCCAGGCGGTCCGGGTGGAACGGCTCGAGCGCGTCGGTCTTCTCGCCCGTTCCGAGGAACTTGACGGGCAACCCGGTGACTGCGCTGATCGAGAGGGCGGCGCCGCCGCGCGCGTCGCCGTCGATCTTGGTCAGGACGAGCCCGGTGAGCGGGACGGCGGCTGCGAAGGCCTGCGCAACGGTCACGGCTTCCTGGCCGACCATCGCGTCGATCACCAGCAGCGTCTCGACGGGCCGGACCGTCCGCATCAGGTCGGTCACCTCGGCCATCAGGACCTCGTCCACGGTCAGCCGGCCGGCCGTGTCGAGGATCACCGTGTCGCGGACTTCGTGGCGCGCATGCTCGATCCCGAGCCGGCCGATCTCGGGCACCGGCGTCCCGGGTGGCGCCGCGAAGACCGGCAGGCCGAGGCTCGCGCCGAGCGTCATCAGCTGCTCGATCGCGGCGGGCCGATACGGGTCCGCCGCGACCAGGAGCGGCCGACGGCCGATCTTGACGATGTGGCGGGCGAGCTTCGCAGCCGTCGTGGTCTTACCCGACCCCTGCAGCCCGACGAGCGCGATCACCGCGGGGTTGCCCGAGAGGTGGAGTGCCCGGTCGCCGGCCGAGAGCAGCGCCGTCAGCTCATCGTTGACGATCTTGACGACCTGCTGGCCGGCGTTGAGCGAGGCCAGCACGTCGGCGCCGATCGCGCGCTCGCGGACTCGTGCCGTGAAGTCCTTGACGACCTTGAAGTTGACGTCGGCCTCGAGGAGGGCGAGACGGACCTCGCGCATCGCCGTCTCGACGTCGGCCTCGCTGATCCGGCCGCGGCCGGTGAGCGAGCCGAGCGTCCTGCGGAGGCGCTCGGAGAGGGCGTCGAACATGCCGGGATGCAAGCTCCTGTGGACCGGGGTTGACGGCGCGAGATGCGGCGTCGCGCGGTGCGCGGGTTCTGGCGACACCGGGGCAATCGCGAGTGTACCCCACCGCTCGCGGGACGCGCCCGGCAGCCGTTCGTGCCGGCCAGCCCTCCCCGTGCCGCTCAGCCGAAGAGCGCGGCCACGAACGCGTCGGGATCGAACGGGACCAGGTCCCCGACCTTCTCGCCGACGCCGACGTAGCGGACCGGAACCCCGAGCGCCTGCTCGATCGCGAACACGATCCCGCCCTTGGCCGTCGAATCGAGCTTCGTCAGGATGATCCCGGTCAGGCCGGTCGACTCGTGGAACGCCCTGGCCTGCGCGAGGCCGTTCTGCCCGGTCGTCGCGTCGAGGACGAAGAGGACCTCCGGGACGGCGCCGGGAAGCCGCCGATCGATCACCCGGCGCATCTTGGCAAGCTCGTCCATCAGGTTCGACTTCGTGTGGAGGCGGCCGGCCGTGTCCGCGATGAGGACGTCCACTCGGCGGGCGACGGCGGCGTCCACCGCGTCGTAGATGACCGCGGACGGGTCGGCGCCCGGCGCGTGCGCCACGACCGGCGCTCCCGCTCGCTCGCCCCACGCCCGGAGCTGCTCGATCGCGGCGGCGCGGAACGTGTCGCCCGCCGCCAGCAGGACGGACTGTCCCTCGGCCCGGAAGCGAAAGGCGAGCTTCCCGATGGTCGTCGTCTTGCCGGTCCCGTTCACGCCGACGATGAGGAGGATCGCCGGTGAGCCCGACCCCGGGTGGTGGGGCGCCCAGCCGGGGTCCCGCCCGACGAGCAGCGCCGCGAGCTCCGACCGGACCGCCGCGACCGGACCGCCGCCATCGCGCCGGCGACGAGCCCGATCGACGACCTCGAGCGCGAGCGCCGCGCCGACGTCGCCGGCGATCAGCGTCTCCTCGACCTCCTCCCAGGTGGTCGCGTCGGGGTCGCCGCGCCCGAGGAGCCCCTTCAAACGCGAGATGAAACCGCCGCGACTCCGCTCCACGCCCGCGGCGAGGGGGGCGTCGATGAGCGCGTCGGGGTCCGGCACCAGGGCCCCCGCGATGTCCGATGGACCTGCCGGTGGCTCCTCGCGGCGCGCTGAGAGGTCCTCGGACCGCTCGCCTAATCGCTCGGTCGATCGCTCGGGAAGCTCCGCATCGGCCCGTTCCGTCTCCGCGAGCTCGGCCTCGAGCTGCGCCTCGATCTCCTCGTCGGTGACCGGGGCGTCGTCGGCCGGGAGGTCCGGTTGGGTGGGTCGCCGCCGCCAGAACATCGTCGCCTCGCTCGTCAGCCGGCCGCTGCCGGATTGGCCGCGGCGCGCTCGCGCCGTCCCTCGACGCGCGCCACGCGGTCGGCGATCGCCGTCGCTTCGTCGAGCCGAAGGCTGATCACGCGGCTCACCGCGTCGTCGCCCACGGTGACGCCGAAGAGCGCATCCGCCGCCTCGATCGTCCCGCGATTGTGCGTGATCACAACGAACTGGGTCGACGCGGCCAGCCCGCGGAGTGCGTCCACGAAGCGTCCGACGTTCGCCTCATCGAGGGCCGCGTCGACCTCGTCGAGGACGCAGAACGGGACCGGCCGGATCTCGAGCATCGCGAACAGGAGCGCAACCGCGGTCAGGGCCCGCTCCCCGCCGGAGAGCATCGAGAGCGCCTGGGCCTTCTTGCCCGGCGGGCGCGCCACGATCTCGACGCCCGTCGCGGCCAGGTCGGTCGGGTCGGTGAGGCTGAGCCTGGCGAACCCTCCGCCGAACAGCTGCTGGAAGCGCCGGTCGAATGCGGCCTCGAGCGCGACGAAGGTGGCCCGAAACTGGGTGGAGATCAGCGTGTCGAGCTCCGCGATCAGCGCCCGCGTCCGGTCGATCGCGCGGTCGAGATCGCGCCGCTGGCCCTCCAGCTCGTCGAGGCGCGTCCGGACCGCGGCGTGCTCCTCGGCGGCGAACGGGTTCGGGGCGCCCATCTCGTGGAAGCGTCGCCGGAGACCGGCCAGGCGGCTCACCGGCGGCCCCTCGTCCGCCGGGGCGGCCGCGGCCCAGCGCTCGCCGGCGCGCGCGAGCGCAGCGGCCAGCTGGGCACCGTCGTCGTCCGCGTCTGGCGCCGCATCGGGGGATGCCGCCGCGCCCTCGTCGGCCCCGGTGAGGCCGCCGCCGCGCGTGGTCAGCGCCCGGATGCCGAGATCGCCGAGCCCCGCCAGCTCGACGAGCGCCTGCTGTCGAACGCCATCGAGGCCGAGACGTGCCTCGAGCTCCGTCACGGTCGCCGCCCGGACGAGCTCGTCCGCGCGGCGCAGCCCGTCCCGCGCCGCGCTCGCGGCCGTCTCCGCGTGCCGCAGCCGGTCCCGGTCCACGGCGTCGTCGGCGAGACACGCGTCGAGCGCGGCCCGGGCTGCCTCCTCGCGCGCCGATGCCGCCGCCACGTCCATCTCGCGGGCCGCTCGCCGAGCCTCGACCGCCTCGTCGCGAACCGCGAGCGCGGTCGCCTCGGCGTCGGCCCGTGCGATCCGCTCACCGGCGAGCGCCGCCGACGCGTCCGCTCGCGCGCGCCGATCGCCTGCGGCGCGACGCTCCAGCTCCCGCGCGGCACGATCCGCGGACAGCCGGTCGCGCCGGCTGCGCAGGTCGGCGACCCGGGCGTCCCAGGCGGCCAGGGCCCCCTCCCCCTCGGGCGGCGTGGTCGCGTGCGCGGTCGCGCCCGCAGCGTCCACGGCCGGCGCCCCATCCGTCTCGGCGACATGGGCGGTCGCATCGGCGCTGGTGGCCGCGCCGGTGGCATCGGAGCCGTCGAGCGCGGCAAGCCGCTCGGCGAAGGCCGCCCGCTCGGCCGCCAGCGCCCCGGCCCGGGACGCGTGCCAGCCCGCCTCCCGCGTCGCCTGTTCGGCGTCCCGCGCCGCCCGACGCTCCGCCTCCTCCGCCGCCCTGCGGCTCGCGGCCGCGTCCACCTCCGCGCGCCGGGCCGCCTCGTGGCGAGCTCGCGCCGCCGCGGCGGCATCCTCTGCCGCGGAGAGTCGCGCTGCAGCGGCAGCGCGCTCCGCCTCGGCGGTGATCACGTCACGCCCCAGCGATTCGGCTTCCGCGCGGCGCTCGAGCGGCGCGTCCGCGATCCCGAGGGTGACCGTACCGGACGCGGTCACGAGCGCGCCGGTGCGCGCCGCCACCCGCCATCCGGCGGGGAGGGTTCCCGCGACCTCGAGCGCGTCGGCCAGCGTCGGCACCCACGCGCAGCGGCCGAGGATCCGCGTGGCGGTCCCGGCGACGTCGACCCGGACGGCGTCGGCCAGCAGGCCGCCCCCCAGCCGCACCACGCTGGCTCGGATGACGGCGATCTCTGCCGCAGGCGGCGCGGCCGCGCCCGGCCCCGCTGCGTCGGCGAGCACGAGCAGGCCCCGTTCCCCGCTCAGGGCGGCGAGGTGATCGCGATCGACGACAAAGGCACGGGCCAGCTCGCCGAGCGCCGCCGAGACCGCGACCCGGAGCGCCGGGTCCACGTCCAGGCCGGCGGCCATGGCGCGGCCGCCGAGCCGCCGCGCCGCCCGCCCGATCCCCCGGACCTCGTCCTCCGCGAGCGCGGCCCCGAGCGCCACCAGCCGCCCGCGCAAGGTGGCTGCCCGCCCGCCGGCAGCCGCCGCGCCATCCGCCGCGGCGAGGCGAACGGCCTCGTCCGTCGCGACCCGGGCGCGTGCCTCGTCGCGGGCCGCGGCCGCCGCGGTTTCGTCGGCGCGGGCGGTCCCAGCGGCGTCCCGGAGCGTCGCAGCGTCCGTCTCCAGTCCGCGCGCGCGGGCCGCCGCGGCCTCGGCCGCAGCGTGCTCGTCGGCGAGACGGCGGTCGACCTCCGCGAGCCGATGGCGCAGCCCGTCACGCTCGGCCGCCCGCGTGGCACGCGCACGCTGGAAGGCCGCCGCGGCTTCGGAACGGGCGACGGTGGCAACCCGGAGGGCCTGTGCCTCGCCGCGCGCCTCGGCGAGTGAGCGGTCCACGTCGGCGAGCTCATCCTCGAGTGCCCGGTCGGGCTCCGGCACAGGAAGCGATAGCTCTCGCCGCCGAGCCGCGAGCTCCGCCTCGGCGGCCGCCCGCTCGGCGGCGAGACGGTCGCGATCGCGGGCGATCCCGGCAGCCTCGGCCGAGGCGCGCGCGGCCTCGAGCTGGAGGACGGCGAGAGACGAGCGTGCATCCTCGTGGGCGGCCCGCGCGGCCTGCTCCGCCTCGGCGCGCGCGCCGAGATCCCGGGCCGCGTCGGCAGCGCGACCTTCCGCAGCCTGCAGCGCGTCGAGCGCTCCCGCGGACGCTCGCCGGACTCGCCCGAGCTCGAGATCGGCCGACGCGTGCCGGGTCGCGGTCGCGTGCCAGCGCGACCCGAGCGCCGCGACGAGTGCCGCTGCGAGCTCCTCGCCCGCGCGAGACCGCGTCGCCTGCTGCTCGGCCTGGGCGGCCAGGCGGCGCGCCTGCGGGCGCAGCTCGCCGAGGATGTCCTCGACCCGTGCGATGTTGGCGGCCGCCTCGGCGAGCTGCTCCTCGGCCTTGCGGCGCCGGCGCTCGTGGCGCCGAACCCCTGCCACCTCTTCGAACAGCGGCCGCCGCTCCTCGGGCCGCAGGGCCAGCGCCTGGTCGACCATTCCCTGGCCGATGAAGAGGAAGGCGTTCTCCGCGAGGTGCGCCGCGTCGAGCAGGTCGACGAGGTCTCGGAGCCTGACTCGCTGGCGATTCACCAGGTAGTCATTCTCGCCCGAGCGATAGAGGCGCCGGCCCAGCTCGAGCTGGGCGAAGTCGAGCGGGACGAGCCCGTCCGCGTTGTCGAGCACGAGGGAGACGTCCGCCATCCCGAGCGCGGCCCGTCGCTCCGACCCGGCGAACACGACGTCCTCCGACCTGCGGGAGCGGATCGCGCGCCCCTGCTCCCCGAGCGCCCAGCGAAGCGCGTCGGCGAGGTTGCTCTTGCCCGAGCCGTTGGGGCCGACGACGGCGTTGATCCCCGGCGCGAACTCGACGACCGTTCGCTCCGCGAATGACTTGAACCCCTGGAGCCGCAGCGCGACGAGGCGTGCGTTCCGGCTCACGTCGGAGCGGTCCGCGGCGATCCTGCCGGCTGCCCGGGCCCTGGCACGACGCGGGCGTCGCGCCGGCCGAGCGCGTCGAGGCCCGCCTCGGCGGCGGCGGTCTGGGCTGCCCGGAGCGAGCTCCCCGTCCCGGTGCCGACGATCTCTCCCCCGACGGCGACCTCGATCACGAACTCCCGCGCGTGGTCCGGACCGGACGACTGCACGACCCGGTAATCGGGCCGTTCGCCCGAACGCTGGGTCAGCTCCTGGAGCCGGTTCTTGGGGCTCTTGAGGGTGCCCGCCGGCGCGTCGGCATGGAGCTCTGGCTCGGCGAGGGCGAGCAGCCAGGCCCGGACCGCGTCCCAACCGCGGTCGAGGAAGACCGCGCCGGCAAGGGCCTCGAACGCCGAGGCGAGCAGGGCTTCCCGCGCACGCCCGCCGCGCTGCTGGGCCTCTCCCTCCCCGAGGAGGATCGCGTCACCCAGGTCGATGCGCCGTGCCAGCCGGGCGAGCCCGCTCGCGCTCACGATCGAAGCCCGGCGTGTCGAGAGGACGCCCTCGTCGTCGGCTGGATGGCGCCCGTGGAGCGCCTCGGACACAACGAGGCTGATCACCGAGTCGCCGAGGAACTCCAGGCGCTCGTTGTGGCCCGCAGCGGCGTCGGGATGCTCGTGCAGCCAGCTTCCGTGGACGAGGGCACGCTCGAGCAGGCGGGGATCGTCAAAGGCGATCCCAAGGCGCGCGCCGAGCGCCGCGGCGGAGTGCGAGGCGGGCGGATCCTCTCCCGGCAAGTGCCGGGCGCGGTCAGCTGGCGTGCTCGTCGATGTAGTCGGAAGCGTCCTGCACGGTCCGGATCTTCTCGGCTTCCTCGTCCGAGATCTCGATCCCGAACTCCTCCTCGAGGCTCATGATGAGCTCGACGAGGTCCAGCGAGTCCGCGTTCAGGTCGTCGACGAACGAGGCCTCGGGCGTGACCTCGGTCTCGTCGACGCCGAGCTGCTCGACAACGATCTTCTTCAGCCGCTCGTAGGTGGTCGCCACTTGCCTGCACCCTCCTGGAGTCCTGCGGGTTCGTCGGGGTCCGGGTTCCGGTTGGGCCCGTCGGAGCCTCCGGCCGTGCTCTCCCTGGCGATGCGTCCGAGGACACCGTTCACCAGGCGTCGGGCCGGATCTCCTCCGTACACCCTTGCCAGCTCGACCCATTCGGCGATCGCCACGCGGGCCGGCGTTGCGGGCGAGTGTAGCACCTCGGTAATGCCCAGACGGAGGAGGACGCGGTCCATCCGGGCGAGCGTCGCGACCGGGTACTGGGGCGCTGCGGCCTCGATCCGCGCGTCCACTCCCCCCAGGTTCGCGGCAACCGCGCCCACCAGGAGGCGGGCATGGAGCGCGGTCTCGGGGTCGCCCTCGGACTCCGCGAGATGGCGCTCGAGCACGGCGGCGGCGCTCCGCTGGCCGAACTCCGCCTCGAACAGCGATGCAAGCGCCAGGCGGCGCGCCGCATGCCGGGCGCGCGGAAGGTCGCCGCGGACCCCGGCTCGCGGCGTCCGGCCGGCGACGCGATCGGAGCCCGGCTCAGGCACCGACGCCGTCGACGACGACGCTCACCGCACCGAGCTCCAAGCCCAGGAGGCGCACGATGGCCGTTGCGACTGCCGTCCGCACGTCGTTCGCCAGCTCGGGCAATGGCTGCGCGGAGCGCGCCACGACCACGACGTGTGCGTCCACGACCCCGTCGTGCAGCCGGATCCCGACGGCTCGTCCCGACAGGGCGCGACGCCATGCCGGGCCACCCCGACCGACCCGCAGGACGCCGGGCACCTCGAGCGCGGCACGTCGGACCACGTCGCGGACCACGGGGTGGCTGACGGCGAGCCCGGGCGCGTTCACGCGGGTGCCCCGGTCGCGGGTGGCAGCCCGGACGTGGCCGCGGTTGCCGGCTCGGCGTCCGCGGCCGGCCCCCGGCGGAATGTCTCCCCGATCAGCTCGGGCAGACGGCCACGGGCCGAGGCGGCCCCGACGGCGATCGCGTGCTTCACCATCCGCCGCTTCGCCCTCCCGTGGGTGATGATCACCGTTCCGCGCACGCCCAGCAGCGGCGATCCCCCGAGGACCTCGTAGTCGAAGGTGGCGCGAATCCGGTCGATCCCGGGCCGCATCAGCAGGTAGGCGAGGCGACCGCGCAGCCCGGTCGCGAACTCCCTGCGCCACAGGTCGAAGATGAACCCCGAGAGGCCCTCGAAGAACTTGATCGTGACGTTGCCGACGACCGCGTCGCAGACGACGACGTCGGCCGGGTGGTGGACCAGGTCCTTGCCCTCCACGTTGCCGGTGAAGTTGAGGCCGGACCCATCGAGGAGCTCGCTCGCCCCCTGGATCCGGGCGTCGCCCTTCCCCTTCTCCTCGCCGATCGAGAGGAGCGCCACGCGTGGGCGCACGACGCCCAGGGCGCGCTCGGCGAACAGGGATCCCATGTGGGCGTACTGGAGAAGGTTCTCCGAGGTCGAATCCGGGTTCGCCCCGATGTCGAGGAGCACGAACGGCCCGGATTCGGTGATGAGCTGGACCGCAAGCGCCGGACGGTCCACGCCCGGGACGCGGCCGAGCCGCAGGACGGCGGCGGCCATCGCCGCACCGGTGTGCCCGGCCGTGATCACGGCGTCCGCCTGGCCGCGCTTGACGAGGTCGCAGGCGACGAGGATCGAGGCGTCGCGCTTCTCCCGCAGCGCCATCGCGGGGTGCTCGTGCATCTCGATGACCTGGGTCGCCGGGTGGACCGCGACGTTCGCCGGCACCGACGTGCCGAGGAGCGCCCGCACGCGCTCGACGTCGCCGACCAGGGTCAGGTCGTCGCCTGGGTGCTCCGCCGCGTACAGGAGGGCGCCGGCGACGATCTCGTCGGGTGCGTGGTCGCCCCCCATCGCGTCGATCGCCAGGCGAACCTTCCGTGCGTGCTCGACGCCGCGAACGGTCGTGAGATCCATCGGCCACGCTCCGTGGTGCGAACGCCTGGAACGCCGCGCCGGCCCGACGGTTACGAGGCGGCCGCCTCGCCGCCCTTCTTCTTGACCTCCACGACCTGGCGGCCGCGGTAGTAGCCGCAGTTCGGGCAGGCGTGGTGGGAGCGCCGCATCTGGTGGCAGTGCGAGCACTCGACGAGGCTGGGCGCGGTGAGCGCGAGGTGCGCGCGTCGGTCGCCCTGCCGGGCGTGCGAGACCTTGCGCTTCGGGAGACCCATCGGGGTGGTCGCTCCTCTGGTGTCGGGCGGCGCGCGATCGCGGGGCCGCCTGGGGCGTCGGCTTCGGGGCGCGTCGTCGCAACCGCGTGACGGGCCGAAGGCGGAGTGTAGCGGGTTTCAGGCCTCAGCGTCCGGGTGGAAGTCGCGGAGCCCCTCGAGACGCGGATCGACCGCATCGTCGGCGTGCGCGTGCGGTCCGAGGTTCCGGTCGGCACCGCACAGCGGGCAGAGGCCCAGGCAATCCGGGCGGCAGAGCGGCACGATCGGGGCGGCCAGCTGGATCGCCTCGCGGATGGGCGTCTCGAGGTCCATCTCGTGGTGGTCGGAGAGCCGTGCCACTTCGGGCTCGAAGGCGCGATCGAGCGGCTGCCCGGTGCCGATGTCCAGGCTTGGCAGGAACTCCTCGTCCAGCTCGAGGTCGAGCGGGATGCGCACCGGCACCAGGCAGCGCCCGCAGCTATCCGCGAGGAAGGCACGGACGTGGCCGGTCACGAAGAGCCCGCGATTGGTCCGCGCGACGTGCGCCGTCCCCGCCGCGGGCTCGGCCTGGACGAGGCCCTCGCCGAGCGCGATCGTGACGCCGTCGAATGCGAGGTCGCGGAACGAGCCCGGCGGCTCGCCCAGGAGGCCCGCGACGTTGAACAGGAGCGGCCGGTCGTCGGGACCGACGGTCACCGAGCCGAACCGCGGTCGGCTGCCACGACGTCGGGGTCATCGTCGTAGGGCCCACCATCGGCCGGGTCCGCAGCAGGAGCGCGCCGCTCGTCGAGCAGCTCGATCCCTCCGCGGATGCTCTGGAGCGCCTTGACGACCTCGCCCTCCAGGCGGATGAGGACCTCGGCGGCATACTCGTCCGAGCCGCGCCGGATCTCGGCCGATTCGGCCTGCGCATCCTCCACGATCCGTCGCCCCTCTGCCTCGGCGGCCTCGGTCAGGCCCCGTTCGTCGATCAGGAAGGCGGCCTGCTCCTGGGCCTTGGCGACGATCCGTTCGGACTCCTGCTGCGCCCGCTCGAGGATCCGCTCGCCCTCCGCGTTGATGCGCCGGGCCGACTGGACTTCCTCCGGGACCGCGTGGCGCAGCTCGTCCACGAGGTCGAGGGCCGCAGCCTGGTCCACGACGACGTTCGACGTCAGGGGCAGCTTCCTCCCATTGGCGATCATCGCCTCGAGGCGCTCGACGAAGAACATGATGTCGATGGGACCGCCCTCCGAGCGCGGGCGTGGAGGTCGCCCGGTCCGAGCCGGGTCGTGGCCCGGCATCTCGCCGATTATGGCACGCGGGCGGGCGCTCCCTCGGCCAGCGCCACCGCGACCAGCCGCTCGGCGACCGACGAGGGGACCATCCCGGCCGGGTCGCCGCCGAAGCGGACGACCTCCCTGACCAGGCTCGACGAGAGGTACCCGTACTCGAGCGCGGTCATGAAGAAGACCGTGTCGATCTCGGGTGCGAGCCGGTGGTTCATGTGGGCCATCTGGAGCTCCGCCTCGAAGTCGCTCACGGCCCGCAGGCCTCGCACGACGAAGCGTGCGCCGAGCTCGCGGCTGGCGTCCACGGTAAGCCCCGCGAACGTGCGAACGTCAACCCGGTCGGCCGATTCGGGGAGCGCCTCGGCGACGCCGGAGACGATCACGTCCACGCGGGTGGCGACGTCGAGCATGGGCGCCTTCTTCGGATTGACAAGGACGGCGACAACGACCCGGTCGAAGACCGCCAGCGAGCGGCGGAGCACGTCGAGATGCCCGAGGGTGATCGGGTCGAACGAGCCGGGGTAGACCGCGACACGCATGGCATGCACCGCCTCAGGCGCCGGACCGCGGTGGCACGTCCTCCTGGGCGGCGCGCCGGTAGAAGACGACCAGGGTCTCGCCGAAGCGGCGCTCCCGGGCCGATCGTAGCAGTCCCGCCTCCGCCGGCGGGGGCCGCTTCCCGAACGCCGTCGCCACCACCACCCCGCCCGGACCGAGCGGCCCGTCCGGCGCCCCGAGCGCGACGAGGCAGGCCTCGCGGAGATCCACCTCTGCGTAGGGCGGGTCGAGGATCACCACGTCGAAGGGGCCGTCGGCCGCGGCGGGTCCACGGAGGTAGGCGAGCGCGTCGGCGCGCACGACGCGGGCCCGCCCGGCGACACCCGCCCGGCGAAGGTTCTCGGCGATCACGCGGCAGGTCCCCGGGTCGTGCTCCACGAGGACCGCGCGTTCCGCGCCGCGAGACAGCGCCTCGATCGCGGCGCCCCCGCTCCCGGCACACAGGTCGAGGACCGCCGCGTCCGGGAGCGCGGGCTCCAGCGCCCCGAAGACCGCCTGCTTCACGCGGTCCGCGAGCGGGCGCGTGGCTCCTCCCGGGGCCGCCAGCCGAATCCCGCGGGCAGTGCCGGCGATGACGCGGCCCGCGTCGGCCACCCGCTACGCGCCCGTCGCCGGCTCGCCGGCCGCAACATCGCGCAGCCAGCCGTGCTCGATCTCGGCCGCGAAGGCGGCACCGTCCGGACCCATGCCGCCGGCCGCGAGCACGAGCTCCTCCGCGTGGCGGCGCGCAGCAACCGCGAGCTCGCGGTGCGCCGGCTTCGCGAGCGTCGCGACCCGGAGGCGCGGCAGGCCGTGCTGCACGTACCCGAGGACGTCGCCCTCGCGGCGCTGCTCGAAGTCCACCTCGGCGAGCGCGAATCCGTCGTCCAGGCGCGCGACCGCCGCGAGCCGCACCTGCTCGGGCCCGTCCGGCTCGATCTCGCCGCGCTCGAGCGAGGCTGCGCGGCGCTCGTCGGCGGGCAGCCGGTCGCTCACCAGGACGCACCAGCCCTGGTCGCTGGCGCGCCCCACCCGGCCCCGGAGCTGGTGGAGCTGGGCGAGCCCGAAGCGATCGGCGCCCTCGATCACCATCACGCTCGCGGCCGGGACATCCACCCCGACCTCGACCACGGTCGTGCCCACCAGGACATCGGCCGCCCCGTCCCGGAAGCGCCCCATCGCCGCGTCCCGCTCGACGGGGCGAAGACGGCCGTGGACGAGCTCCACGACGAGCTGGCGCTCGAGCCCTGCCGCCGCGAGCCGGACCGGGTCGTTGAGGAGCGCCCGGATGCGCACGACCTCGGCCTCTGCCCCCGCCACGTCGTCGGGCGCATCGCCGGCAGCCTCGTCGGCCTCGTCGATGTGCGGGACGACGACGAAGGTCTGCCGGCCCGCGGCCGCCTCGCGCGCCACGAACCCCCAGAGTCGCTCGAGGTGGGCGGGATGCCGGAGGCCGGTCCGGATCGGGAGGCGGCCGGACGGGGCGGTGCGCAGGTCGGTGACGTCCAGGTCGGCGTAGAGGAGCTGCCCGATCGTCCGCGGGATCGGCGTGGCGGTCATGAGCAGGACGTGGGCGGCGCCGCCCCGCGTCTTCGCCTCGAGCGCGCCGCGCTGCTCGACGCCGAACCGGTGCTGCTCGTCCACCACGACAAGGCCGAGGCGCGCATACGTGACCCGCTCGGAGAAGAGCGCGTGCGTCCCGACCACGACATTCGCGCGCCCGTCCCCGAGCGCCTCGAGGACACGCCGCGATTCTGCGCCCGCGAGCGAGCCCGTGAGAAGCTCGACCGCGATGCCGAGCGGCCGGAGCAGGTCGTCAAGCGTGGCCGCATGCTGGCGGGCCAGGAGATCGGTCGGGGCGAGGATGGCGCCCTGGACCCCGGCCCCGACGGCGAGCGCGAGCGCATACGCGGCGACCGCCGTCTTGCCCGACCCGACATCGCCCTGGAGCAGGCGGAGCATGGGGTGCGGGCCCCGGACGTCGTCGCGGATCACGTCCATCGCGGCATCCTGGTCGATCGTGAGGGATACCTCGCGACCGAGCCGTCGCCCGATCGCAGCGGCGAGCGCGCGGCGGACCTCGGCGTCGCGCGCCGGCTCGGTCGCGATCGAGACCGATGCTGCCACGGCCCGCTCGCGACGCCGCCCGACCATGCCCACCTGGAGCGCCAGCAGCTCGTCGAACGCCAACCGCCTGAGCGCCGCATCGCGCCGCTCGAAGTCCTCGGGAAAGTGGACCTGTGCCAGCGCCTCCGCGATCCCGACCAGGCCCGCCGCGTCGCGGATCGAGGCACCGAGGTACTCCGGGTACGGGGGCAGCCGATCGAGGGCGGCGCGGATCGCGGCCCGCAGCGTCCGGATCGGCAGGCCGGCCGTCAGCCGGTAGACCGGGACGATGCGGCCCACGTGGACGAGGTCGCCCTCGGGTGGCTGGAAGGCCGGGTTGTCCAGGAGCACGGTCGCGCCGCGCTTCTTGAGCTTGCCCGAGAAGAGCAGGTCGTCGCCTTCGTGGATGCGCCGCTCCACGAACTGCCGGCCGTACCACTGCGCCTCGGCGCTGCCGGTTCCGTCGGCGAGGTCCGCGGTGACGACGTGGACGCCGCGCCGCGCCGTCCGGCCCGCGCGCACCCGGACGACCGTCGCGCGGGTGCTCACGATCGTGTCGGGCTCCACGAACCGCAGCGCGTGCAGGTCGTACAGGACCCGCAGGTCGTCGTAGCGGCGGGGCAGCCACAGCAGCAGGTCGCGGACCGTCCGCAGGCCGATCCGCGGCCCCACGCGCCGGAGCACGCTGGCGCCGGGCAGGCCGCTCGTCGCGAGCGTCACGCCGAACGGGTCGTCCGGCGGGACCGTCGCGGGCAGCGGCCGGGCGGTCCCCACGCCTTCCCCTACTCCGCGCTGATCAGGTAGCGGTAGTGGGGCTGGAGGCCGGTCCGCACCTCCACGTCGTCGAGCGCGGGCCACCGGCGATGAATTCGCCGGGCGAGCCCCTCGGCCTCGGCGAGGGTGGCGTCCTCGCCGTACCAGAGCGTGACGAGCCCGAAGCCCGGCGTGAACGAGCCCAGCCCCTCGATGATGGTCGCGTCGCGGTCGTCCCCGACGGCGAGCAGCCCATCGTCGGGGTCGAGCGCCATCGTCTGCCCCTCACGAACGTGGCGCCCCCCGACCTTCGCATCGCGCACGGCGGCGGTCACCAGAAGCGTCTGGACCTCGCGGCTTGCCCGGAGCATCCGGTCCGCGTTGCCGCTCGCGCCGTCCGCGACCTGCAGCGCGAGCACCGCGGCCAGGCCCTCGGCGGCGTTGCGGGTCGGCACGACGCGCGTGGGCCGATCGGCCATCTCGGCGGCCTGCCCGGCCGCGAGCTTCACGTTCGGGTTGTTCGGCAGGATCAGGAGCTCCTCGGCCGGCGAGCGGAGGATCGCCTCGAGGATCTCGCCGGCGCTCGGATTCTCGGCCTGGCCGCCGCGTACGATCTCGACCGCCACCTCGCCGCTCAGGGCCACCTCCGCGAAGTAGGGGGTGAACCCGTCGCCGGGGACGACCGCGATGATGCCGAGCGGCACGCGCTCCACGACGATCGCCGCGGCCCCGCCATCAGCCGGCGCGTCTGCCGGCCCGGACGGGCCGCTGCCGTCGCCCTCCGCGGCGCTGCGCGTCGCGTGGATCTCGTCCACCTGGTGGTCGAGGTCGAGGATCGTCGCGTTGACGATCCGGCCCAGCCGGAGCGCATGGCGCATGACGAGGTCCGGGCGTCCGTTGTGGACGTGGATCTTGGCCGCCTTCGCGTCTCCGGCCACGTTGACCGACTCGCCCGTCCGCACGAGGTAGCCCGTGATCCGATCCAGATCGAGGAGCTGCCCGGGAAAGGGGCGGATGAGGTAGACCGTCTCGTACCCGTGGCCGGGCTCGCCCGCGGCCACGCCCGCCGGGACCGGGCTGGGATAGGCGGGCGCGCGGGCCGCGGGAGCGGGCTCCTTGCCGAGGAGGAACCCGAGCGCCCCCTCGAACAGGCGCACGACCCCCGCCCCGCCGGAATCGACGACGCCCGCGTCGCGGAGCACGGCAAGCAGGCTCGGGGTCTTGGCAAGCGCCTTCTCGGCGGCGTCCGTGGCGGCGGCCAGCACCGCGGCGATGTCGTTGTCGCGCTCTGCGGTCGCGACCGCGGCCGCGGCGGCCTCGCGGATCACCGTCAGCATCGTGCCCTCGACGGGGCGCGGGACCGCGCCGTAGGCGGCGGTGCTGGCCGACGCGAGGGCATGGGCGAGGTCGAGGCCGTTGAAGCGGCGCATGCCCGCAAACGCCTCCGCGAGCCCCCGCACGATCTGGCTCAGGATCACGCCGGAGTTGCCCCGGGCTCCGAAAAGCGCGCCCTCGCGGAGCCGGTCCGCCACGCCGTCCACGCTCGACTCGTGGCGGACGTAACTGAGCATCTCCGTGCACGTGGCCAGCATGTTCGACCCGGTGTCGCCGTCCGGGACGGGGAAGACGTTGAGGGCGTTGATCTCGTCGACGTGGCGCTCGAGGTTCGCGACCGCGGCCCGGACCGCTTCCAGCAGGCCGGCGCCGTCGCAGGCGAGTCGGACCACGCTAGGCAGCCCCCACCGTGGAGCGCGCGGGGGCAGGGTCCCGGGCCGGGTTGCCGTCGTCGGACAGGATCGACTCCGGCGGCAGTGCGACGCGGGCCGCGTGCGCGGCCGGAGGCGGGAGCAGAATCGGCGAGCGAGACGCGTAGCTCCCGCTGCTGAGGCCCTGGACGTGGATCGCGACGGGGCCGACCGGCCGCGCAAGCGCGCGCTCGAGTCCGTAGCGGACAGCCGAGTCGACCTGGCGGGCGACCTCCGCGATCGGGACACCGTACGCGACCGTCAGCCAGACCTCGGTCGCGACGTGCGGGTGGAGGGTCACGCGGATCGCCCGGCTGCCGAGGCCGAGGCGAGCACGACAGCGCGCGAGCAGCGTCGGCTCGGCGAGCCCGGTGACGCCGTAGCTGCCGAGCACCGCGTCGCGTACGATCTCGCTCAGCGCCCGGCGAGCCACAACGGCCCGGCCCGGCACGGCACGCGTCGGCTCCTCGGGCATCGGGGGATCTCCTCGCGAATCGACGGCTGGACGCGGACGATGTGCTAGCATACAGCCTCCCCGGACCCCTTCCCGGCGGCGCTTCTGCGTGCCGAGGAAGGCGAATGGGAACGGCGGGCTGCCCGCCGACCGGATACCCCCGCACCTGAGGAACCCGATGGCCCGGAGCTGCGCGATCTGCGGCAAGGTCTCCATGGGCGGCTTCAACCCGCAGTCGAGTGGGATGAACCGCGTCCGTGCCCACCGCCGCTACCAGCCGAACCTGCAGCCGCTCGCCGTCGTCGAAGGCGGCGTCGAGACACGCAAGCTCGTCTGCACCCGCTGCCGGCGAACGCAGACCAAGAAGAGCCGCTGACCCGTCCCGGGGCCGACGTCGCCCCGGTTCTCGCCACTGCCCGACCCGGCCCGGTGCCGGGTCGTTGCATGTCCGGCGCCGGCGACCTGCGCGCCCCCGGTCAGCGATCCGCGCTGTCCAGCCACAGGGTGAACGGGCCGTCGTTGACGAGCTCGACGGCCATCGAGGCCCCGAACTGCCCTCGCTCGACCGGGGCGCCGGTCGCTTCCAGCGCGGCGCAGAAGCGGCGATAGAGGGCCTCCGCCAGGACGGGCGCCGCCGCTCCCGTGAAGCCCGGCCGGCGCCCGCGCCGCGTGTCCGCGTAGAGCGTGAACTGGCTGACCGCCAGCACGGCACCCGCGACGTCCCCGAGGGCGAGGTTCGTCCGTCCGCCCGCATCCGCGTGGATCCGCAGCTCCACGATCCGCCGGGCGAGGGCGTCCGCCGTCGCCTCGTCGTCGTCCGGGGCAACCCCGAGCAGGACCAGGAGGCCACGGTCGATGGCGCCGACCCGCTCGCCGGCCACCCGGACCTCGGCGCGGCTCACGCGCTGGACAAGGGCCCGCATGCGCGGTCAGGCTCCGGAGCCGGGCCGCGCGTCTCCCGCCGCGGCGAGCAGGCGCGTCCGCCATGCCGCAGCCTCGGCGTTCGCGGCCTCGCGAGCGTCCGAGAAGTGCTCGCGCGCCCAGCCTTCGGCGCTGCGGGGGATCAGCAGGTCGTAGTCGCGGACACCGTCCGGGTTGATCTCGCCGTCGCCGCGGAGCATCACGACCGGCACGTCGCCGCGCTCGATCGCGTCGCGCAGCGGGCTCGCCAGGTGCTTCGGAAGCTGGGCGAAGCGGACCATCTCGTCGCGCGGACGGGGCGGCACGCCGGCGTTGCGCTCGTTCGCGAACCCTTCGTCGGCCAGCGCCCGCACGAGGCGGACCTCGCGGGCCTGGTCGCGGCCTTTCGTGAAGAGCGCCGTCCCGACCACCAGCACGTCCGCCCCCAGCCCGCCGACCAGCTCCGCCGTCTCCCGGTTCACCCCGCCGTCCACGTGGACCTCGCCGCCCCACGGCTTGTGGGAGAGCAGGTCCCGGGCGGGGAGGATCTTCGTCTCGGCGATATCCCGCATGAAGGACTGCCCGCCGAATCCGGGCTCCACGGTCATCACCATCACGATGTCGATGAGCTCGCGATACGGCTCGAGCGCGGAAAGGGGCGTTCCCGGGCGGAGCGCAAGGCCGGCGGCGCGCCCGGCCGCCCGGATCCGGCGCAGGACCGGCTCGATCGGCTCGCTGACCTCGACGTGGATCGTGATCGAATCGCAGCCCGCTTCGAGAAAGCCGTCGAGCCAGCGCCCCGGCTCGGCGATCATCAGGTGCGCGTCGAACGGGACCTTGGTGACCGGGCGGAGCGCCGCGATGGTGCCCGCGCCGAACGTGAGGTTCGGCACGAAGCGGGCGTCCATCACGTCGAGATGGATCCGGTCGGCTCCGGCCCGGATCACCCGCCGGACCTCGTACGCGAGGTTGCCCAGGTTGGCGTTGAGGATGCTCGCGGCGATTCGCGCACGCCCCTCGCCCATCAGCGGCTCCCCCGCCGTGGCGGTCCCGGCGGTCGTCGCCCGGTTGCGCCGCGCCGGTCTGGGCGTGCGGCGGGACCGGGCCCGGTGGGGCGCGACGATGCCGGCCGCCGCGCATCCGTGCGCGGCGTCCTGGGTCCCGGCCCCTGCCCTCGCGGCATTGGAGATCGCGGCATACCCTGGTCCGCCGTCGGTCGGGAAGGACCCGCGGGCAGGCCGGGGATCGGCGGCTCCTGGCTCCGCTCGCCGGCGAGCGCCGCGGCCGACGCGGCGACCAGCCGCTCGCGGCGGCGGGCAACGGCAACGGCGGTGGGTTCTGCCGACTTCTCCGCGGCGAGCTGCCCGCAGGCGGCCCCCACCTCCTGGCCCCGGTTCCGCCGGATCGTGACGCCGATCCCCGCCGCCTGCAGCCGGCGGGCGAACGCATCGATCCGCTCCGGCGAGCTGGCCTGCCAGGGCGTGTGGGCGACCGGGTTCATCGGGATGCAGTTGACATGGCTCCCGGTCCCCGCGATCAGTCGCGCCAGGGCATCGGCGTCCCCCGGGGTGTCGTTGAGGCCGTCGATCATCACGTACTCGTAGCTCACCCGCCGCCCGGTTGCCCGTGCGTACCCCGCCGCCGCGGCGACGACGGATCGCACCGGCCAGCGGCGGTTGAGCGGGACGAGGAGATCCCGGAGCGAGTCCCGCGCCGCGTGAAGGCTCACCGCAAGCGTCCACTGCGGCCGAAGCGTCGTCAGCCGCTCGATCCCGGGCACCACGCCGGACGTGGAGATCGTGATGTGACGCGCGCCCAGCCCGAAGCGGTCGCCGTCGGTGAGGACGAGGGCCGCGCCGATCACCGCGTCGAGGTTCAGGAGCGGCTCGCCCATGCCCATGAAGACCAGGTTGGTGAGGTGGCGACCCCGCGATTCCAGCCTGCGCCGGGCGTGACGCACCTGGTCGACGATCTCCGCCACATCGAGGTCGCGCTCGAACCCGAGCTCGCCGGTGGCGCAGAACGGGCAGCCGACCGCGCAGCCGGCCTGGCTGCTGATGCACAGCGTGTTGCGCTCGCGTCGCTCGCCGCGGGCCGGGTAGTGCATCAGCACGCTCTCGACCAGGCGGCCGTCGGAGAGGCGGTGGAGCGCCTTTTCGGTCGCGCCGTCGTCGGAGAGGCGGAGGTCGGTCTCGGCAACGGAGTCGAAGCGGAGGCGCTCGGCAAGGGCGCCGCGGAGCGGCCGGGCAAGCGTCGTGACCGCGTCCCAGGACGCGGCATCGGAGCGCCATACGGCGTCGCTGACCTGCTGCGCCCGGAAGGCGGGCTCGCCCATCGCGGCAAGCACCGCCGCAAGCGCATCGGGTTCCATGCCGGACACGCCGGGGCGCGGGTCGCGTTGAAAGGCCTGTGCGGGACCAGCAGAAGGCGGAAGGAGGGGTTCGGTCATCGGGGCGCGATTATCCCACCCGTGCGCCGATGAGCCCGGGTCGCCCGCGCACGAGGGAGGCGCCGTCCATGGGCCGCCCGCCGGCAGGCTGGACCTCCAGCAGCCGCAGACGACCGTCGCTCGTCGCCAGGGCGAGGCCCGCACCCTCGTCCGCCACGAGCCGGCCCGGCTCATCGCCATCCCGCGACGGTGCAACTGCGCTCCGCAGCACCCCGATCCTCGCAGCCCCGACCTCCACGAACGTCCCGGGCCACGGGCGCTGCGCACGAACCTGGCGCTCGAGCACGGCCGCCGGTCGGGCCGGGTCCAGCCGGCCATCCTCGCGGCCGAAGGGTCGCGTGACGGACACCCCGTCCGGCGGCTGGACGTTCGCCGTCAGCTCACCGCGGAGCCATGTCCCGAGCGATCTCCGCACCAGGTCCGCCGCGACGACCGCGAGGGCAGCCTCGAGCTCCGGGGCATCGGCCCCGGTCCGCAGCGGAATCCGCTGGCTCGCCACCACGGGCCCGGTATCCATCCCGGCATCCATCCGGAAGAGCGTCACGCCGGTCTCCTCGTCACCGGCGACGATGGCGGCCGGGATCGGGGTCGCCCCGCGATGGCGCGGAAGCAGCGACGGATGCAGGTTCAGGATGCCGTGACGCGGGAGGTCGAGGATGGCCTGCGGGAGCAGCTTGCCGTAGTCCGCCAGGATCCCGATCTCCGGCCGCAACGCCGCAAGGTCGGCGAGCACAGCCGGATCCCGCAGCCGCCCCGGGGCGAGGACCGCCAGCCCGAGCGTCCCCGCCCGCTCCCCCACCGGCGTCGCCGTGAGGACAGCCGACCGGCCGGCCGGTCGCGGGGCCGCGGTCACGACTGCGACGAGCAGGACCTCGGGCGCAGTCGCGAGCGCCTCGAGCACCGGGACGGCGAACGCCCCGGAGCCGAAGAAGATCGCCCGCGCGGGTTCAGCCGCGGGAGGCCGCCTTGGCCCGCTCCGGGTCGATGCCGCGCTCCTCGAGGGCAGCGTCGGCGGCCCGGTCCTCCTCGTCGTCCATGCCGCCGCGACCGACGGGGATCAGCTCGTCGGGCGAGCCGAGGTAGTCCACGTAGAGCTTCCCCTGCAGGTGGTCGAGCTCATGCTGGAACGCACGCCCGAGGAAGCCTGACCCGGCGACCTTGTACTTCCGCCCGACGCGGTTCTGGGCGACCACCCAGACCTTCTCCTTCCGCGTCACGTAGGCAACGTAGCCCGGGATCGAAAGGCACCCCTCGAGATCCCGATTCTCGCCGTCCTCGCGCACGATCCGCGGGTTCACCAGCTCGAAGAGCCGGTCCTCGACCTCGACGACGGCGACGTTGAGCGCCTCGCCGAGCTGGGGCGCCGCGAGGCCGACGCCCGGAGCGTGCCGCATCGTGTCCGTCAGGTCGTCGATGAGGCCATGCAGGAACTTGTTGAAGGTCTCCACCGGCTGGCCGCGAAGCCGAAGCCGCGGGTCGCCGAGGGTCAGGATGGGCAGGACACTCATTGGGGGAGTATACGAGAGGCGTGATCGCGGCCCGCCGCCGGCGTCCTCGCTGCGCGGCGACTCCGAACGGCGGCCGTGACCGGGCCGGTGCTCCCCGGTTGCTGGGTGGCGTCAGGCGCCGGTGCTCTCCCCGTCTCCGGGCGCGGTCGTATCGGCAAGCGGATCGGAGCCTTCGGCGGATGCCCCCGGAGCGTCGGCATCCACGCGGTGGCGGAGCTCGTCGGCAAGACGCCGCGAGCGGTCCGCGACCCGCGCCCCGACCTCCTCCGTCTTCTCGGCGGCGCGCTTCGCGAACGGACCGGCTTTCTCGCCCGCGACCGCGGCGAGCTCCGCGGCCTTCGCGGCCACGTCCCGCGCGACCGGGGCGGCGTGCGCCGCGACCTGGTCGATCATCTGCTGGAGCTGCACGAGCCATTCGCGTCCTTGCGACGTCGAATGGCCATCCGGGGACAGGCCCTCGTCGGCGGGCGGCATGTCGGAAGCGGGCTCGGTGGGCGGGAGCTGCTCTTCGGTCATCGGTGCTGGCCTCCTGTGCGGCGTGTGCGCCTATTCTCCGCCCTCGAGCGGAAAGCGGCACGTCCCCGACGCGGCGTCGGCGCCGGCCCACGCCGTCGGGTCAGAGGAGGCTCTCCGGGTCGACGTCCACCGACCACGGCGGGCCCGGGTCCCCGCCGAGCAGGGCCACCGGATCGGCCCCGCGGAGCACCAGGTTGAAGCGCCAGCGGCCCCCGCGGCGCGGCACGTAGGCCGCGGCCGGGCCCATGATCGAGACCGGCGAAGGCAGGCCGGCCGCCCGCGCTCGCAGTCGCTCGGCCATCGCGCGTCCCTCGGCTCGGGCGGCCTCGCGGTCCTCGGCACCCACCGTGAGCTTGACCGTCCGCCCGAACGGGGGCGCCCCGAACTGCTCGCGCAGGGCAAGCTCGGCGAGGTAGAAGGCGTCCGCGTCGCCCGCCACGACGGCGCGGATCGCCGGATGGTCGGGCTGGTACGTCTGGATCACGGCGCGTCCGTGCCGGTCTCCCCGGCCCGCGCGCCCGATCGCCTGGACCATGAGCTGGTACGTCCGCTCCGCGGCCCGCTCGTCGGGCAGGGTCAGCGCGATGTCGGCCGAGACGATGCCGACCAGGGTCACCTCGGGCACGTCGAGGCCCTTCGTCACGAGGCTCGTCCCGACCAGGACGTCGAGCCGTCCGTCGGTGAACGCGTCGATCAGCCGCTCGGCCGCGCCGCGGCGCTCCACGACGTCGCGGTCCAGCCGCCCGACTCGAAGGGAAGGGAAGCGGGCCCGGACCTCGCTCTCGAGCCGCTCCGTGCCGCCCCCGAGGAACCGGATCCGGGGCGACGCGCAGGCGGGGCACCGCGCGACCATCGGTGCCGCCGCGCCGCAGTGGTGGCAGCGGAGCGTCATGCCGGCCTGGTGGTAGACCAGCGGCCGCGTGCACTCCGGGCAGGCCAGCACATGACCGCAGTCGCGGCACAAAACGGCCGACGCAGCCCCCCGCCGGTTGATCACGAGGATCGCCCGATCCCCGGCCCCCGGGTCGAGCGCCGCGATCAGCCCGGCGAGCCGGTCGGAGATCAGGCCCCGATTCCCGGCTGCCAGCTCCGCCCGAAGGTCGACGAGCTCGACCACGGGCGCGGCACCGGCCGCGCGCTCCGCCAGGGTGCAGCGGCGGTAGTCGCCGCGACGCGCCCGGCCGTACGTCTCGACCGACGGCGTGGCGCTGCCCAGGATCACGGCCGCACCCGCCAGGCGGCCGAGCGTCAGCGCCAGGTCACGCGCCTGGATCCGCGGCGTCCGGTCGCTCTTGAAGGCAGCATCGTGCTCCTCGTCCACGATCACCAGCCCGACGTCGGGGAGCGGCGCGAGGACCGCGAGGCGCGTCCCGACGACCACCTCGACCGCGCTCGCCCGGATCCGCCGCCACGCGTCGGCGCGCTCGCCCGCACCGAGGCCCGAGTGGAGGATGGCGATCTCGGCGCCGAGCTCCGCTCGAAGCCGATCCACGAGCGGGAGGGCCAGCGCGATCTCGGGGACGAGGAGGAGCGCCGGCCGTCCCGCCTCGAGGGACGCAGCGATCGCCTCCGCGTACACGGCGGTCCTGCCCGAGCCCGTCGGTCCGTCGACGAGGAGCGGCGTCGAATCGTGCGCGGCAATCGCGGCGACCACGCCGTGCACGGCGTCGGACTGGCTCGCCGTCAGGTCGGAGCCGGCCGGTCGCGCGCCGCGGCGGCCGGTCTGCCGGCGGGCGGCGAGCGGATCGCGGTGCACCTCGCGCGTGGCGAGCGTCACGAGGCCGCGTCGCGAGAGGGTCGCGGCTGTCCCCGAGCCGTGGCGCCCCGCGAGGTCGGGCGCGGGAATCCCCGGATCGTCGATCGGCAACCCGGCCAGCTCGCCGAGCAGCGCCCGCTGGCGCGGGCCGACCGGCCGCCCGTCCGGGGCCGGCGACCCGCCGGCAACCGCGCGCCCGGCGTCGGTGAGTCGCGCGATCCGCTCGTGGCGGGGGCCCGCGCCGGCTGCGGTCAGGGTCCACTCGAGGTGGACGCGGCCGTCGCCCTCCAGCCCGCGGAGGCGCCGGGTCAGCGCCGCGCGGCCGTCCGGCGCGGGGAGGTCGCGAACCGGCCGTGGACCACCGGCGAGCGCCAGCAGCAGGTCGGCGGTCGCCGCGTCTCCCGCAAGGGGGGCCGCTGACCCGGACCCCCGGAGGGGCGTTCCGCGGGCCGGCTCGGCGGGACGACTGGCAGGTGTCCCGGCCGCGGGCTCGACCGGCGAGTCGAGGGGCGTCACCACGAGCTCGAGCTTCTCCAGCAGACCTGGCGGCAGCATCGCCCGGATCGCGAGCGCCGGCGGCGCCAGGTAGTGGGCCGTGATCTCCCGGGCGAGCGCCAGCGCGAGGGGCGGCAGGAGCGGTCCATCGGCCCGCACGCGCGCCCCGAGCGGGCGGGCCGTGACGCCCTCGGGCGCGGGAGCATCGCCCAGCACGATCCCGACCGCGCGTCGTCGGCCCCATTCGACGAGGACCGGCTCACCGGCGGTGACGTCGGCGAGATCGTCCGGGACGCGGTAGGTCCAGGTCCGGGTGCCGGCCACTCCGGCCGCGTCAACCGCGACCTCGACATGACGGCCCGGCGCCGGAGGGTCGAGCAGCCCCAGGTCCGCGGCGCCGATCAATGCGCCGGGCCGCGCGACCTCGGTCACCGGCCTAGACGACGACCCGGCGGTCGGCGTGCTTCGTCCGCTCGGCCCGGATGATCGCGTCGATCTGCTCGGCCGTCCGCTGCACCTGGCCGTCCTCGTTGAGGACCACCTCGTCGTAGTCGCCCTGCCGGGCCAGCTCGATCGCGGCGTTACGCTGGCGGATCTCCAGCTCGCCGGCGGACTCGGTTGCCCGCGCGCGAAGGCGCCGGAACAGCGCTTCGAGCGACGGCGGCACGACGAACACGAGGAGGGCGTCCGGGACCGAGGCCTTCACGGCGGCGGCACCCTGCACGTCGATCTTGAGGATGACGTCGTGGCCGGCGGCGAGTGCGCGGCGGACTTCGGCGCGCGGTGTCGCGTAGAGGTAGCCGTGGACCTCGGCCCACTCCAGGAACGCCCCGGCGTCGCGGAGCGCCCGAAACCGCTCCCGGGTCAGGAAGTGGTAGCTCCGCCCGTCCACCTCGCCGGGGCGCGGCGCTCGCGTCGTGCAGGTCACGACGTAGTGGTAGTCGCGGTCGCGCGGGCGGGCACGCAGCGCGTCGATGATCGTGTCCTTGCCAACGCCCGACGGACCCGACACCACCACGAGCAGCGCGCCGGGGGCTCCCGCGCTCGGGGCGCCGAACAGGGGGTCGTCGGTGTCCGGGGCCGTCCCCAGGCGCTGGTCCATCATCGCGTGCGACCGAGGTCGCGGCCGGCCGTGCCGGGCGCGCCGGTCGCGATGGCGCGCAGCTCGCCGAGGACGACGTCCAGCGCTTCCGGCAGCGGCGCCTCGACGCGGACGAGATCGCCTGTCGCTGGCGACGCGAAGACGATCCGCCACGCGTGCAGGAAGAGCCGCTCGAGGCGATCCGGGCCTCGCCGCGACGTGCCGGTGCCGTAGACGGGGTCGCCGGCGACGGGGTGGCCGAGCGCTGCCAGGTGGACCCGGATCTGGTGGGTGCGGCCTGTGACGAGGTCCACCTCGAGGAGCGTCCAGCCGCGGAACCGCTCGCGGACCCGGTAACCCGTCACCGACGGCCGCCCGTCGGGCACCACCGCCATCCGGGTCCGTTGCCGGGGATCGCGGCCGATCGGCGCCTCGATCCGGCCGGCACCCGCCTCCACGCTTCCGTGCACGAGCGCGAGGTACGTCTTCTTCACCCGACGCGCCTTGAGCTGCGCCATGAGCCCGGCCTGGGCCACGTCGGTCTTGGCGACCATGATCAGCCCGGACGTGTCGCGGTCCAGCCGATGCACGATCCCGGGCCGCTGCACACCCGCGATCCCGCCGTACTCGGTATCCCGCGCCAGGAGCGCATTGACCATCGTCCCGCTCCAGTGCCCGGGCGACGGATGGACCACCAGCCCGGCCGGCTTGTTCACGACGAGGACGTCGGCATCCTCGTACAGGACGTCGAGCGGGATCGCCTCGGGCGCGATATCGGCGGGCTCCGGTGGCGGGACGTTGAGGAGGAGCGCGTCCCCTGCATGGACGACGGATCGCGCCTTGAGAGTCACCCCGTCGATCGTCAGCTGCCCGTCCGTGATCAGGCGCTGGACCCGGCTCCGCGAGAGCCCCGAGAGGTCCGACGCGACGCGGTCCACGCGTCCACCCGAACCCTCCGGGACGACCAGGCGGAGCTCGGTCATCCGGCGATCAAGGGGCGGCGCGACGACGGCCAGAAGGCCATCAGGATGAGGAGAACGAGCGCGGCGCTGATCGCGGCGTCGGCCACGTTGTAGGTGTAGAAGCGCAGGTTGCCGATGCCCATGTCCACGAAGTCGACGACATAGCCGAGCCGGAGGCGATCGGCCAGGTTGCCCACTGCGCCCCCGAGCAGCAGGCCGAGCGCGAGGGTCGCGAACCAGCCGTTCGTGACCACCGACCGACCGTGGAACCAGACAATGAGCGCCACGACGCCGATGCTGAGCGCGGCGAACAGGACGGCCTGGTTCCGGAAGAGGCCGAAGAGCGCGCCGGTGTTGTGGACGTGCCAGATCCGCAGATAGTCCCCGACCACCGGCAGCACCGAGCCGTACGCGACCGTCGCGACGACCCATTGCTTCACCAGCTGGTCCGCCACGACGATCGCGCCGGCCAGCGCGAGGAAGGCGACCCAGTGGTGCGACGCCCGCACGCTGGCCGGCGCAGGGATGGGGGCCGGCTCGGCGGGCTGGACCGCGTCACGCATTCGCCGGCTCCGAGCCGCCGACGCGAACCGCCCGGCGGAGCGCGATCGTCGCCTCGACCCCCGAAAGCCGCACGCTCGCATGGGGCCAGCCGTCGGGCGGCGTGCCCGGCGTGACACGGTCGGCGAGCGTCTCCGCGGCGACCGCGCCGAGGAACGGGCCGATCCGCACCGCGTCCGCCCCGAGGTCCGCGACGAGCTCGATCCGGTCGTCGAGCTCGAGGCCGACATCGCGCCGAAGATCCTGGACCGCCCGCTGAAGCTCTCGCGCGTCGCCCTCGGCGCGCAGCGCGTCGGTGAGCTCCGTGTCGATGACCACGACGAGCCCCTCGTCGTGCGCGACCGCGGTGCCCGGCCGCGGTGAGGCAAGGATCTCGACCTCGTCCGGCGCAAGCACCTGGCCGGCAAGCTCGACGCTGCCGTCGGCACGCACCTCGAAGGCACCCGCGCGCGCTGCGGCCATCACGGCCGGGATCGCGGCCCCGAGCTTGCGGCCGATCTTCGGCAGCAGCGGCTTGACGCGCCGCTCCACGAGCTCCGACTCGTCCCCGATCCGGATGACCTCCTTGACGTTGACCTCGTCCGCGATCACGCCGAGGAGCGCGTCGAGGTCCGGATGATCGGAACCGGGAAGCGCGATCCAGAGCCGCGCCAGCGGCTGGCGGGTCTTGAGGCCGGCCTGCGAGCGGAGCGTGCGGGCGAGCTCGACGGCGCGCTGAGCGTGGGCGGTCGCGGCCTCGAGGGGCGCGTCGCGGAGCGGGGCGAGCTCGGCCGCGGGCCAGGACGTGAGGTGGACGCTGTCGGGCGCTCCCACGGCGGAGGCCACGACGAGGTTCTGGTGGATCGCCTCGGTCAGGAACGGCAGGAGGGGCGCCATCACCCGCACGAGCCCGGAGAGCGTCGCGTGCAGCGTGGCGAACGCCGCATCGCGGTCGGCCGGATCCTCGGAGCGCGAGAAGCGCTTCCGGTTCCGCCGCAGGTACCACGTGGAAAGGTCATCGATGAAGCCCGAAATCGAGCTCGCCGCGGCGTCCGGATCGTAGTTGGCAAGGCGATCCTCGACCCGGGCGGCGACGCCTGCGAGCCGCGAGAGGATCCAGCGGTCGAGCGGCGGACGACCGGCGACGTTCGCCGGATGCGGAGCGGTCGCCGCGTCCGCGCCCGGCAACCAGCCCGCCAGGCGGGCGTAGGTGACGAAGAACGAGTAGACGTTCCAGAGCACCAGCAGCTCGCGGCGCGCCTCGTCGGCCGCGTGCCAGCCGAACAGGATGTTGTCGTCGGGGCGCGCCCGGGCGTACATCCAGCGCATCACGTCGACGCCCATCCGCTCGGCGGCCTCGTCGAACTCGATGGCGTTGCCCCAGCTCTTGTGCATGGGACGGCCGTCCTCGCCGAACAGGGTCGCGTAGCCGAAGATCGTGGTGAAGGGCGCCTCGCGGCGCAGGACGGTGCTCATGGCGAGCATCGAGTAGAACCAGTTCCGGAACTGTCCGGGGAAGCTCTCGGTCACGAAGTCGGCGGGAAACCAGTCCTGCCAGTAGGCTGGGTCCTCGCGGTAGTGGAGCGTGGAGAACGGCACGATCCCGGCATCGAGCCAGGGGTTCCCCACGTCCGGGATCCGCGAGACGGGCGCCCCGCACGTGCGGCAGGCGATCCGGACCGCGTCGACGTACGGCCGGTGGGCAGTGTGCCCTTCGAGGTGCTCCCAGCCGTCGACGGCCCGCGCGCGCAGCTCCTCCCGGCCCCCGACCACGTCGAACGAGCCGCACGCCGCGCAGTCGTAGATCGGCAGGGCGAGCCCCCAGTAGCGCTTCTTGCTGATCATCCAGTCGTGCATGTTGAGGAGCCAGTCGAGCTCCCGCTCGTAGCCGAACGAGGGGAGCCACCGGATCCGGTCCACGACGTCCATGATCTGGTAGCGCAGGCTCGCATCCACCTGCTCCTTCGAGAGGTGGTCCCGCGGAACGTCGTAGACGGGTCCCATGCTCACGAACCACTCGTCGACGAGGCGGAACACGAGCGGCGTGCCGCAGCGCCAGCAGTGCGGGTAGCGATGGACGATCGGCTCGAGCCGCTGGAACAGGCCGTGATCCCGTAGGTGCTCCACGACCGGCTCGGCGCTGTCGCGGACGTCGCGCCCGGTGAGGAAGCCGAAGCCCTCGATGAAGATCCCGCTCTCGTCGAGTGGCGCAAGCATGGGCAGTCCGAGCGCCTTCCCCAGCGCGAAGTCCTCGGCGCCGCAGCCGGGCGCGACGTGGACGATCCCGGTTCCCTCGTCCTCGCCCACCTCGTCCCAGGCGACCACCCGGTGCTCGTACGGGCCGCCGTCCGCTCCACGACCCGCGAAGGCCGTGCGGACGGCATGCAGATCGTCGAACGGGCCGCGATAGCGCCAGCCCACGAGGTCGGAGCCCGGTCGCTCCTCGAGGATCTCGAACGGCCCGACAAGGGCCTGCTTCAGCGTTCCCCTGCCCAGCCAGAAGAGGTTCGCACCCTGGCGTACCTTCACGTAGCGGAGCCCGGCGCCGACCGCGGCAGCCACGTTGGAGGTCAGGGTCCAAGGTGTCGTGGTCCAGGCGAGAAGCGCCTCGCCGGGGCGGTCGAGCAGCGGGAGGCGGACGGTCAGGCCCGGGTCCGTGCGGTCGGCATACCCCTCCGTCATCTCGTGCTGGCTGATCCCCGTTCCGCAGCGCGCGCACCAGGGCATCGTGTCGTGGCCCTTGTAGAGCCATCCACGCCGGTGGCATTCCGCGAGGAAGCCCCAGATGAGGTCGTTGTTCTCGTTGCTGAACGTGAAGTAGGACCCGCCGAGCTCCGGCATCCCGAGCCGGCCGACGAGCATCTCCACCCGGTCGGTGACGGGTCCCTGCGGACCGCCGATCGTCGCCTCGGCCGCCGGGTCGGCGCCGAGCAGGTCGCGAAGGCGGCGCAGCTCGTCGGGGTCGTTCCAGTCCATCCAGTAGCCCAGCCGGATCGACTGCTCGGTCTGGCGCGCCGCGAAGGTGAGCACGCGCTGCTTGCAGAGGCGCACGAACTCCGCGATCCCGTGCTCCTCGATGTCGCGCTTCGACGTGAACCCGAGGTCGCGCTCGACGTTGACCTCCACCCAGAGGCCCTGGCAGTCGAAGCCGTTCTGCCAGCGCTGGTCCTCGCCGCGCATGGCGTGGAAGCGCTGGAAGACGTCCTTGTAGGTGCGGCCCCAGGCGTGATGCACGCCCATCGGGTTGTTGGCCGTGATCGGCCCGTCGAGGAAGCTCCAGCGGGGGCCGCCCGCGTTCTGGGCGCGCAGGCGGGCGAACGTCCGACGCTCGCGCCAGAGGGCGAGGATCTCGTGCTCCTGGGCGACGAGGTCGGGCTTGCTGGAGACGGGTGCGAACATCGGGCCTCGGAAGCCGGTGAGATCCTGGACGAGCGATGGCGGGGCTTCGCGAGGCGGCGACCGCGGCCTGCACCAGGCCCCGGGACACGCCCCACGGAGGTTCCCGTATCCTACCCGCGATGCAGCAGCAGCAGGAAGCTCGCCCGAGAGCACGCTCCGCGTTCACGGCGGCGTTCCTGAGCCTGGTCTTCCCGGGTCTCGGCCACGCGTACGCGCGGGCGTGGTATCGCGCCGTGGCGTTCGCTGCGGCGCCATTCCTGCTCGTGGCCCTCCTCGCGGGCGCGATCGTCAGCTACCGGCTCGAGGTCCTCGGCGTGGCCCTCCAGCCGCCCGTCCTGGTCGCGATCCTCGTCGGCAACGTCATTGCGTACGGCTACCGGATCGTTGCCGCCGTCGATTCGTACCGCGTGGTCCGCTACCTGAACCGGGTCTCGGAGGGCGGGACCGGCCGCCTCGGGCCGGCCCGCGCGAACCTTGCGCCGATCTCGCTGGCCGGCCTGCTCGCCGTCATCCTCGTCATGGGCGGATCGCACGCAGCGGTCGCCTACTACGACCTCCAGGCCCTGACGGCGGTCCAGAACATCTTCGACCCGACCGACCCGGGGGCCGGGACTGCGGCCTCGATCGCACCGGGAGCGACCGATGCGGCGGGTTCCGCCGCAACCCCGGCGCCGTCCGGGCCCGTCGCGTCGGTCGGCCCTTCGGCCGCGCCGTCACTCGTGCCGTGGAACGGGACCGGCCGTCTCAACGTGCTCCTCATCGGGACCGACAAGCGCCCGGCCGAGGGCACCTGGAACACGGATACGCTGATCGTGGCGAGCGTCGATCCGGCCTCGCGCCAGGTGGCCATGTTCAGCCTCCCCCGCGACACGGTGGGTGTCCCGCTCCCGCCGATCCCCGCCCGATCCGTCTTCGGCTCCACCTTCAACCTCAAGATCAACTCGCTCTTCGGCCAGGCGCGGGCGCGGCCGGACCTGTTCCCCGGTGGCGGCTACGAGGGGCTCAAGGACACGCTGAGCTATCTCTACGGAATCCCGATCCACTACTTCGTGGAGGTGGACTTCACCGGCTTCAAGACCGTCGTTGACGCCCTCGGCGGCGTCACCGTCAACGTCCAGGTGCCGGTCGTCGACGACTACTATCCCGGCGACAAGGGCACGCTGCGGGTCTACATCCAGACCGGCGTCCAGCACATGACCGGCAGCCAGGCCCTGATCTACGCCCGCTCGCGCCACGGCTCGAGCGACTTCGACCGCGCGTCGCGGCAGCAGCGCGTTCTCCTCTCGCTTCGACAGCAGGCCGACTTCGCGACCCTCATCCAGCGCCTGCCCGAGCTCGTGCAGAGCACGTCGCGGGCAGTCAAGACCGACTTCCCGATCGCCAGGCTCCCGCAGCTGATCGACCTCGCGAGCCGGATCGACATCGGCAACGTCCGCTCGTTCGTCTTCTCGCCGCCCTACTACGGGATCGAGGGGTACCCGGGAGGCATCTACACCCTGAGCCCGAACGTCCCGCGCATCCGCGCCGCCGTGGCGAGCGCCTTCAACTTCGACCCGCGCGTGGAGGCCCAGCGCCAGTCCGTCGCGCAGGAAGGGGCGCGGGTCTGGATCCTGAACGGGACCGGCGCGACCGGGACGGCCGCCGACGTCGCGAACTACCTGGACTTCCGCGGCGTGGCCGCATCCGCACCGAACCAGCGGCCGCCGTCGGCGAGCGTGCCCCCCGACACCGTCATCCGCGTCTACAACGGCGCGGAGGCCAGGATGCCGCTCACGCTGGCGCTGCTCAAGGAGATCTTCGGCGTCAAGGTCGTGACGGTAGCGGACCCCGCGGTCAAGGTGGACGTGATCATCACCACCGGGACCAGGACGCCGGTGCTCGAGGCCCCCGTCATTCCCTGAACCCGCGCCCTGCGTCCGCCCGGGCGCGACCGGTCAGGCCGGGTAGATCGGCGTGACCCAGTGCCGGTACGCGGGAACGTTTCCGCGCACGATCTCGAAGTAGCGATCCTTGACCCGCTTCGTGATCGGGCCGGCGCTGCCCAGGCCGACCTTGCGGTGGTCAACCTCGATGATCGGGCTGATCTGGGCACCGGTTCCGCAGAAGAACGCCTCATCGGCCACGTAGATCTCGGATCGATCGATCGATCGCTCCACCACCCGGAGGCCGAGCTCCGCGCAGATCTCCATGATCCCGCCCCGGGTGATGCCCTCGAGGATGTCGTCGGAGATGGGCGGCGTCACGAGGACGCCGTCGCGGACGACGAAGATGTTCTCCGCCGACCCCTCGGAGACGTGGCCGTCGTCCGACAGGACCAGCGCCTCGTCGTAGCCGTTGAGCATCGCCTCGCTCTTGCTGAAGGCGGGATTGACGTAGGAGCCCACGATCTTCGCGCGCGACGGGATCGCCGGGTCGGAGGTGCGCCGCCAGGAGACCGTCCCGACCTTCACGCCGACATTCGTGTCGACGTAGTCGCCGAACGGGAGCGCCAGGATGTAGTAGCGATGCTCGAGCCCGTGGAGCTTGACGCCGATCGCCTGCGTGCTCTTGTAGAACGACGGCCGGATGTAGGCATCCTGGCGGAACTCGTTTCGCCGCAGGACCTCGGCGACCTCCGCCGCCAGCTGGTCCACCGACGGCACGTCGTCCATCAGCATGATCTTGCAGGAGTTGCGGATGCGCTCCATGTGCTCGCGCACCTTGAGGGCGTACAGCTGGCCCTGGTCGGCGTTCCAGTAGGCCCGGATTCCCTCGAAGACCGCCGTCCCGTACATGAAGGCGTGGGTCATGATGCTGACGTTCGCCTCGGCCAGCGGGACATACCGGCCTTCGAACAGGCAGATGAGGATGGCTGGATCGGCGGGGTCGGTGACGGGCCGTGCGGCGGGCGCTGCGCCGGCGGCGGGCTTCTCGGTGAGCATCCGATCGGGCTCCTGCAGCATGGTCCCACGGTGACCCGACGGGCTCGCGGACTCTCCCGAGTATACCGTCCGACCCGGACCGAACCGGGCGGACGTCGTGCGATCGCTCGGCACGCGGGGTCGGGCCGCGGTGCTCGCGAGGTCGCCCCGCGGTGCTCGCGAGCTCAGGTCGCGGTGTCTGCCAGCGCCCGGATCACGAGGCCGAGGTAGCCGAGGTAGAAGACGCCCCCGATGGCGAGGCCCCGACCGGTGAGCACGCCGCGGAGGCGCATCGGCACGAAGATCGCCGCGAGCGAGGCGATCGCGATCCCGGCCGACAGGAAGCTCAGCTGCGATTCGGGCCCGATCGACCAGGCGGCAGGCGCGAAGAGGAGCGCGACCGAGGTCGGGATCGCGGCCTGGAAGACCATCGCCCCGGTGATGTTGCCGAGCGCGAGCGTGTCCTTCCCCTGGCGGACCCAGATCACGCTGTTGAACTTCTCGGGCAGCTCGGTCGCGATCGGGGCGATCACGAGCGCAAGGAGCGCGGAGCCGACACCCAGCGACGCGGCGAGCTCCTGCACGGCGCCGACGAAGAAGACCGCGCCGACGACGATGCACCCGAGCGCAAGCAGCACCTGGACGCCCACGACCCGCAGCCGCGGCACCGGGTGGTGGCCGCGCCCCCGGTCGAGATGGCGCAGGCGCAGCGGCGCGAGGTCCTCGTCGTGGTCTCCGGACTCCGCGGTGAGATGCCCGCGGACATACCAGGCGTAGAGCACCAGGAGCGCGATCGCCACCCCGCCCTTGACGAGCTCGAGGCCGGCGGGCAGGAAGGCCGCCCCGATCGCGAGGCCGTAGCTCAGGACGAACCAGCGCAGGTCGTGCAGCAGGACGCGCTGGTCGACGACCACGTCGACACCCTGGCGTCGCCGCGCGCGGAAGGCCAGGATCGCGCCGCCCGTCACGAGCATCGCCAGCGTGGCCAGCATGAACGGGGCGCCGAGCACAGCCCCGACGCCGACCTCCGTTGCGGCGCTTCCGCCGCCGAAGACGATCGCGACGAACGGGATCATCGTCTCCGGCAGCGCGGTCCCGACCGCGGCCAGCACGGATCCGACCGCCCCCTCCGCGAGGTCCAGCTTGCGCCCGAACCACTCGATCCCGTTGGTGAAGAGCTCCGCCCCGAGCAGGATCACGACCAGGGCCAGGCCGAGGACGACGATGTCCATCGGTTACGCCGCCGTCCGCTGCGCGACGAGCACCGCGAATGCGATGACGACCAGCACCGCGAATCCGAGCCAGGCCATCCGCCGCTCGCCGGCGCCGAGGAACCCGACCACCGCGGCGGCGACCCGGAGGAGCGGCGTCGCCAGCGTCGCGAGCAGGCCGAGCCAGAGGAACCCCTCCGGGCGAAGCGCCACGAGGTCCGCGGGAATCCGCCCGGGATCCAGCGCCGGCAGCGTCCTGTCGAGGGGCGAGCCGCCCGCGATGGCCAGCAGGGCAACGCCGACCGCGAGCAGCCCGATGCTCACCAGCGTGCCCGCCCGCAGGACGCGCGCGATCCACCCATCCACGCGGGCGGCACGGGACGCAGCCGTATCGCCAGCGAGCCGGATCGACCCGCTCATCCGAGCGCCCGCAGTGCCATCTGGACGGCCGTCAGGGCAAGGACGGCGACGAACAGGAAACGCAGGAGTCGAACGTCGATCCGCTGCGCCACCCGCGAGCCGACCATGGCGCCCGCGAAGACGCCGACCGCCGTCGGGCCGGCGACGAGCGGGTCGATCCCGCCCCGCAGCAGGTAGACGATGGCGGACGCCGACGCCGTGACCCCGATCATCAGGTTGCTCGTGGCCGTGGCGACCTTGAGCGGGACGCCCATCACGAGGTGCATGAGCGGCACCTTGACGATGCCGCCGCCGACGCCGAGCAGCGCCGACACGAGGCCGGCGAAGACGCTCCCGGCGACCCCCGCCCCGAGCCGGGCGGGCCGGTACCCGGGGCCGGCCAGCGCCGCGCGGAAGTCGCCGTCAATCTCCGCGCCGTCGGCCCTGCCGTCGCCGGGCCCGCGGTCGCCGGCCGCGACATCGAGGGTGTCGCCACGGGCCGCCGCCGCGCCGCGCCGGAGCATCGTCACGCCGGTATAGACGAGGAGGAGCGCGAAGAGCCCGGCCAGCACGCGGTCGGGCAGGAGGAACGCGACGAGGCCGCCGACGAGCGCGCCCGACGCCGTAAACACTTCGAGGAGCATGCCCAGCCGGAGGTTGGCGAGGTGGCGCTCGAGGTAGACGCCGGCCGCCGCGCTGCTCGTCACGATCACGCAGACCAGGCTCACCCCGACCGCCGCGCGAAAGTCCAGCCCGAATCCGAACGTGAGCAGCGGGACGATGAGGATCCCGCCGCCCAGGCCCAGCAGCGACCCGAAGACGCCCGCCCCAAAGCCACCGCCGGCGAGAAGGAGCAGGACGGTCACCGCCCGGCGACCGTCCGTGTCTCCGTCATCGCGTCCCGATCAGGGGCGAAGATGCTGCGGCGCGTAGGGCAGCAGGGCCACGAGCCGGGCGCGCTTGAGCGCCACGGACAGCTCGCGCTGATGCGCGGCGCAGGTGCCGGTCTTCCGGCGCGGTTCGATCTTCGCGCGCTCGGAGAGGTAGCGGCGGAGACGGCTGACCTCCTTGTAGTCGATCTGGACCGTCTTGTCGGCACAGAAGGCGCAGACCTTCCGGCGGCGGCGGTCGCGGTAGTAGTCGTCGCGCTTCTTGCGGGCTGCGGGAGGCATGTGGTCAGCTCCTGTGGTCGCGGCTGGCGCCGGTTCGACGCGCGCCGGGAGAGGTTGTCAGAACGGGAGGTCGTCGATGTCGGAGGGGGCGTCGTCCGGGCTGGCGGTGTCGGGGCGCCGGATCGGCGAGACGGTCGCGCCGGCCGGCCGGGGCTCGCCCGGGAACGGCGGCGCATCGGCGCCTTCGTCGCGGGGCCGGCGATCGAGGTTGGTGACCTGGTTGGCGACGAGCTCGGTCGTGTACCGCTTCTGGCCCTGCTGGTCTTCCCATTGCCGGGTCTGGAGGCGGCCCTCGACGTAGACCTTCATCCCCTTGCGGAGATGCTCGGCGGAGCGCTCGGCGAGCTGCGCCCAGGCAACGACCCGGAACCACTCCGTCTCTTCCTGCCAGGCGCCATCCTGGCCCTTGTAGTTGCGGTTGACGGCAACCGTGAACTGGGTCACGGCCTGGCCGCCCGGCGTGTACCGCATCTCGGGATCGCGCCCGAGATTCCCGATGATCATCACCTTGTTCAGGGACACCGGAACGCCCTCCTGTGACCTGGGTCAGTCGACCGCGGCCGGGGCGGCTTCGGTCTCGGACTCGTCGATCTGCTCACCGTCGAGGCCCTCGTCATCCTCGATGTCCGGCTCCGGGACGAGGTCCGCGATGTCGTCGCCCTTGCCGCGCACGGCCTTGAGCGGGCGATCGACGCGGATCACGAGGTGCCGGATCACGTCTTCGGTGATCAGGAGCGTCCGCTCCAGGTCGGCGATCGAGTCCGCGGGCGCGTCGAAATGGATGATGTGGTAGGACGCCTCGCGGTACCGGTCGATCTGGTATGCGAGACGGCGACGGCCCCACGGGGCCGCCTTCACGATCTGGCCACCGGCGCCGGCGATCTGCCGGGTGACCTTCTCCAGGAGCGCCTGGACGCGATCGTCCGGCGCATCGGGCCGGATCACGAGCATGAGTTCGTAGCGGCGCATGGCCGTTCGACTCCTTCCTGTGGGGTATGCCCCGCTCGTGGCCCCCGGAACCCGGGCCGCCAGGCGGAGCAGAAAGGGCTCGCGGAGTCTACCACGCGCGTTCGACGGGCCCAGGCGGCCCTCATGTATCCTTCCGGCGTCATCACTCGCCAGCAGGGGACACTGCAAGCGTGCCGTCGAGCACTATTCTCGTCCTCGCGTCGAATCCCGCGGCCGGGGCGGCGCTCGAGGTCCCGCTGACCGCGACCGGCTACCAGGTGACGATCACGGCCGACCCGGATGACGCCGTCCGGCGCGCCGCCGACTTCGCCCTGGTGGTCATCGACGTGGGCTCGGGACCCCGGACCGGCGTGGAGGTGTGCCGCGAGATTCGCGGCACCGCCGCGTACTCCTCCATCCCGGTCCTGTGCCTCTGCCAGTCCGACGACGTCGAGGAGCGCGTCCGCTTCCTCGAGGCGGGCGCGGACGACGTGGTCGCCAAGCCGTTCGACACGCGCGAGCTCGAGGCTCGCGTCGAGGCGCTCCTGGTCCGCTTCCAGCGCTCGCGCGACCTCGCGCCGCTCGCCCTGTCCGAGAAGGGGGGCCCGGCGCGCCGCAGCATCATCGCCTGCTTCAGCCCGAAGGGCGGCGTGGGCACCACCTTGATCGCCGTCAACGTGGCGAGCTGGCTCGCCGCCCAGGGAACGGGCAGCGTCCTGATCATCGACCTCGACCTCCAGTTCGGGCAGGTCGCCACCCATCTCAACCTCAAGCCGCAGCTGACGGTCGCGGACCTTGCCCGCGACGAGCCGTCGCTCCGCGAACCGGACCTCCTGCGGACCTACGTGATGCGCCAGGAGACCGGGCTCGGAGTCCTCGCGGCTCCGGGAACTCCGGAATCCGGGCGGGGCATCGCGCCCGAGCAGGTCAGCCTGGCGATCTCGACCGCGCGGACCGCCTACGACACGGTCGTGATCGATGCCGGCTCGGAGCTCGATGAGCGGTCGCTCGCCGTGCTGGAACGCGCCGAAGCCGTGCTGCTGCCGATCGTGCCGGAGATCGGCGCGCTGAAGGCACTCCACTCGCTGCTCGAGTACCTCACCGAGGTGGGCTCGGCGGCCGCGTCGGCGACGTTCGTCCTCAATCACCTCTTCGCCCGCGAGATGCTCTCGATGAAGCAGATCGAGGCGGCGATCGGCACGAAGATCGAGGCAGAGCTCCCGTATGATCCCGGGCTCTACCTCAAGGCGATCAACGAGGGCGTCCCGATCGTGCGAAGCGCCCCCAGCTCGCCGCCCGGCCGGGCGCTCGCCAGGCTCGCCGTGATCGCGACCGGCGCGCCCGAGCGCCCTGTCGCCCCGGCCGAGGAGCGCCGCGGCCGCCTCGGAGGGTTCCGCCGGCGCGGCTGACCCGCCGCCTGGGAGACGGCCGACCGCCTGCCGTCAGCCGTTCGCGTTGGTCGACACCTGCCCGGGCATCCCGACCGAGATCGTTCCCAGCCAGGCGCACTGGCACGTGGACGTGGCGGTCAGCACGGGTACCCCGCCGAGGACCACCTTCGCGGAGCCCGGCGTCCACGGGCCGGCCGGGACGGGGATGCACGGCATCGGCGTGTGGACGCCCAGCGCGGCAGACGTCGCCGAGATCACAGCGGGGTTCGACGGGGAGTTGCACATCCCGAAGGTCGGCAGGTTCGCCATCGGGAGCGTGTCGGCGATGGTCGCCACCTGCTGGCCCCCGGCGGTGACCGGGGGGCCTTTCGGGAAGGTCGTCAGCGGAACGGGGGGGCCGAGGCCCATCGTGCACGACAGCATGGCGGCGTTCACGACGACTGGAGGCATCGTCCGGCTCTCCCCTGCTTCATCGGGCCGCGGCCTGTCGCCTGGCCGCGAGGCTCCCGGCGGCCAGTTTCGCACCGCCGGCTGCGCCCCGCGCTGCCCGATCGGGCCGCCTGGGTACGCCATTCGGCCGGGATGCGGTCGCGGTCACGTGCGGCCAACCTCGACACGCGTCGTCGCTCAACCGGTGCCCTCATTGGGCCGGATGCGCTCGGGGATGCAATGCGCGTTCGGGAATGGGAGGAGATCATGCCACTCGATCGCCGCGCGTTTGCGTTCGCGCTTGCCCTCGGTCTCGTCGCCGCCGCGTGCGGGGGCGGTTCTGCCGCCACGCCGACATCCGCGGCCTCGGTGCAGGCGTCGCCGGCTGCCGCGTCGGAGGCTCCCGCGTCGGAGGCTCCCGCGTCCGAGGCCCCCGCATCCGAGGCCCCGGCCTCGCAGGAGCCGGCGCCGAGCGACGCCGGGACGATCCCCGACATCTCCCTCCCGCCCGGCACCGGCAGCGAGCTCGAGGGCATGCTGCCGTCCAACGTGGGGGGCGTGGCCTTCGCACGGACCAGCTTCGGTGGCGGGACCCTGCCTGCGACGATCCCGATCGGCTCCGACGAGCTGGGTGCGTTTCTCAAGGCCAACGGCAAGACCCTCGCCGACGTCTCCCTCGCGATGGCGACCCCGACCGACCCGTCCAAGGCCGGCTCGTTCGTGATGGCCTTCCAGGTCAAGGGCGTCGACGGCACGAAGCTCGCCGACGTGCTGGCGGGCTCCGACAGCAGCGGGCTCCAGAAGACCACTGTCGGCGGCAAGCAGGTGCAGCAGGCGGGCGTAGGCGGCTTCGGCTTCACCATCTACGTCAAGGGCGACGTGGTCTTCTACGTCCTCGCGCTCGGGGATGCGTCGCTGGTCGACGGGATCGTGGCCGCGCTGCCGTAGCGTCTTCGCGCGCCGTCGGACGACCAACCCGGGCTGACCGGTCATCGGGGCCGACGCGCCGGGCCGGATGGCATACTCACACCCAGCCCGGGCGGGATGACCCGGGCTGCGGTGCGTCAAGGGGCCGAGGAGGAACGGGCGGTGGCAGGTCTTCGATCGCGTGTCGTCCTGCTGTCGACACTCGCCCTCATCCTGGCCGCGGCGCTCCCCCCGACCGCCGGGGCCGCGACGATCCGGCGCACATGGACCGCGTCGATCTCCGGCGTTGGCGTGCCCGGGTCGCCTTCCAGCGGAGCGGTCCAGCTTGTCCGCTACTGGGCGGGGAACGGCGCCTTCTCGGCGCGGCTCACGGGGCTCCTGCCCGCTGCGCGGTACGCCGTGTCGGTCTACACGGGCACCTGCTCGAGGCCGACGCTGGTGGCCCGGCTGCCCGACCTGGCGACCGATGCGAACGGAACTGCCGGGTCGACCTCTGCGGTGACTGGGGCGGCAATCGCGCCGATCTGGCGCACGGCCGCCGACCGATCCATCGCCCTCCGCATCCAGGCGGGCGCGGACGTGCGGTGCGCGCAGTTGACGTCACCGGTCGCGACGCGCGTGGCGGTACCACGCCTCGGAATCGACCTGCCAGTCGTGCTCCAGCGCGGCAACGCGTTTCCGTGGTGCAACGTGGCCATGTACCTGGCGCCGCTCTCGCAGCCCGGGGAGGCCGGAGTCACGTTCCTCTACGCTCATGCCCGGACCGGGATGTTCCTCCCCCTGCTCGACGCCTCGCGGGTCGGTGGAGGCGGTCGCTTGGTCGGGATGCTGGTCAACGTGTGGACGAGCGACGACCACCTGTACACGTACCGGGTCACCCGCGTGCTGCCCCACCGGTACGCCCTGCCGGACCTCGGGTCGCTCACGGGCCAGCAGGTCTGGCTCCAGACGTCCGAGGGTCCGTACGGCACGACCAACAAGCTGATGGTCGTTGCGCAGCTCGTCTCCGTGACCGCCGCGAGCCATGCGGCCGCGCATCCCCGGGCACGGCCGGTGGCCTGCGGCCTGTACGGGTAGCTCCCGCGCTTGCTGGTACCGAGGGGGAGATTTGAACTCCCACGGGCTCTCGCCCAGCCGATTTTAAGTCGGCCGCGTCTGCCGGTTCCGCCACCTCGGCGTCGGGGGAATCGTAACGCCCGCCGGGCCGGCGGGCGTCGTGCCTGGGATGTGGAGGCGACGGTGGGATTCGGACCCACGCATAGAGGTTTTGCAGACCTCCCCCTTAACCACTTGGGTACGTCGCCCCTGGAGCGCCGGTGGGGGTGCCGGCGATGCTGGCTGGCCCTCGAGGATTCGAACCTCGGTTCACGGATCCAAAGTCCGCTGTCCTACCGCTAGACGAAGGGCCAGCGGATCAAGGGCCGCAGTATTCAGAATGATTGGAGCGGAAGACGGGACTCGAACCCGCGACCCTCACCTTGGCAAGGTGATGCTCTACCAACTGAGCCACTTCCGCTCGATGACCGCGTCCGGGGTGGTGGTGCCGAGAGGCAGACTTGAACTGCCGACACCGCGATTTTCAGTCGCGTGCTCTACCAGCTGAGCTATCTCGGCCCGCAGGCCCCGCCGGACGTCCGCGCCCGTCGGCGTCCGAGAAGGTACCACGGGCGGCCCCTCGTCGGCAAGGCTGCGGGCACTGAGCAGGATCTCGGCCGTCCCCGGCGCGCGCGCACCGAGGCGGGCACCCAGGCGCCCACCGCCCGGCGTTCGCGCCAGATGCACCTCACGCGGACAGATGTCATCGCGTCTCGCATCCCCGTGACGGGATCCAGCTGGCCCAAGCACGAATCTCGTGCCGGAGGTGGCGTCACCGAACGCGAGACCGGTCAGGCGCCCGCCTGGCGCGCGAATGACGAACTCGGCGGGACGAACGCCCGCCTGACGCGCGAATGACGAACTCTGTGGGACGAACGCCCGCCTGACGCTCACCTTGCAGGACTGGGCCGCCAGCCCGGGGGTGCGCGTGGGTGGTCCACCCGAGCCACGTGCGGAGCGCGGCAGTCTCGTCGGCCGGGCATGCCCCGACCCTCGTCGGCACCGCGGGCGGGCCTCGACCCTCGTCGGCCGGGCGGGCCTCGACCCTCGTCGGCACCTCGGGCGGGTCGCGAAGGCGTGGGGATCGCGTCGCGGGCGGCCGGACGGGTTGTGGTCTCCCGGCGCGTGTGCACCTGGTGACCACTGCGACCGGCGGCAGCCGCCCCAGCGTTCGGACCTCGCACCGGGTGATCCGAACGACCGTCCGGCGGTCGTACGGCCCTTTCCGTGACACAGGACGGACCTCCCGGAGATCGCCGGCGGTCGCAGTGCGCAATCCGTGCACGCGAGGCCGCGGGCCCACGAGCAGCGAACCCGCGGACTCCACGCGCGGGACCTCCCGGAGATCGCCCAGGGTCGCAGTGCGCAATCCGTGCACGAGAGGCCGCGGGGCAGGCCCACGCGCGGCCGACGAGCCGAGGAGGCCCGAGCCACCGGGCCCGCGGTGGCAGTGCGCAATCCGTGCACACCAGGCCGCCGGGCCCACGAGCAGCGAACCGGCGGGCTCCGCCGCTCCACGCGCCCAGGCGCCCGCGAGGTCAGTCCAGTCCGGCCAGCTCCGCCTGGGCACTCGACTCGAGCGGGGTCTCGCCGCTCAGTGCCCGGAGCCGGTTGATCCGGTCGACGATCGGGGGATGCGTGGAGAAGAGCCCCTTCGAGCGCTCCTCGAACTTCTTGATCGGGTTCGTGAAGTAGAGGTGCTGGGTGGCGCGGTTGGCGACCTCGAGCACCTCCCGGTCCTCCGAGATCGCCGCGAGGGCGCGCTCGAGGCCCTGGGGGTTGCGGGTGAGCTCGACCGAGGACACGTCGGCCAGGTACTCGCGCTGCCGGCTCACGGCCAGCTGGACGAGCCGGGCGAAGAACGGGGCGATGAGCGCCAGCACGATCGCGAGCACGAAGATGATCACCTGGAGACCGCCGCCGCCGCTGTCCCGGTCGCTCGAGGAGCGGCGGCCGCCGAAGCCGCCCCAGAAGGTGAAGCGGAGGAAGAAGTCGGCCAGGAGCGCTACGGTCCCCACGAGGACGCCGACGAGGAGCGAGTAGCGGATGTCGTAGTTGCGGACGTGGGAGAGCTCGTGGCCGATGACGCCCTGGAGTTCCTCTCGGTCGAGCTTCTCCAGGAGGCCCGTCGTGACCGCGATCGAGGCGTGCTTCGGATCGCGGCCCGTGGCGAACGCATTCGGGGCCGTATCGTCGATCAGGTAGACCGCCGGCATCGGGATGGCGGCCGCGAGCGCCATCTCGGTGACCACGTTGATGAGCTGGGGCTGCTGCGCCGCGGTAACCGGCCGCGCCTTCGACACGCCGAGGACCACCTTGTCCCCGGTGTAGTAGCTGGCCACCGACGAGATGATCGCGACGACGCCGAAGATGCCCAGCCACCCGAGGCCGGCAACCGTCTGCCCCGTCGTCCCGTAGCCGATCGCGAAGCCGAGGACGGCGAGCAGCAGCGTGAGGATCAGCATGAGGAAGAACGAGTTGCGCCGGTTCGCCGCGATCTGGCTGTAGAAGGAGCCGGCCATGGGACGCCCCGTTGTCGCCGTTCCGGCGCTCAGCGCAGGCTGACGACTGGCACGTCCTGTGCCTCGGGCTCGGCCGCGAAGAAGTCCCGCTTGATGAAGCCGAGCGGACCGGCGACCAGCACGGCGGGGACCGTCTGGAGGGTCGTGTTGTACTCGTTGACCGTCGCGTTGTAGTGCTGCCGCGAGAAGCTGATCTGGTTTTCGGTCGTCGTCAGCTGCTCCTGGAGGCTCAGGACGTTCTCGTTCGCCTTGAGCTGCGGATAGTTCTCCACGACCGCGAACAGCGAGCGGAGGGCGCCGGTCAGCGTGTTCTCGGCCTGGGCCTGCTGGGCGGTGATCTGGCCGCTCGCGCCGGCTGCGACGGCATTCGCGCGGGCCTCGGTCACGCGGGTGAGGACATCCTGCTCGAAGTCCATGTAGCCCTTCACGGCCGCGACGAGGTTCGGCACCAGGTCGTGGCGCCGCTTGAGCTGGACCTCGATCTGGCCGACTGCCTCGTCGACCCGGTTGCGGCGCGAGACCAGGCCGTTGTAGATCAGGACCCCGGCCAGGGCCACGACGGCGATGATCACCAGCAGGATGACGACGACTTCCATGAGACCCTCCGGGTTCGCTCGGCGCGGCTCCGCGGCCGCTGCGACCAGTGTACCGGTGGAAAGGGGCCGTCCATGGACGTCCGTGCGTGGTAGGCGGTGGAGGGTTCGAACCTCCGACCTCCTCGGTGTAAACGAGGCGCTCTGACCAGCTGAGCTAACCGCCCGCGACCCGGCCCGTGCCGGCGACATGCGAGAGGCGGCTCCGGGCGGAGCCGCCTCGATCAGGTGCGTGAGCGTGGTGCCCAGGCCGGGACTTGAACCCGGATGAGTTGCCTCATACGCCCCTCAAACGTACGCGTATACCAATTCCGCCACCTGGGCCTCGAGTGCGGCGCACTGTTCGCTTCCCGATCGAGTGGTACCGAGGAAGGGATTTGAACCCATACGCCCTTGCGGACACTAGCTCCTGAAGCTAGCGCGTCTACCGATTCCGCCACCTCGGCGCGCTGCCGATCGGACGGCGAGGGTCACCGCCCGAAGGACGACCATGCTATCACGTCCCAGAACCGGCCACTCGGATCGGCGACCGGGACTGCCCTCGGACCCGCGAGCCGGTCCGAGGCGACGAAGACGCTGTCGCGGAAGAAGAGCGGGAGGATCGGCTCGACCTTGCCGAGCACGGACTGGAGGCGCGAGTAGGCGGCGCCGCGTGCCGCGTCAGTCCCGGGTGCGCGGGCAGCGACCAGCGCGGCGTCGAGCGCCGGATCCTGGAAGCCCGAGACGTTCGAGCCGCCGGCCTGGACCTGGGCGCTCGCGAGCAGCGGGTACGGGTCGGGGTCGAGCCCGACGTTGACGTCGGCGACGGCGGCCACGAACTCGCCGCCGCGCAGGCGCTCGACGAGCGTCCCGGCAGCCAGCGAGGTGACGGTGGTGGGGATCCCGATCGACGTCCAGGCTGCCGCAACCCGGGCGGCCGCGCTCGCCGCCACGGGGTTGACCGATGAGCTGGCCGCCAGCAGGGCGATCGTGACCGGCTTCCTGGCCTTGGGCGGCAGCCAACCCGCACCGGACTTCGTCCAGCCGGCCGCGCGGAGTGCTGCGACCGCGGCCTTCCGGTCGTACGCGACCGGCGGCGCGGCCTTCGGGTCGTAAGCCCACGACGAGGGCGGAATCGGTGTCGTCGCGAGCTGCCCGGAGCCTGCCACGAGGTCGGTCACGAGGCGGCCCCGGTCAACCGCGGCCAGGAGTGCGCTTCGGACACGCGCATCGCCGAATGGCCCCGCCCCCGGCCGCAGGTTGAGGAAGACGCCGGTGAGCGTGGTCCCGGGATAGGAGATCCGGCGCGTCGACGGTTCCGTTGCGAGCGCCGCCGCCGCGGCGGGCGGGAGGCCGGAGACTGCGTCGACGTCACCGGCCCGGTAGGCCGCAGCGGCTTCGTCCGGGCTCGTGTAGAAACGCAGCTCGAGCCCTGCGAGCAGCGGGCCACCCGGCGGGAGCGCGCCCGGTCCCGCCGTCGCGAGGGGGCCCATCCCTGGATCGAAGGGTTCGACGACGGGCACGAGTGTGGCGGATTCGGGCGTGAGGTCGGTCAGGGCGAACGGGCCGTTGCCGACCGGGCGCAACGAGAAGGGAGAGTCGGCGAGCTCGGCGACGGGGATGCTGCCGAGGAGATGCGCCGGCAGAAGTGGTTGGGCGGCAGCCTGGAGGAAGCCGCCGAGGGGGACGGCGAGGTCGAACCGCACGGTGGCTGCGTCCAGCGCGGTCGCGGTCACGCCCTGCCACCCTGCCGCGAGCGGCCCGGCGTAGGCCGGGTCCTGGAGCACGTGCACGGTGTAGACCACGTCGTCGCTCGTGACCGGGAAGCCGTCCTGCCAGAACGTGTCGGGCCGGAGCCTGAACGTCCAGCGCGCACCCTTCGCCTCGACCGTCCAACCGGCGGCAAGGTCGGCGATCGGCCGCCCGTCCTGGCCGGGGCGGACGAGCCCGCGGAAGAGGAGCGCAACCAGATCCCGGTCCGCCTGGGTCCGCGCCGTCACCGGGTTGACCGAGCTGGGCCGGCCGACCACGGCTTCGCGATGGATCGGGATCGACGCCGGCGACGGCGAGACGACGGGGGCCGCGACCGGCGTGAATGCGGGGGCCGCGATGGCCGCGCCGAGCACGCCGAGGACGAGGACGAGGACGAGGGCGACCGCCGCCTCGAGACGGCTCACGCGGGGGCCGCCCGAGCGCCGGGCCTAGAGGCCCTTGGCCGGGGCGAAGACGTAGCTCGCCAGCGAAAAGACGGCGAAGAGGATGGCAAGCACGATCGTGAACTGCCACAGGCGCCGCTCCACGCCGCGCCGGCTCCGATACACGGCGGAGTCGCCGCCGAAGGCCCCGGACAGCCCGGTCCCGCGCGCCTGGAGCAGCACGGAAGCGATCAGGCCGATGCTGACGATGATCTGGCCGATGGCCAGGAACGTGTTCACTCTGGGAAGATCCTCCAACAGACGGGGCGCGGGCGATGGTAGCACAGGGCGGGGGTCGCCCTCGGTCGCGTGGTCCTCGCGCGCACGATCGCGAGGCGCCGGCAGCGAGTGCTGGTCAGCCGGCGGGCTTCGCGGCGCCCTGCGCGGCGACCGCGGCCATCGCCGCGGCCACCCGCGACGCGTCGCCGAGGTAGCGCGAGCCGAGCGGCCGCAGCGCGTCGTCGAGGTCGTACACGAGCGGCACGCCGGTCGGGATGTTGAGGCCCACGATCTCGTCGTCGGAGATCCCGTCGAGGTACTTCACGAGCGCCCGGATGCTGTTGCCGTGGGCGGCCACGAGGACCCGCTTCCCCGCCCGGAGGTCGGGCGCGATGGACGACTCCCAGTACGGCAGAAACCGGGCGACCGTGTCCTTGAGCGATTCCGCGCGGGGAATGTCGGCGTCGGCCATGTCCGCGTAGCGCGGGTCCCGGCCGGGGAATCGCTCGTCGTCGTCGGTGAGCGCCGGCGGCGGGACGTCGTAGCTCCGCCGCCAGAGCTTGACCTGGGCCTCACCGAACTGAACGGCCATCTCGGCCTTGTTGAGGCCCTGCAGCGCCCCGTAGTGGCGCTCGTTGAGGCGCCAGCTGTTGCGCACGGGGCACCACATCTGGTCCAGCTCGTCGAGGGCGATCCAGAGCGTCCGGATCGCCCGCTTCAGGACCGACGTGTGGGCGACGTCGAAGCGGAACGAACCCTCGCGCAGGAGCCGGCCGGCCTCGTGGGCCTCCTCGACGCCGGTCTCCGAGAGGTCGACGTCGGTCCAGCCGGTGAACCGGTTCTCCTTGTTCCAGGTGCTCTCACCGTGGCGAAGCAGGACGAGGCTGGGCATGGTCGGGCTCCTTGTCGCGAAGATCAGGAAGCCGCGCGGCGGGCCGCGGCGGTGAGCGCCGCCCGGGCGACCATGCCTGCCATCTCGTCGGGCTTGAGCGATGCGCCGCCGACCAGGGCCCCGTCGATGCCGGGCTCGGCCAGGAACTCACCGATGTTGGCGCTCGTGCAGGACCCGCCGTAGAGGATCGGCACGGCGTCCGCGCCCGCGCCCCAGCCGCCGGCGCGGAGGGTCGCACGGATCGCGTCAGCCATCGCGGAGGCGTCCGCCGCGGATGCGGTACGGCCCGTGCCGATCGCCCAGACCGGCTCGTAGGCGATGACGATGCCCGCGGCGAGGAGCGTCTCGGGGTCATGGCCGACGAGCGCGCCCGTCAGCTGGCTCGCCACGACGGTTTCGGCGTCGCCGGCCTCCCGGTCGGCGAGCAGCTCGCCGACGCACACGATCGGCCGCAGCCCCGCCTCGACGGCGCGGCCGAGCTTTCGCCCGACGAGCGCATCGGACTCGGCAAAGTCGCGGCGCCGCTCCGAGTGGCCGAGGATCACCCAGGTGGCAAGGCCGGCAAGCATCGGTGCGCTCACCTCGCCCGTGTAGGCGCCGGCAAGCTCGTGGTGGACGTTCTGGGCGCCGACGGCGATCCCCTCCCCGACCACCGCATCGCGCACCGCGGCGAGGCAGACGAAGGGCGGGCAGATGACCCGGACCACGCCGGGCTCCGCGATCCGCGACGCGATGGTGCGGGCCAGGTCGCCGGCATCCGCGGGGGTGGTGTTCATCTTCCAGTTGGCAGCAACGATGATCTCTCGCATGCCGCCCATCATGACACCGACCGGCGCCTGCGCGGCGGGGCCGGGCGTCGCGCGCCCGCGTGCCATTCGGCACCGCCCGACGGATCCGACCGCCCGTCGGCGGCGTGGAGCGCCAGCGCCTCGATCCGCTCGAGCGCGCGCTGGACGCGGCCGCGGGGCAGGCCCAGCTCGTCCGCGAGCTCGCCGAGCGACGCTTCCGGGATCGCGCGGCGGAGCGCCGCGACGGTGCGGACGGATTCGGGCTGGTCGCCGAGGCGGCCGTCGGCCTCGAGAACGGCGATCGCGGCGAGCTGGCGTGCCGCGGCGGCCGCGATTCGGTCGAGGTTCGCCGACTCTGCGTTGAGGATCCGGTTGAGGTCGCCGCGCATGGCCCGTGACACCTGGCGGGACTCGAGCTCCAGGAGCGACGGGCCGGCCCCGATCCAGCGCAGGAACGTCCCGATCGCCTCGCCGCCCTTCCAGGTGACGACGCCGCGGCCACGTCGCGCACGGACACCGGCGGGAAGGCCGGCGGAACCGAGGCGCGCGGCGAGCACGGGTGCCTCGTCGGTCGGCACCACGAACTCCAGGTGGTAGCGGCCCGCGGTGATCGAGAGCGAGCCCCGCACGAGGAAGCGACCGCGCAGGTAGGCGGCTCGGCAGTGGTCGGCGGCGCGGTCCCAGTCGAACGTGCGCGCCGTCGCTCCGCGGATGCCGTGCGCGTCGTCCTCCCGCAGGAGCCGGACCATCAGGCGCGCCAGCGCCGGCCGGTCGCCCCGGACGACGGCCGTGCCGAGCCCGGCGGCCTCCGCTGCCCGGTCACATGCCCGCGACGGCTCCACGGCCGCAAGCTCGGCCCGCAGCGCGGTCACGAGGTCGCGGTCGGCGCCCGCCACGCCGCGTCAGGCGGACCGGGCAACCCCGAGACGCCGTCCCGGGACGCCTTCGCGAGCGAGGATCCGCAGCAGCGATGCGGCAAGCAGCTCGGGGTCGTGATGGTGCGCGTTGACGGGATCGACGAGGTCGTCGAGCACGAGCCGTGGGCGCCGCGCCGCGCCGACGGGTGGCCAGCGCAGCTTCACGGGCACGCCGAGCTCGCCGTCCATGAGGATGCCGGCGAGGTGGTTGTTGGCAAGGACGAGGTCCACGGCAACCGGGCCGAGGTGCGCAACCAGCGCCTCCACGTGGTCGGCCAGGTCGTAGCCCTCGGTCTCGCCCGCCTGGGTGGCCACGTTGCAGGCGAAGACGCGCAGGGCCGGCGTGGTCGCGAGCGCAGCCCGGATCTCCGGCACGAGCAGGGGCGGCAGCACGGACGTGTAGAGGCTCCCGGGCCCCACGACCACCAGGTCCGCCTCGGCGATTGCGGCCAGCGCGTCGCGGGAGGCGCGGACGTCGGCCGGCTCCAGCCAGACGGATTCGATCGCCCGCATCCGGGCGATCCGCGACTGCCCATCGACGAGGCTGCCGTCGCGGAGGCGTGCGTGGAGCACGAGCGGCGTCCCCGACGCGGGCACGACCCGGCCGCGGACCGCGAGGACGCGGTTCATGTGCCGGATCGCCTCCTCGAAGTCCCCACCGTCGATCGCGTTCATCGCCGCGATCAGGAGGTTGCCAACGGCGTGGCCGGCGAGGTTGCCCTCGTCCTGGGTGAAGCGGTACTGGAGCAGCTCGGCCATCGCCGGCTCCGTCTCGGCGAGCGCCGCGAGGCAGTTGCGGATGTCCCCAACGGCTGCGATCCCGAGCTGCTCGCGGAGGCGACCCGTGGAACCCCCGTCGTCGGCGACCGAGACGATCGCGGTGATGTTCGCGGAGTGCTCCTTGAGCCCGCGAAGGAGCGTGGAGAGGCCGGTGCCGCCCCCGATCGCCACGACCCGGGGACCCCGGGCGAGGAGCCGGCGGCGGTACACGAGATCGACGAGGGGCTCCTCGCCGCTCTCCGTGAACGGGCCGAGCAGGGCCCGGATGACGCGGACCGACCCATACCCGAACAGGAAGACTCCCAGGCCGAGCAGCACCGCCGCGCGGATCCAGTACGGCAGGAACTGGAGGGTGACGAACGAGATCGCTCCCCGCATCGGGCCGTCGATCTCGACATCCCGGTAGAGCTGTCGCAGCGCAAGCGCGCCGGAGAGGGCGAGCGCGGTCAGGCCCACGAATGCGACGCCGAGCCAGCGCTTGACCCCGATCCCCGGCCGCAGCCACCGGCGCAGGTTCATGCGTGCCTCACCCGCGCTCCAGCTCGCGGTGGAAGATGCTGACCGTGCCGTGCCCCTGCGCCTCGAGCCAGGCACCGATCTCCTCGGCCAGCGCGATCGAACGGTGGAACCCGCCAGTGCACCCGATCCCGATCGTGAGGCGCGTCTTGCCCTCGGCGAGGTAGGCCGGCAGCGTGAGGTCGAGGAGCTCCTCGACGGCCGCCAGGAAGCGCCGCGCCAGCGGCTGGTCCAGGACGTAGCCGCGGACGCTGTCCGTGAGACCCGAGAGCCGCCGTAGCTCGGGGACGTAGAACGGGTTCTGGAGGAAGCGGACGTCGAAGACCAGGTCGCACTCGAGCGGCACGCCGAACTTGTAGCCGAAGCTGATCAGCTGGATCGAGAGCTGGTCGGGGTCGACCACCTGCCAGAGCTGGCCGAAGATCCGCTCCTTGAGCTCGCGCAGCGACAGGTCGGAGGTGTCGAGGACCACATCGGCCTCGGCGCGGACCGAGGCGAGGAGGCGGCGCTCCTGGGCGATCGAGGTGGCAATCCCGCCCGAACCTGCCAGCGGGTGGCGGTGGCGCGACTCCGAGTAGCGGCGGATGAGCGTGTCGTCGCGCGCCTCGAGGAAGAAGACCTGGGGTCGGATGCCGCGCCCCTCGAGCGCCCCCCGCATGGCCGCGAATGCCACCGAGGCGTCGCCCGAGCGTACGTCGAGCACGATCGCGACCCGGTCGAAGCGGGTGGGCTCGCTGGCAATGAGGTCGGCGAGCTCCGGGAGCAGCTCGCCGGGCAGGTTGTCCACGCAGGCGTAGCCGAGGTCCTCGAACAGCTTCGTGGCCGCGGTCTTGCCTGCCCCGGAGAGGCCCGACAGGACGACCACGTGCTGACCGGGCTCGCCGCCGATGGAGGGCGGCTCGTCGGGGTCGCGCGGCCGGAACGGCGTCACCGGCGGAAGCCCTGCCATCGGTCGAGTCTACCCCGCGCTCACCGGCCGCCGAGCCGGATCAGGACGATGGAGAACTCGTACAGGAGGTACATCGTGACCCCGAGGACGATCGGGCTGATCGGATCGCCGCCCGGCGTCGCGACCGCGCTGATGATCGCGATCGCGAGGATGACCACCCGGCGCGAGCTGCGCAGGCGGGCGCTCGTGATGATCCCGACCTTGGCGAGCAGCACCAGCACGATCGGGTACTCCATCACCAGGCCGAACACGAGGAAGAGCGTGGTGACGAACCCGAAGTACTCGCTGGCGGTGATCAGAGGCTGGAGGTCCGCGGAGGAGAAGCTGAGCAGGAACGTCGAGGCGAAGGGCAGGATCACGTAGGCCACGGTCACACCGATCACGAAGAAGGCGAGCGCAAGCGGCGTCCACGGGCGCGCCATGCGACGCTCCTCGCGGGTGAGGCCCGGGGAGATGAACGCCCAGAGCTGCCACAGCAGCACGGGCATCGCCAGCACGATCCCGACCACGATCGCGATCTTGAGGTTGATGAAGAAGGCGTCGCCCAGGCCCGTGTAGACGAGCGGCTTCTCCAGGTTCAGCGGCGCCTTGAGGAACGTGATCAGCTGGGGCGCGAAGTAGAAACCGACACCCGTCCCCAGCGCGACCGCGAGCAGCGAGATCCCGACGCGGCGCCGGAGCTCCGAGAGGTGGTCCACGAGCGACATCACGGTCTCGTCCACGGCGGCGACCGGAGAGACCGGCGGTGACGGCGACGAGGGCGGAACGAGACCGCCGACGTCGCGAACGATGTCGGCGTCGGTCATGCGAGTTCCCGCTGGAGAGTTGCTAGACCCGCGCCTCGGTCGCCGCGTCGGCGGCCGCGGCGGCGGGATCCGGAGCGGTCGGTGCGCTCAGCTGGTTCGGCGTCGCGGGAGCCGCCAGCGTGTTCACGGCAGGGACAGCCGATACCGGGGCGGCGACGACGGGCGCAGTGGCAACGGGAGCGGGCGGCGGTGCCATCGGGGCCGGCACCGGCGCGATCGGGGCCGGTGCCTGCGCGATCGGGGCATCGAGCTTCACCGACTCCTGCACATCCGTGGCCGCCTTGCGGAACTCGCGGATGCTCTTGCCGAGCGCCGAGCCGACGTCCGGGAGCTTCCCCGGGCCGATGACGAGGAGCGCGATCACGAGGATGATGACCAGCTCGACGGGGCCGATGTTCGGCATCGCGGCGAACTCCTGACTACGGGATCCAGGCCGCTCCGCCCGTGCAGCCGGGCAGGACTGGCGGCTGATTCAGCGTAGCACAGGCAGGCGAGCGGCCCACGCACGCGCCGCCTCGGCGAGACGCTCTCCGGGATTCCCGGAACGCCCTCCGGCCGCATCCCCGAGCGCGGCGCCGGCGATCCCGCGCGACACGTTCACGAGGAGGCCGCCGCCGGGCCTCCCGCCGGCTGGTTCCGCCGTGGCCACGCCGCGAACCAGGACGTCGGCCGCCTCGCCGCCCTGGGCACCGACGCCCGGCACGAGGAAGGCGAGGCCCGGCACCAGATCGCGAAGACCCGCCAGCTCGGCCGGCGCCGTTGCGCCGACGACGAGGCCGGCGCGGTCGCCGAGGCCGGCCGCAGCGACGAGCCGGGCCACGCGCCGGTGAAGCGGCTCTGCCGGGAAACCGCGCTCCGGGTCGATCGCGACCACGAGGTCCTGCAGCTCGCCCGCCGCCCGGTTCGACGTCCGGCAGAGGACGTAGGTGAAGCGGCCCGGCCGCTCGAGGAACGGCGCCAGCGCGCCGAGACCCAGGTACGGGTTCGCGGTCACGGCGTCCACGCCGAGGCCGTCGAACAGCGCGACCGCCTGGCGCGCGACCGTGGTCTCGACGTCGCCGCGCTTCGCGTCCGCGATGACGGGGACGCCGGCGGGGATCGCCGCCCTGACGCGCTCGAGCGCCGCCAGCCCGGGGCTCCCGAACGCCTCGAAGAAGGCGATGTTCGGCTTCATCGCGGCGGCGACGGGCGCGGCCGCTTCGACGATCAGCAGCGCGAACCGCTCCACGCCCGCAAGGCCCTCCGGAAAGCCGTCCGGAAGCGCGTCGGGCGTCGGGTCGATCCCGACACACAGCACGCTGCCGACGGCCGCGGTCCGGTTCGCCAGCAGCTCCAGGTAACCGGCGGTCATGATGGCGAGGGCCTCGCTGCGGGGACGGGCGACGGGGACGCGGCCGGCGGCGGAGGCGCCGCCCACCAGGCCGGACGGCTGTTGCCGTCGAGCCCGCTGAACGTCGTCAGGGCGTCGGTCTTCACGACCGAGACGGTACCGTTTGCGGCCCGTTCGAGCGTCGCAAGCTGGAGGTCGACCGTCACCCCGGCAAGCCGCAGGAACGCGAGCTGGGTCCCATCGGGCGACCAGGTGGGGCTCGACGATCGCCCGTCGGTCGTCACCCGCGCCAGCTCCGCACCCTTCGCGTCGAGAACGACGACGTCGGTGCCGAGCGAGGTCGTGCGGACCGCGGCGACGTACCGGCCATCGGGTGACCACGCGGGCGCCGTATAGCCCGCCGACGTGAACGGAGCCGTCTTCTTCGTCACCGGGTCGTAGCGCCAGATGGCCGGTGCTCCCGCGCTCGCGTTGCGGGCATTCACGACATACAGGATGGCGCTGCCGTCCGGGCGCCAGGCAGGGTCCTGGTGGCCGAGCGGCGCGTTCTCGGGCAGCCCGGCGCTGGTCAGGCGCTTCGTCCGCAGGTCGACGAACTGGAGCACCACGTCGCTCTGGGTCGGGTCGGGCCCATCGGATACCACTGCGAGCCGCGTCCCGTCGGGCGACACGGCCGGGTCGAGGATGAACCAGAACCAGGTGTAGGCGCTGGCGGGCCCGCTCTTGTAGAGGCCCGAGAGGAGCGTTTCACGGCCGGACCCGTCGGGGTGGATCCGCGTCAGGATCGGGTACTTCAGGTCGTAGTGCTTGAGGATCGCCTCGGCGGGGAAATGCCCGTCCGTCTCCCGCGTCTCGATGAAGTAGACCCACTGGCCGTCCGGGGACCAGGCAGGCTGGGAATCCCGGCCGGTGCTGGTGAGCTGGCGGGCGGCGTTCCCGGTCTGGATCCAGAGGTTGCCCGCCTTCACGTACACGAGCGAGCCCTGGACCTGGATCGCCGGGTTGACGTCGGGTGGCGCGCTCGGCGACGGCGTCCTGCCCGGCGGCACGTTGCCACCGCCCCCGTTCGCGGTGGGGCTCCCGAGGATCGGCACGCGGCCCGTCAGCGCGAAGATGGTCACGACCGCGACCACCACGAGCCCTGCCATCGAGAGGAGCGGCGCCAGGAACGGCGCGAGGTTGCCGATCCCGTACGGGTCACGGCCGGTGCGGCGCGCAGGCCGCGCGTCCGGCTTCCGTCCGGCCATCGTCAGGCGTGCGCGACGGCTGCGGCCGCCACACCGATCGGCTCCCGGGGCGCCGTTCGCTCGGGCGCGACGTCGATCACGCCGAGCTGCAGCGACTCATAGCCACCGAATCGCCGGCTCACCAGGCGGGCGGCGACATCGACCCGGTCCCCCTCCCGCACGCTCCCGACGAGGTCCCCGCGTCCGAAGGCAATCCCGTCGAGCACGTCCACCTCGCGGCGCAGCGTCAGCTGGGCATGGCCGCCGGTGGCAGCGCGGACGCGCGTCACGGTGAGCCCGTGCACGCCGATCACCGGGTCGGGGTTGCCAGGGCCGGTCGGTCCGAGGGCGGCGAGGTCGCGGAGGAGCGCGTAGTCCACCGACCGCGCGGGCAGCGCCAGGTCCAGGGTCAGGCGCGGGCGCGGATCGACGGGAGCATCCGCGGCCAGCAGGCCCCGCAGGCGCTCGGCGAGCGCGTCCCAGTGGCGCGCCTCGACCTCGAACCCGGCGGCGCCCCGATGGCCCCCATGGCGCACCAGGAGGTCCGAGCAGGCCTCCAGGGCGGCCGCCAGATCGTAGCCGGCGGGCGCCCGGCACGAGGCGCGAAGGTGGTCGCCCCACGGCGTCGCGACGATGGCGGGCAGCCCGGCGTCCTCGGCAAGCCGCCCGGCAACGAGGCCGATGATGCCGACCGGCCAGGGTCCGCGGACCATGACGGCTCGGCCCCGTGCGCCCCCGTCGGCTTCCAGCGCGGAACGTGCCTCGTCAACGGACACGCGCGACACGTCCCGCCGGAGCAGGTTCGCGGCGTCGAGCGCGGCAGCGTGGACGGCGGCAGCTGCCGGGTCGTCCGTGAGCAGAAGCGCGGCCGCTTCGTCGGCGTCACCGACGCGACCCGCCGCATTGAGACGCGGTGCGAGCGCGAACCCGACCGTCTCGAGGGTCGCCTCCGCGGGCGCAACGCCCGCTGCGGCGAGGAGCGCGGCGAGTCCCGGCCGCGGGTCGTGGTGCACGCGCTCGAGGCCCAGGCGCGCGATGGCGCGGTTCTCGCCGAGCACCGGCGCAACGTCGGCCACGGTGCCGATCATCGCGAGGTCGGCGAGGTCAGCCGTCGTGCGATCGGCGGGGACCCCGGCGAGGCGATCGAGCAGCAGGGCCGCGAGCTTGAGGGCCACGCCGGAGCCGGTGAGCCGGGCGTCGGGATACTCGGAATCGATCCGGTGCGGGTTGACGATCGCGACCGCCGCCGGCAGCTCCGGGGGCACCCGGTGGTGGTCCGTCACGATGACGTCGATGCCGGCCGCCCCGGCGGCGGCGATCTCCATGCCGCTGGAGCTGCCCATGTCGACGGTGATGACGAGGGTCCGTCCGGCCGCGCGAGCCAGCTCCACGGCGCGCAGGGAGAGGCCGTGCCCGTCATCCACGCGGCTGGGCACGTGGGATGCCGCGTCGATGCCGAGGCGGCGCAGCGCCCGGACCATGATCGCCAGCCCGGTCAGGCCGTCGGCATCGAAGTCACCGACGACGAGGATCCCGTCCCCGGCTGCGCGCGCGCGCGCGATGCGCTCGACGGCGACCTCCGCATCCGGCAGGCGCGACGGGTCATGCAGCGAATCGATGGCGGGCCCGAAGAAACGGCCCACCTCGGCGGCACCGATCCCGCGCGCGACCATCACCCGGGCAAGGCGCGCCGATCCTCCGTGGCCACGAACGGCGGCCACGAACGCCTCGTCGAGGGGCGCGCGATCGGGGTAGACCCAGGCGAACCGCGGCTCGATCACGGGGCACAGGATGGCGAAGGTGCCTTATGCGGGCATTTGCGCCGGCTGGCTCGACGGGCCGGCGAGACGACGCCGCCCACCCGGGTCACGTCGTCGCGCGACGGACCGGTCGGTTGCTGGCAGCGGCCCGGCGGCGCTGCTCCCACTCCTCCCAGACGGTGAGCAACGGAGCGGCGTTGAAGATCGAGGAGTAGGTGCCCGAGGTGATCCCGATCAGGAGCGCGAGGATGAAGGTCTGGATCGACGAGCCCGAGAACAGGAGCAGCGCCGTGAGCGTGAAGACCACCGTCAGGCTCGTGTTGATCGAGCGGGCCAGCGTCTGGAGGATCGAGTGGTTCACGATCGCCGAGAAGTTCTCGCCCGCGTGACGCGCCCGGTTCTCGCGGATCCGGTCGTACACCACGATCGTGTCGTGGACCGAGAACCCGATGATCGTGAGCATCGCGGTGACGAAGAGCCCATCCACCTCGACCTTGAAGAAGGTGCCGAGGATTGCGAAGGTCCCGACCACCACGATGACGTCGTGGATGAGGGCGGCCAGCGCGGTCATCCCGAAGCGGAAGTCGCGGAAGCGGAACGTCATCCAGGCCAGGATCCCGAGCGACCCGATGAGCACGAGCAGGATCGCCTGCTGCGTCAGCTCCGCGCCGATGATCGGCCCGACGGTCGTGAGGCTGCGCTGCGAGTCGATCGGCCCGAGCGACGATTCGAGGGCCGTCGCGAGCGTTCCTACCTCGCCCGAGCGGGTCACGCCACCGGGGATCGGGGTCGGCGACGGGGAGGGGCTGGGGCTCGGCGAGGCCGAGGGCGATGCAGAGGCCGCGGCGGCACCTGCCGACGCCGAGGCTGCCGCGCTCGCGGACGCCGCGGGAGAGCCTGACGCGGCAGGGCTGGACGAGGCCCCCGCGGACGCCGAGGCGCCGGGCGAGCTCGACGTGGCTGCGGATGCCGCCGGTGACGGCGACGTCCCGGGGCTGGCCGTGGATGAGGCCGCGGGGCTGCCAGACGCCGCGGGGCTGCCAGACGCGCCCGGCGATGCGCTCGGGGCGGGCGTCGCCGCGGGCCCCTCGATGAGTCCGAGCGGGACGGTCCGGATGAGCAGGTAGCCATCCGAGGCGGTCTGGACCTGGGACTCGAAGCCCTGGGCGGCGAGGACGTCCTTGACCTTCGCCGGGGTGACGGTCGGATCCTTGAAGCGGATCTCCCACTTCGTGCCACCGGTGTAGTCGATCGAGAACTGGAGGCCGGCCTTCCCGCCCGTGAGTGGACCGAGGAGGATGAAGAAGAGGCCGGGGACGAGGATGATTCCGGAGAAGAGGAAGAACCAGCGCCGCTTCCCGATGATGTCAAGCACGGGCGCGCGCCTCCCCGCGGCGACCTGGCAGCGTCCGGGCCATGAACTCCTCGTCGCGGAGCCCGTAGAGGCGCGGTGCGCGGGCCCACTCGTTGCGGACCACCCAGCGCAGGATCGTCCGGGTCAGCGTGATCGCGGTGAACATCGAGCAGAGCACGCCGATGATGAGGACCAGCGCGAAGCCGCGGATCGTCGCCGACCCGAAGAGGTACAGGATCGTCGCGGTGATCAGGGTGGACACGTTCGAGTCCAGGATGGAGTTCCAGGCCCGGTTGAAGCCGGCCTCCATCGCGGAGTTGAGGGTCTTCCCGGAGCGCAGCTCTTCCTTCATCCGCTCGAAGATCAGCACGTTCGCGTCCACCGCCATGCCGATCGAGAGGACGAAACCCGCGATGCCGGCAAGGGTCAGGGTGACCGGGATGATCCGGAAGATGGCCAGCACCAGCAGCGCGTAGTAGATCAGCGCGATGCACGCCATCAGGCCCGGCAGGCGGTAATAGACGAGCATGAACACGAAGACGAGCAGGATCGCGATCAGGCCCGCGAGCAGGATCCGGTCGAGGGAGAAGCCGGCGAGGGTCGCACCGATCTCGGTGCTCGACTCCTCCTTGAGCGGGAACGGCAGCGAGCCGTAGTTGAGGACCGTGATCAGGTCGTTCATCTCCTTGGCGGAGAACCCGCCGCCGCTGCCGCCGCTGATGATCCCCGACCCGCCCGTGATCGCGCTCTGGATGACCGGCGCCGAGACCACCTTGCCGTCGAGCACGATCGCGAAGAATTCCCCGACGTGCTTGCTCGTGTAGTCGCCGAAGAGGCGGGAGCCGTCGGACTTCAGGCGGAACCCGACCGCCCGCAGGCCGGTCGAGTCGGTGGACGGGAATGCCTGGTCGATCTGCTCGCCGCCGAAAAGGGGCTGCGCCGCAATCGGAAGGGGCTGGCCCTGGACGGCCTGGTAGGTGCCGGCTGCGCTCTGGGTCCCGTACTCGGAGGTCGGCAGCGGGATGAAGTCGAGCTTGCCGGTCTGGACGAGCAATGCCCGGATCTCGTCCGGGTTCTTGGCGTTCGGGAGCTCGACGATCACGCGGTCCGCGCCCTGCGTCTGGACGACGGGCTCGGCAACGCCGGTCGAGTTCACGCGATTCTCGATGATCGACTTCGTCGTCGAGAGCGCGCCGGCATTCGGCTCCTTGGCCCCGACGGGCAGAAGGCGGTATTCGACCTGCAGGCCGCCGACGAGGTCCAGGCCGAGCTTCGTTTCCACCGTCCGCGAGCCCCCGTTGGGGTCGCCGAAGTTGGGGAGCGTCAGCCGCGGCCAGAAATCGACGACCAGGAAGAGGACGGCAATGACGAAAATGATGATTGGGGTGGTTCGACGCATCGGCGGGGATGCTAACAGGCTTTCACCCGGCCCGTCGGTCGGTCAGCGGGTCAGTCGTCCTTCGGTCGCTTCGGGGGTCACTCCGCGAGGCCGGATTTGATTCGCTCCGCGAGCGCCCGTCCGATGCCGGGGATGGCCGCGATCTGCTCGACCGGCGCTTCACGAACCCGTTTCGCGGAGCCGAACGTGCGCAGCAGCGCACGCTTGCGGGCCGGCCCGACGCCCGGCAGGTCGTCGAAGGCGGACTTGACGGCCGCCTTCCGACGCAGGTCCCGATGGTAGGTGATGGCGAACCGATGGGCCTCGTCGCGCAACCGCTGGACGAGGTAGAGCGCGGGTGACGTCGGCGGCAGGACCACGGGGTCCGCGCGACCGGGGAGAAAGAGCTCCTCGCGCTCCTTGGCGAGGCCGACGATCGGGATCTCCGCGAGCCCGAGCGCTGCCAGGACCTCCATGTCCGCGCTCAGCTGGCCCTTCCCGCCGTCCACCACGATCAGGTCGGGCAGCGTCCAGCGCAGCTCCTCGGCACTCCCCTCCTCGCCCGCTCTCGCCCGGTGGAGGCGGCGTCGGAGCATCTCCGCGTGGCTGGCGAAGTCGTCCTGGCCCGGGACGTCGCGGATCCGGAACCGCCGGTACTCGCCGGTCCTCGGCTTGCCATCCTCGAAGACGACCATGCTGCCGACCGTCTGGCTGCCCTGGAACGTGCTGATGTCGTAGCACTCGATCCGCATCGGGAGGGCGGCGAGGCCCAGCGCGGAGGCCAGCTCCTCGAGCGCGACCAGCGTCTTTCCGTCGTCCGCCAGCCAGCGTGCCTGCTCGCGAGCCAGCGTCTCGGCGGCGTTCCTGCCAGCGAGCTCCATCAGCCGCCGCTTCTCGCCGCGCTGCGGCACGAGGAGCCGGACACGGCGGCCGCGCCGCGCGGCGAGGAAGGCCTCCATGTCCGACGCGTCGGCGGGGAGCGTCGGCAGGAGTAGCGCCGGCGGCACGGACGAGGCGCGGGCGTAGTACTGCCCCACGAACCCGGCGAGGACCTCGTCGTCGCCCGCGCTCGGGTCTGCCTCCAGGAGGAAGACGTCGCGGCCGATCAGGCTCCCGTTGCGGACGACGAAGAGCTGGACGGCCGCCTGGCCGCCTGCCCGGGCGAGACCCAGCACGTCCTGCTCCGTCCGGGCGAAGGCGGCCATCTTCTGGTCCTCCATCGTCCGTTCGATCGAGCGCACCTTGTCGCGGAGGGCCGCCGCCCGTTCGTAATCGGTGCGTTCGGACGCAGCCTCCATCTCCCGGCGCAGCCCCCGCGCCACCGTCTCCTGGCGGCCCTCGAGGAAGAGCTCCACCTGGGCGATGTCCGCCCGGTACGCCTCGCGCGAGATCGCCTCGATGCAGGGCCCCTGGCAGCGCTTGATGTGGTAGAGCAGGCATGGGCGCTGAAGCGCGCGCTTCCCCTCCCGGATGTCGAGCGTGCAGGTCCGGAACGGGAAGAGCCGCCGGATCAGGTTCATCGACTCGTCGACGCTGCTGGCCGACGCATACGGGCCGAAATACCGGCTGCCATCCTCGACGAGCTTCCGGGTCCGCTCGATCCGTGGAAAGTCCTCGCCCAGGCTGATCTTGATGTACGGGTAGCTCTTGTCGTCCTTGAGGCGAACGTTGAAGCGTGGCTTGAAGCGCTTGATCAGGTTCGCCTCGAGGAGCAGCGCCTCGGCCACCGAATCGGTGAGCGTGTACTCGACGTCGGCGACGCGGTCGATGACGCTCCGGATGCGGTGCGCCTCGCCGTATGGGCTCTGCTTCTGCCAGTAGCTCCGGACACGGCTCCGCAGGCTCTGCGCCTTCCCCACGTAGAGCACCGTCCCGCGGCCATCGCGCATGAGGTAGACGCCGGGACTCGCGGGGAGGTTCTTGAGGGTCGTGGTGAGGTCGGGGGTCACCTGCCGATCCTACGACGCGGGCGCGGAACCGGCGGTGGCGCGACAGCGGGCGGAGAGCCGCGCAGGCGGGTCCGATCGCCGGGTGCGGCGCGGCCACCGGCACGCCGAAGAGGGCCCGCCCCTCGCCCGCGCCGGCTCGTCCCATGCGGCCAGCGGGCGGTTGATGATCAACGTCTCCACAGCCAGCGCCTCGACGCGCATGGTTGCCCCTCGCGGCTGCGTGCTGCCACGGGAGCATGATGCAGGCACGGTCCGGATGCAGCCACGGTCCGGATGCAGCCACGGTCCGGGCGACCATGCCCCACTTCTACCGATGCGACGGCTTCGTCACCCCGCGAGAGCGGTTTGTTTCGAGACTCCGTGCTCGAGGAAGAAGGAGGCTGGGGCGGCGAACCGCCCCAGCCTCCTGCCTGCCCGGCGCGACCCTCACGGGGTCCGCGCCGTCATGACGACGAACCTACAACCATCGCGCCTGGCGAGCCGCCGACCAACTCACGCCGGGCGTCGGATCCCCGCCGAAGCGGGCGCGAACGGAGATGAACTTGGACGTGGAGGAACGCCACCAGAAGTAGACGTTCCCCGAGGCGTCTGCCACGCGGCTCGTGAGCCGTGTGAACGCGCCCCATGTGCCGTTGGAATTCTTGGTCGCGACCCAGATCTGAACGGTGCTGCCAGCCCGGGCGGAGCCCCCCGGGAAGCGCCAGGTGACGTACTTGCCCCGCGCCACCACCTTGGTGCTGGCGCTGAATGGCCCGACCTTTGTCGCGCCAAGGGCGGTCGCCGTGGCCGTCGGGGCGGGTCCCGCGACGTGCTGGAAGACGAGGCGCCCCTCGATCGCAGGCGACACGGTGCCCTTCGCGGTTACGTAGTCGATGACGGCGTCCCGCACGTAGTACTGCGTGTCGTTGAGGATCTTGTTGAGCGGCCAGAGGCTGACGCCGTTGTCGTTGAAGTTGCACGACCCGGCGGCCAGGTAGTTGACGGTCGAGACCTTGTAGAACGTGGAGGCATCGGCGAAGTTGACGGCCTTCCCGTTGATCGTCAGCGAGGCGACGTAGCTCCTCGTCGGGTCGTAGGCCGCCGGCGAGACGTCGTTGTACGTGATCTTGCCGACCGAGCTCGTGTCGAGCATGCAGGTCGTGTAGTAGGAGTACCCGCCGTAGCCGGGGACGTTCTTGTAGTAGTAGTAGTTGCGGTAGCCGCGCTCGAGAACCTTCTTGAGCTGCGGGCCGTTCATGCTCAGGACCACGAGTGAGTTCTCGTAGGGCATGAGCGAGAACATGTCGGACACGTTGAGGGTAGCCGGCGCCTCTGCGGTCGCGGTCGCCGCGACGGCCTTGTTGGTCATCGCGCCGGAGATGTGGACATCGACGGCGATATCGTGCTTGGCCAGCTCGAAGACGGCGGCGTCCGCCTGGAGGTTCGCGGCGTTCGTCTCGGACGTGAAGGCCTGGAGCGCATCGATCGGGGTCGTCGTCTTGCCGAGCACCGTGTCGGTGTACGACTTCAGCTGGGCGACGTACGGATCGACGATCGCCTTGATCGCAGGATCTTCCGGCGTCGTCATCGTGACGCTGAGGTACTGTCCGGCGCGGCTGACGACCTCGTAGCCGCCGCCCTTCACGGCGCGCACGCCCAGGACGACCTCGCCGAGCGTGTTGTTGTATCGGTAGGCCTGGTTGATGATCACCGGCGTGTTGCCCGGTCCTGCCACGATCGTCGGCAGGAACTTGTAGGGCGCCTCCGGGCTGGCCGGGTTGGTGTGGCTGTGGCTGCCGATGATGGCGTCCACGCCCGGGACGTCGGCCGCGAAGTTCGTGTCGACGTAGTTGTCCACCTCGACGCTCTTCGGGTTCGTGGTGAACCCGATGTGGGTCAGGGCGATGACGACGTCATCCTTGGCCTTGAGCGTCGGCGCGATGGTCTTGCCGGTGGTGATGGGGTTCGAGAACGTGAGCCCCGGGATGTTGCTCGGCAGCTCGTAGTTCGGGATGCGGTGATTCGTGATCCCGAGGATCGCGACCTTGATCCCGCCCAGCGTCAGCTCCAGGTAGGGCTTCACGCCCGCGCCCCCGTTGGCGGCGGCGAGGCCGTAGGTCCCGGAATCCGTGACGTTTGCGCCGAGGATCGGGAAGGCCGCCTGGCCCAGGACGCCCTTGAAGATCGGGCTCCCGTAGTTGAACTCGTGGTTCCCGAGCGTCATTGCCGTGTACTTGAGCGCGTTCATGACGGCCATCATCGGGTTGGCCTTGAGCGCGTCGGGAAGCGTCGTCCCGTCGCTCGCCAACCCGGTGAAGGATGACTTGAAGTAGTAGGACATCGCGTCGCCCTGGATCTGATCGCCCCCGTCCAGGAGGATCGTCCGGGTCGGGTTGTGCAGCCGCTCCTGCTTGATGAGGGTCGCGAGCTGCGTCATCCCGACGAACGCGCCCTTGGCGAGGTTGCCGTGCGAGTCGTTGTTGTGGAGGATCGTGAGCGGCAGGATCGAGCCACTGTCGGGCACGTCGGTGCCGTCGCGGACGATCCGGCCATCGAGCTTCCCGTCGCCGCTCGGTCCCTTGTAGGCCGTCGCGGCCGTGCCGTGCTTCGCGGCAACGTACGCGTCGACGGCGTTGAGCATGTCGCCCCAATACGTGACATGCGTCATGTACTTGAAGCCGGCATAGCCGTCACCGCCGGCCGGGGCGAGGAACTCGTTCGTACCAACCTTGTAGGTCTTCTTGAGATCGATCGCGTCGCAGGCCTTCGTCAGCTTGTTGACGATGCAGGCGTCGAACGCGCCCCACGCAAAAGGCTGCGGCCCCGGGTTCGTGTCCTTGTACGCGTAGTACGAGAACTTGAGGCCCGCAGGCTGGATGACGCCGTTCGTGACGAGCGGAGCCTGGTTGAGCACCGCGAGGATCTGCGCGCCGGTCATCTCCCCGACCACCGTCGCGTTGCCGAAGGGCAGGATCGTGAACATGTTGCCGTACGTCAGGAGCGCGGGCTCGTGGGTTCCGCCGGCGCAGCCCGTGTTGACCCAGGCCGTGCCGCTGTAGCACCAGTCGGTCCGGATGCCGCCGGCGTTGTTCAGGAAGACGTCGACGTCATTCGCAGCCGTCGCGTCCGTGTTCAGGTACGTGTAGACGGCGTCGTCGATGAACGTGCCCATCATGTTGTCGACCGTGCCGCCGAGGCGGGGCAGGTCGACCGCGCTGTAGCCGATCGGCTTGTTGATCAGCGCCTGGTACGCGGCATCGGAGGCGAAGCCCGTGACCAGCGTGTCGACCGTCGCGTCCTTCGGGCCGGTCGTGAAGCCGGTTGTCCGCGACCACGCCACGGAGACTGCCCCGGCCGTGCTCACGGTGACGTCCGCGCGCCCGACGGTGCGCCCGTTGTAGTACGCCTGCACCACGGCGGTCGAGCCGACCATGGTCGCCGCGCTGAGGTTCGAGTGGCTGTGGCCGCCGACGATCAGGTTCGCCGGCTTGCCGGCCGTGTTCAGCTTCGCGGCGAGGGTCTGGTCGCCGTAGACCGGGATGCCGTACCCGTACCCGCCGTCGGCGTACCCGAGGTGGCTCAGGACGACGATGACGTCAGCCCCGGCCGACTTCATCGCGTCGTAGTAGTGGAGGATCGAGTCGGCAGGATCCTTGAAGCAGGTGCCGGCCGTCGACGCGGCGATCGTGATGGTGGGCGTCTCCTGGGTGGTGACGCCGATGAAGGCGACCTTCACCGTGTTCGGCGCGGTCCCGACCTCCTTGATCACGTAGGGAGCCGACACGAAGGCCGGCTTGCCCCAGCCCGACGTCGCGCAGTCCGCCGTGTTCTTGACCACGATGTTGGCCGACACGTGGGGGAACGTCGATTGCGTCACGCGCTCGCTGAGCACCGTCTGGCCCCAGTCGAACTCGTGGTTTCCGAACGTCGCCACGTCGTAGCCCATCGCGTTGAACGCGGCGATCGTGGGCTTGCCCTGCTGGAGGTTCGAGAGCAGGGACCCCTGCATCTCGTCGCCGGCGTCCACGAGCAGCGTGTTCGCGGCCCCAACACTGGTCCGCACGTCCCCGACGACCTTGGCCACCCGCGCGATCCCCGGGTTGCTCCCGGAGGGTTCGAGCTGACCGTGGAAATCGTTCGTATGGAGGATGGTGAACGTGACCGGGCTGGCGGGAGGCGCCGCGCTCGTCGCGGCGGGCAGCAGGGTAACGAGCATTGCGACCGCCATGAACGGGGCGGCAAGGCGGAAACGTCGACTCCGCACGGGGGCACCTCCGGCAAGAATGGGACGCACTCGGGTGCGTCGAACCGTTGGTGCAGCGCGAGGACGCGGGGTCCGAGCCGCAGAACGGCAGCTGGGGGACCGGGCTGCACAATTGCTGACCATCACGGTACCGAACCGCAACCTGTCGCACAGGGCCATCCCGCAGGTGACCAGGTGACCGGTGGCAGGTCGCGGAGCGGGATGTGGTCGGCGGGACGCGCCGGGGTTTCGCGCGCATCCCGCCGATGGTGGGTCCGAGGCGAAGCCGGCGACGAGCCCGACTCGGCGACATGGGCAGCCTCGCGCGCCGGATCTTCTGCGTCGATCACCCGTTTGGGGTCGGTCGGTGCGCCGGTGCACTCCCCCATCCGTACCTGACCGGTCGATCACTTGCCAGCTCGGCGCGGCATCGTGGACACCGCGGACCGCCTGGGCTGCCGGGTGAGAGCCAGTGCAGGCGCCACGGCCACACTGCGGCATGCCCCCGCACCCTTCCGTCGCCGGACGCCTGGCGCGCCTGGCGCCCGACCAGCGGGACGCTGCCACGGCGCCGCCGGGGCCGGTCCTGTGCGTGGCGCCGGCTGGGAGCGGCAAGACGACGACGCTCGTGGCGCGCGTCGCGTGGCTCGTCGGCGCCGCGGGCGCGGACCCGGCGACGATCGCGGCCATCACCTTCAACACGCGCGCGGCCGAGGAGCTGCGGGCGCGCCTCGACCCGGCGCTCGCGCCGCTCGGTGCAGGTCCAGGCGCGGTGCGCGTGCGCACCTTCCACGCGCTCGGCCTCGAGATCCTCCGCGACGCCGGCGTGCGGCCCGACCTTCGCCCCCGTGACGCGGTCCTGCGGCGCGCATGCCCGGATCTCGACGCGGCGGCGCGGCGCGGGCTCGACGGTGCGTTCTCCCGCCTCAAGCTGGACCTCGGGGTCACCGCCTCGGACGTCGCCCGCGACCCGGCCCCGGGACCTGTCGCCCGGGCATTCCTGGCGTACGAGTCGGCGCTCGCGGACGCAGGCGCGATCGACTTCGACGACCTCGTGGCGCAGGCGCTCCGACGCCTGGAACAGGATGGGACGCTCCTCGCGCGATGGCGGTCGCGCTGCGCGCACCTCCTGGTGGACGAGGTCCAGGACGTGGACGCGAGCCAGCTCCGGATGGCGCTCCTGCTCGCGGCGCCCGAGAACCGGATCTTCCTGGTCGGCGACGACGACCAGTCCATCTACGGTTGGCGGCTCGCGGACGTGCGGCGCGTGTTGGGGCTGGCAGGCGCGCTGCCCGGGCTGCGCCGGGTGGACCTCGAGGTGAACTACCGCTGCCCGGCACCCGTCGTCGCGGCGGCGGTCCGGCTCGTGGAGCACAACGCCGAACGGTTCGCGAAGCGGGTCCGGCCGCGTCCCGGCGCACCGGGCCGGCTGATCCTCGCCCCTGCGACGACGGCACGCGACCCGGCGGCCGAGATGCGCGTTGCGGCCCGCGCCATGGATGGATGGCCGGCGGACGACGGCACCCGCGCGATCCTGGCCCGGACGCGGCGCGAGCTGCTGCCGGCCGCGGCGCTGGCGCTCGAACGCGGGATCCCGTTCCGGGCGGACGGCGTCACGCTGCTCCTCGAGGATCCGCGGCTGGACGGGATCCTGGCCGATGCCGCGGCGCCCCGAGCGGGCGCGCGGAGCCCGGACGCCGCACCGCTGCTCCTGCGACTCGGCGCGGCCGCAGAGGAGTCACTGCAGCGGGACGACCGGCGGATTGCCGACCAGTTCACGGCGGGCGAATTCCCGGGGACCCCGCCGACCGACGCCGCGGCGCTCGATGATGCCGGGCCCGAGGTGCCACCGCTCGCCGATCTGCTGGCCGCGCTCCTCGGCTGGGCGGCGGCCTATCCGACCCTCCCGGCGCTCGTGGCCGCGATCGCGACCGCCCGCGACCGGCTTGCCGCGCTTCGCGCCGCGGACCCGGTCCTCACGCTCGCCACCGCGCACGCGACGAAGGGCCTCGAGTTCGACCACGTGGCCGTGATCGGGATGTCCGAGGGGCGCTTCCCGAGCCCGCGCTCGCTCACCGAAGGTGGCGACCCGACGCGTGCGCTGGAGGAGGAGCGCCGCCTCGCCTACGTCGCGTGGACGCGGGCACGCCGCACGCTGACGCTGGTGTACGAACCGGGTTCGCCGTCGCGCTTCCTCGAGGAGGCCTTCGGGAGTGTGCTGGGCGAGCCTCCGGATTCGGCGCGCACGTGAACGGGCGGCGCCTCGCGGCGCCGCCCGTCATCCTCATGCCAGGGAGTTTGCGTGAGACGCGCGCTCAGGCAGCGCGGGACGGAACCTCCGGCTCGTCCGCGGCCCGGGGAGCACCCAGCCGCACCAGGAAGCGCCCGAACAGGGCCGCTCCCGTGATCGCAAAGAGGCCCAGGGTCACCCACAGGATCGGTCGTGCCAGGCCGAGGTTCTCGCTGCTGATGAGCGAGCTCGGCAGGCTGCCGAGGTACGCCTGGTCGGCGGCCTCCATGCCGTAGACCTGCGGCACGATATAGAGGACCGACGCGACGATCAGCAGGATGCTGACGAGGCGGAAGGCCGCCGGGTCGTCATCGGTGTCGCGGATGAGCTTGAGGACGAGGGCCCAGAAGAGGACCAGGGTGGCAATCGGGGCCGTGATCGGCAGGCCGACCTTGAGATAGAGGTTCGGCATGAGGAAGATCATGCTCAGGCCGAGCGTGATCGCCATGAGCGCGTCCCGCATGAGCACGTAGCTCAGCCACCAGACGTCGCCGCCGAAGCGGAGCGTCAGGCGCATCAGGAACCGGATCACGTACGGCCGGGAGAAGTGCAGGACCAGGGTGAAGGCCCACAGGATCGGCAGGACGGCAGCCACCGAGAGGACCATCCACCCGGAGCCACCCTGCGTCAGCGCGGTGGCGAGATCGTCAGCGTTCATCGAGTGGGCTCCTGGACGGCCTTGGGGCGACGGACGGAGGTCTGCTGCAGGTTGTAGATGACGGCGATGACGCCGAGGATCCCGATCAGGGCCGCGGAGATGTAGCAGAGCGGCAGGGCCAGGTCGGGATTCTTCGAGGTCACCATCAGCGGCATGAACTGGTCGGTCAGCTTCCCGGTCAGGAGCGTCATCTGCGTCCCGAGGAAGTACGGGCCGACATAGAGGACGGCGCCGAGCCCGATGAGGAGCGTCTGGAGGCGCATCCCCCGCAGGTCCCCGTCACCCTTCGTCATGAGCTTGATCAGGAGCGCGGCGAAGGCACAGACCGCCGCCAGCCCTCCCGTGATCGGGAGGTCCTTGCCGGTCACCACGTCGGGGTAGAGGAAGATGAAGCTGCCCAGGAAGACCTGGACGAGGAAGATGTCGCGCAGCGCCACGTAGATGATCCACCAGAGATCCGCGCCGAGACGGAGCGTGAACTTGCCGGTCGTCCGCGCCATGTAGGGCTGGGCGAGGTGGAGCCCCAGGGCGAGGACCCACAGGACCACGAGCGCCGCGGCGATCGTGCCCTCCATGAACGATTCTCCGGCATCGAACAGGCCGGAGACCTGGTCTAGGGTCACTGGACACCTCCCGTTGCGCTCGTCGTGCCGATCGGCTCGGATGGCCGGACGGCGTGTTGCTCCATCCCGTGGGTTTCCACGCCCGCGTCATGCGGGCCGCGCCCGGCCGTCACCGAGACGGACGAGCAGCCGTACACCGCGTCGCAGCGGAAGCACCGCGACGCCTCCGCACGAGCGGCCCCTTCGTCGAACCCGACCTGGTGGGCCCGGAACGACCCCAGCTCCACCACGGGCAGCGGCGCGTGGACGCGCGGCCGGCTGGCCAGATCGAGCTCGAGGTGCGCCTCGGGCGGCGTCCTGTACCGGACGGTCGCGAGGATCTCGGCCTCGCCGTCGCGGACGCCGGCGAGGTGTTCGTGGATCGACGCCGCAGCACGGCGCCCCGCGGCGACCGCATCGATGATCGTCTTGGGGCCGGAGACGACATCGCCGCCGGCGAAGATGCCCGCCCGGCCGGTGGCGAGCGTGCGTGGGTCGGCGACGATGCCGGCCCACCCGCTCACTTCGATCCCCGCCCCCTCGGGGAGGATCGACGGGTCGGGCTCCTCGCCGATCGCGACGAGGATCGTGCTGGCGGGAACCTCCCGGACGGACCCGGGCACCGGCGCGTATGCGCGGCGTCCGCCATCGCTCGTGCCGGTCAGCCGCTGCTCCTCGCAGCGGAGGGCCACGACGACGCCGTCGCGGGCGACCACCTCGACCGGGGCGAGCGTCGTCAGGAGCGTGATGCCTTCTCGAACGGCCTCCTCGATCTCCTCCCGCTGCGCCGGCATGTCCTCGCGGCCGCGCCGGTAGACGATCGTCACGGATGCCGCGCCGCTCCGGATCGCGGATCGGGCCGCGTCCATCGCCGTGCTGCCGCCGCCGACCACGATGACCGGGCCGCTGAGACGCGGCTGCTCGCCGAGGTTGACTTCCTTGAGGAAACGGGTGGCGGGCACGACGGCCCTGGCATCGTCGCCGGGAACGCCGAGCCGGCGGCTCTTCGAGGCACCCGTCGCGAGGAAGACGGCCCGGAACCCTTCGCGCTCGAGGTCGCCGAGCGTGAAGTCGCGGCCCATCACGGTGTCGAGCCGGAGCTCCACGCCGAGGTCGACGATCCGCTTGACTTCCATCTGGAGGGCTTCGCGGGGCAGCCGATACTCGGGGATCCCGATCGCCATCATCCCGCCGGAGATCGGCATCGCCTCCATGACGGTGACGCCGTAGCCGAGCCGGACCAGGTAATAGGCGGCCGACATACCGGCCGGCCCACCGCCGACGATCGCAACACGCTCGGAGCGACGCACCGGGGGTGGCGGGACCGCGGGCAGGTGCCCATGCTCCACGGCAAAACGCTTCAGCGTCCGGATCGCGATCGGCTCGTCGAGCACGTCGCGCCGACAGGCGACCTCGCACGGCGCGGTGCAGATCCAGCCACACACGGAGGGGAAGGGATTGACCTCGGCCGCGACCGCGTACGCGTCGTCGTAGCGGCCCGCGCCGATCAGGCCGACGTAGCGGCCCGCATCCGTGCCCGCCGGGCAGGCGACCTGGCACGGCGCCAGTGGGGACGGCGGCGCGTCGTCGACCATGGTCCGCCAGACCTGCCACGGCTGTGGGCGCTCGGCGGTCTTCCAGACGAAGAGCGGGCCCCACGGCGAATCGTGGACGGGCTTGAGCGCTTCGCGGGTGACCGCGGAGAGCGGGATCCAGCCGTCGGTCATCGCCACGGGCCGCTCGATCGGGCCCTGGCGGGCGACGAGCGGCGTCGGCGCCTCCATCACGGAGAGCGTCATCACGTTGGGCGGGCACTCGCGGATGCAGATGGAGCAGCCGATGCACTCGCCGACCTGGATCGGGTGCTCCATCATCCAGGGCAGCGGCAGGCCGCCCGGCCCCGTCTCGACGCCAGGGCCCGTCGGGCGGCTCATGTCGAGCGCCTCGACCGGGCAGACGTCCATGCAGACGCCACAGTTGATGCAATTCCCGTGGTCGATGTCGATGCGATAGCCCATGGCCTGCCTCCGTGCGGATCGCGCCGGTCGAGCATGCGGCCGGGAACCGCGGGGCGCCACGTTCGGTTGGGCGGGAGGAGTACCCGCCCGACCGGGTGGGGGGCGGGGGCCATTCGGCCCGGGCCTCGGGGGGCCATCCGGCACCCAGGATCAGGTCAACGGTCGCGAACCAGACCCTCGCGGACCGCTCGCGCGGCGACCTCGGTTCGGCTGCCCGCGTGGAGCTTCTCCAGGATGTTCCGGAGATGGAACTTCGTGGTGTTCTCGGAGATCCCGAGATCGGCGGCGATCTCCTTGTTCCGCATCCCGGCAACGACGAGCCGCAGGACCTCGACCTCTCGTTCCGTCAGGCGGTCAGGATCCGGCGACGCGCCGCCGCCGGCCGGTCCCCCCGTGCGCGACGTCGGCCGGGCGACCTCGGTGAGGATCCGCGCGGCTGTCACTGGCGAGATGGCGACCTCGCCACGCTCGACCCCTTCCAGCATCGCGCGAAGCTGGGCGGCTTCGAGGTCCTTCAGGAGGTAGCCGCGAGCCCCCGCCTTGATTGCCGTGAAGAGATCGTCCTCGTCTTCGCTCGCGGTCAGCATCACGATCGGGATCTCCGGATGGAGCGCAGCGAGGCGGACGGTCGCGTCGATCCCGCCCCCGCCGGGCATCCGGACGTCCATGAGGACCAGTTCCGGACGGAGCGCCCCCGCGAGCTCCACCGCCGCATCCCCGTCGGACGCGACGCCAACCACCTCGTGCCCCCAGGCGGCAAGGAGCGACGCGACGCCGTCGCGGAAGAGCGCGTGATCGTCGGCGAGCAGGACCCGCATCAGGCGCTGATCGGCGCGGGGTCGAGGGTACCGGGCGCCGCGTCCATCACGGGCCGGAGCGGCGCCGCAAGCCGCACCACGGCGCCGCCGTATGGGTCGTTCTCGAGGTCGAGCGTGCCGCCGATGCCGGCCGCCCGCTCGGTCATCGAGCGAAGGCCGTAATGCGGTCGGCCGTCACCGGGGCCACCCATCGCGAAGCCGCGGCCATCGTCGCGGACGGTGACCACCAGGCGATCCTCCGCAACGCGCAGATCGACCGTTACGCGCCGCGCGCCGGCGTGCTTGCGAACGTTGGTGAGCGCCTCCGCGACGATCCGGAACGCCTGCGTCTCGACCTCCGGCTCGAACCGCGCCCCCTCGACCTCCGGAGCCGCGTGGACGCGGATCGCGAGCTTCGCCGATTCGGCGACGCCCGCGGCGTGGGCGCGGATCGCGGCCACCAGCCCGGCCGCGGGCCCGATCGGGCTGCGCAGGCCCAGGATCGTCTCGCGGACGTCCACGTAGACCGACCGGGCCGCCGCTGAGAGCTCGCCGAGCTGGGCGCGAGCCTCATCGATCCGGCCGGCCGCAAGGAATCCGTCGACCGCCTGCGACTTCGTGTTCACGTACCCGAGGACCTGCGAGAGCCCGTCGTGGAGCTCCCGGGCGATCCGCTCGCGCTCGCCGACGACGGCGAGCTCGCGGAGACGCGCCTCCAGCCGGGCGTTCTCCAGGGCGATCGTCGCCTGGTTGGCGAGCGACGAGAGCGTCTCGAGCGCATCGGCGTCGAAGCTGCGCGGGACCGCGGCACCCACTGCGAGCAGGCCGATGGTCGTGCCGCCGCGCTGGAGGGGCGCAGCCACCCGCGCGACGGCTGATGTGGGCACGACGAAGCGCAGGATCTGGTCGGCCGCCGCGGCCTCGGGCGCATCGGCCGCATCCGCGCTCGCAACCGACGGGCTCGCGACCAGCACCCCGGGGATCGCGCTCGCCGCCCGGCGGTCGAGGCGGCCGTCGGGACCTGCGAGCAGGAGCACGACCGCGTCCACGCGGAGGAGCTCGCGCGTGTGGGTCACGATCGCGTCGAGGACGCGCTCGATGTCGGTCAGCGAGGCGATGGCGACGCTCACCCGGTGAAGGGCGCGCGCGGAGGTCTCGCGCGCCTCCAGGTCCTGGTTGCGGCGGCGCAGGGCGCCCGTGAGCGCGTCGATCCGGCCGAATGCGAGCGCACCGAAGATCCCACCCAGGACGAGCGTGACGGCCACGACGACGAGCGTGTCCACGGGGAACGGAAACGCCTCGTCGAGGAGCTGGTCGCTCACGATCTCGATGGCGCCAACGACGAGCGCTGGCAGGATGACGAGGAGCCATCGGGCTCGAACGTTCACACGGACCTCGCGGGCGGCCCGCCGGCGGGGTTCCGCGCGGCGTCGCCGGAAGCATACGCCCGGTCCCCCGCAGGTCCGCCGGAGTCGGGGCCCGCCTCAGCCCCTGGGCTCAGTCGCATCATGACGAACAAGGACGCGGGTGAGGTCGTCGATCGCGTCACGGAACGCGATCGCGAGATCGGCGGGCAGGACCTCCGCGATCGAATCCTTCGGCCCGAACGCGGCGCGGGCCCGGCGCGCCACCGAGCGGAGCTCGCCGGGCGGCGCATCGCGAAGTCGATCCGGAAGAGGCTCGAGGAATGCGGCCCACCGCGCCGCGCCCGGGGCGCCGACCGAGGCTGCGGTCCGTGCCGCATCCACGAGGCGATCCGCGTGGCGCGCGGCGGCGAGCGCGGCGTCGTCGATCGCCGGGTATTCGTGGCGTCCCGAACCCGGTGGCTGCGCCCGCACGCGGTCTGTCAGTTCAGCCCGGTCGGCTCGGCGATCCGCTCGACGACGAGCGGAATCCGCTTTCGCTCGGACCCGTTGACGAGAACGCGCAGGGAGTGGTCCCCGGGAGCGTCGAACCCGAGATTCCAGAGGTCGATCGCGAACGTCACCACGGTGTCGCGGCCGTCCCGCGGGCCGTGTGCAGCGATCAGGCCGTTCGCCCCCGCGATCTCGGACCCGTCCGGGGCCAGCAGGACGAACCGGACGTCGTGTTCCTTGTCGAGCTCGGGCGAGGTGACGAGCAGGCCGACGACGAGCGCGAGGTGCGGGTGTCGGAATGGGAACGCCTGGGCTCCCAGCCTGGTGACGCCGCCACCGAGCACGTGGAACTTCTCGCCGGGGCGGGCATCGGCGGAGTCTGCAAGAAAGGCGAATTCGATCTCGGGCATGCCCGGATGGTACGTCGCCGGCGAGCCGAACGACGGCCCGTTCAGTCGGCCCGCGCGGTGGCGGCTGCCGCCCGCTTCCTCGGGCGCGACGACCGCCGAGCGGCCGGCGACCCGTTCGTGCGGGCTGCCCTTCCCCGGCCCAGCTCGTCGGCGAACGTGACGTCGGAGAGCGGCACCAGCGGCTCGCCGCGCAGGACGCGGGCAAGGTACTCCCCGGTAGCCGAGCCCGGGATCCGCGCGATCATCTCCGGCGTCCCCTCGCCGATCACCTGGCCGCCCCGGATGCCGCCCTCCGGCCCGAGGTCGATGACCCAGTCGGCCGTCTTGATGACGTCGAGGTTGTGCTCGATCACGAGCACCGTGTTGCCCGCGTCCACGAGCCGGTGAAGCACCTGCAGGAGCTTCTCCACGTCCGCGAAATGGAGCCCAGTCGTGGGCTCGTCGAGCACGTACAGCGTCCTGCCGGTCGCGCGCCGGGAAAGCTCGGAGGCAAGCTTCACGCGCTGCGCCTCGCCGCCCGAGAGCGTCGTGGCCGGCTGACCGAGGTGGACATAGCCCAGGCCGACTTCGACGAGGGTGCGGAGCTTGGCCGCGATCTTCGGGACCGCGCCGAAGACCTCGGAGCCCTCGGCGATGGTCATCTCCAGGACATCGGCGATCGAATGGCCCTTGTAGTGGATCTCGAGGGCTTCGCGGTTGTAGCGCTTGCCCTTGCAGACCTCGCACGGGACATAGACGTCCGGCAGGAACTGCATCTCGATCTTCAGGATGCCGTCGCCCTTGCAGTTCTCGCAGCGGCCGCCCTTCACGTTGAAGCTGAAGCGCCCGGGCCCGTAGCCGCGGACGCGCGATTCCGGCACGCCCGCGTACAGCTCGCGGATCGGCGTGAAGAGGCCCGTGTAGGTCGCCGGGTTGGAGCGCGGCGTTCGCCCGATCGGGCTCTGGTCGATCTCGATGATCTTGTCGACGAGATGCGCGCCCTCGAGGCCGTCATGGGCGCCGGGCGCCTCGCGGCTCCCGTTCAGCTCGCGGGCGAGGGCCCGGTACAGGATCTCGGTCACGAGCGTGCTCTTCCCGGAGCCCGAGACGCCGGTCACGGCCACGAACCGGCCGAGGGGGAATGCGACGTCGATCCCACGCAGGTTGTGCTCGCGCGCGCCGGTCACGACGATCGACGTCCCGGAGCCCGCACGCCGGACCTCCGGGATGGGCACGGCACGCTCGCCGCGCAGGAACGCCCCGGTGATCGAGCGCGGCTCGCCGAGGAGCGCCTCCAGCGGGCCGGAGGCGATCACCTCCCCGCCGTGCTCCCCTGCCCCGGGCCCGATGTCCACGACCCAGTCCGCGGTCCGGATCGTCTCCTCGTCGTGCTCCACGACCAGGACGGTGTTGCCCAGGTCGCGCAGGCGGGTGAGCGTCGCGATCAGCTTCGCGTTGTCGCGCTGGTGGAGGCCGATCGAGGGCTCGTCGAGGATGTAGAGCACGCCGACGAGCGAGCTGCCGATCTGCGTCGCGAGCCGGATTCGCTGCGCCTCGCCGCCCGAGAGCGTGCTCGACGTGCGGTCGATCGTGAGGTAGTCGAGGCCGACGTCGGCGAGGAAGCCGAGGCGCGCACCGATCTCCTTGAGGACCATCCGGGCGATCGCGCGCTCGCGGTCCGTGATCGTGTCCGGGAGCGCCGCCACCCAGCCGAGCGCCTCCGTGACGGTCAGCACGGAGATGTCCCAGATGCTCCGGCCGTCCACCGTCACGCCGAGCGCCTCCGGCCGAAGCCGCTTGCCGCGACACGTCGGGCACGGCCGGGCGACCATGTACTTCTCGAGCTCGGTCTTGATGTACTCCGAGTCTGTCTCCCGGAAGCGCCGCTGGAGGTTCGTGATGAGCCCCTCGAACGTGGCCGTGTAGGTGTTCTCGCCCCGCTCGTGCCGGTAGGCGATGACGACCTTCTCCTCCTTCGCCGAGTTGAGGATGTGGTCGACCGCCTCCGGCGGGAGGTCGCGGACGGGCAGCCGGATGTCCCACCCGTGCGCCTCGAAGATCGCCTCGAGGATCTTCATCCGCCAGGACGCGTCGGTCGGCATGCGCGACCACGGCACGAGCGCCCCGTCGGCGACGCTCCGGTCCCGGTCCGGGATCACGAGATCCGCGTCGATCACGAGCTGCGTCCCGATCCCGGTGCAGGTCGGGCAGGCACCGTGGGGCGAGTTGAACGAGAACGAGCGCGGCTCGAGCTCGTCCATCGTGGTGCCGTCGTACGGGCAGGAGTAACGCTCGCTGTAGCGACGCTCCTCGAAGCCCGCTGCCTCGCCCTCACGCGGGACCGGCGCGATCACGACCACGCCCTCGCCGAGCCGGAGCGCGGTCTCGATCGAATCGGCGAGGCGGGCCGCGTCCGGCGGCGCTTCTCCGGGTGCTTCCGCGCGGCGGACCACGAAGCGGTCCACGACGACCTCGATCGTGTGCCGCTTGTACTTGTCGAGGCTTGTGACCTCGGCGAGGTCGAGTTGCTGGCCGTCCACCCGGACGCGCACGAATCCCTGCTTGCGGGCGGCCTCGAAGACGCGATCGCCCTCGGTCTTGCGGTCCTTGACGAGTGGTCCGAGCACGAGGAGCCGGCTCCCCTCGGGCAGGCCGTAGACCTGGTCGACCATCTGCTGGACCGACTGGCGCTCGATCTCGCGGCCGCAGACCGGGCAGTGCGGGTGTCCGATCCGGGCGAACAAGAGCCGCATGTGGTCGTAGATCTCGGTCACGGTCCCGACCGTCGACCTGGGATTGCGCGAGGCGCCCTTCTGGTCGATCGAGATGGCTGGCGAGAGCCCGTCGATCTGGTCGACGTCCGGCTTCTCCATCTGACCGAGGAACTGCCGGGCGTAGGCGCTCAGGCTCTCGACGTAACGGCGCTGGCCCTCGGCGTAGATGGTGTCGAAGGCGAGGCTCGACTTGCCGCTCCCCGACAGGCC